>NZ_NFIH01000020.1 GCF_002161675.1 Pseudoflavonifractor sp. An44
CTTTACCAGCAAGAAAGAACTTGTCCAGATGATCAGACATTACATCCACTATTACAACACCAGGAGAGTGCAGCGAAATCTGGGTGTGCTGACGCCTATGGAAAAGCATGAACTGTATCTCGCTGCATAAAAAGCGGCCAGCAGCACATATAGGCTACTGGCCGGGAAAACTTTATATTTTTTCACTGTCCTCTTGACGGGGAGCGGTTCATAATGGAACTTGGAGTCTCTCTTTCTTATGGGATTACTTGCGCTCTATAATCACCTTGGCGATCTGGATGACGATGGTGGGGATGAGGGCCAGGCCCACGATCTCGCCCAGATTGGCCACCCCAAAGGAGGGGGAGACCATGAACAGGGAGTTGAGACCGGGGACAAAGAGCACCAGCATCAGCAGCACCACACCAGCCAGAAACGCCCAGATGGAGGCCTTGTTGCTGGAGAACTTCAGCCGGAAGATGGACTCGGCGCCTCGGCAGTTGAAGCCGTGGAACAGGCGGGCCAGAGTCAGAGTGGAGAAGGCCATGGTGGTAGCCAGAGCGGCGTCGCCAGTCTGATAGCCCAGATAGAAGGCAATCATGGTGACAATGGCGATGAGCAGACCCTGGATGCCGATACGGACCAGCAGAGGCCGGGTGAGAATGGGCTCCTTGGGGTCACGGGGTTTCTGATTGAGCAGCCCACGGCGGGCGGGCTCCATGCCGATGGCGATGGCAGGCAGGGAGTCGGTGAGCAGGTTGATAAACAGCAGATGCACCGCCTCAAAGGGAGCGGGCAGGGCCATCAGGGAGGCGTACACCACGCAGAAGATACCAGCGGTGTTGCCGGAGAGCAGGAACTGAATGGCGTTTTTGATGTTGGCGTACACGCTGCGGCCGTTGACCACCGCCTTGACGATGGTGGCGAAGTTGTCGTCGGCCAGAATCATGGAGGCGGCATCCTTGGACACCTCGGTGCCGGTGATGCCCATGGCCACGCCGATGTCGGCCTTTTTCAGGGCGGGGGCGTCGTTGACGCCGTCACCGGTCATGGACACGATGTTGCCCCGGCGCTGCCAGGCGTTGACGATGCGGATTTTGTGCTCCGGGGACACACGGGCGTAGACGGAGACAGAGGCCAGGCAGGCGTCCAGCTGCTCGTCGGTCATGTTGTCCAGCTCCACACCGGACAGGGCCTGATCGCCCTCCTGGAAGATGCCCAGCTGCTTGGCGATGGCGGTGGCGGTAATCTTGTGGTCACCGGTGATCATGATGGTGCGAATGCCGCCCTGCTTGGCGTCTGCCACGGCCTGAATGGCCTCGGGACGGGGCGGATCGATCATGGAGATGAGGCCCAGGAAGGTGAATTCCTGCTCATCGTCCAGGGACAGGGGACGAATGGCGTCCAGCTCCCGGTAGGCGAAGGCCAGCACACGCAGGCCCTCGGTGGACAGCTGGGTGTTGACCCGGCCGATCTCCTCTTTCATCTCCTGGGTCAGAGGCACCCGGCCCTCGCTGGTGAGCAGCCACTTGGAGCGGTCCAGCAGCACGTCCATGGCGCCCTTGGTGAAGAGGGTGGGCACGCCGTCAATGTCGTGGAGGGTACTCATGAGCTTGCGGTCGGAGTCAAAGGCCAGCTCGCCCAGACGGGGGTGCTGCACCCGGTAGGTCTCCTCTTCCACACCGAAGTGCTCGCCCAACATCACCAGGGCTACCTCGGTGGGGTCGCCGATGGAGGTGCCGGTCTCCTCCTCGTGGGTGGCGTCGCTGGCCAGCAGAGCGGCCTTCAGAAGCAGGCGCTGGACGTGGTTGGCCAGGTTCAAGTCCTTGCCCTCCACCAGAGCGCCGTCGGCGTACACCTTTTGGGGAGTCATCTTGTTCTGGGTCAGGGTGCCGGTCTTATCCGAGCAGATGACGGACACGCAGCCCAGGCTCTCCACGGCCTTCAGGTCCTTCATGATGGCGTTTTGTTTGGCCATCTTCTGGGTGCCCATGGCCAGCACGATGGTGACGATGGAGGACAGGGCCTCGGGGATGGCGGCCACGGCCAGAGCCACGGCAAACATCAGAGCGTCCAGAATCTCCATGTTGCTGCGGAACACGGACAGGCCAAAGACGATGGCGCAGATGACCATGATGACGATGGCCAGCTTGGCGCTGAAGTTGTCCAGGCTCTCCTGGAGGGGGGTCTTGCGCTGCTGGGTCTGATTCATCAACGTGGCGATCTTGCCCAGCTCGGTGTTCATGCCGGTGGCGGTGACCAGCACGGTGGCACGGCCATAGGTGACCAGGGAGCCGGAGAAGACCATGTTCTTCTGGTCGCCCAGAGCCACCTGGTCGGCGTGGATGACGTCGGCGGTCTTGTCCACGCCCTCGCTCTCACCGGTGAGGGAGCTCTCATTGACCTTTAGGGAGTAGTTTTCCAAAATGCGGCCGTCGGCCACCACCATGTCGCCGGCCTCCAGCAGCACGATGTCGCCGGGGACGATCTGGGTGGAGGGGATCTCCATGCGCTTGCCGTCCCGTAGCACTTTCGCTGTGGGGGAGGACATGGCTTTCAGGCTCTCCAGGGATTTTTCCGCCTTGAAGTACTGCACGGTACCCAGAATGGCGTTGAGAATGAGCACGGCGATGATGACGATGGTGCTCTCCAGATTGCCGGAGGCGGCGGAGATGAGGGCGGCGATGATGAGGATGATCACCAGTAGGTCTTTGAACTGCTCGGCAAAGACCTGGAGCACACTCTTTTTCTCACCCTCAGCCAGCTGGTTGGGGCCGAACTGCTGGGTCCGGGCTTGGGCTTCCTGGCCAGACAGTCCGTTGGAACTGGCTTTTTGAGTCTCCAGGGCCTGCTGTGGGGTTTGTTTGTAGTAGGCGTCTGTCATTGGTATTCCTTCCTTCCATGTGTTGAGTTGGGGGCGGAGAGGCAAAATAAAAAAGACCCTCCGCCAACTGCCCGCAAAGCGACAGTTGTCGAAAAGTCTTGTTACCACACAGGGTGCATACCGCCAGGCCAGCACGCTGACCGAGGTGTTGACGGCATAGCTTCAAACTACTCCCTTTTCAACTGCCGTCATTCTATCATGGGGGTGTGAGAAAGTCAAGGATGAATTTCCCTTTGCCCAGGGTGGACGGAGGTACCTTCTCAGTATTTCCAGAGAATAGGGGCAGTAAACGGGAGCAGCGTGCCATCGCCGCTCCCGTTTCCAGGTTACAGCCCGCTGTTTCCATAGTTGGACAGCACCCGGGCGGAGGGGTCGTCCACGTTGCACCCCGGCCAGGTCTTGTTGGGCATCCAGAAGTCAGTGACCATCTGGCTCTGGCCGGGATAGTGGGCTTCAAACAGTTCCCGGTAGAGCAGAGACTCCTTGGTGAAGGGCTGGGCGTGGGTGTAGGCCTTGCGCCGAGCCTGGAACTCTTGGTCGGTGTAGCAGGTCTCTGCATAGGCTTTCAGGTCGTCCACCATGGAGTGGCCCACGGCGTCGGAGAAAGCCGCCTTCTCCCGGTAGAGAATGTGCAGAGGCAGCCAATCCCCTTCAAATGCACGGCGTAGCAAGTATTTTCCCTTGCCATAGGTGTTGCACTTCAGACGGGGGTCAATGGCCATCACATAGCGCACAAAGTCCAGGTCACCAAAGGGCACCCGGGCCTCCAGAGCGTTCACCGAGATGCACCGGTCTGCCCGCAGTACGTCGTACATGTGGATTTCCCGAATCCGCTTGGCGGCCTCCTTCTGGAAGGCCTGGGCGGAGGGGGCGAAGTCGGTGTACTTGTAGCCGAACAGCTCGTCGGAGATCTCCCCGGTGAGGAGCACCCGGATGTCCGTGCGTTCATGGATGGCCTTGCACAGCAGATACATGCCAATGCTGGCCCGGATGGTGGTGATGTCATAGGTGGCCAGCAGCTCCACCACCGGCTCCAGGGCGGTGAGCACATCCTGCCGGGTGATGATGACCTCGGTGTGGTCGCTGCCGATGTAGTCGGCCACCTCCCGGGCGTATTTCAGGTCGATGGCATCCCGGTCCATGCCGATGGCAAAGGTGCGGATGGGAGTGGGGGACGCTTTGGCGGCGACTGCGCACACCAGAGAGGAGTCCAGCCCGCCGCTGAGGAGAAAGCCCACCGGGGCGTCGGACACCAGGCGTTTTTGAATCCCAGCCACCAGCTTTTCCCGGATGTTGGTGCAGATGGTGTCCAGGTCTCCCTCCACCACCTGGTCCACGCGGGTCATGTCCGCATAGCGCACAAACTGTCCGTCCAGATAGTAGTGGCCAGGGGGGAAGGGGAGAATGCGGCCCACCAGCCCCACCAGGTTTTTGGGCTCGCTGGCAAAGAGAATGGCCCCGGCCTGGTCGTAGCCGTAGTATAGGGGACGAATGCCCAGAGGGTCCCGGGCGGCGATCACGTGGCCACCCTGGGTGTCCAGAATGATACAGGCAAACTCCGCATCCAGCTGGGCAAACAGGTCCACTCCGTGCTCGAAATAGAGGGGGAGGAGAATCTCACAGTCGGATTGGCTCTGAAAGGTGTATTTATCCTTGAGTTGTTCCCGTATGGCCTCAAAGCCGTATAGTTCCCCGTTGCACACCCCATAGCAGCCATGGAGAACGAAGGGCTGCATTCCCTGGGGCTGTAGCCCCATAATGGCCAGGCGGTGGAAGCCCAGCAGCCCCATTCCGGTGTCCACAATGCGGGAGTTGTCCGGGCCCCGGGACTTGGTTTTGTAGAAGCCTTGGGTAAATGCCGTCACGTCAGCGTTTGGGGTGCAATATCCCATAATGGAACACATGTTGATGCCTCCTTGTGCGCCTGTGCCCATACCTCGGTGGAGGTATGGGCACAGGCATGTATATTCAAATAGGTATCGTGATTACCGAACCCCGAACAGCAGCTGTCCGTAGGAGGGGTAGGGCCAGAAGGAACTGGCGGTGATGGTCTCGGCCTGGTCCACCGCCTGGCGCAGCTGGACCATGGCGGGGAGCATCTTGTCCCGCACCGCCTCCGAGGTGGCGGTGACATCTTCCATCTGCTCCACGCGGTCCGTCACCACCTCCAGGGCTTCCATGCCCTGGGCGATCTGGTCGGTGAGGGTGCTCAGCTGTTCCAGCAGCTTGATCTCGTGGGTGCAGCGCAGAGTGTCCACCACACTGCGCTTGGCAGCAATGCCCTGGGCCACATGGGTGGCGTAGCTCTGGACGGCGGGGAGAATGTCCTGGCGGGCCATGTCGATCATGGTGTTGGCCTCGATTTCCACCGTCTTGCAGTAGTTGTCCAGCATGATCTCACAGCGGGAGTGGAGCTCGGGCACGGAGAATACCCCATGGCGGGTGAGCATCTCCACGTTTTTCTCGTGGAGTAGGTAGGGCATACAGTCGGCGGTGGTGGGCAGGTTGAGCAGCCCACGGGCTTTCGCCTCTTCAATCCAGCTCTCATCGTAGCCGTTGCCGTCAAAGAGAATGCGCTTGTGCTGGCGAATGACGTCCCGGAGAATGTGGTGGATTTCCGCCACCCGATCCTGGGCCTGTTCCAGGCGGTCGGCGTACTGGCGCAGGGACTCCGCCACAGCGGCGTTGAGCATCATGTTGGCGCAGGCGATGGAGTTGGAGGAGCCCAACATGCGGAACTCAAACTTGTTGCCGGTGAAGGCGAAGGGGGAGGTGCGGTTGCGGTCAGTGGTGTCCCGGGGCAGCGGGGGCAGGGCGTGGACCCCCAGCTTGACGCGCTCGGCCTGGGGGGCGGTGTACTGGCTGCCCTCCTCCATGGACTTGAGAATGCCGGACAGCTCATCCCCCAGGAAGATGGACACCACGGCGGGGGGCGCTTCATGGGCGCCCAGGCGGTGGTCGTTGCCAGCGGTGGCCACAGACAGCCGCAGCAGATCCTGGTAGTCGTCCACCGCCTGGATGACGGCACACAGGAAGAGGAGGAACCGGGTGTTCTCGTGGGGCTTGTCGCCGGGGGAGAGGAGGTTCACTCCGGTGTTGGTGGCCATGGACCAGTTGTTGTGCTTGCCCGAGCCATTGACTCCGGCAAAGGGCTTTTCGTGGAGCAGACACACCAGGCCGTGCTTGGCGGCCACCTTCTGCATGATCTCCATGGTCAGCTGGTTGTGGTCGGTGGCAATGTTGGTGGTGGTGTAGATGGGGGCCAGCTCGTGCTGCGCGGGAGCCACCTCGTTGTGCTGGGTCTTGGCCAGAATGCCCAACTTCCACAGCTCTTCGTTGAGTTCCTCCATGTAGGCGGCCACCCGCTCCTTGATGTTGCCGAAATAGTGGTCGTTGAGCTCCTGCCCCTTGGGGGAGCGGGCGCCGAAGAGGGTGCGCCCGGTGTAGATGAGGTCGGGCCGCTGGTCGTACAGCTTCCGGTCCACCAGGAAATACTCCTGTTCCGGGCCCACCGAGGTGCGCACCGACTTCACATCGGTGTCCCCCAGCAGATGGAGCACCCGCAGAGCCTGGCGGTTCAAAGCCTCCATGGAGCGCAGCAGGGGGGTCTTCTTGTCCAGTGCCTCGCCGCCGTAGGAGCAGAAGGCGGTGGGAATGCACAACGTCTTGCCCTTGATGAAGGCGTAAGAGGTGGGGTCCCAGGCGGTGTAGCCCCGGGCCTCAAAGGTGGCTCGCAGCCCGCCGGAAGGGAAGGAGGAGGCGTCGGGCTCCCCTCGGATGAGCTCCTTGCCGGAAAACTCCATAATCACGCCGCCATCCGGGGCGGGGGAGATGAAGCTGTCGTGCTTCTCGGCGGTGACGCCGGTCATGGGCTGGAACCAGTGGGTAAAGTGGGTGGCACCCTGCTCCACCGCCCAGTCCCGCATGGCGGCGGCCACCACATTGGCCACGGGCAGGTCCAGGGGCGTTCCCTCCTCCATGGTACAGCGCAGGGAACGGTAAATATCTTGAGGAAGGCGGGCCTTCATCACACGCTGGTCAAATACCTGACTTCCAAAATAGCTGGGCACGTTCGTCATGTTCATCCATCCTCTCCAGAAAATAAAAACGGACAGCGACGTCATAGAACTGAGCTCCATGACGTCGTTGTCCGTTGGATGGGCTTATGATACGCCCCGTTTTCGCCAAAGTCAAGTGTGAAAATGCTGCAAAGTGAAGTGGCTGTTTCTGGCAGAAACTTGTGAAAACTGCCATTTGTGTTCCAGGGGGTTGACAAGCTCCGGGGGTGTGTCGTATACTTTAACGAAATAAATAGTCCGCGCACGGCGCACGGATGTATTTACAAATACGAGATTGACAAGGGTGTCAAGGAATCCCACGGACAAGGTGGTCTGAGGGTTCTTTGGCGCCCTTGTGTTCGTTTTACAGATATTCCAAAGGGGGAGTCACCATGACAAAGCCATCCATGCAAACCCTATACTGCCCGCAGCTGGAGCATGACAACTGCGGCATCGGGGCCGTTGTGGACATCCACGGCCGGAAAACCCATCAAATTGTAGCAGATGCCCTGCACATTGTGGAAAACCTGGAACACCGGGCCGGAAAAGATGCCCAGGGCAAGACCGGGGACGGCGTTGGCATTCTGGTTCAGATCAGCCACCGCTTTTTCACCAAGGTATGTGCCCAATTGGGCATTGCTCTGGGCGGGGAGCGGGAATACGGCGTTGGCATGTTCTTCTTTCCCCAGGACGAACTGAAACGCAGCCGGGCCATGAAGATGTTCGAGGTCATTGTGGCCAAGGAGGGGCTGGAGTTTTTGGGTTGGCGTCCAGTGCCCACCGCCCCTCAGGTGCTGGGGGAGAAGGCACTGGCGTGTATGCCTGCCATCTACCAGGGCTTTGTGAAAAAGCCCAAGGACATCCCGGCGGGGCTGGCCTTTGACCGAAAGTTGTACATGGTGCGCCGGGTCTTCGAGCAGAGCAACGACAACACCTATGTGCCCTCTCTGTCCAGCCGCACCATGGTCTATAAGGGGATGTTCCTGGTGGGGCAGCTGCGCACCTTCTTTTTGGATTTGCAGGATGAGGACTTCGACTCTGCTATTGCCCTGGTGCACTCCCGCTTCTCCACCAACACCAACCCCAGCTGGGAGCGGGCCCACCCCAACCGCTTCATCGTCCACAACGGGGAGATCAACACCATCCGGGGCAACGCCGACAAGATGCAGGCCCGGGAGGAGACCATGTCCACCCCCGCCTTCTCGGAGGACGACTTGACCAAGGTGCTGCCGGTCATCCACGCCGACGGCTCCGACTCGGCCATGCTGGACAACACCCTGGAGTTTCTGGTCATGAGCGGCATGGAGCTGCCTCTGGCGGTGATGGTGGCCATCCCCGAGCCCTGGAGCCACAACGACACCATCTCCCAACCCCTCCGGGACTTCTACCAGTACTACGCCACCATGATGGAGCCTTGGGACGGCCCTGCCTCCATTCTGTTCTCCGACGGCGATGTGATGGGGGCGGTGCTGGACCGCAACGGCCTGCGCCCCTCCCGCTACTATATCACCAGCGATGGGCGGCTCATCCTCTCCTCGGAGGTGGGCGTGCTCTCCATCCCGGAGGACCAGATCATCACCAAGGAGCGGCTGCACCCCGGGAAGATGCTGCTGGTGGATACGGTGCAGGGCCGGGTGTACTCGGACCAGGAGATCAAGGAGCGCTACGCCGGGAAGGAGCCCTACGGGGAGTGGCTGGACAGCAACCTGGTGGAGCTCCACGACTTGAAGGTGCCCAACCAGCCGGTACCCCCGCTGAGCCGGGAGTACTGCGCCCGGCTGCAAATGGCCTTTGGCTACACCTATGAGGAGTACCGCAACAGCGTGTGCTCCATGGCCCTCAATGGCAGCGAGCCCATTGGGGCCATGGGTGTGGACACCCCGCTGGCGGTGCTCTCGGACCAGTATCAGCCCCTGTTCCACTACTTCAAGCAGATGTTCGCCCAAGTGACCAACCCGCCCATCGACTCGGTGCGGGAGAAAATCGTCACCTCCACCACCGTCTACGCCGGGAAAAACGGCAATCTGCTCCAGGAGCAGCCGGAGAACTGCCGGGTGCTGAAAATCAACAACCCCATTTTGAACGACCTGGACCTGTTGAAGATCAAGACTATGAACCGTCCCGGCTTCCAGGTGGCCACGGTCTCCATCCTTTACTATAAAAATACCCCCATGGACCGGGTGCTGGAGCAGCTGTTTGTCCAGGTGGACAAGGCATACCGCAAGGGGGCCACCATCTTGATCCTGTCCGACCGTGGGGTGGACGAAAACCACGTGGCCATTCCGTCCCTGTTGGCGGTGTCGGCGGTGCACAAGTACCTGGTGAAGACCAAGAAGTGTACGGCCATGTCCCTCATTCTGGAGTCCGGGGAGCCCCGGGAGGTGCACCACTTCGCCTGCCTGCTGGGCTATGGCGCCTGCGCCGTCAACCCCTACCTGGCCCACGCCACGGTGGCTCAGCTGGTGCAGGACGGGCTGCTGCATAAGGACTACTACGCCGCCGTGGAGGACTACGACCACGCCATCCTCCAGGGGATCGTGAAGATCGCCTCTAAAATGGGCATTTCCACCATCCAGTCCTACCAGGGCAGCCAGATTTTCGAGTGCATCGGCATCAGCCGGGAGGTCATCGACACCTACTTTACCGGAACCATCAGCCGCATTGGCGGCATCACCCTGGAGGACATCGCCGCCCAGACCGACGCCCAGCACTCCAAGGCCTATGACCCCCTGGGGCTGGCGGTGAATCTGACCCTGCCCTCGGTGGGCCGCCACAAGATGCGCAGCCAGGGGGAGGAGCACCGCTACAATCCCCAGACCATCCACCTGTTGCAGCAGTCCACCCACACGGGAGACTACCAGATGTTCCGGCAGTATACCGCCCAGGTGGACCAGGAGAACTTCGGCACCCTCCGCTCCCTCATGGAGTTCAACTACCCGGAACAGGGTGTGCCTCTGGAGGAGGTGGAGAGCGTGGACAGCATTGTAACCCGCTTCAAGACCGGGGCCATGTCCTACGGCTCCATCTCCCAGGAGGCCCACGAGGCCCTGGCGGTGGCCATGAACCACCTCCACGGCAAGTCCAACAGCGGCGAAGGCGGCGAGAGTGACGAGCGGCTGGAGTCGGCGGGCACCGACCATGACCGCAGCTCCGCCATCAAGCAGGTGGCCAGCGGCCGCTTCGGCGTCACCAGCCGCTATCTGGTCAGCGCCAAGGAGCTGCAAATCAAGATGGCCCAGGGCGCCAAGCCTGGCGAGGGGGGACACCTGCCTGCCCAGAAGGTGTACCCCTGGATTGCCAAGACCCGTCACTCCACCCCCGGCGTGAGTCTGATTTCCCCGCCCCCTCACCACGACATCTATTCCATTGAGGACTTGGCCCAGCTCATCTATGACCTGAAAAACGCCAACAAGTACGCCCGCATTTCGGTGAAGCTGGTGTCTGAGGCGGGCGTGGGTACCGTGGCCGCCGGTGTGGCCAAGGCGGGCGCCCAGGTGATTTTGATCTCCGGGTACGACGGCGGTACCGGAGCCGCCCCCCTGAGCTCCATTTTGGATGCGGGCCTGCCCTGGGAGCTGGGCCTGGCGGAGACCCACCAGACCCTGTTGAAAAATGATCTCCGGGACCGGGTGCGCATTGAGACCGACGGCAAACTCATGAGCGGCAAGGACGTGGCCGTGGCCGCCCTGTTGGGCGCCGAGGAGTTCGGCTTTGCCACCGCCCCCCTGGTCACCCTGGGGTGTGTGATGATGCGGGTGTGCAACCTGGACACCTGCCCCATGGGCGTGGCCACCCAGAACCCGGAACTGCGCCGTCGGTTTATGGGCAAGCCGGAGTATGTGGAACACTTCATGCGTTTTATCGCCCAGGAGCTGCGGGAGTACATGGCCAAGCTGGGCGTGCGCACGGTGGACGAGATGGTGGGCCGCACCGACCTGCTCCGTCAGAGAACCGACCTGACGGGCAACGCCGCTCAGGTGGATTTGAGTGGAATTCTGGCCCAGGTCCCGGACAGCCAGACCATCTTTGATCCCCAGCACGCCTACGACTTCCATCTGGAGCGCACCAAGGACGAGCAGGTGCTGCTCAAGAGCGCCAAGATCAAGGACAGCCTGTCCAGTGGCCGGGCCCACACCGTGGAGGTACAGCTGTTGAACACCGACCGCAGCTTCGGCACCCTGCTGGGCTCCGAGCTCACCCGCCGTCATCCCCACGGCCTGCCCCAGGACACCATCACCGTCCGCTGCCACGGCGCAGGAGGCCAGAGCTTCGGCGCCTTCATCCCCCAGGGCCTCACCCTGGAGCTGGAGGGGGACAGCAACGACTACTTCGGCAAGGGCCTATCCGGCGGCAAGCTGGTGGTGTATCCCCCCAAGCAGGCGAACTTTGTCCCCCATGAGAATATCATCATCGGCAATGTGGCCCTGTACGGCGCCACCTCCGGCCAGGCCTACATCAACGGCATGGCAGGGGAGCGGTTCTGCGTGCGGAACTCCGGCGCCCGTGCCGTGGTGGAAGGCGTGGGCGAGCACGGCTGCGAGTATATGACCGGCGGCTGTGTGGTGGTATTGGGCCCCACGGGTAAGAATTTCGCCGCCGGTATGAGCGGCGGCGTGGTGTACGTGTTGGACGAGGGCAACGCTCTGTACCGGAACCTGAACAAGGGCCAGGTGCTCATGGAGAAGGTGGAGAGCAAGTTCGACCGGGAGGAGCTGCGGCAGATGCTCCAGGACCATGTGGCCGCCACCGGCTCGGAGAAGGCCCGTCAGGTGCTGGACGACTTTGACGCCTATCTGCCCCGGTTCAAGAAAATCATTCCCGGGGAATACAAGAAGCTTATGCAGCTCTCCGCCCAATTTGAAGAGCAGGGCATGAGCCGGGAAGAGTCCCAGATCGAGGCGTTCTACGCCAGCGTGGCAGGAAAGGAAGGTTGAGGAAGATGGGAAAGCCCACAGGATTTATGGAATATCAACGGCAGAACGGGCCTTCCGTCCCGCCTCTGGAGCGCATTCAAACCTTTGACGAGTTCCACACCACCCTCACCCTCCAGCAGCAACAGCAGCAGGGGGCCCGGTGTATGGACTGCGGCGTCCCCTTCTGTCAGGCGGGGATGATGATCGGCGGCATGGCCTCTGGTTGTCCCCTCCACAACCTGGTGCCTGAGATCAACGATCTGGTATACCACGGCAACTGGGAGCAGGCGTATATCCGCCTCAGCCGCACCCACTGCCTGCCTGAGTTTACCTCCCGGGTGTGTCCCGCCCTGTGTGAGGCGGCCTGCACCTGCGGGGAATACAGTGAGCCGGTCACCACCAAGGACAATGAGCGCCAGGTCATTGAGTACGCTTTTGCCCATGGCCTGGTGAGCGGGGAGCCCCCCAAGGTGCGCACGGGCAAGCGGGTGGCTGTGGTGGGCAGCGGCCCGGCTGGCCTGTCTGCGGCGCTGCTGCTCAATCAGCGCGGCCACTGGGTGACCGTGTTTGAGCGCCACGATCGCCCCGGCGGACTGCTGCGCTACGGCATTCCCAATATGAAGCTGGACAAGAAGGTTATCGACCGCCGTGTTGCTCTCATGGAGCAGGCGGGGGTGGAGTTCCGGTGTCACGTGGACGTGGGGCGCACGGTCACCGCCCAGGAGCTGCTGGAGGAGTACGACCGGGTGATTCTGGCCTGCGGGGCCAGCCAGCCCCGGGACCTGCCAGTGCCCGGACGGGAGGCCCAGGGGGTGATGTTTGCCGTGGACTTCCTCACCCAGGTGACGAAAGAGCTGCTGGACAGTGACTTCCAAACCGTCCCCACCCACCTGGCCGAGGGCAAGCAGGTGCTGGTCATCGGCGGCGGCGACACGGGCAATGACTGTGTGGGCACCGCCATCCGCCTGGGAGCAGCGGGGGTGACCCAGCTGGAGATGATGCCCAAGGCCCCGGAGACCCGTACCCCCGGCAACCCCTGGCCCCAGTGGCCCCGGGTGCTAAAGACCGACTACGGCCAGCAGGAGGCCATCGCTGTGTTTGGCGAAGACCCACGCCGCTACCAGACCACGGTGAAGGAGTTTCAGCAGGACGCGGAGGGCAAGGTGTGCGGGGCCGTGCTGGTGAGCCTGGAACCCAAAAAGGACGAGGCCACCGGACGGATGCAGATGGTACCTGTGGAGGGCAGCGAGGTGGAGGTGCCCGCCGACCTGGTGCTCATCGCCGCAGGCTTTTTGGGCAGTGAGGAGTATGTGGCCCAGGCCTTCGGGGTGGAGCGGGACGGCCGCACCAACGTGGCCACCCAGCCCGGCGGCTATGAGACCAGCGTGGAGCGGGTGTTTACCGCCGGAGACATGCACCGGGGCCAATCCCTGGTGGTGTGGGCCATTGCCGAGGGCCGGGAAGTGGCCCGGGTGGTGGATGCCTCCCTCATGGGATACAGCAACCTATCATGATACAGAGAGTCCGGCACGGGGGTATCCTCGTGCCGGACTCCTTTTATTCCTGTTTACGGGCGTGCAGCTCTTCCACCAGGGCCCGAGAGCAGTGCTCGGTGATCTGGGCGATGGCGGCAATGGTGCCTGGGGTATCGATGGCTTTTCCCTCGCACATGGCGTAGTAGCCCCCGAAAATGGCGAAGTTGAGATAGACATTGAAGAACAGATCGTCTTCATACTGGGGATAGGCCTGGAAAATCCGCTCGTTCAGGGCGGCGTGGAGTTTTACCACGAAATTGCCCCGCTGGGGGCCGGAAAACAGCTTGTCAATCCGGGCAGACTGGGCATAAAAGGCCAGGAACAGCTCTTGGGTGAACTCTTTGGGGTGCTCCACCACGTATTGGGGGTGGGGGAGATTGTCCACCACCTGCTGGATCAGCTCCTGCTCCAACTGATCGGACAGGTGGTAGATGTCTGTGAAGTGGGTGTAAAAGGTGGACTTGTTGATTTCCGCCTTTTCACACAGCTCCTTGACCGTGATTTTCTCCAGGGGCTTGTGGGCCCGCAGCTCCATAAAGGCGGTGATGATACTCCGCCGGGTTTTCTTCACTCGAATGTCCATACGCCCCGTCCTTTCCCGACACTTTGCTGCAAAGGTTGGTTATCCGACCGCTGGCCTCAGCTGCTGGTGTGCAGCGGAGATCCTACCATGTATACTCTATTATAATTGGAAAACCGACGATTGTCTAGAAATGTAAGGAGGTCGCCATGGACTTTTACGGATTTTACACGGGCCAGGAATTTGAGGCCTATCGCTTTCTGGGTGCCCAGGTGCAGGGGGACGGCAGCGTGGTCTTCCGTACCTTTGCCCCCAATGCCGCCAGCATCTCGGTGATCGGGGACTTCAACAGCTGGCAGGGCAGTGACATGCACAAGATCTACGACGGGAACTTCTGGGAGCTCACCGTCCCTCAGGTGGAGGTGGGGGCCAGGTACAAATTCCGCATCACCAGCCAGACCGGGAACACCATTGACCACTGTGACCCCTATGGATTTGGCAGCGAAAAGCGGCCCAATACCGCTTCGGTGGTCCACACCCTGGATCGCTATTCCTTCCAGGACGGGGCGTGGATGGACCGCAGGGGAGAGGGGTACCAGCAGCCCCTGAACATTTACGAGGTGCACCTGGGCTCGTGGCAGAGAAAATCCGATGCCCCTGACGACTGGTACACCTATGAGGAGCTGGCCCAGCGGCTTATCCCCTACGTCAAGGAGTGCGGCTATAACTATATTGAGTTGATGCCCCTGGCTGAGCACCCCTGTGATGCCTCCTGGGGGTATCAGGACACCGGATTTTTCAGCCCCACCTCCCGCTATGGAACCCCCGATCAGCTGCGGTTCTTCATTGACCAGTGCCACCAAAACCACATCGGGGTCATCATGGACTTTGTCCCGGTACACTTTGCGGTGGATGACTACGCCCTGTGGAATTATGACGGCACCCCTCTCTACGAGTACCCCAACACTGCGGTGGGCCGCAGCGAGTGGGGCAGCTGCAATTTCATGCACTCCAGAGGGGAGGTCCGAAGCTTCCTTCAGTCGGCGGCTCTCTATTGGCTGAAGGAGTTCCATGTGGACGGCCTGCGCATGGATGCGGTGAGTAACCTCATCTACTGGCAGGGAGACCCGGGACGGGGGGAGAACCGTGGGGCCATCCAGTTTTTGCAGACCATGAACCAGGGCCTCAAGCAGCGGCAGCCCCACGCCCTGCTCATTGCCGAGGACTCCACTTCTTATTCTGGTGTGACCCGGGACGTGGCCCACGGCGGACTGGGCTTTGACTACAAGTGGGATCTGGGGTGGATGAACGACACCCTGTCCTACTTCCAGACCCCGCCCCAGATGCGGCCCCAGCACTATCACAAACTTACCTTCTCCATGATGTATTTCTATCAGGAGCGGTATCTGCTCCCCCTGTCCCATGACGAGGTGGTTCACGGAAAGGCCACCATCCTCCAGAAGATGCACGGGGACTATGAGGAGAAGTTCCCCCAGGCCAGAGCCCTGTACTGTTACATGATGGCCCATCCCGGAAAGAAACTCAACTTCATGGGCAATGAGATTGGGCAGTTCCGGGAGTGGGACGAGAGCAGGGAACAGGACTGGAATCTGCTCAGTTATCCGAAACACGATGAATTGTTCCGGTTCATCCGGGACTTAAACCACCTGTACCTCAACCACTCCGCCCTGTGGCAGGAGGATGACCGAGAGCAGGGCTTCCGGTGGCTGGACTGCCACCAGGAGGAGCGGTGCATCTACGCCTTGGAACGGCGCAGCGAAAAAGAGCGCCTGGTGTTCGTGTTCAACTTCTCGGACCAGACGCAGGACGGTTACCAACTCCCTGTGGAGGGGTGCGCCGGACTGCGGCCCATCCTCTCCACGGAGTGGGAGGAGTACGGCGGAGGCGTGAAGCGAAATGAGGGCTTCTTACCTGTCCTGCATAACCAAGTTCAACTGTCTCTTCCGCCCTATTCCGGGCTGTGCCTGGCGGTGGAAGGGGAATAAACAACAAGGTCTGAAATCTCTAGGATTTCAGACCTTGTTGCACATGATTGGGTTGAAGCTCGTTGGCAGAGGGGCGGAACCGGAAGTAGATGTAGAAGGAGAGAATCACATTGAGGGTGTCCGCCGTGATTTGGGACCAGACGATGCCGAACATGCCGAAGATGGCGTTGAGGAGAAAGAGCATGGGGATGTTGAGAAACAGCCACCGGGTCACGCCCAGGAAGAGGGACACACGCCCTTTGCCGAAGGCCTGGAACAGGTACACGGTGAAAAAGCTCAGGAACATCAGCGGGGTGGCCAGCACTCGGATGCGGAGGAACTGGGAGGCCAACTCCACCGTCTGGGCATCTCCAATGAACAGGTTGGAGAACTGGACGGCGAAAATTTCATACAGCGCAATGCTGATGGCCGCCACAATCAGACCAAGGCGGCGGGAGAGGCGGATGGCGTCGTTCATCCGTTGCTGATTTCCAGCCGAGTAGTTGTAGGCTACCAGGGGCAGCATACCCTGGCAGATGCCCACCCCCACATTCAGGGGGAAACGCTCCACTTTGAGGACGATGCCCACGGCGGCCAGAGCCACGTCGTGATAGGATACCATCAGCTTGTCAATGACCACATAGTCCAAATCGAAGAGCAGGGTGGTGATGGCGGAGGGAATGCCCACCCCGAACACCGCCACAATGCTGCTGCGCTGGGGCAGTCCTGCCTTGGGGGAGAAGGTGATGATGGAGCCCCGGCCCATCCGAGCCAGCACCACCAGGAAAAAGAGTAGGGCTACGCAGTTGGACAGGCAGGTGGCCAGACCAGCGCCCAGCACCTCCTGGCCCCGGGGCAGCAGGACAAACATAAAGAGGGGGTCCAGGGCGATGTTTAGCAGGCCGCCCAAGATGATACCCGCGCTGGCTTCCCGGGAGCGGCCAATGCTGCGGATGAGGTTGGCCAGCACGTTGGACAGTACCGTGGGAATGCCGCCGATGACAATGACACAGGTGGCATATTGCTGGGCGTAGTGGTAGGTGTTCTCGCCGGCACCCAGCAGCCCCAGCAGAGGCTCCATGAACAGCCCCGTGCCCAGGGCGAAGAGGGCGGCGATGGACAGACCCAGGTACAGAGAGAATGCGCTGACCTTCCGGGCCTCCTCGGGTCGGCCACTGCCCAGCAGCCGGGAGATGAGGGAGCCGCCGCCGATGCCTGCCAGTCCGGCCAGACACAGGGTGATGTTGAACACGGGGAGGATGAGGGAGGTGGAGGCCACCATGTACGGGTTGTTGGTCCGCCCCACAAAGAAGGTGTCCGCCATGTTGTAGATCAGCACGATCAGCTGGCTGGCTACAGCGGGAAGAATCATCTTCCGCAGGGCTACGGGGATGGGAAGGGTGGCGAAGATATCGGATTGGGCTGGTTTGGCGTTTGCTTGCATGGGGCTACACCTGAGCTTTCTAGCGGTTTATCGACTGCATGTCATTTGTCGCAACAGCATATATCATAGCACAAATCCACCGATGTTTTCCAGAAGAAAGAATGAAAGGAATTGATGCATAGGGCGGATGGTATCATGGTTTTGAGAAAAGAAAAAGTCCTGAACGCAGATGCGTTCAGGACTTTGGTGGAGATAAGCGGGATCGAACCGCTGACCTCTTGAATGCCATTCAAGCGCTCTCCCAGCTGAGCTATACCCCCGAGTTGTTATTTCGTTTTTGCGGCGGTCTCTCGCGCCGACAAAAATGAGTATATCAGAGAGGGGGTGGTTTGTCAACAAGAAATTTCAAAAAATCTAAAAATTTTTTCTTGGCTCTTTGTGCCTCTTGTTTTCGGCCTCGTGTGCCCCGGAAACAACGTGGCCAGGGGGGACGCACAGGACAGTCTGGGGGAAGCCTGCACAGCTGGCCACGCACCAGAGAGTTGCCTGCATGAAGAACTACTTCTTGGGAGCAATGCCATACGCGGACGGATACCCGTATGATGTCTGATTCTGATTATTATTATAGAGGTATATGAACAGCGATGTTGGGTCTATTTTAGCTTCTGCAAAAAAATCTGAAATTTTCTGAAAAAAGCCCTTGACTTTTCTTACACCCCCTGTTATACTAACACTCGTTCCGCAGGGGACACGACAAAAAACAAGTACAACCTGGGGGTATAGCTCAGCTGGGAGCCCGGTTGAAGCGGTTACACACCCCTCAGAAAAAATGAATAAGAAATACTCAGCACACCCTTTTATTTGGGGGTATAGCTCAGCTGGGAGAGCGCTTGAATGGCATTCAAGAGGTCAGCGGTTCGATCCCGCTTATCTCCACCAAACTTTGGTGTGCTGAGTATTCTTAGATAACCTGCTTCATACGAAGCAGGTTTTTTCATGCCTGTTCCTGAACTGCTCCCCGTCAAGAGGACAGTGAAAAAATATAAAGTTTTCCCGGCCAGTAGCCTATGTGCTGCTGGCCGCTTTTTATGCAGCGAGATACAGCTCGTGCTTCTCCATCGGCGTCAGCACGCCCAAGTTGCGCTGTACTCTCCTGGTGTTGTAGTAGTGGATATAGTGTTGAATCATCTGGACAAGTTCTTTCTTACTGGTAAATCGTCTGCCGTAGTAACGCTCCCGCTTTAAGATGCCCCAGAACCCTTCCATGGGGCCATTGTCAATGCAGTGGGCCACACGGGACATACTTTGTGTCATTCCTGCCTGCACAAGCTTGTGGTGGAAGGTTCGGTTGGTATACTGAAACCCTCTGTCACTGTGGAACAAGGGGTGAGCACCAGGATTGGCCTTCACAGCCTTGTCAAAGGTCTTGAATACAAGAGGATTGTCATTGCGATTCCCCAGCACAAAGGCCACAATGCGCCGGTCATAGAGATCCAGAATAGCGCTGAGATAGACCTTGTGTACTTCAGTTCCCTCATACCACTTAAACTCGGTCACATCGGTCAGCCATTTTTCATTCGGCTTTTCTGCATAGAATTGGCGATCCAACAGGTTTTCAGCTAGATACTGAGGATTCTTGGCCCGTCTGGTACAGCCGTGATTGCTGTACTTCACGGTAGAGCGAATATCTCTGGCCCGGCAAATGCGCAGCACTCTCTTGTCGTTGACGTGGATGCCGTAGTCGTGGCGCAAGTCATCGTTCAGCCTCCGATAGCCTTTGTCTGGGCTCTCGGAGTAGATTTTCTCGATCTTATCCGCCAGTTTCTCGTTTTCCGTAGCTCTGCGGCTCAACTTTCCAGAAGCCCATTTATGATAGGCAGAACGAGCGACATGGAGCAGTTTACACGCCACCTCAATGGGGTGCCCCTGATTTTCATGGCACTCCTGAATGGCTTTATAAGTACGACGCTGCCTCACTTCTTCCAGGCCTCTCTCCTCTCGATCTCGTCCAATTTTTTTAGCAGTGCATTCTCCATTTCCGCCAGATATAGCTTGTGCTTGAGTTGCTCAATTTCAATTTGGGCTTTTTCCAGTTCGGTGCGAGGAGTTTGGTCTTTCTTCCGGCGGCCCCGCCGATCCTCCAATCCTGCTTCTCCCATCTGTTCAAACCGAAGAGTCCAACTCCGAACCTGTTGATAGCTAACCTGGTATTTCAAGGCCATTTCTCCGTAATTCTTTCCACTGGCAATGCAATCCTTAACAATTTGGATACGCTCTTCCTGCGTGGTTTCCCGTCCTTGCTTCATGTAGCTTCCTCCTCCTGAGTGTTTTACGGAGTTGAAATCTCCATGAGCATTATACACCTTTATCCAATCCCTGAGCTGTGCACGATTCCCAATATGATATTTTCTGCAAATATCTGCCAGACTTCCTATGCCAGACAGATAATCCTCCACGGCCTGCCTCTTTAACTCCGGTCTGTACACATGGTTTTTGCGCGATAGAAATGCATCTACCCCATCTGCCTCATAGTTGCGTATCCATTGATTGACTGTCTCACCTGAAACCTTGCCTCTCCGAGCCGCTTCACTTATGCTGATCTGTCCCTTGAGATAATCTCGTATAATCTTGATCTTTTCTTCTACACCTAACTTTTGCTTCCTTGGCATGACAATGCTCCCTCCATGATTGACAGTGTTTTATTTCACTGTCTCTCATAGAGGGAGCATATCACCCTTTTGGGAGCGGGCTTTTTGTTTTATGCGGCAATCGTCACAATGTCCAGCCCTTCACAGAACTGTGTAAAGTCAATGTTGAAATCAATGTGCAGCTTGTAGTCACGGTATACCTCTACCCGCTTTATCAAACAGCTCACGATCATTTTCTTTGCCTCTATGCTGGCTGTATCGTACATTTCTGCCCATGAGATGATGTCGTTATACTGCGTGTTCAGCGAAGCCATCACCGCTTGTCCTTCGTCATAGGCCGCTTGCGCTGCCTCCAAATTCTCTTGGAGCTCTCTGCATTTCGCTTCGGCCTCGGCAATTAGAGAGTTTAACAGCTCTTTAGAGAAGCTACTCTCTCCACGGATGGTCTTGATGACTTCGCCTTTCAGCGTTTCGAGGTCTGCGGCAGCTTTGACATACTCGGATCGAACACTGTGGAGCAGGCTTTTCCGCTGCTCCATCTTCTCACGGTAACGGGCGCTGACAATCTCGCTTTTGGGAATTGCTTTCATGCGCTCAAAGATTTGGCGCACCAGCTTATCAATGATACCGTCAAGGATCTGCCATAAGCACTTACCTCCTGTTTTTGGGCGTAAAAAAAAGGGCTCAACTTTTCAGTCAAGCCCCCGTGGGTAGTTCCTCCTTTCTCCATTGAATTTACTAAGATATAAAAAATGCCGCCCATAGCCTCGGTTGGGCGGTACTTTGTATAAGTGTTTGAACGCTAACATTTGTTTGAAATATCGACTTCACATGATATAATAAAAATAATGAAATGCTAGATTAGATAATAATGAGGTCAAGAGATTATGGCTGTAAGCTACAAAAAATTATGGAAGTTGCTTATTGATCGAGATTTGAAGAAAAAAGATCTCGAAGAAATGGCCCAAGTAAGTCACTATACGATGAACAAATTAACGCATGGAGATAATGTCACCACCGATGTGCTGGGGCGCATTTGTAAAGCATTAGGGTGCTCTCTGGATGACATTATGGAATTTGTAGATTAGCAAATAGGATGATTTAGTTAGCAATACAGAAAAGCATTGTGTTCTGCAACTGATTGGATAAGGAGCAGAAAGGAGGACGGTCATGATTCCACTTGCTTTTACAGAGCATACCATCTCTTCAAAGATGGTTCTTACAATTATTGATATCGATGATATTACTGAACCAATCAAGGAAGTTCTTGATAAAAACTTTGTCTTGATCTGTGAAGGCAATTCAGGATCAGATTTGGCTACCGTTAAGACCCATGTGAAGAATTTATTTTCTACCAAACAACAAGATTGGATTATGGGAGCCACGGCCGAATTTTTTGTTCATCTGTATATTCGAC
The DNA here is from genome assembly GCF_002161675.1 of Pseudoflavonifractor sp. An44. Taxonomy (GTDB): domain Bacteria; phylum Bacillota; class Clostridia; order Oscillospirales; family Oscillospiraceae; genus Enterenecus; species Enterenecus faecium. The sequence goes on from NZ_NFIH01000020.1 coordinate 21,324, forward strand.
TAACTGGTTATAAACAAGAATGCTTATTTTTAAATTTGGAAGAGAACTCAATAAAAAAGGGGTTTGACGGATATTATTCCAAAAATAACATCGAATGGCTAATGGAAAGCAAGGCTGGATCGATAGAATCAAAAGACATATCATATTCGGGAAAAGTTACATTGGCTATGAGTGATCTTTCCGCAAAGATTTCAGGCCGCGACAAAAGCGGAAAAAGAGGACTTCCCAATAATCCCTGGAGAGAGGCTTATGCGCATGCAAGCCAGTATGACGTTGGTACTGCAAAGGAAATTCGTAAAAACATTAAAAAGCTTTCTGACGACTTTACCAATGGGAAGTTTCGTTCGATTGAAGAATTTAACACTATGCCCTGTGGAACGATTTTTTTGTCGGGAGTTTGGAAACAACCCAATCATGACAGTATATTGAAAGATATTGAAAGCATAGCGGATAAGTTAAAGGGCGAGAAAGTTCATGTGATCTGCGTAACGCATCGTTCAACAGACATCTTCATGCGCTATATTGGCTTGAGGTAGAGTAATATGGATGATAACAAACTAATTCAAGATCTAAAAGCACTTCCGTTTTATCACTCGGCAATGGAGAAGTTAACCGTTAGCCCAGATCGGCTCGATGAAAACGAGAAGTCCTTTCTATTGACCGTAGCCATAATCCTTTTGAGAAAATATGAAAGAGATCGTCGGCTTACATCATTTGTTGAACTTGGTTATTCCATCATCTTAAAATATTCTTTATTTTTTGGCGATTATGCCCCTCTATATGATTTTAGTGTCAACATTGGATACTATCCAATAGCCCAAGCTATTACTGAATTTAAGCAGCTACAATTCTCTGATATCGCAGCATCAGTTATTCCCACTCTAATTAATGAAGGGTTCAAACATGACAATCTTATAGAAACATTTAGCCAAAAGCATACTCGAGATGAGATTCTTAACAGCAAAAGTAAAGATATATGCTATGTTGCCCCCACTTCTTTTGGTAAAAGCAGTATAATACTGGACCATATTGCTACGAAATGGTCCGTTTATAAACGTTTTGCCATTATTGTACCTACAAAATCTTTGCTCATGCAGACATATAGAGCTGTTCGGGATAGAAATTTTGATGCGAAAATAATCATACATGATGAAATGTACAACCATGAGGAGCGCTTTATTGCTGTATTAACACAGGAACGAGCTTTGAGGCTTCTTGATAAACATGACATATTTTTCGATTGCCTGTATATTGACGAAGCGCACCGCCTCTTGGAACGAGATTCTCGTTCAATATTACTTTCCAGACTTATAAAACTTAATCGAAAAAGATGGCCAAATTCGGAAATAGTTTATCTATCACCTCTGATAACGAATGTAGATAATTTGAAAATGGACACCTCTCAAGAGATTTTTGAACAACGCATTGCATTTAATATTAAAGAACCAGAATATTTCGAATATTGTACAAGTGGTGTTGTTCAGAAATACAATCGCTTTATTGACGAGTTTTTTCCTGTTGATATTTATATTAATATGTTTGCATACATTACTCTTAATGCCACAAAAAAGACATTTTGCTATTTGTATGCCCCCAGAAAAATCGAACAATTCGCAGATGAACTCGCACAAATAAAAGATCAGATTGAAATAAGTGACACGTTAAATACCGTGATTACAAATCTTAAAGAATATGTACACTCCGATTTCTACGCAATCGAATATCTGAAAAAAGGCATAATCTATTTACATGGGAAAATGCCGGACAATGTAAAAGAATATTTGGAATATCAGTATTCACAAATTCCGGAACTTCAATATATTATTGCGAACAAAGTCATTTTGGAGGGGGTAAATCTTCCAATTAATTCACTTTTTATTCTTAGCGGAAGGAACTTGCATGAAAAAGATCTTATTAATTTGATTGGCCGTGTAAACAGGTTAGATCAGGTTTTTTCATCTCCCCCAAAACTGGAAATGCTTATACCGCAAATACATTTTGTTAATAGCGATAAGTATAACCGAAAGCATGGAAATTTAGGAAACAAAATGCGCTTATTAAAGAGCTCAGTATTTGCGGATAAGGTAAAGAACCCTATTCTCACAAATTTTGATTTTGATGAAGCTGCGGAAAAAGGTGGCATTGAAAAATGCAAGGAGATTATCGAGAGCGAAAACACCTTTTTCTCAATAGCTGATGACCCTGTGCAAGAGTTAAAGCGTAAAATGATTTCTCTTGGAATGAATTCTATTTTTTCTCTTTCGGATGAACTATGCCAGATGATTTTAAATAGAATCGACCGAGCTAAAAAGTATCCACGATTACATGAAATTCACTTTTTAGATCGACTCCGTTCTATTTTTATTATTGATTTTTCTGCAAGTATTGTTGATGAAGAATTTGCTCGATTAATAAACGATAAGGCCATTGCTTACTATAAAATGTTTTTTGATAGCAGAAAACAATCGCTTAATGAGAATATAGCTCGAGAAATTCGATACTTTAAGCAAAGAATTGCAAACGGTGACAGTTTAATGTATATCGGAGAAAGCTATGGTGAATTACCGTATCAAGCAACTGGCCGTAGTGCTTACCGAAATGTTTATATTGATTTATCCAAGAAGTCAGATCGTCAATTAGCTAACATTGCTATTGTTAAACAAAAAATGGAAGAAGATTTCGTGAGCTTTAAACTTCGAATGTTTTTTCAGCTAATGTTTGACTATTCCATCCTTGACGAAGAAGAGTATCATCGAATCTTGTATGGCACAACAGATAAGAAGAAAATTTTTCTTGTAAAAACCGGACTGACAATCAATCTAATAAATCGGTTAGAAAGGGATGACCAATTAAAGAATATCACCTTTAACAAATATGGAAATTTAATTACAAATGAACTGTTTGCAGATTATCTACGGCATGCTGATGATTTTTATCGCTTTGAATTAAGTCGTTTCCTCTAATGTGTAGTGAAAGACTTGTCTATAACAGCGTTTTGCCGTTCTTTCTGTTGTTTGCGTATTGAAGCGCACCTTCTAGGCCCTGGTTACGGGGGTATGTAACCGATGGGCTCAGGAGAGCGCTTGAATGGCATTCAAGAGGTCAGCGGTTCGATCCCGCTTATCTCCACCAAAAAGACCTGAAACCAAACGGTTTTAGGTCTTTTACTTTTTCTCTGTGTGTTGCATCTGGATAGGCTCCATGCTATCATGATAATAACAAGAGGAACGGAAAAAGCACGAGGTGATAAAGATGAAGCATTTGAAACGATTCCTGTTGCTGCTAATTGCGTTGGTTGTGGGCGCTGGACTGGGCCACATCCTGTTGTCGGAATTTGAACCGCTGCGGCTGATTGCTTTTCTTGTGCTGTGTTTGGCTTTGGGCGAACTATTCTATCAGATTGATCAAAGAATGCAAGAGCAATCGTGAGCGTGGGGAGCCGTTGCATCTGACAAACTCTTTACCGTACCTGGGTGGCTCTGTTTACCTGTGCGTGCTATGGTTTCCTTATCCGATGCCATGGAGAGAGGAAGCCGGAAGATGAAAAAGCTACAAATGTGGGATTTGACCTCTGCACTGGTGTTTTTGATGGGGGCCGTACTGTTTGGCGTGCCCTGTTTTCGGTATGAGGTGGTGACACCGCTATCTGGGCTTGGTGCTTTGGTTGCGGTAGTTGGGGTGATTATGGGGCTGGTGAAGGTGCGTTGCCCGTGTTGCGGGGCTTTTCTTGGTGCTCTGGTGTCTCCTAAACGTCCCTTTTGCCCAAGGTGTGGGCGCAATTTAGAAAAAGTGCTGAGATAAGAAAAGCTCTGGAACCCTCAATGGGTCCAGAGCTTTTTTCATCGGTTGAGCCAGAAAATCCCCAAGTTGAGATACCCGGCAAAGGCAACCCACGCCAGATAGGGCAGCATCAGCCAGAACGTGCGGCGGTCCAGGGCGGAAAATTGCAGGGTGGTGAGGAGAATGAGGCACCACAGCAGCACCAGCCAGAAAAAGGACACCAGATACAGCCCCAGGTTGAAAAAGAGGATGGACCACAGAAAGTTAAACCCCAACTGAATGCCGTAGAACGTCAGGGCCCGCTTGACCAGCTTTTCTGGGTCCTGGGACCGGACCACTAAATAAGAGGCAATCCCCATCAGCACAAAGAGCACCGTCCACACCACGGGAAACAGCCAACCCGGTGGGGAGAGAGGCGGCTGGTTGAGGGCCTGAAAGTCCTCCATGGCGCCCCGGGTCACCCAGCCGGACAGGCCGCCCACCGCCAGGGGGATGCCAATGCACAACACCAATTGACGTAGTTTGTGACTCATTCCCAGCACCTCCGTTGCGGCTATTGTATGCTGCGTCGGGGAAAATTATGCGAACAAACACCCCGTGAACCGTTCTGTGGTCCACGGGGTGTTGCGTTAAGCCTGAGAGGCGGTTTCGTCCAGCTTGCGGTAATGCTCCGCCTGGGCAGGGGAGAGGGTCTTGATGCCGAAGATAAAGAAGAGAATGTGGAACAGCCACACACAGCCCAGGACGATGCGGCCCACCGGGACGCTGCCCATCATGAAAAAGCCGATGGACATCACTAAGGTGACCGTGACCATGATGCGAAGCTTGGTGCTCCAGGTCATGCCACGGCCTTTGGCAAAGCTCTCCAGATTGTTTTTATACAGCTTGGTGGAGGTGAACCAGTTGTGCAGCCGCTGAGAACTGCGGGCAAAGCAGAAGGCTGCCAGCATCAAAAAGGGAAAAGCGGGGAGCAGGGGCAGCACAGCGCCAACGGCGCCCAGTGCCAAGGCAATACAGCCAAATAGGATATAGAGCACTTTTTTCATGGTATCATCTCCTGTTTTGTCTTTGTTTCTCTCTGGAACTCTCCCACACGTGGCGCAGGGCCAGAATGGGGTGGTGGAGGAGCATCCGGGGCCCGGCGTAGCGCATGACCTGCCGGATTTGCTGGGCCATGTCCTTCCGGTAACAGTGCACCTTGCAGTTGGAGCAGAAGGTTTTCGTCTCCATAAAGGGGCATTTGTCGCTGCGCTCCATGGCGTAGTCCTTCAGCGCCTGACACTGGGGACACAGCTGCCCGGTGTGGGTGTGGTGAACGCCGTGGCAGTAGATGGAAATCATCTGCCCCACCACCTTTTTCTCCCGCAGGCGTTTGTTCTCCACAGCGGAGGCCATCAGCTCACCCTCCCATGCTCCACCGAGTGCACCTCGTCGGCAATGCCCATGGTGGACCGGCGGTGGCTGACCAAAATCACCGTGCGCTGGTCCCGCTCTCGGTGGAGGGAGCGGAGAATTTCCGCCTCGTTGAGGCTGTCCAGATTGCTGGTGGGCTCATCCAGCAGCAGGAAAGGGGCGTTGTGGAGGAAGGCCCGGGCCAGTCCCAGCCGCTGCCGTTCGCCGCCGGACAGGGTGTCCCCCAGTTCTCCCACCGGGGTATCGTACCCCTGGGGCAGGGTGAGGATGAAGTCGTGGATGGAGGCCTTCTTGCAGGCCTCCTCCACCTCTTCTCGGGTGGCGTCGGGGCGGGCCAGAAGAATGTTTTTCAAAATGGTGTCGTGGAATAGGTCGGTGTCCTGGGTCATGTACCCTTGCATGGAGCGCAAATCGGAGGTATTGATGTTCCGCACGTCCCGGTCCGAAATGGTCACCTCTCCGCTCTGGCGGTCCCAGAACCGCATGAGCAGCTTTAAGAGGGTAGACTTGCCCGAGCCGCTGCGGCCCACAATGCCCACCACTTTCCCCTTGGGAAAGTCCAGGGTCAGACCGTCCAGAATGGTCTCACCGCCGTAGGAGAAGGTGAGATCCTCGCAGGCGGCCCCGTGGAATCGGGTGGCGGACTGTCCGGACACCTCTTCCACCACCGGGGTCTCGTCCAGAATGTCCAGCACCCGCCGGGCGGCGGCAAAGGTGCTCTGGAGGGTGGCGCCCAGGTTGGCCAGAGCTACCACCGGGCCAAAGGAGGACATGAGAGTAATGAGGGGAATGAGCACCCCGCCAAAGTTCACCTGTCCCTGTTCCAGCAGCACCAGCCCCAGGGCCAGCAGCGCCAGGTCGTAGAGCCAGATGACGGTGTGGGTGACGGCGGTGTTGGTGCCGGTGATACGGCTCATGTCCTGCTGCACCCGGCTCAGATCGTCGGTGCGGCCCTCCAGCTCACCAAGACGCTGGGCCTGGCCGTGGTACTGGATGGTCTCATCCACCCCCCGCAGGCTGTCCAGTACAAAGGCGGACAGCTGCCCCGCCTTCTGGCGCATCCGGTTGCCGGTATCTCCGGAGCGGCCAGAGGCCAGCACGGGGAGGAGAATACCCACGGTGGCATAGGCCAGCAGAGCCAACACCCCGTAGGCCCAGTGAAACCAAGCCAGGAAGGCGGCGGTGAGCAGGCTCATCACCAGGGCGATGGCGGCCGGGGAGATGGTGTGGGCGTAGAACACCTCCAGCAGCTCAATGTCGGAGGTGATGACCGAGATCAAATCCCCCTTGTCCCGCCCGTCCAGCTTGGCAGGGGCCAGGCGGCGCAGGGCGGCAAATACCTTTTGGCGCAAAATAGCCAACAGTTTAAAGGCAATGTAGTGGTTGCAGGTCTGCTCTCCGTAGCGGAACACCCCGCGCAGCAGGGCACACAGGGCGGCGACCAGGAAAATCAAGGGCAGGGTGTCCTGGTGGTTGAGGACGGAGAGAATGCCCACGCCGCCCAGCACTGGGATCAAAGTGGCGGCGATGAAGCCCAGCACCCCCAGGGTGATAGCCAGGAGCATTACCCCGGTGAGGGGGCCCACCAGCGTGATGAGGCGGGCCATACAGGATAGATTGCTGCGGGGTTTCATGCGGGTACCTCCTCTTGGTTGAATTGTTCCAGCTCTTGCTGCTGGTCCCACAGCCGGGCATACAGCCCGCCTCGGTCCAGCAGCTGCCGGTGGGAGCCGTGCTCCACCACCCGACCGCCCTCCATGGCGTAGATGACGTCCGCCCCGGCCACATTGGCCAGGCGGTGGGAGATGACCAGCACCGTGTGGGTGCGGGAGAGACGGTGAATCTGGTCCATGATCTCGTTTTCGCTGTCCACATCCACGTTGGAGGTGGCCTCATCAAAAATATACATGGGACTGTCGTGGAGCAGTGCCCGGGCCAGGGCCAGACGCTGGCGCTGGCCGCCGGAGAAGTTGCTGCCGCCCTCCTGGAGCTTGGTGTCCAGCCCCTGCTCGCTGTGAAGGAAGGGGGCCAGATTGACCTGCTCCAGCACCGCCCACAGCTCGTCGTCCAGCGCCTCCGGACGGGCCAGCAGCAGGTTGTCCCGCACCGTGCCCTTAAAGAGATAGCTTCGGTGTCCGATGTAGGTGCAGTGGGCCATGAGGCTGTCCTCGGACAGGGAGGACAGCTCCTTGCCTCCCAACGTGATGTGTCCTCCATAGCCCCGGTTGCGGCCCATGAGCAGGGCGGACAGGGTGGACTTGCCGCAGCCGCTCTCGCCCACCACGGCGGTGAGGGAGCCGGGGGTGATGGTCAGATCCACCCCTTGGAGGATGGGCCGCTGGCCGTCATAGGAGAACGTGACGCCCCGGCACTCCAGGGTGGGATTGCCCTCCACGGATTCAGCAGAAGGGGCGGGCACCTCCAGGTCCAGCAGGGCGTAAATCTTCTGGGCTGCTGCCATGCCGTTCATGGCCACGTGGAAGAAGCTTCCCAGCAGCCGCATGGGGAGGAAGAACTCCGCCGACAGCAGGATGATGGCAAAGCATCCGGCAGGGGTGATGTGCCCCTGGGACAGCTGCATGAGGGCCAGAATGGCCCCCAGAGCTGCCCCGCCATAGGCGATGAGGTCCATAATGACAATGGAGTTGAGCTGCATGGTGAGCACCTTCATGGTCACCTTGCGAAACTCCTCCGCCTGCTGAGCCATTTCCTCCTGACGAGCCTCATCGGCCTGATAGATTTTCAAGGTAGTCAGGCCCTGGAGATTCTCCAAGAAGTGGTCGCCCAGACTGGTGTACTTTCCCCAGTACTTGGCCAGCAGCTTTTTGGCAAAGGTCTGCACCGCCGCAATGGCAATGGGGATGAGGGGCACGCACACCAGCAGCACCACGGCACACATCAGACTGATGGGGGCCAAGAAGACAAAGAGGGTCACGGGAGCCAGCAGGCTGTAGAAGAACTGGGGCAGGTAGGAGCCAAAGTAGATCTCCAGCTGGTCCACTCCTTCCACCGCCACCTGAACCACCTGAGCGGTGGAGGTGCGTTGGCGGTAGGAGGCCCCCAGGGTGTACAGCTTGTCAAATAGAGCCCGGCGCAGGGTGGATTTCACCTGCCGGGAGGCCAAATGGCTCATGCGGGCGGCGGCCCGCAGGGCAAACCACCGCACCACCAGAGCAACCAGGGCAATTCCTCCCGCAAAGGGGAGACTGGAGGATACCGGGCGGCCCTCCAGCAGCTGTCCCAGGAGCCAGCCCAGGGTAAACACCAGGGCGGCATTGGCCACCATGGAAATCCACTGGCAGGCCACATTTCCGGCAATAAATTTTTTGCTGTCCGGCACCATGCCCAACAGCCGTTTGTCCATCATCATGGGAATCTCCTCTCCTTTGAATTAGCTCAGGCTAACAGAAATGAAAAAAGAAAGTTAGCAAAAGCTAACGTTTTGTGCAAAAAAGAACAGGGCGAAGTTACCCTATGCAAACTATAGCACATTCCAGGCGGTGGTGCAAGCAGAAAATGGGGGGAGGGCATAGGATGAAGGGGGAAACCCCTGGAAGGAGGATGCCTAGATGGGAATTACCAGTTCAAATAAAGTGGTGGACCGCAGCGAAGTGGGCTGTGACGGCGAATTTCAAGTGACGCTGGCACTGACAGCGGCCCCGGACATCATTGAGAACCCCACCGATATTGTATTGGTGTTGGACCGCTCCGGCAGCATGTCAGGCGTGCCGCTGGGCGCCCAGGGGCGTATCATCCAGCTGGAGGTGACGGTGAAGGACGTCTGTCCCAACCGCCGGGTGGCCTTAGGTGTGATGTTAGAGGAGGTGGGCCCGGACGGGAAAACAGAGCCCCGTGGGTTTAAGGCGTACACCATTCCCGCCCACACCCAGCCGGGATGCCGGGACGTGCAGGTCCAGTGCATCCGCTTTGTGGTGCCCGAAGATGTGTCCCTGGGGGGCAAGTCTCTGTGTGACACCCGCCGCTTCCAGGTCCAGCTTATCGCCCAGGAGATGGATTGGGAGTTCCGCTGTCCGTAAATCAATCGCTATGCCAGGTGGGGAGATTCCCCGCCGGGCAAAAATTTTTAAAAGTTGTTGGTATAACAACAGAAAGAGGCGGCGAACCTGTGCTATCATGCCCCTTGTCATAAGAAAGGTTTAAGACGCTGTCAGCGGTGGAATTCTATGGGTATCAACCGGAAGGGAAGTGCTGATATGAATGCGACAGTGGATCAATATCTGTGTATCGGGTGCGGGGCCTGTGTCGCCTTGTGTCCTCGGGTGTTTCGTATGGGAGAGGACGGCAAGTCGGGGGTGAGCCAGGCGGTCACGGAGGAGACCTTGTCCCAGGTGCAGGAGGCCATTGACTCCTGCCCGGTCACCGCCATCAGCTGGCTGGAACACGAGTAAAAGGAGCTTATCAACATGGAACAAAAGATGTTTTGCTACCAGTGTCAGGAGACCGCCGGGTGCCGTGGGTGCACCATGGTGGGTGTGTGCGGCAAGCAGCCGGACGTAGCCGCTATGCAAGACCTGCTGGTGTATGTCAGCCGGGGCATTTCCGCCGTCACTACGGCTCTGCGTAAGGAGGGGAAGACGGTTGCCCCGGAGATCAACCATCTCATCACCCTCAATCTCTTCACCACCATCACCAACGCCAACTTTGACCGGGAGAGCATTGAGGCCCGCATCCGCGCCACGCTGGAGGCCAAGGCCCAGCTGCTGGCCCAGCTCGGCGATACCGCGAACCTGCCCCAGGCCGCCCTATGGGACGGCGCTGGGGACTGGGAGGAGAAGGCCAAGACGGTGGGGGTGCTGTCCACCGAGAATGAGGACATTCGCTCCCTGCGGGAACTGATTACCTACGGCCTCAAGGGCCTGTCCGCCTACTCCAAGCACGCCAACGCTCTGCTCCAGGATGACGAGGACGTGGACGCCTTTTTGCAGCGGGCCCTGGCTGCCACGTTGGACGACAGCCTCACGGTGGACCAGCTGGTGGCTTTGACCATGGAGACAGGCAAGTACGGTGTCTCTGGCATGGCCATGCTGGACAAGGCCAACACCTCCGCCTATGGAAACCCTGAGATCACCCGCGTCAACATCGGGGTGGGCAAGAATCCCGGCATTCTGGTCTCCGGCCACGATCTGCGGGACCTGGAGATGCTGCTGGAGCAGACCCAGGGCACCGGGGTGGACGTGTACACCCACTCGGAGATGCTCCCTGCCCACTACTATCCCGCCTTTAAGAAGTATCCCAACTTTGTGGGCAACTATGGCAACGCCTGGTGGAAGCAGAAGGAGGAGTTTGAGGCCTTCCACGGCCCCATCCTCATGACCACCAACTGCATTGTGCCCCCCAAGGACAGCTACAAGGATCGGCTGTACACCACCGGGGCCGCCGGATACCCCGGCTGTACCCACATTCCCGGCGAGATCGGCGAGCAGAAGGACTTTTCTGCCCTCATTGCCCACGCCAAGACCTGTGAGCCTCCCGCCCAGTTGGAGACCGGGGAGATTGTGGGCGGCTTTGCCCACGCCCAGGTGCTGGCCCTGGCTGACCAGGTGGTGGAGGCGGTGAAGAGCGGCGCCATCCGCAAGTTTGTGGTCATGGCCGGCTGCGATGGCCGAGCCAAGAGCCGGGAGTACTACACCGAGTTTGCCAAGGCTCTGCCCCAGGACACGGTGATTCTCACCGCTGGCTGCGCCAAGTACAAGTACAACAAGCTGCCTCTGGGTGACATCGGCGGCATTCCCCGGGTGCTGGACGCTGGACAGTGCAACGACTCCTACTCTCTGGCGGTCATCGCCCTGAAGCTCAAGGAGGTGTTCGGGCTGGAGGACATCAACGACCTGCCCATCATCTATAACATCGCCTGGTATGAGCAGAAGGCGGTTATCGTGCTCCTGGCCCTGCTGTACCTGGGGGTGAAGAACATCCACCTGGGTCCCACTCTCCCCGCTTTCCTCAGCCCCAACGTGGCCAAGGTGCTGGTGGACAACTTCGGCATTGCGGGCATCGGCACTGTGGAGGGGGACATGAAGCTGTTCTTCGGCGAGGACGCCTGATTTTCCCCGTGAAATTCCTTGCTTTTTGTTGGAATAACAACATACTTTTTCCGGGGAAAGGTGTATACTAAACGTATTCCCACACAGAGTGAGGCGTTTTCGTATGCAGAGCAATGAGATGATCGATCAGATTACTTGGAAGATGGTGGACCACGACCGGGGCAGCGCCAAGCGCATCCAGCACTTTTTAAAGGTGCACCGGTTTGCCCAGCTCATCGGCCGGGGAGAGGGGCTGGACGCCCACACCCAGCTGGTGCTGGAGTGCGCCGCCCTGGTCCACGACATCGCCATCGGCCCCTGCAAGGCCAAGTATGGCCGGTGCACCGGCACCTTGCAGGAGCAGGAGGGCCCGGCCTACGCCCGGGACCTGCTGGCGGAGTTCCAGCTGCCCCAGGCCGACGTGGACCGCATCGGCTACCTGGTGGCCCACCATCATTCCTATGACAATATCCAGGGTATGGACTATCAGATCCTGGTGGAGGCGGACTTCCTGGTCAACTTCCACGAGGACAAGATGGAGAAAGAGACGGTACAGGAGACCATGAACCGGATTTTCCGTACTGAGACCGGGAAACGGCTGTGCCGGACCATGTTCGACCTGGACCAGTGACCCGTTCCGCGAGAGGAGGTCCCTTCCAGTGGACGTAAAAATGAAAAACATCAGCAAATCCGAGGTGTTGGTCTTAAAAGACCAGGTTACCTATCAGCAGGGCCAGGTGGTTAGCAAAACTCTGGCCCAGAACGATGCCGTGAGCATCACCCTCTTTTCCTTTGACAAGGGAGAGGAGATCAGCACCCACCAGTCCGGGGGAGACGCCTTTGTCACCTGCCTGGACGGGGTGGGGAAGATCACCATCGACGGGGTGGACTATCTGCTCCATGAGGGGGAATCCATTGTGATGCCCGCCGGGCACCCCCACGCCGTGTATGGCCAGGAGCAGTTCAAGATGCTCCTGGTGGTGGTATTCTAATCAAGGAAGGTGAAATGTATGAAAGCAGTGGTAGATCAGGATCTGTGCATCGGCTGCGGCCTGTGCTGCGGCACCTGCCCCGACGTGTTCCGTCTCAGCGGCGAGGGCAAGTCTGAGGCCTATCAGGAGGCCACGGAGGACAACCGGGGCCTGGTGCAGGAGGCCATTGACGGATGCCCCGTGTCCGCCATCAGCTGGGCCGAGTAACTTCCAATCCAGACAACGCCGGAGTGCAGCCATGTGCTGCGCCCCGGCGTTTTTGGCGTCCGGTGATTGAAAATCCGGCGCAATCCTGTATAATGGAGGAAAGTAACCACTAGGAGGAACCAAACCATGTATCAAGAGACATCCCGTGAGGTGTTGGATTTTATCAAACACAGCCCCAGCTGCTTCCACGCCGTGCACCAGCTCTCCCGAATGCTGGACCAGGCCGGATATCAGCGCCTGAAGGAGTGCGATGGCTGGACCCTGGAACAGGGGGGCAAGTATTACGTCACCCGCAACGGCTCGTCCATCATTGCCTTCCATGTGGGCCAGCAGCTGGACAACTACCACTTCCAGATTACCGCCTCCCACAGCGACTCTCCCAGCTATAAGGTGAAGGAGAAGGCGGAGCTCAAGGGCAAGGGCGGCTATCTACAGCTGAACACCGAGGGGTACGGCGGCATGATCTGCTCCAGCTGGCTGGATCGTCCTCTGTCTCTGGCTGGCCGGGTGCTGGTGCGCCAGGGCAACGTGGTGGAGACCCGGCTTCTCAACATCGACCGGGACCTGCTGCTCATCCCCAATGTGGCCATCCACATGAACCGGGACGTGAATTCCGGCATGAAGTACAACCAGCAGGTGGACATGCTCCCACTGTTCTCCGCCGGGGAGTGTGGAGAGAACAGCTACTATGAGCTCATTGCCCAGGAGCTGGGGGTGAATCCGGAGGACGTTGTGGGCTGTGACCTGTACCTCTACCCCCGGGTGGCCCCCTCCCTGTGGGGCGCCAAGGAGGAGTTCATCTCTTCCCCCCGCCTGGACGACCTCCAGTGCGCCTATACCTCTATGAAGGCCCTGGTGGACAGCCACAACCCCCACGGGGTCAACGTGTGCTGCTGCTTTGACAACGAGGAGGTGGGCTCCGGCACCAAGCAGGGTGCTCTGTCCACCTTCCTGCGGGACGTGCTCCAGCGGGTCCACGCTGCCCTGGGCCATGCCCCCGAGGACTACTTCCGGGCAGTGGCCAAGAGTTTCATGGTGTCCTGCGACAACGCCCATGCCGTCCACCCCAACCACCCGGAGAAGACGGACGGGGAGAACTGTGTGTATATGAACCAGGGTATTGTGGTGAAGTTCTCCGCCAACCAGAAGTACACCACCGACGGCATCAGCGCCGCCATCTTCATGCAGCTGTGCAAGGATGCCCAGGTGCCGGTACAGACCTTCGCCAACCGCAGCGACATGGCAGGAGGCAGCACCTTGGGCAACCTGTCCACCCAGCAGGTGTCCCTCCACACCGTGGATGTGGGCCTGCCCCAGCTGGCCATGCACTCTGCCTATGAGACGGCGGGGGTGAAGGATTCGGCCTATATGGTCCAGGCCCTCACCGCCTTCTATAATACCGACCTGGACATCACCGACAGCGATCGGTTTGTGCTGGGCTGAGAATACGAGAAACGAGGTGTGTTTCATGGGTCAACCGCTGCAATTTTGCCGAGGCGGTGGATGCACCGCCAAGCTGGGCCCTGCGGCCCTGAGCCGGGTGCTGGAGAAGCTGCCCCGGCCCACCGACCCCAATTTGCTCATTGGCGCCCAGTCCAGCGACGACGCCGCAGTGTACCGCCTCACCGATGACCTGGCCATTGTCCAGACCCTGGACTTCTTCCCACCCATGTTGGACGACCCCTACCTTTTCGGGCAGGTGGCCGCCACCAACGCCCTCAGCGACATCTACGCCATGGGGGGCGAAGTGAAAACGGCGCTGAACATCGTCTGTTTTCCTGAGGAGATGGACCTGAACATCCTGGGCGAGATTCTCCGGGGCGGCAGCGAGAAGGTGCTGGAGGCGGGGGGCTCCCTGGCCGGGGGCCACTCCATCGCCGACCAGGAGGTGAAGTACGGCTTGTCTGTGACGGGGGTGGTCCACCCCCAGCGGATTCTGGCCAACAACACCGGAACCGTGGGGGACCACCTCATCCTCACCAAGCCCCTGGGTGTGGGCCTGCTGTGTACCGCCGCCCGGCTGGGCCAGGCGGACCCCCAGGCCTTCCAGGGGGCGGTGAAGTCCATGACCACCTTAAACAAATACGCTGCCCAGGTGGCGGCCAAGTACCGGGTCCACGCTGCCACCGATGTGACGGGGTTCGGATTGTTGGGGCACCTCCACGAGATGATGCGCCCCCACCTGTCTGCCCGGATTTTCGCCCACGCCCTGCCCGTGCTGGACACGGCCCTGGACTGTGCCGACGAGTTTTACCTCACCGCCGCCGGGCAGCGCAACCGCAACTTTGCCACCCAGCGGGCGGTGCTCCACGGGCTCACCTTTGCCCAGGAGGAACTGCTCTTTGACCCCCAGACCTCGGGGGGCCTGCTGCTGGCGGTGGAGGAGGCGGATGCCCAGCCCCTATTGGAGGAACTGCGTACCCTGGACTTGCCCTGCGGCGACATCGGGACCATTCTGCCCCGGTTGGACGCAGAGATCATTGTAGAACCGTAAACAAGAGGAGGAAATGAATATGGAAGTTCTGGTGGATGCCCGTGGCAAGGCATGTCCCTTGCCAGTGATTGAGACTCGCAACGCCCTGCGGGAGCACGGCGCTCCCGTGGTGACCCTGGTAGACAACGACATTGCCCGGCAGAACGTGGAGAAGATGGCCCGTCAGATGGGCCTGAATGCCGCCACTCAGCAGGCGGAGGGGGGCTGGCGCATCACCCTCACCGCCGCCGAGCAGGGCTTTGACCCGGACAGCCAGGAGGTGGCAGACCTCATGGAGAACATTCCCCCCTGCACTGTGCCTGTCCAGGGCCCCACCGTGGTGGTGCTGTCCTCGGACCAGATGGGAACGGGGGACGAGGTGCTGGGCCGGGCTCTGATGAAGGGCTTTGTCTACGCCCTCACCCAGCTGGATGAGGCCCCGGACACCGTACTGCTCTACAACGGCGGCGCCAAGCTGTCTGTGGAGGAGGCGGAGACGGTGGCGGACCTGAAGACCCTGGAAGAGGTCGGGGCGGAAATCCTCACCTGTGGCACTTGCCTGAACCACTACGGCCTCACCGAGAAGCTGGCGGTGGGCAGTGTCACCAACATGTATGTCATTGCCGAGACCATGGCCAAGGCCGGAAAGGTCATCCGCCCATGAGGGGCGTGGTGGTAGTCCGGGGCGGGGGAGACCTGGCCACCGGGACCATCCTGCGCCTGCACCAGTGCGGGGTACGGGTGTTGGTGCTGGAGTGCGCCCAGCCCACCGCCATCCGCCGGGCAGTGGCCTTCTGTGAGGCGGTGTATGACGGTGTCACTCAGGTGGAAGGGGTGACCTGTCGCCGCATTGATACCCCGGAACAGGCCGAAGCGGTGTGGGTAGAGGGTGAGATTCCCCTGCTGGTGGACGAAACCGGGGCGTGCCTTTCTCAGGTGCAGCCAGTGGCCTTGGTGGACGCCATTCTGGCCAAGCGCAACCTGGGTACCACCCGGGACATGGCCCCCATCACCGTGGCCCTGGGCCCTGGCTTTGTGGCTGGGGAGGATGTGGACGCCGTGGTGGAGACCATGCGGGGCCACCGTCTGGGCCGGGTGCTGTACACCGGGGCCGCCCAACCCAACACGGGGGTGCCGGGGAAGATCGGTGGCTACGACAAGGAGCGGGTCATTCACGCCCCGGCGGACGGGGCCCTGGTTCCCTGCACCGCCATCGGCGACGTGGTGCAGACGGGGCAGACCCTGGCTATGCTGGGGGACGTGCCGGTACCCGCCACCATTGACGGCGTGCTCCGAGGGCTCATCCGGGCGGGATACCCGGTGACCAAGGGCCTGAAAATTGCGGACATTGACCCCCGACTGGGGGAGCGGGAGAACTGTACCACCGTCTCGGACAAGGCCCGGGCCATTGCCGGGGGCGTGTTGGAGGCCCTGCTCCACCTGGCCCAGGAGAGAGGCCTCACCCGTTGTCTGCTGGGGGAGGGGTGAGCCCATGATCTATCTGGATGCGGCGGCCACCTCCTTTTTGAAGCCACCCTGTGTGGCCCAGGCGGTGGTGGATGCCATGCACACGGTGGGCTCCCCAGGACGGGGAGCCCATCCTCTGACGTTGGCGGCCTCCCGCACCGTGTGGGCCTGCCGGGAGGCGGTGGCGGAGCTGTTGGGTGCCACAGACCCCGCACGGGTCTGCTTCACCCCAAACTCTACAGTGGCGCTGAACACCGCCATCTGTGGCCTGTACGGCCCGGGGGACCACGTCATCACCACCGCCCTGGAGCACAACTCTGTACTGCGCCCCCTGTATCGTCTGGAGGAGCAGGGGCTGGAGGTGACCATTCTTTCCGCCGACGAAACGGGCAACATCGACTATGGGGACTTTACCCGGGCCCTGCGCCCCAATACCCGAGGGGTGGTGTGCACCCACGCCTCCAATGTCACGGGGAATACCCTGGATTTGGGACGCATTGGGGCCTTTTGCCGAGCTCATGGCCTCACCTTTGTGGTGGATGCCTCCCAGTCTGCGGGAGTGCTGGACGTGAACCAGCAGGCGGTGGGGGCTTCCGTGGTGTGCTTTACCGGCCACAAGGGACTGCTGGGCCCCCAGGGCACGGGCGGGCTGAGTGTGGCCCCAGATGTGACCCTTCGCCCCTTTGTAGTGGGGGGCAGCGGCGTGCACAGCTACGACCGCCGCCATCCCCAGGACCTGCCCGAGGGCCTGGAGGCGGGCACCCTTAATGCCCACGGCCTGGCGGGGCTGCTGGCCGGGATAACTTATGTCAAAGAACAGGGCCGGGAAAACTTGTATCGGAAAGAGATGGAATTGGCCCGGACTTTCGTAAACGGGGTGCGGGACCTCCCCGGCGTGACCCTATACGGGGATGTGGACGCCCCCCACCGCACGGCGGTGGTGTCTTTGAACCTGGGGGAGGAGGACGCCGGAGCGGTGGCGGACGTGCTGGCCCAGGAGTTTGGAATCTGCACCCGGGCGGGGGCCCACTGCGCCCCTCTCATCCATGAGGCCCTGGGCACCTCGGCTCGGGGGGCAGTGCGGTTTTCCTTCTCCCATCTGAATACCCCCCAAGAGGTGGCCCAAGCCGTGGACGCTGTGGCAGACTTGGCCCGGCGGCTATCACCCATATAAGGAGAAACCCATGTTGAGAAAACCCCAGCTTCGCCTGGTCATCACCTTCCACACCACGGCGGAGGCATTGAAAACCGAGAAACTGGCCCGGGAGCAGGGCCTGGAGGGACGGCTGATTCCGGTACCCCAGGTCCTCAGCGCCGGGTGTGGGCTGGCGTGGAGTGCCCCGCCGGAGACTCAGGCGGCCATGGAGACCGTGCTGGAGCGGGGGAATATCCACCCACAGCAGATTATTCAACTGACCATTTAGGAGGGATGCAGGTGGACAACGGATATCAAGCTCTGGCCCGGGCCCTGGACGAGAAGGGCTTAGTGTGGCGGGTTACCTCTCTGGAGGGGGAGACCCTGGGCCAGGCGGTCCAGTTGGAGCAGCGCCCTGCCTGGCTGGACCATGGCTTCCAGCCCCCTTGTCAGACTACCGATGAGGAGGGGCGGGCGGTGCTGGTGGAGTGCCTGCGCCGGGAAAAGACCCTGCTCATCTGCGGCGGCGGCCATGTGTCGGTGCCCGTGGCCCGACTGGGGGTGATGCTGGGTTACCAGGTGACGGTGGTGGACGACCGGGAGGAGTTTGCCCAGCCCCAGCGGTTTGAGCCGGGGGTGGACACCGTGTGCGCCCCCTTCGAGGAATACCTGTCCCACACCTTTCCCTGGGAGGAGCATCCCGACTTGTCCGTGGTCATCGTTACCCGGGGCCACGGGGGAGATGCAGCGTGTCTGCGCCAAGCTGTGAAGCACCCCTTGACCTATTTGGGCATGATCGGCAGTAAGAGAAAAAATCAGGCCATCTTCCAGCTGCTCCAGGGGGAGGGGGTGGACCCCCAGGCGCTGGAGCGGGTCCACGCCCCCATCGGGCTGGACATCGGGGCCCAGACCCCCGAGGAGATTGCCGTGTCCATCGCCGCGGAGTGGATTGCCACCCGCCAGTGCGGCCAGGGCTCTGTCTTCCCCAGGGAGCTCCGGGAGGCGCTGCGGTCCGGGGCCGGGGGCGTCATGGTCACGGTGGTGAAAAAATCCGGCTCTGCCCCTCGGGGTGTGGGAACCCGGATGTTGATTCGTCCTGACGGCACCACCGTGGGCACCATCGGCGGTGGCCTGGCGGAATACCAGGCGGTGTGCCAGGGGCGGGATTTGTTGGACCACCCTCACCCCATGTTGGTCTCCTATGACATGCGCTCCGGGGAAGCAGGGCGCTCCGGCATGATCTGCGGCGGCACCATTGAGGTGCTGTTTGAAGAGGTGTCAACCCAAGTATAAATGAAAAAATGCCTGTTCAGCTTTGGCTGGACAGGCATTTTTTATGGGCAAATGGTGCAGGAAATCCCACGGGCGGAGAGAAAATCCTTCACTTGGGCCGCCACCTCTTGGCGGCGAGGGGTGTCCACCTGGGTGAGCAGGACATGGTACTTATCAAGGGGCAGCCCTCCGGCGTCCATGGCGTCCTGAACGCAGAAAAGCACATCGGGGGTGTCTACGGTGTGTTGGGGATGTTCCGCCCAGTCCGGGCAGAGCTGGTAGCAGTGGACGCACTCGGCCACCGGGCGGTCCACAGCGGACAGCCCCGCCACCACCAGACACAGGTCGGTATTGGGCAAGATCACCGGTTCAAAGGAGCGGTGCAGCTTCAAGGGCAGCATTTTGGCCCCGTCGGCCTCGTATAGCACCAGCTGGGCTGCCTCACAGCCCAGGTCCAGAAGTTCCGGGGAGAGCGCGCGCAGCTTGCCTTCCTGAGAGGTACATCCGGCACAGGTGACCCCTGGTTGGGCCAATGCCTCGGCCAACTCCTGGGGGGAGGGGTCTATGAGAAGTCGATCACATACCGTGTCCGGGTAGGGGCGGATGCGGGTGGTGGTGGTCAGCAGCACCCGCCGCTGGCGGTGGGCCACGGCCAACCGCCCCAGGGCAGTGGTCTTTCCTCCCGCTCCGATGGCGGCCACAGAATGCATGGTCTCCAGAGAAATTGGCACGGGATATCCCTCCTGTTCCTGACTGTGATATCCAATTTATCAAAGCATATTTAGCCGGAAATTGCAAGAGGAATTGAGGGAAAAAGTACCATTGCCCCGTAATGGGAGGCAATAAACGCCAGTATGGGAGAAATAGGACATAAATGGACACATATGGTGGGGAGACAGACAAGATGCACAAAAATTGAAAATGAGATTGAAAAAAAGTGGGCAATGTGCTTTAATTTAGTAAAATATCAATGGAGGAACAGCGGAGCGGCCCATGGGCCGGACATAGGAAGAGGGGGAGTTTACCGTGGTGTGGCAAGACAGAGACAAGGGTGAGAGTGGTGTGCAGTTTCCGTACCGCTACCGGGTCATGCTGGTGGACGACGAGGAGGAAGTGCGGGAAGGCGTGCGGGAGAAAGTGGAGTGGAACCGATGCGGCTTTGAGCTGGTGGCCGAGGCGTCCAACGGCCAGGAGGCCTGGGAGACCGCCAAAACCGTGGCGCCCGACGTGGTGATCACCGACATTCGCATGCCCTTTATGAGCGGGCTGGAGCTGTGCCACAACCTGCGCACCATGTTTCCTGATATCTGCCTGGTGATTCTCACCGGGTATGACGACTTTGACTACGCCAAACGGGCCATTCAGGAGAATGTGACCGAGTATATCTTAAAGCCTGTGAATTTCGGGGAGTTTACCGCTCTCATGGGGCGAATTCGAGAGAAGCTGGACCAGCACCTGGCCAAGCAGTACGATTTGAAGCGGCTGAGAGAGCAGTACGAGATGAGTTTGCCTGCCATGCGGGAACAGCTGTTGGCACGGCTGTTGGACAGCAGTGTCCAGGAGGAGTGGGCCCGGGAAAAGGCTCGGGAAATGCGCCTGAGCATCGCCGGGGAGAAGTGGACCATTGCCCTCATCCGCTACAACGGGGGAGAGGTGGCCAGCCGAGAGCGGGAGCTACTGCCCCACATGGTGCGGCAGCGGGCGGAGAAGGAGCTGCCCCGGTACTGTCCTGTGATCTGCTTCCTCTACCAGGACTATGTGGCGGTGTTGGCCACCATCGAGCAGCAGCAGGATATGCTCCAGCTCATCAACGGGATGCGCCAGATCTGCCTGTCCGCCCAGCGATTCCTCCAGCTGGAGCTGGCGGTGGGCATTGGCAGCACTTGCACCGCCCTGTCCCAGCTGCGCCGGTCAGCTATGGAGGCCAGAAATGCCTTGGACTATCAGACCATGGTGGGGGAGGAGCCGGTGGTGTACATCGGGGACATTGAGCCCCAGACCACCGAGGCCTCCGCTCTGGAGGGCTATTCCTTCCGGGAGCTTCTGGCCGCCATGCGCCTGGAGGACAATGACCAGATTGAGGAGACGGTGCGCAACTTTCTCTCGGTGCTGCGGGCCAAGAAAATGCCGGTGTCCCAGTACCGGCTGTCGGTGATGGAGCTGGCCACCGAGCTGCTGCGGGTCATCAAGACCTATGAGCTGGAGGACACCGACGATCTGTCCCAGCAGTTGGTGGAACTGACGTTACTAAAAAATCTCAACTCTCCCTGGGGCTTTGAGAGCCGCCTCATCCAGCTGTGCCAGCAGATCAGCCGCTCCATTGCGCAAAAGCGCAACAACGCCACCCAGCTGGTGGCGGAGGAGGCTAAGAGCTACATTCAGAAGCACTACAGCAACCCGGCACTGTCCCTGGAGTCGGTGTGCACCCATCTGCATTTGAGTGTCAGCCACTTTTCTACTCTGTTCAAGCAGGAGACGGGGTGCGGGTTTGTCAACTACCTCACCCAGGTGCGGCTGACCCAGGCGGCGTGGCTGCTGGACAACACGGACAGCGCGGTGGGGGAGATCGCCCAACAGGTGGGGTACAGCGAACCGGCCTATTTCAGCTACGTGTTTAAAAAGCGGTACGGGGTCTCCCCCATGAAGTACCGCTATATGAAGGAGAAGAGTGAAGATGGGGAGGGTTAAGCAGGTACTGACCCACTGGCTGGAGGGGTTTCGCAGCAAGAACATCCAGTATACCATCGCTCTGGCCTTTACCGGCATCACCCTGGTGGCCATGACACTGGTGGGGATTGTGCTGTACACCGGCTTTTTCTCCTCGGCGGAGACCATGATGAAGGAGAACAACACCCGCCTGGTGGAACAGATTGGACTGAACCTGGACATGTACCTGAAAAATATGATGCGGGTGTCCGAGACGGCCTACTACCGGGTGATCAAAAAGCATGACCTGGCAGTGGATGACATTGGGGAGCAGATCGAGCTGCTGTACGACGCCAACAAGGATTTGCTGGTGAGCATTGTCATTCTGGACCCCGAGGGCAACGTGTTGACCAGTGCCCCGGCAGCCAAGGAGAAGGAGGCACAGACGGCAAAAGATCAGGCGTGGTTCCGGGAGGCCCTGGACAAAATCGAGAACTTTCACTTCTCTCTGCCCCATGTGCAGAACCTGTTTGACGACCCGGACTGCCGCTACCGCTGGGTGGTATCCCTGTCCCGGGCGGTGGAGCTGACGGAGAATGGACAGGTGGGCCAGGGCGTGCTGCTGTTGGACATCAACTTTTCCGGCATTGAGCAGATTTTCAACAACGCCGGATACGGGGACTCCGGTTACGCTTACCTGGTAGGGGAGGACGGGGAGATGATCTACCACCCTCGTCAACAGCTGGTGTACTCCGACCTCTTTGAAGAGGACAGCTTGGCCTACGTGGGGGAGGAGGACGGCAACTACATCGGAAAGGTGAGCGGGCAGGACTCGGTGATCACCGTCAAGACGGTGGGATACACCGGGTGGAAGATTGTCCGGGTGGCCCCCGTGGGCATCTATTCCGATGACGTGCTCTTTATCCAGCTGGCGGGCCTCATTGGTGTGGTATGTCTGGCCATCCTCATCATCCTGGTCAACCAGTCGGTGTCTTCCCAGATTGCACGCCCGGTGGAGGAGCTGCAAAAGTCGGTGGAGAAGCTGGAAAACGGAGACCTGGATGCAGAGATCGCCATCGGTGGCTCCTATGAGATTCAACGGCTGGGCAGGACGGTGCAGTCCATGGCCCAGGAGATGAAAAACCTCATGGCGGATAAGGTGCGGTATAAAAACAAGTTCACCGTCACCTTTGACACCGACCCGGAGGTAC
Source organism: Pseudoflavonifractor sp. An44 (assembly GCF_002161675.1). Taxonomy (GTDB): domain Bacteria; phylum Bacillota; class Clostridia; order Oscillospirales; family Oscillospiraceae; genus Enterenecus; species Enterenecus faecium. Next base: position 43,964 of record NZ_NFIH01000020.1, read on the forward strand.
TGGAGCTGTCCGCGGTGACGGCGCTCGGATGGAATACTTCTATCAGGCCCGGGAGGAGGAGCCGGACGAAGGGACAATACAGTCCCCTGAGACATTGGCGCTGCACAACGTGAGCTTCTCCTATGCGGCGGAAGACATGCCCGTTCTCTCCCAGGTGAATTGGACCCTGTCCACCGGGGACAGGATACAGCTGATGGGGGAAAACGGGTGCGGAAAGTCCACTCTGATGTCCCTTCTGGGCGGCATCTATCCGCCAGATCAGGGAGAAATTTTGGACGAGAGGGGAGCGGTGGTATCGCTCCAGCGGCTGCGCCGCAGTGTGGCCCTACAAGAACAGGACAGCGTCATCTTCACGGGGACCGTGTGGGACAATCTGTTCTTACCAGAGCACAAGCGGGAAGCTGCTGCCCAGCTCTTGGCAGACCTGGCCTTTGCCAAGCCCTTGGAATATGCCATTGCGGGGGATGGAAAGAATCTGTCCCCCGGGGAGCGGAAGAAAATTTTGCTCACCCGGGCTCTGCTGAAAGAGGCCCCCTTTCTCCTCCTGGACGAGCCGTTGAACCACCTGGACTCAGTGGCCCGGGAGGCGCTGGCGGTCAGACTGGAGGAGCGGCGGGGAGGCCTCTTACTGATTTCTCATGACCCGTGGTTGCCAGAGCGCCTGGGGCTGGAAAAACGCTGGATTTCTGTGGAATTATCTTGCTAAACCCATGCCACTCTGATACACTGAACTTGAACCCATAAGGCCTCGGATGGGAAGAGAATACAGGAATGGAGATGATAGTATGAAGGTCATTCCACGTAAGCTTGCGGCCCTATGTCCCCTGCTTCTCTTACTCTTGCTTACCCCAAAGGCCCATGCCAACATGGCTGCGCCTGCCAATCCAGATGTGGGAACCGCCATCACCTTTGAGAAAAATCAAGAGCTTGCAGTGACCTCAGAGGTGCTGGATATCACCGTGAAAGGGGCCAAGGCGGAGATCGTGGCTACCTATACCATGGAAAACACCAAGGACCAGCAGGTTGTCACCCCTTCCATGTTCCTCTCGCCCAACGTGGAGGCGGGGAATGTCACCGTCCTGGTGGATGGGCAGGAGACGCCGGTTGTGGTGGAGAGCTATACGCTGGGGGATGTCACCCAGATCGACACCCAGGACTGGCAGTACGTGGTGCTGGACGGGGAAGCCGCCGATGTGGGCCAGGGACAGACCGTGGACACCATCCTTTTTGCCTTGGAGTTTGAACCCCGCCAGCAGTATGACGTTGTGGTCTCCTATACCTACCGACTGGGGGGATATCCGGACTACGACTACAATGTCAAGCGGGGCACCTTGGAGTATTACCTGCGACCTGCGGCCCTGTGGAAGGATTTTTCCAACCTGACCATCAACCTCCACCTGGACGAGGACATGCCAGTGCTTCAGGACAGCAACCTGGAGTTTGAAAAGGTGGCGCCCCGTACCTATCAGTACGTCTCGGACACTTTGCCAGAGGAAAATCTGCGCATAGAGGTGGACCAGTCCTGGTGGCAGGAACTGTTTGGCTTCTTCCAAAACCCCTATCTGGCCGTGTATGCCATGTATTTTGTCCCGGTGATTGTGGTAGTCGTTGCCTGCGTGGGAGGCGTGATTTGGATGGTGCGGTGGACGGCACGCCGCAACAAGCGACTCTAAAAGCGGTTGTGTGGGATCAAATCCTGTGGTAGGATGAAAGTCAGAAATCACCTCATGCAAAGGAGAGAATCGTCATGTTAGAAGTGGGAACCAAAGCCCCGGACTTTACCTTGAAAAATCAGGAGGGTCAAGAGGTCAGCCTGTCCCAGTTTGCAGGAAAGCGAGTGGTGCTGTATTTCTATCCCAGAGACAACACCCCCGGCTGCACCCGGCAGGCCTGCGGGTTTGCCCAGAACTATGAGGGCTTTAACCAGCGGGACGTGGTGGTCATCGGTGTCAGTAAGGACTCCGTGGCCTCTCACCTGAAATTTGCCCAGAAGTATGAGCTGCCCTTTGTGCTCCTCTCTGACCCCGACTTGGAGGCCATCCAGGCCTACGGTGTGTGGCAGGAGAAGAAGCTCTATGGCAAGGTGAGTATGGGAGTGGTGCGCACCACCTATGTCATCGACCCTCAGGGTGTCATTGAGAAGGTGATGCCCAAGGTGAAGCCAGACACCAACGCCGCCGAGATTTTGGCCTACCTGGACGGAGAGGTGTAACTGGCCATGCGAATCATCATTTCCCCCGCCAAGAAGATGCGGGAGGACACGGACAGTCTGGCCTGGCGCAACTTGCCCGCCCATCTGGAGCAGACTCAGCAGCTGTGCCAGGTGCTCCAAGGCATGTCCTACGACCAGCTGAAAAAGCTCTGGAAGTGCAACGACCAGATCGCCCAGCTGAATGTGGAACGGCTCAAAACCATGGACTTGCACCGCAACCTCACTCCAGCCATTCTCAGCTATGAGGGGATTCAGTATCGGTATATGGCTCCTGGCGTGTTCACCCAGGAGGAGCTGGAGTACGTGGAAGAGCATTTGCGTATCCTCTCCGGGTTTTACGGCCTGGTGCGCCCCTTTGACGGTGTGACGCCCTACCGCCTGGAGATGCAGGCCAAACTCCCAGTGGGCCAGGCCAAGGACCTGTACGCCTTCTGGGGGGACCATCTGGCCCGGGACCTGTGGGGGGAGACGGACTGCGTCATCAATCTGGCTTCTAAGGAGTACAGTGTGTGCATTTCCCGCTATGTACCGTCCAACGCCCGGTTTATCACCTGCGTGCTCGGAGAAGAGCAGGGGGGCAAAGTGGTGGAAAAGGGTACCATGTGCAAGATGGCCCGGGGAGAGATGGTGCGGTATATGGCCCAGCACCGGGTGGAGCGCCCGGAGGATCTCAGTGCCTTTGACCACTTGGACTACCGCTTTTCGCCCCAGCACTCCCAGGAGAATTTATACGTCTTTTTGAGAAACACATAACAGAAGGGCCTCCCGCCGTGGGAGGCCCTTATTCGTTGTTATTGGTAGCTCTGTGCCACGTTTTGCTCCACGTCGTCGGCGGTGGAGGAGAGATCGGGGCTCTGTTGGGACTGTGCAGCCTGTTGAAGCCGCTGGACCCGCTGACGGACCGCCTTTGCGATGGCCTCGATGCGGTCAGCGCCCACGCAGCCTTGTGCCAGGGAGCCGGACAGGGTGTCCCGAACCAGCTCATCCAAGTCGGACAACGCTTCAAAGTCCACCCAGTCCAGGGAGGAGACCAGCTTCAGCTGCTGGTCGTGGTGGTTTTTGAAGGGCTTGCACACCACATCGTGGTCCGTGGGAATCCGCTCTGCGGTCCGGTCATAGCCCAGGGAGGTTCCGCTGTCAAAGATGGGGGCCATGCCCAGCCATTCCAGAGTCTCCGGGTTACGCAGCAGGCCGAAGTTGTTCAGGTGGCGGTCCTCATTGGCTAGAAGATAGTCTACCACCAGCATTTGGTCCAGGGCGGGCACCACGTGGTCTACACCCAGAGCCTGACAGCAGGAGAGAAAGTGCTGATACACCGACTGGCTGTTGCTCTTTTTCTGGGTCTGCATCACCTGCCAGGCGGTGACCAGCTCGGTGTCTGGGGTGACAAAGTCCGTACACACCGAGTAGGGCTGGCCGTTGCTCCAGAGCAGACGGTACGGGACGTGGGGGATGTTCAGACGCTCCATAATGCCTGTGGCGATGACCTCGTTGAAGGGCTGCTGCTGGAAGGGGGCGCTACCCCCCTTGATGAGACAGCGGGCGCCGTCCACGATCTTCCAGCACTTTCTCAGATACCCGTCGGTGGTATTGTCCGGGGAGCAGAAGTCAAACCCAGAGATGGGTTTGGGCTGGCCGAAGAGCACACTGCCCACGTCGTCGGAGAAGGGATTGTCGTAGAAATTGATGGTATCCCAGATGACCCCGGCGTCCTGAGGGCAAATCCAATAGTGATCGGAGAGACTCAGCCCATAGCTACGCAGGGGCAACAGCTGCGGGCTGGGCAATCCCAGCGCCTCCAGAGCCTCCCGTATCCCGATGCGGGTGGCGGGGATGCAGCGGCCTGTCCACCAATGGTTCAGGGCGGCCCGGTCCACCTCTCCACTGGGAGTACAGGTGCCCACCGGGAGGTGTTCTGGTGTGTAGACGGTGCTGATATGTCGAATCGACCCGGTGGCCTCGTCCAGTTCCAACGCTGCCACTGCCAGCCGTTTGTGCATCAGGGTGCAAATCATGGGTAGTCCTCCCTTCATATTGAGTGTATTGTAACATATCCATAAAAACTCTGCAATAAAAAATGTGTTTCCGGTCAAAGTGAATAGAATAGACTGGAGGAGCGCTTGATTTCTGTGTCGGGATTGGGTACAATATAAAAATAATACCGAAGAAAAGAGGGAGTGCCATGCTGGCCTATACCTATATCCGACAGGGGAAATTCGAACTGCTGGACAAACCCAAGCCGGTGCTGCTGGACGACCGGGACGCCATTGTGAAGGTGACCTTGGCCAGCATCTGCACCAGTGACCTGCACATTAAGCACGGCAGCGTACCCCGTGCGGTACCCGGCATCACCGTGGGCCACGAGATGGTGGGGGTGGTGGAGCAGGTGGGCTCCGCGGTCACCACTGTAAAGCCTGGGGACCGGGTGACGGTGAATGTGGAGACCTTTTGCGGAAGCTGTTTTTTCTGTCAGCACGGATGGGTCAACAACTGTACCGACCAAAATGGCGGCTGGGCCCTGGGGTGCCGCATCGACGGCGGACAGGCGGAGTATGTCCGGGTGCCCTATGCAGACCAGGGCTTGGACAAGATTCCAGACACCGTTACCGACTTACAGGCTCTATTGGTGGGGGATGTGCTGGCCACGGGCTACTGGGCTGCACAGATTTCTGAAATCAAGGAAGAGGACACGGTGCTCATCTTGGGCGCTGGGCCCACGGGCCTGTGTACCCTCCAGTGTGTGGCCCTGTACCATCCCAAACGCATCATTGTCTGCGACCTGGACGAGAGCCGACTGGCCTTTGTACGCCAACACCACCCCGGTGTGCTGACCACAACGCCCAACGGGCTGAACGACTTTGTGGTGGCCCACAGCGACCACGGGGGTGCCGATGTGGTGCTGGAAGTGGCGGGGAGCGAGGAGACCTTCCGCATGGCCTGGGAGTGTGCCCGACCCAACGCCATTGTCACTGTGGTGGCTCTCTATGACGGCCCCCAGACGCTGCCCCTGCCCGATATGTACGGGAAAAACCTGATCTTTAAGACAGGCGGCGTGGACGGCTGCAACTGTCCGGAGACCTTGCAGCTCATTGCCCAGGGGAAGTTGGACACCACGCCCCTGATTACCCATACTTATGACCATTCCTTTCCGCTGCGCTCCAAGGCACCAAAGGAATATGAAACCCGGTACCTCTAACGCAGCCAGTCGTAATTTGTTAGAATAGGCTTGAGGAAGCAGGCACACTACAGAG
>NZ_NFIH01000021.1 GCF_002161675.1 Pseudoflavonifractor sp. An44
CCCGGCGCCCCCCAGACCGCAGCCTCAGCCCAAGACCTGCTGTCTGCGCCAGCAAGTGCTGGACAGCCTGGAGCAATGGCAGCTGGCCCGACTGCTCAGCCGCCGGGCGGGCAAGCAGAGCCGCCAAATGTCCAACGTGGCCGCCCAGCTCCACCAGCAGGCCAAGCAGCTCTCGGCGGCCTACTTCCTCCAGTCCGGGGTCCGCTACTGGCCCGTGGCCCAGCTCACCGCCCCCCGGATGACCACCTACGTAGGGGGCCTGCGCCAGCTCTATCAGCGAAACCAGGCCCTCACCCAGGAGTTCCAGACCTGCCGAGCCAAGGCGGGCAGCCCCGACCTTGCCCAACTCTATGGACAACTGGCCCAGGAGGGCGTGAAGCGGGCGGCCCTGCTGCGCCAGCTGCTGGAGCAGACCGGGATGTGACCTTGCACATTCCCCCGACACCATGCTATACTAAAGTCCGACGGCATTGGGCCGCCGGACTTTTTCAACAAAGGAAGCGATCTGTGTGGAACACGTAGTAAATGACGCCGTGGAACAGGCTCTGGCCCTGCTGGCCATTGACAGCCCCTCCGGCTACACCGAAACGGTGGCACAATATACATACAATCATCTGAAAGACCTGGGTTTTGAACCCCAATACACCCGGAAAGGGGCCGTTCTGGTGAACCTCACCCCCAACCTGCCCCAGGCGGGCGGCCTGCTGCTGCTGGCCCACCTGGACACCCTGGGGGGCATGATCTCCCGCATCACCGGAGAGGGCCGCATCCACATTGTCAACGTGGGCGGCCTGCGTCCCCACAACTGCGAGGGGGAGAATGTGCGCATCCGCACCCGGGATGGCAAGGTGTACACCGGCACCTTCCAGCTCCACAACCCCTCCGCCCACGTCAACCCCGACTACGCCGACACCCCCCGCACCTTCGACACCATGGAGGTGGTGCTGGACGAGGAGGTGGAGAGCCGGGAGGACGTGAAGGCCCTGGGCATCTCCAACGGGGATGTGGTGTGTTTTGACCCCCGCACCACCGTCACCCCCTCTGGGTACATCAAGAGCCGCTTCTTGGACGATAAGCTGTCTGCTGGTATCCTCCTGGCCCTGGCCCGCCAGGTGGCCCATGGGAACGTGACCCCCACCCGGCCGGTGTGGCTCCACCTCACCGGATACGAGGAAGTGGGCCACGGCGGCTCCACCTCCGTCCCCGCTGGCATCACCGACGTGGTGGCGGTGGACATGGGCTGCGTGGGCGACAACCTGGAGGGCGAGGAGCGCAAGGTGTCCATCTGCGCCAAGGATGGCCGCTCCCCCTATGACTACGCCCTCACCAGCCAGCTGATTGAAGCCGCCAAGGCCGGCGGCGCCGACTACGCCGTGGACATCTTCACCAACTACGGCTCGGACGCCGACGCCACCCTCTCCGCCGGGTACGAGGTGCGCCACGGCCTCATCGGCCCCGGGGTGTTTGCCTCCCACGGCTATGAGCGCAGCCACAAAAAGGGCGTGCTGAGTACCTTGAAGCTGCTGGACGCCTTTGTGGGGTAAATTTCCTCTGTATATCTCTTCCCCGCCAAAATCTTTAGACTTATTAAAGATTTGGCGGGGAATCCTTTACTTTCCATCATATCTTCTCTTCTTTTTTATTATTATGTCGCATATTATGCAAAAAACATATTTCTTATGTATATGTATGTAGTTTTAACTTGCACGGGTAATATATATATGCTAGAATTAGTAAGGAGGCATGTATCCTGTGCATAAAAAAGGAAGTATATTTATGACAAATTTTTTATATTCATCTAAGACAAAAAGCTATTCTCAATCTCAATCTATAGCCCCATCTAAAATAACTATATCCGACATGAAGGTGAAAATTGCACGTAACATAACCAAATCTTGCACAGTTCCCCTCCTTATTTCCTTGCTTAAAATGAATCACGACTTAACAATTTCTATTTTGCATGGTATTACCACAAGTAACATGAACAAGGAGGACTGACTGCAATGGAAAACGATGAAAACAATCTGAATGATTCTGGGCTGTCCGACAACTCCGACAATTTAGAACAGGATATTCCTGCAGAAATCGAAGCTATTTTGGGAAGCGTTCCTCCAGATCAAAAGAAACATGCTGAGCGGTTAGTTATTGAAAAAACTTTTGGCATGTTAGGAATGGGACAACTATCTCAAGAAAACGAAATTGCTAAAAAAATCACTGAATCACATATAACCGACTATCTTCAAGCCTCCAGAGAACAAATGCAAAATACATATCAAGAACGTCACGAAAGAAAAATATTTACTTTTGGTTTGGTCGCTCTTGCACTGCTATTCTTTATTGCGATAATTGTACTATTAGATGAAAAAACTGATATATTGGAAAAAATCATCTATTCTGTTACTGGCTTAGTTGCTGGTGCATTTGGCGGATATGGTTTTGGCCGCAATCACAAAAAAGATGATGATTAAAAACATTTACGCTTAATAGGCTTAGTACAGATAAATTCTTAAATTATAAGATCTTATGATAATATTTAAAGCCCTCAGCAGAAAATAGGTATGCTTACCTTTTTCTGCTGAGGGTATATTTTTACACTATACATGTCCATACACTGTTGCAAAATGGTGGTTAGCCCCCCCTTCCCTGGTTGTCAATGCCCAGCGGGGATGGCTTCCAGTCCAAAAAACAAGGTGCCAAAATAGGCACCTTGTTTTTTTGCTCTTATTGGAAGTTCTGCAAAGCCTCAGCATCCCGGGCCTTCTGCTCCTCCAGGGCCTGCTTGAGCAGCATGTCCTTCACCTTCATCAATCGGGTGGTGGTGGAGCGGTCGTTCTCATCCAGCTTCATGGTGATATACCGGATGGCCTCCTGGGTGTTGGGAATCATCACATATTCCAGGGCGTTGACTCGGCGGCGGGTCTTCTCGATCTCCTCGGCCAGCAGCTGGGCCGTCTTTTCGATCTGGGCCAGCTTGAGCATGGACTGGAACACATCCCCCAGGGCCTCCACGGCGGAGTCCAGCTCGCCGGAGGTGGTGGCAAAGCCGTAGGGGAAGATGTCCGAGGTGTCGCTGGTGCGGGTCTTGTAGGTGTAGGTGGGCACGTTGACGCTCATCACATTGCGGAAGCTCATGTCCAGCTCCACGCTCTGCTTGGGGTACATCAGCGCCTGCTCCATGGCCGCCCCGCTCATGAGGGCGGAGGCCACGGTGAAGGAGCCGTGCACCCGCATCAGCTCCTCCTCCACCTGGCTGCGCAGGGCGCGCACCTCCCGCACGGTGTCCAGAAACTGCTTCATCAGCTCGTCCCGCTTGTCTTTGAGCAGCTTGTGGCCCCGCTGGGCGGTCTTCAGCTTGCGTTTTAAGCGGGTGAGCTCCATTCGGGTGGGATTGACAACGGTGGCAGCCATTGTTTATCCCTCCTTCTTGGGCAGGTACTTGTCGATATACTCCGGCTTGATGCGCTTGAGCTCCGCCTTGGGCAGGATGGACAGCAGCTCCCAGCCCAGGTCCAGGGTCTCCTCAATGGAGCGGTTGGTCTCATAACCCTGGTTGACATAGCGCTTTTCAAACTCATCGGCGAACTTGGCGTACAGCAGATCGGTGGGGGTCAGAGCGGCCTCACCCAGAATGGACATCAGCTCCTTGTTGTCCTTACCGGTGGAGTAGGCGGCAAAGAGCTGGTTCATGGTGTTGGCGTGGTCCTCTCGGGTCTTGCCCTCGCCGATACCCTTATCCTTCAGACGGGACAGGGAGGGCAGCACGTCCACGGGGGGATTGATGCCCTGGCGGTAGAGAGCACGGGAGAGGATGATCTGGCCCTCGGTGATATATCCGGTCAGGTCGGGGATGGGGTGGGTCTTGTCATCCTCGGGCATGGTGAGGATGGGGATCATGGTGATGGAACCGGGCTTGCCCAGCTGACGGCCGGCACGCTCGTACATGGTGGCCAGGTCGGTGTACAGGTAGCCGGGGAAGCCACGGCGGCCGGGCACTTCCTTCTTGGCAGCAGACACCTCACGGAGGGCCTCGGCGTAGTTGGTGATGTCGGTCAAGATGACCAGCACGTGCATGCCCTTCTCAAAGGCCAGGTACTCGGCGGCGGTCAGGGCCATACGAGGGGTGGAGATACGCTCCACGGCGGGGTCGTTGGCCAGGTTGGTGAACAGCACGGTGCGGTCGATGGCGCCGGTGCGCTTGAACTCCTGGACGAAGTACTCGGACTCCTCGTAGGTGATACCGATGGCGGCGAACACCACGGCGAAGTTGCCGGCGTCGTCGCCCAACACACGGGCCTGACGGGCGATCTGAGCGGCCAGCTGGGCGTGGGGCAGACCGGAGCCGGAGAAGATGGGCAGCTTCTGGCCACGCACCAGGGTGTTCAGGCCGTCAATGGTGGACACACCGGTCTGGATGAACTCGTTGGGGTAGTCCCGGGCGGCGGGGTTCATGGGCAGGCCGTTGATATCCCGGTACTCCTCGGCCAGGATCTCGGGGCCTCCGTCAATGGGACGGCCCATGCCGTTGAACACGCGGCCCAGCATGTCGCCGGACACACCCAGCTGGAGGGGGTGGCCCAGGAAACGCACCTTGGACTGGGCCAGGTTGATGCCGGCGGCGGACTCGAACAGCTGCACCACAGCGGTGTCGCCGTTGACCTCCAGCACCTTACCACGGCGGATGCCGCCATCGGGCAGCTCTACCTCTACCAGTTCGTCATAGGTGACGTTTTCCACCATCTTCACCATCATCAGAGGAGAGACGATCTCCTGAATGGTTCTATATTCACGAATCACAGGGTATCACCCGCCTTTTCCACAACTTCGTCGATTTCCCGCTCCATCTGCACCCGGATGTCGGCGTACTCCTGCTGGTACTGCTCCACGGGCACGGACTTGGCGCGGCCAATGCGCTCCCGGGCGGGGATGCCAAACAGCTCCATGGTGGGAGCGCCCTTGGCGATGGCGGCCCGGCACAGCTTGTCATAGTTCAGAATCATGGCCAGCAGCTGGGCCTGGCGGTCATAGCTGGAGTAGGAGTCCACGTCCATAAAGGAGTTTTGCTGGAGGAAGTCCTCACGCACCATACGGGCGGACTCCAGGGTCAGCTGGTCATTGGGGGACAGGGAGTCCTTACCAACCAGCTGCACAATCTCGTTGAGGCTGGCCTCGCTCTGCAGCAAGCTCATGGCCTGCTCCCGGTTGGCCATAAACTCAGGGCCCAGGTTCTCGTCAAACCAGGGCTTCAGGGAGTCCAGGTACAGGGAGTAGGAGTTGAGCCAGTTGATGGCGGGGAAGTGGCGCTTGTAGGCCAGCTGGGCGTCCAGAGCCCAGAACACCTTGACGATACGCATGGTGCCCTGGCTGACGGGCTCGGACAGGTCGCCGCCGGGAGGGGACACGGCGCCCACGGCGGTCAGAGAACCACGGCGGTCGTCGCTGCCCAGGCAGGACACGGAGCCAGCCCGCTCGTAGAACTGGGCCAGACGGGAGGCCAGGTAGGCGGGGTAGCCTTCCTCACCGGGCATCTCTTCCAGACGGCCGGACATCTCACGCAGAGCCTCGGCCCAGCGGGAGGTGGAGTCGGCGATGACGGCCACATCGTAGCCCATGTCACGGAAGTACTCGGCGATGGTGATGCCGGTGTAAATGGAGGCCTCACGGGCAGCCACGGGCATGTCGGAGGTGTTGGCAATGAGCACGGTGCGCTTCATCAGGGACTCGCCGGTGCGGGGGTCGATGAGTTCGGGGAACTCCCGGAGCACGTCGGTCATCTCGTTGCCACGCTCGCCGCAGCCAATGTAGATGACGATGTCCACGTCAGACCACTTGGCCACGGCGTGCTGCATCACGGTCTTGCCGGAGCCGAAGGGGCCGGGGATGGCGGCGGTGCCGCCCTTGGCCACGGGGAAGCAGGTGTCCACAATCCGCTGTCCGGTGGACAGGGGACGGACGGGGGGATACTTGCGCTTGTAGGGACGGCCCACACGCACGGGCCAGCGCTGGCTCATGGTGATCTCCACGTCGGTGCCGTCCTCACGGGTCAGGACCGCCACCACGGTCTTCACGTTGTAGGAGCCAGCGGGGGTGACGCTCTTCAGAGTGCCCTTGAGATAGGGGGGCACCATGATCTTGTGGAGCACCACGGGGGTCTCGGGGACGGTGCCGATGACGTCGCCGCCCTCCACTTTATCCCCCACCTTGGCCACGGGAGTGAACTCCCACAGCTTCTCGGGGTCGATGGGGGGAACCTCCACGCCACGGGGCAGGTTGTTGCCCCCCACCTTCTTCATGATCTCCTCCAGGGGTCGCTGGATTCCATCGTAGATATTCTCAATCATGCCGGGGCCCAGCTCTACGCTCATGGGGTAACCGGTGGTTACCACCTCGGCGCCGGGGCCCAGGCCGGAGGTCTCCTCATAGACCTGAATGGAGGCGGCATCCCCGTTCATGGTGAGGATCTCACCGATGAGGCGCTGGGGACCCACACGGACTACGTCGGACATGTTGGCGTCCGACAGGCCGGTGGCCACCACCAGGGGGCCGGAGACCTTAACTACTTTACCCATATCGTCGAAACCTTCCTTCTAGGTTTTGATTTTTGTGTATTCAAACACGCCATGGCAATGCCGAGACATAACGGCAAGTGGTATGACGGAGCAATTTTGTGTCAGACCGAGGCGTGGCTTTGCAGAAATCCTTTGTGGATTTCAAAAAGTCACAACGATGGTATGGCGCAAAAGGGCCCGTCAGAACCGCAGCCGTCATGGCGAGGGATTGCCCCATCAAAGAATGTCTGCGCCTACGGCACGTTCCACCGCTTTTTTGATGTTGCGCATGCCGATGCCCTGGCTGCCCTCTTTCCCGGGAATGAGAATGATGGCAGGGGTCAGCTCGTCCTTGTAGCGGGCGATGTCGCTGTCCATACTGGCCGCCAGGGTCTCGGTGAGATAGATAATCCCGTAGTTCTCCTTGGCGATGGTGTGGAGGGTGGTGCGGGCCTGGTCCACGCTGTCCACCGGAAAGGTGGCCAGCCCTAAGGCCTTGAAGCCCAACACGCTGTCCTTGTCGCCGATGACGGCGATCTGATAACGAGCCATGTCCCTTCCCCTCCTTTAACCGTAGGTCCGGCGCAGACGCTGCCGGATGGTGTCTCCGTCCAGGCCCGCCATACGGCCGGACAAAATGATGCGAATGGCGGTCATCTCCGCCTCCCGGGCGTAGAGATAGCCCACAATGGGCTGCTCGCCAAAGGCCACTCGGCGACCGGCACCCAGGTACTCCATCACCGCATCGTCGCACTGCCGCTCAAAGTCAGTCAGCGCCCCGGAGCCGGGGGCGGACAGAGCGGAGCCAGTGGCAGCGGCCTGGGAGAGAGGACTGGTGCGGAACAGGCCCGCCAGCTCGTCCCCCCGGGCAGTGGCCAGGGTACGGGCGGGGACATTGCCCCCGGGCACCAGCACCTGCTGGAGAAAATCCATGCCCTTGTTCAGCCGGGATGCCCGGACGCAGGAGCGCAGGTTGGCCACGTCAATGGTCAGGGCCACGTAGCCCTCCAGGAACTTGCTGTCCGCCTGACGGGCCATGGCAGTGAGCTCCTCAAAGTAGGCCCGGTCCAGGATGAAGTCGGACAGCTGGGGGTCGCCGGTGGCACCCAGGGTCTCCCGGGCACGGGCCACACCCCGGCGGAAGATGTCGGAGCAGCCCCGCAGATCCTCCCGCTGGTAGTCCTCCGCCAGCTTCTGGGGGTCGTACCGGCCGCCCCCCACCAGCAGGGACTCCTGGTTTGACCCCAGGGCTTCCCCCTTCACCAGCACCTTGGCATTGTGGTAGTCGTAGCTGCACCGGAACACATCCAGCAGCGCCCGGTTGCCCACAGCACTGCTCAAATCGTGGAACAGGTCGGTCTGGGCCTTGGAGAGCATCTCCTCAATGCCCCCTGCCGTCACCTGCCCCAGGTCTTCATATCCGCACTCGGTGAGCACCTTGGCAGCCTCAGAAAGCTCCCGGGCCTCAATCATCCGCTCCATGCGCTCATGGTTGAGCAGTCGGTTCTCCATGGCGTGGATGCGGGCGGATATGGTCAAATAATCCAAATCTTTCTCGTGTGACATGGTTGATTTCCCCCTTTCTGAAATGATGTGTGAAAGGGTCTGCATCAACCGAAGAGCACGTCTGCCACCTGGGTGGACAGGGTGTTCCGCTGCAGCCGCACCAGGGTCTCAAAGGTGCAGTTGACCTCCACCACCCCGTCGCTGAGGATGAAGCCTCCCTGCATGGGGCGGGTCTCCTGGGACAGGGTCAGCTGGCCCTTGTCCCCCAGCTTCTGGTTAGCGGCCACCACCACCGCCTTGCCCAACCGGGCCCGGTCGGCAGCGGAGAAGATGAGGGCCTCGGTGCCCTTGGAGGCAGCCTGGGCGGCCAGATCGGCCAGCAGAGCCACGCACTTCTCCTGGGGCAGCTGGGTGAGTTTCTTCATGGCCAGCTGGAAGGCCTCTTCCACGACCTCCTGCTTGGCCCGCAGCACTTCCTTGCGACACTCCAGCTGGGCCACGCTGGCCAGCCGTTCGCCCCGCTCGGCAGCGGCCTTCTCCCCACGGGCCAGGATGTCGTCGGCCTCGGCCTTGGCCTGAGCCTGATACTCAGCGGTGATCTTCTCCGCCTCGGCCTGGGCCGCTGCCAGCACGTCGTCCACTTCCCGCTGGGCATCGCTGCTGATGCGGTCTATGATCTTCTCGATTCCGTCCATAGTCTACCTCTCAGCTCAGAAGCCGAACATGATCATCAGGAAGGAGATGAGCAGGGACAAAATGGCGTAGAACTCCACGATGATACACAGCACCATGCCCTTGGACCAGTCGTTGGGGTTCTTGGCCACGATGTTCACCGAAGCGGCGGCCACACGGCCCTGGGCAATGCCGGAGAGCAGACCACCCAGTGCCATGGGTAGGCAGGCGGCCAGAATCAGCAGGCCGTTGGCCACGCTCAGCTGGGCCACGGTGCCGTCAAACAGGCCCATCTTCATCAGGGCCAAAAAGCCGATGACCAGGCCGTACAGACCCTGGGTGCCGGGGATGACCTGCAGGATCATGCACTTGGAGAACTGAGAGGGATCCTCGGACAACAGGCCGGCGGCGGCCTCACCGGCCAGACCGGTACCCTTGGCGGAACCGACGCAGGCCAGGCCTGCAGCCAGAGCAGCACCCAGAAATCCAAAGAAGGGACCGGCATACATGGTCAGAAATTCGCTGATATACATATTATTTTTCCTCCTCAATATCGACGTACTTGGTGTTGATTTCCAACGGACGCCAGGGACGTCCGCCTTCCTGATAAAATTGTTTGAAAAATTCCAGATATTGCAGTCGGGACGTGTGTACATAGGTACCAATGACATTGAGCCCGATGTTGAAGCTATGTCCCAGCAGGAAGATGATGAAGAAAATTGGGATCCCCAGCGCCGGGGGCAGCCCGCTGCCGGGCATGGCCGCCAGGATGTTGAACACCTGGCCGATGACCGAGCCGGCCAACATCATCACCATCAAGCGGGAGTAGGAGAGGATGTCTCCAAAATAGCCGGTGACACCGTTGTACACCGCACCGATCACCGCACCCAGCTTCCCGCCGATGCCCTTGGCCCCCCGGGCCTGGCCCAGCAGCATCAAACAGCCCACGATCAGCACCACCGGGTAGCCCGACACATTGCCGATGCCCAAGGCAAACAGGGCGATGCCCACAAAGATGACCCACCAGGATCCCACGTCCAGCACCGCATCCAGCACCTTGCCGTCCCGGCACAGCATCCAGAACTTCACCGCCATGCCCACCACGATCTGAACCAGGCCTACCACCAGGGAGAACACCAGCACACTCATGGGATCGCCCATGACGTTGAGCAGCGGGCTGGGTACGCCGCTGCCCTCGGGCGCCGACAAAAACGGAATCACCGGCTGGGGCAAGCCCAGCATCCCGGTAAACTGCACCAAAAAGTCGGAGAAAAAGCCACCGGTGAGCAGGCCGATCACCGCAGAGGAAATGCCGCACATGATCATCAGCCGCACCAGCTGACCGAATCCCCCCTTGGGACGGATCCGCCACTGGATGAATGCGGTGACGGCGGCCAGGATCAGGCCGTAGCCCAAATCGGCAAACATAAAGCCAAAGAAAAACACATAAAAGGGCATCATCAGCCCATTGGGATCCACTCCGTCATAGGCGGGCAGGGAGTACATGGTGGTAATGGTGGTCAGCGGCTCGGTGAGCCGGTTGCTCTTGAGCTTCACCGGCACCGTGGGATACTCCTCCCGCTCCGGCGCCCGGATGTCCCAGGCGCAGACATAGCCCCTCAGGGCCTGTCCCAGCGCCTCTACGTCGGGGTCGGGCACCCAGCCCTCCAGATAGAAGGCACATTCCGAATCCACCAGTCGACCCTTGGCCTCCTCCCGAGCGATGTCCTGAGCCACCCGGTCCAGGCACAGACGCAGAGCGTCCCGGTGGGGGGCAAAGGAGGCGATGTGCTCTTTGGCCTCATCCATCTTCTGGGCCACCACCGCCAGCTGGTTGTCCAGCTGCCGGTCATTGTCCGCCGCCGTCCCTGTCCAGCCCCGGAGGTTGGAGCGGGAGAAGCCAAACTCCCGCATGGCCTCACAGCAAAGCTCCTCCACATCGCTATGACAGATGAGGAGGAAATACTGCAAGTCCCGGTCGGCGCTGGCATAGGTCAGGCTGGTCAAGTCACTGGCCTGGGTCACCGCCGCCTCCATGGCGGCGTAATCCGCCCGGGCGGGGATGGTGCCGAAGATCACGGCAATGTTCTCATCCCCGGACAGCTCCAAAGGTACATCCAGGGACAGCCATGGGGCCAGCGCCGCCTTTTGAGTTTGCAACTTGCCCTGCTCTGCCGTGAGGTTGGCCAGCTCCCGCTCCCCGTCCACAATGGCCTGAGCGGTGTCCAGCCCCCGCCGGTAGCTGTCCTGGTCGAACAGCTCCTTCCGGCTCAGCCGGGGCCGGGGGCGCAGCAGCCCCCCCTTGAGAGAGACGTGCCTGGCCAGCACGTTCAGCGCCTGGTTGAGCAGATTGCTCTGCTCCCGGGCGGTGGCCAGTCCCTGTCCATCCGGCTTGCCCACCGCCGCCCACTGGGGATCGGACAGATCAATGGCAGGCTCGTCCACCTCCACGCACCCCAGCTTTTGCAGCAGGTGCAGCAGGCTCTCACGCTCCGACCGCATCCCCATCAGGCGCAGCCGTTTCATTTTTACGATTGCCATCAGTTTTTACCTACCCTTCCAACAATGAGGTCCGCCGCTTGCTCCAGATGCCCGCGGGCCTGCCGCTTCATGGCCTCACAGGCCTGGGCGTTGCCCTCCAGCACCTGGCGGGACTGCTGGGCGGCCAGCTCCTCGGCCTGGGCCATCATGGCCTTGGCCTTCTCCTGGGCCTGGGCCCGGGCCTCGGCCACCAGCGCCTTTCCAGCCCGCTGGGCGTCCGCCACAATCCGCTTGGCCTGGGCGGCAGCTTCCGCCTTCTGGCCCCGGGAGGCCTCCTCGGTCTGGGTCACCTTCTGGATGGCTTCAAATGCCATAGTATCTCACCTCTTTCTGGGACTCAAAGGTCATCAGGTTCCTTGGTTAGATGATCCCCGATTATGTTAAAATTGTACCACATTTGTCAAATCAGTTCAATAGTTTTTTAAGATTTTCGGTGAAAAAGTTCTACACTTCTTTTTGTAAAATCCCTGTGTTTTTTGTATTTTCCGTTCTATTTTTATCTCTTTTCTACTTTACTACCTATTTAACTAATGTTCCACAAAAAGAAACCCCCAGGGCGTACGCCTTGGGGGCATAAAGGAATCGGGTATGTGGAAGGCTCAGGTTTCCCCCTGTTCCTGGCGGTAGCGCTGCATGGAAACGGCGAACAGATCCGCACTGCTGGGCGGGGTATAGGTAATGGCGTTGGCCCCGGCGGCGATGGTCTCCAAAATGCTCTCGTCGGTGGGTCCGCCGGTGGCGATGATGGGGACGTTGGGGAACTGCGCCCGCACCGCCCGGACGATCTCAGGGGTGTGCCGGGCCCCGGAGATGTTGAGGATATCCGCCCCGGCCTCCAGCCGGGCGGCGATGTCGGTGTTGGGGGACACCACAGTGACCACCACCGGGATGTCCAGCACCTGCTTGAGCCGACGCACCACGTCGTTTTGGGTGGGGGCGTTGACCACCACCCCGAAGGCGCCCTCGTGCTCGGCGTCGTTGGCCAGGTTCACCACCCGCAGACCCCGGGTGACGCCGCCGCCCACTCCCACAAACACGGGCATGTCGGCGGCCTGCATCACCGCTCGGTGGATGGCGGGCTGGGGGGTGAAGGGGTAGACGGCCATGACGGCGTCGGCGTTGATGTTGCGAATCACCGCCACGTCGGTGGTAAAGGCCAGGGATTTGATTCTCCGCCCGAATACCCGGATGCCGGAGCACTCGGAGATGCAGGTGGGAATTTTAATCATGTGGCTGCGCAGGGTGCCCTCGTACTCAGGCACCCACTTGCGGGGGGCAATTTTCTCTGTCATGGGGGTTCTCCTCTAAATGGGACAATGAAGAATGAAAAATGATGAATGCAAACCCTGATCGTGCTTGCGGCTCCCTCCGGGAGGCTTTTCGTCGCTCACTCCCAGATGGTCTGACCGCTGGTGTTCTCCTGGACCACCAGTTGGCGGGAGGGATCCATCCCCGCCTGGGTCAGCGCACGGGTCACCTGGGTCTGGGTGGTGGCCTTGTTCAGGGTCACCCACACCCGCTGGGTGTACTGGGCCAGCAGCTGGGGGGTCATGCCGCTGGTCACGCCGCCCTCCACCAGGGAGTCTCCCCGCACCTGGGCGGAGAGGCGCACCTGGCTGCCCTCCAGGGCCTGGGTGACCTCCTGCCAGAACTGCTCCACCACGGTGGCGCGGGTCTGGGGGTAGTTGGTGGACTGGGCCAGCACGTGCACCTCCCCCTGGTCGGGGAAGTAGGCGCTGTCCAGCACCAGCTCGTCAAAGCCCATCTGGGACAGCTCCACGCACAACTCCACCAGGTACTGCCGCACCTGGGTATTCACCGGGCTGACCCAGCTCATGCCCATGAAGTCATACCAGCGGTTGCCGCTACGGGCCATCAGTAGGCTACCTCCCACGTTGGCAGCGGCCAGGGCCTGGTCCCGGAAGCAGTCCACCCGGGCCACCAGGTAGATGTCCTGGGCGGTCAGAGCGTTGAGGGCCTGGGTGAGGCTCTGGGTGGTGGACACCGTGCCCAGCTGACGGGCCAGAGCGGCCTGGCTGGGCCATTGCAGCTTGCCCCACTCGCCCTTGACCTGAACCACCACGGCGTCACAGCCCGTCTGCTGGGCCAGGGTCTGGGCCGAGCCGTCCAACAGCTGGCTCACCGTCACGTCCACCGCCCGAATCTCCTCTGTCTCCGGGGCCTGGGAGGGCGTGGGAGAGGGCTGGGGGGAATCGGAGGGGTCCGGCTCCTGGGTGGGGGTGTCGGAGGCTGGGGTCTGGGGGGTGTCCGTGGTCTGCCCCTGGGGCAGCCAGCTGGGCAGCGCCCCGCCGTTGTTCAACGCCAGCAGGTATCCGCCGCCGCCCACCACCAGGATGGCCAAAATACACACGATAAGTTTCAGGAAGGTGCTGGCGCCGCCGCCCCGTCCCTGATATCCTCTATATCCCATGCGGTTTCGTCTTCGCACCGAAACCACCCGCCTTTCTCATCTGGAGTCTCTGGGGGCAGCGCTGGGCCGCCCACCGTGCCCCTTATTCTACCACACCTTTCCCAGCGATTCCACCGACATTTTGTAGATATTTTCCCGCCCCCTCAGCGGAACACCCACTGTGTCAACATGAGAAGCCCAAATCCTGGAACTCCCAGCACCCCCAGCACCAGGCCGTTGAGGGCGTTGAAGCCCAGGTACACCCCCAGGCTGGGCCCGATGCCCTGGAGGCCCCACAGCACCGCCATGGCCACCCCCCACCGCACCGCCAGCTTTCCCAGCAGGCGCAGGGGGCGGCGGAAGATTGCCAGCAGCATCAGCGCCCCCAGGGCCACCCCCAGCCACAGACCCCAGCTCATCGCATTCCCTCGTCGGCGGCGTCCAGGCGCTTGACCTGGCGCACCAGGTAGGAGTAGCGGCTGCGCAGGGCGTTGATCTCATACACGCAGGCGTCCACCAAGTCCGGGTCCGAGTGCAAATTGAACTGGGCATAGGCCTGGTTGAGCTGCACCCGGGTCTGGGCCACCCCCTCCATCAGGCACCGGCGCTCCTCCAGCCTGACATTCCTCCCCCGTTTTCTTCCCACCGTCATAGGGCATCCTCCTTTGGTTTTTTGTTCCAGATTCTCTCCCAGTTTAAGCGAAATACATAAAAATTATTCCAGACCGGAAAAACTCTCCTAATATGGAGCCTCGCAGAGTTCCGTCACCCGCAGGTGACGGAATCCATTGAAATCTCGTCATTTCCGGGGACATGTGCATCGGAAATGACACCTCTCATGGCGGACGGGGTGACTTTTTCGCAAGAAATCGAGCCCCATCCGCCATGCAATCCCCCACTCAAAGAAGTCCTGGGACTTCTTTGAGTGATTAAAAATTATTCCTCTATTGGTGGAGTGGTTATAATACGGAAAGGAGTGGCGGCTCTGGTATCAGATTTTTGGGACACACACTCTTTACACTCCGTTTACGTGTATGTTATACTATGACCAGTTATGTCCAAATTTGAAGAAAAAGATTGAGGTATGCGACTATGGATTTATTCGACGTCCTGACGATGTTGGGCGGCCTGTCCCTGTTCCTCTTTGGTATGTCCATTATGGGCGATGGACTGGAGCGAGCAGCGGGCAACAAGCTCAAAACCATCCTGGAGCGGCTCACCTCCAGCCCCATCAAAGGCTTCTTCCTGGGCCTGGTGGTCACCGCCATCATTCAGTCCTCCTCTGCCACCACGGTGATGGTGGTGGGCTTCGTCAACTCCGGTGTGATGAAGCTCAATCAGGCCGTGGGTATCATCATGGGTGCCAACGTGGGCACCACGGTGACGGCCTGGATTCTGTCTCTGTCCGGCATTCAGGGCGACAGCTTCTTTATCCAGCTGCTCAAGCCCACCTCCTTCTCCCCCATTCTGGCCGTCATCGGCGTGGTGCTGTATGTGTTCCTCAAGGACAACCGCAAGCGGGACATCGGCGCCATTCTGCTGGGCTTTGCCACCCTCATGTTCGGCATGGACACCATGTCCGGGGCTGTGGCCGGTCTGAAGGACGTACCTGAGTTCACCAACATCCTGCTGATGTTCTCCAACCCCATCCTGGGCGTGCTGGCTGGCGCGGCTCTCACCGCCATCATCCAGTCCTCCTCTGCCTCTGTGGGTATCCTGCAGGCCCTGGCCTCCACGGGTGTGGTGACCTTTGGCTCCGCCATCCCCATCATCCTGGGCCAGAACATCGGCACCACCGTCACCGCCATGCTCTCCTCGGTGGGCGCCAACAAGAACGCCCGTCGGGCTGCCCTCATTCATCTGTATTTCAACGTCATTGGTACCATTACCTTCCTCATTTTGTTCTTTATCCTGCAAGTCTTCATCCCCATGCCCTTCCTCAACGACAGCATCAACGAGTTCTATATCGCCGTGGTCCACACGGTGTTCAACGTGGTGTGCACCCTGGCCCTGCTGCCCTTCAACAAGCTGCTGGTGAAGCTGGCCTGCGCCACCATCAAGGAAGAGGCCAAGGAGCCCGAGGTCATGCTGTTGGACGAGCGCCTGCTGGTCACTCCTCCCATCGCTCTGGAGCAGTGCAACAAGCTGGCCATCGGCATGGCCAACCTGGCCAGCACCTCCGTCCAGCGTGCCCTGGGCCTCATCACCTCCTACAACGAGGAGGACGCCAAGCTGGTGTGCGAGGTGGAGGATCAGCTGGACCAGTACGAGGACCAGATTGGCTCCTACCTGGTAAAACTGTCCACCAAGACCCTGTCTGTGGATGACAGCCGCGCCGTGTCCCTGCTGCTGCACTCCATCAGCGATCTGGAGCGCATCAGCGACCACGCCAAGAGCATCCAGATCTCCGCCCAGCGGATGCACAACAAGCACAACCAGCTCTCCGGGGACGCCAAGGAGGAGCTGCAGGTGCTGGCCAAGGCCGTCACCGCCGTCACCAAGGAGACCGCCAAGAGCTTCGCCGACGACGACAGCAAGCAGGCCCGGAAGGTGGAGCCCATGGAGCAGGTGGTGGACCACCTGTGCTCCAACATGAAGGCCCGCCACATCAAGCGTCTCCAAGACGGGGCCTGCCGTGTGGAGCAGGGTATGCTCTTCACCGACGTGCTGGGCGACTGCGCCCGCATCTCCGACCACTGCTCCAACGTGGCCGCCGCCATCATCGAGCTGCACCACGACAGCTACGACACCCACCAGTACCTGGATGACCTGCGCAGCGACCCCGAATTTAAAGAGCTGTACCAGGAGTATCTGGCCCAGTATCCCCTCCCCTAAGCAAATCGGCAACATGCACGCATTTCCAACCGCCGCAGCCACAGCGCTGCGGCGGTTTTGTTTGCACTCCTACGGGCGAACCAGTGAAGAGTGAAGAGTGAAAAGTGAAGAAGTGGAAGCGGCAAAGCCGCTTCCTTGACGGGGGCCAAACCTTGCGCTATAATTAAAATGAAATGATATGCTCATACAAAAGTAGGTGCAACTATGGCAAAAGCCAGTGTAAAGACAACATATGACAACCAATCCATATCTTCCCTGAAGGGTCCGGACCGGGTGCGCAAGCGCCCCGGCGTCATCTTCGGCTCCGACGGACTGGACGGCTGCCAGCACGCCGTGTTCG
The DNA here is from genome assembly GCF_002161675.1 of Pseudoflavonifractor sp. An44. Classification (GTDB taxonomy): domain Bacteria; phylum Bacillota; class Clostridia; order Oscillospirales; family Oscillospiraceae; genus Enterenecus; species Enterenecus faecium. The sequence continues at coordinate 16,850 of NZ_NFIH01000021.1, forward strand.
AGATTCTCTCCAACGCCATCGACGAGGCACGAGAGGGCCACGGCAGCCAGATCATTGTCACCCGCTACCAGGACCACTCCATTGAGGTGGAGGACTTCGGCCGGGGCTGCCCCGTGGACTGGAACGAGGCGGAGGGCAAGTACAACTGGGAGCTGGTGTTCTGCGAGCTGTACGCCGGCGGCAAGTACAAAAACGGGGACGGGGACAACTACGAGTACTCCCTGGGCCTCAACGGCCTGGGCTCCTGCGCCACCCAGTACGCCTCCCGCTACTTTGACGCCACCATCTACCGGGACGGCTTTAAGTACACCCTCCACTTTGAGCGGGGCGAACTGGTGGGGGAGATGATCAAAGAGCCCGCCGACCGGAAAAAGACCGGCTCCAAGTTCCGGTGGCTGCCCGACCTGGACGTGTTCACCGACATCGACATCCCCCTGGAGTACTACACCGACACCTTGAAGCGTCAGGCGGTGGTCAACGCCCCGGTCACCTTCCGGCTGCGCAACCAGATCGGGGCCAACCGCTTTGAGACCACCGACTTCAAGTACGAAAACGGCATCATCGACTATGTCACCGAGCTGGTGGGAGATCAGTCCCTCACCCCCCCGGTGTTCTGGCAGACCGAACGGAAGGGTCGGGACCGGGCGGACAAGGCAGATTATAAGGTAAAGCTGTCTGTGTCCTTCTGCTTCTCCAACACGGTGAATTTGGTGGAGCACTACCACAACTCCTCCTGGCTGGAGTACGGCGGCGCCCCGGAGAAGGCCATGCGCTCCGCCTTTGTCTCCGCCATTGATTCCTGGCTCAAGCAAAACGGCAAGTACCAAAAGAGCGAGTCTAAGATCACCTGGGCGGACATTCAGGACTGTCTGGTGCTGGTGAGCAACAACTTCTCCACCCAGACCAGCTACGAAAACCAGACCAAAAAGGCCATCACCAACAAGTTCGTCCAGGAGGCCATGACCGAGTTCCTCCGCTCCCAGCTGGAGGTCTACTTCATCGAGAACCCCTTTGACGCCGAGAAGATCGCCGGACAGGTGCTCATCAACAAGCGGTCCCGGGAGACCGCCGAAAAGACCCGCCTGGGCATCAAAAAGAAGCTGTCCGGCTCGGTGGACATCTCCAACCGGGTGCAGAAGTTCGTGGACTGCCGCACCAAGGACGTCGCGAGGCGGGAACTGTATATCGTGGAGGGCGACTCCGCTCTGGGCGCCTGTAAGCTCAGCCGAGACGCTGAGTTCCAGGGTATCATGCCCGTTCGTGGTAAGATTCTCAACTGTTTGAAGGCCGATTACGCCAAAATCTTCAAAAGTGAGATCATCACCGACCTGCTCAAGGTCATGGGCTGCGGCGTGGAGGTGAAGGACAAGCACGTCAAGGACCTGTCCGCCTTCGATCTGTCCGCCCTGCGGTGGAACAAGATCATCATCTGTACCGATGGCGACGTGGACGGATTTCAGATTCGCACCCTCATCCTCACCATGCTCTACCGCCTCACCCCCACCCTCATCCAGGAGGGGTATGTGTTCATCGCCGAGTCCCCCCTGTACGAGATCACCTGTAAAGAGAAGACCTGGTTTGCCTACTCCGACCGGGAGAAGGCAGAGATCTGCCAGCAGCTGGACGCTGAGAAGAAAAAGTATGACTTGCAGCGCTCCAAGGGTCTTGGTGAGAACGAGCCGGACATGATGTGGCTGACCACCATGAGCCCGGACACCCGGCGGCTCATCAAGGTCATGCCCGAGGACGTGGAGCGCACCGCCCAGGTCTTCGACCTGCTGCTGGGGGACAACCTCCAGGGCCGCAAGGATCACATTGCGGAAAACGGCTACAAATACCTGGATATGGCCGATATTTCATAACTTCTATCTCTCATTTGTTGCTCCTGTAGGGGCGGGGCTTGCCCCGCCCGTATCACCAGGGCAATTCCAGGGTAGCAACGGGAGGGGCAAGCCCCTCCCCTACCCCCACGCCGGAAAGTCCAAAGCGTGGATTTTAACGCTAGAAATCGTATCATGATAAGGACGGAATTACATGGCTAAGAAGAAGTCCCCCGCAGAGGGGGCAAAGAAGAAGACAAACCCCAACGTCATGGGACTCCACGCCCAGGTGCTGGAGCAGCCCATCACCCAGACCCTGGAGCTGAACTACATGCCCTACGCCATGTCGGTGATCGTCTCCCGGGCCATCCCGGAAATCGACGGCTTCAAGCCCAGCCACCGAAAGCTGCTGTACACCATGTACCAGATGAAGCTGCTCTCTGGGCCCCGCACCAAGAGCGCCAACGTGGTGGGCGCCACCATGAAATTAAATCCCCACGGCGACGCCGCCATTTACGACACCATGGTGCGCCTCTCCCGGGGCTATGGGGCTCTGCTCCACCCCCTGGTGGACTCCAAAGGTAACTTCGGCAAGGTGTACTCCCGGGACATGGCCTGGGCCGCCTCCCGATACACCGAGGTGCGGCTGGATGCCATCTGTCAGGAACTATTCCGGGACATTGACCAGGACGCCGTGGACTTTGTGCCCAACTACGACGGCAAGCTCCAAGAGCCCACCCTGCTGCCCACCACCTTTCCCAACGTGCTGGTGGCGGCCAACCAGGGCATCGCCGTGGGCATGGCCTCCAACCTGTGCGGGTTCAACCTAGGGGAGGTGTGCGAGGCCGCCATCGCCCGGATGAAGAACCCGGAGGCGGACCTGCTGGCCATTTTGAAGGCCCCGGACTTCTCCACCGGGGGCCAGCTGCTCTACGACCAGAAGGCCCTGGAGGACATCTACCGCACCGGTCGGGGCAGCGTGAAGCTGCGGGCCAAGTGGAACTATTCCAAGAGCGAAAACCTCATTGAAGTTACTGAAATCCCCTACTCCACCACCGTGGAGGCCATCATTGACAAGGTGGCGGAGCTCATCAAGGCGGGCAAAATCCGGGAAATCTCGGACATGCGAGATGAGACGGGTCTGGACGGCCTGAAACTGGCCATTGACCTCAAGCGTGGCACCGACCCGGACAAGCTCATGGCCAAGCTCTTCTCCCTCACCCCCCTGCAAGACTCCTTCTCCTGCAACTTCAACATCCTCATTGCGGGCATGCCCCGGGTGATGGGAGTGGGCGAGATTCTGGACGAGTGGACGGCGTGGCGGATGGACTGCGTGCGCCGCCGCACCTACCACATCTGCAAAAAGAAAGAGGACAAGCTGCACCTGCTCCGGGGTTTGAAGCAGATTCTGCTGGACATCGACAAGGCCATCGCCATCATCCGGGAGACAGAGGAGGAGGCGGAGGTGGTGCCCAACCTGATGATCGGGTTCGGCATCGACCAGATTCAGGCCGAGTACGTGGCAGACATCCGGCTGCGCAACATCAACAAAGAGTACATCCTCAAGCGGGTGGAGGAGGTCTCCACCCTGGAAGAGGAGATTGCGGACCTCACTGACCTGATGAACTCCCCCAAGCGGATTCAGAAGGTCATCATCACCGAGCTGCAGCAGGTGAAGAAGAAGTACGACACCCCCCGGCGCACCGAGATCATCTACGAGTACGAGAACCTCTCCGCCGAAAAGGCCGCCGCCCAGGAGGCCCCGGACTACCCCGTCCACGTCTTTCTCTCCCAGGAGGGGTATTTTAAAAAGATCACCCCCCAGTCTCTGCGCATGAGCGGAGAGCAGAAGTACAAGGAGGGGGACGGCCCCTACCTGCACTGGGAGGGGAGCAACCGGGACGAGCTGCTGGTGTTCACCGACCGCCAGCAGTGCTACAAGACCCGCCTGTCCGACTTCGACGACTCCAAGGCCAGCATTCTGGGCGACTACCTGCCCACCAAGCTGGGTATGGACCCAGAGGAAAAGGTGGTGTGGGCCTGCTGTCCCGGCGACTACTCCGCCCACCTGCTCTTCTTCTTTGAAAACGGCAAGGCCGCCCGGGTGGAGCTGGGGGCCTACCAGACCCAGACCCGGCGGAAAAAGCTTACCACCGCCTACTCGGACAAGTCCCCCCTGGTGTCCGCTCTGGTACTCTCGGAGGACACCGAAATGGCGGTATGCTCCACCGAGGGGCGCTGCGTGGTGTTCCACACCGCCTCCCTCACCCCCAAGTCCACCCGCTCCACCCAGGGTGTGAACATCATGACCCTGAAACCCAAGTACAAGGTGGAGTGGGCCAAGCCCCTGAGCGAAACCACCATTGTAAACGCCCCCCGGTACCGGGCCCGCTCCCTGCCCATTGCCGGTGCACTGCTAAAGGAAGAGGACCGTGGCGAGACGCAGCTGTCTCTGCTGTAACAAGGAGAAGCTATGAATGTAAAGAAAAATCTGTGGGCCATTCTGGTCATCACCTTCGCCTCCGCCATCTACGCGCTGGGCTTTGTGTGGTGCTTTGCCCCCAACAACATCGCCTTCGGCGGCATCACCGGCGTGGCTCAGATCATCAACCACTTCATCCCCGCCTGCCCTGTGGGTATGACGGTGATCGTGCTCAACATCCCCCTGTTTATCCTGGGCTGGAGGTTCATTGGCGGGCGGCTGCTGGTGCTGTCTCTGTACGCCATGTTCATCTCCTCGGTGTTCATCGACATTCTCACCCCTCTGTATGACTGGCAGCCCATGGAGCCTCTGCTGGCCTGTATCTTCGGCGGCCTGCTCATGGGCCTGTCCCTGGGCTTTGTGTTCCAGCAGGGCGCCACCACCGGCGGCACCGACCTGGCCGCCCGGCTTCTCAAGCTGGTGTTCAAGTGGCTGCCCATGGGCAAGCTGCTGCTGGCCGTGGACCTGATCGTAGTGGTGTCCGTGGCCCTGGCCTTCCAGACCATCAACACCGCCCTCTACGGCCTGGTGGCCCTGTACATCTCCACCCTGGCTCTGGATGGGGTCCTCTACGGCATGGACACCGCCAAGGTGGCCTACATCATCAGCGACCACAACGAGGAGATCCGCCGCACCCTGGTGGAGGACCTGGACAAGGGTGTCACCATCCTCCACGGCCAGGGCGCCTACACCGGGGCGGAAAAGCAGGTGCTCCTGTGCGCCTTCAAGCAGCGGGAGATCGCCACCATCAAGTCCGCCGTGAAGGGCCTGGACCCCAACGCCTTCCTCATCGTGTGCGACGCCCATGAGGTGCTGGGCGAGGGCTTCCGGGTGTACCACTCCGACGGACTCTAAGCCGCCCCACATGGGGCAAAGGAGGGAGACTCATGAAAGTACGACTGCTGGCCCTGGGCCTTGCCACCGCCCTCACCCTGTCCGGCTGCACCGCCATGCTGGAGCGCAGCTACGTCTCCTCCGCCACCCACCTGGACTACTCGGTGACGGAGGACTCCTCCATCCTGCGGGTGGAGAACTATCAGGGTCTGGTCAACGCCCTGCTCTACTTCGTCAACCAGCACTCCACCAACGGCACGTTGCGGCTATACAACTACGCCGGGGATGTGGAGTCGGACTTGGAGCGCGCCTGCAACGAGGTCATGACCGAGGACCCCCTGGGGGTATTCTCGGTGCGCTCCATGAAGTATGACAGCACCCGCATTCTCACCTACTACGAGGTGGATGTGCGCATTGTCTACTCTCGCTCGGCTCAGGTGGTGTCCTCCATTCAGTCTGTGGCTGGCCTTTCCGGGCTACGGGGCGAACTGACCCGGGTCATCTCCACCCGGCAGTCCCAGAGCATCTCCCGGGTGAGCTACTTCTCCGGGGATGCCGCCGCCGTGGAGTCCCTGTTCTGGCTGGCCTTTTACAGCAACCCCCAGACCGCTCTGGAGCCTCCCAAAATCTCCGCGTCCCTCTATCCGGAATCCGGGGCCCAGCGCATTGTAGAGCTGACCCTCACCTGGCCGGACACCCAGATGGACCTGGAGGAATACGCCAAGTCTCTGGAGACTCTGGCGGGCCAGATGCTGGAGGAGTCCGCCCAGACCCCCTACACCCTGGAACAGCTCACCGGCCTGGTCCAGAGCGTGGCCGCTCCCTCCACCACCGGTTCCCTCACCGCCCTGGACGCCCTGTCCGGCAAGCCCGCCAGCGACCAGGGGCTGCTGCTGGGCCTGGAAGCCCTGCTGCAAGAGGCGGGGATGGAGTACACCATGGTGTTGGGCTCTCAGAACTCCATCCGCACCCTATGGCTCATTGTGGCCACCGACCACGGCTATCGCCACCTGTTGGCCCAGTCCCTCCACCCGGACCAGCCCCTGAAGCTGTACACCGACCAGCAGATGACCGACCAGGGGTATAGCTGGTCCACCTCTCTCTATCCCGCCTGTCGGGAAAACGGGGAGGAATAAGGAAACGTTTTTTCGAGAAACTTTGAATTTTGTGTTGACAAAAGGGATGATATCTGGTATCATCCCTTTTGTTGTCGCGAGTGTAGCTCATCTGGTAGAGCGCCACCTTGCCAAGGTGGAGGTAGCGAGTTCGAGCCTCGTCACTCGCTCCATAGTATGGAGATATGCCTATCTGGGTATATCTCCATTTTTTCTTGTCTTAGCGAACTCGCTACCTCCACCTTAACTTGAAATCTGAGGTTGGGGGCCCCGCAAAAGCCATGGGCTTTTGTGGGTACGGAAGCGAGTTCGAGCCTCGTCACTCGCTCCAAACAAAAACGGTCTGACTTAAGTCAGGCCGTTTTTATTTGGCATCCGTAGGTTATTTCAATGCTCGCCGGAAGTCAATTCCGGCTGCGCCAAGGTTTTCGCCTCAGGCGAAAACACTTGTACGGCGCACCCGCGCCGCCCCGCCTTGCGGGGCCCCATGGAGACGTACCTGTTCGGGTATGTCTCCATTTTTCTTGTCTCGGTGAACTCGTCCTCCTCCATCGGCTCCCTTGTGTAAAGGGAGCTGTCAGCCGCAAGGCTGACAAGGGGTTGTCCTTCTAAACAGCATAGTTCAGGCTTCCCAGCCCGGTGGGGACGCTACCCGCTGGGGGTACCTTTTGACCGGGCAAAAGGTACCAAAACCCGCTTAGGGCGTTCCCCCCTAAGTACCCCCCTGGGGTACGAGGCTGGAACTGCGTCAATCCGACCGTCGGCCCTGGCCCCGGTGGGGTCACATAGATAGCCTGGCAAGTCTATGGAAAGCGCCCCTTCTCTGTGAGTCTGTGCCTCTGTTTCCAGGCCCTCACCCTGGTGCGCGGCGTTTCCGCCGCCAGGAGTGTCTGCCGCTCCACATTTTTTCATTTCACCCTTGACAAATCCTCTTCCCTCTGGTATCATACCCTTTGTCGTTGCGAGTGTAGCTCATCTGGTAGAGCGCCACCTTGCCAAGGTGGAGGTAGCGAGTTCGAGCCTCGTCACTCGCTCCATGTAAATGGAGGCGTACCTGTTCGGGTATGTCTCCATTTTTTCTTGTCTCGGGAACTCGCTACCTCCACCTTAACTTGAAATCTGAGGTTGGGGGCCCCGCAAAAGCCATGGGCTTTTGTGGGTACGGAAGCGAGTTCGAGCCTCGTCACTCGCTCCAGAAAAAGAAGTTCTGACTTACGTCAGACCTTCTTTTTTATTCCGCATACGGCCCGGCGCAGATGCGCCGGGCCTTTTCCATTCCAATCCGTGCCGCTACGCGGCACACCACAATTCTTCATTATTCATTCTTCATTATTCATTTTTAGGCAGTATTTCCGCACCAAATCCAGGGCATGATTGGCCGCCAGGGTCCGCACTCGGTCCCGGCGCTGGGCAGCGCCCCCCAGGTGCAGCTCCACCGCCTCACAGCCCTCGGGTGTGGCCAGGGCCACATACACCAGCCCCACCGGGTTGCCCCGGTCATCGCTGTCCGGGCCCGCCACCCCGGTGGTGGACACCGCCAGGTCACAGCCCAGCACCCTCATCGCCCCCTGGGCCATCTGCCGGGCCACCTCGGCGCACACCGCTCCCTGCTGCTCCAGCACCTCCTGGGACACCCCCAGCACGTTGTGCTTGACGGCATTGGTGTAGCTCACCACGCCGCCCTGGAGCACTGCCGAGGCCCCGGGCACGTCGGTGACCCGCTTGGCAATGAGGCCCCCGGTGCAGCTCTCGGCAGTACCCAGGGTCAGGCCCTGTTTGGCCAGCATGGGCACCACCACTTCCTCCAGGGAAGTCACATCCGCCCCGTAGACCTGGTCCCCCAGGATGTCCCGGACCTCCTGTTCCACCGGGGCGATCATCTCTTTGGCTGCCTCCACACTCTCTGCCTTGGCGGTGATGCGCAGCTCCACCTCCCCCTCCTTGGCGTAAGGGGCCAGGGTGGGATTTTGGAGGGTGCTCATTTTGTCCCGGAGCAGCTGCTCCACCCCCGACTCGCCCAGGCCGAAAATGCGCAGGGTGCGGGAATGAATGACCCCCTGGGTGAGTTGGGCCAGATACGGGGTCACCTCCTCCCGGAACATGGGCAGACACTCCCGGGGCGGGCCGGGGAGCATCACCACATGCACGCCATCCACGCAGAAGGCACAGCCCGGGGCGGTGCCCCAGCGGTTTTCCAGCACCGTGCACCCCTTTGGCAGATAGGCCTGCTGGAGGTTGTTGGCCGTCATGGTGCGCCCGGACTTGGCAAAGTAGTCCCGGATGCTCTGCTCACACTCGGGGTGAAACTCCAGAGGGAGCCCGAAGGCCCCCGCCACCACCTTTTTGGTCAAGTCGTCGCAGGTGGGCCCCAGCCCTCCAGTGGTGATGAGGATGTCTGCCCGGCCCTTGGCAATCTCCACCGCCTGGGCCAGGCGGGCGGGGTTGTCCCCCACCACGGTGTGGTGGTAGACGTTGAGGCCCAGCCCAGATAAGAGCTGGCTTAAATCCCGGGCGTTGGTATTTAAAATGTTGCCCAGCAGCAGCTCGGTGCCCACTGCCAGCAATTCTACGCGATGTTCCATGTTTGGTGCTCCCTCCTGTGGTCTTTGCTGCTATCCTATTCCCTCCTCCGCCCCCTTGTCAATGCCCTGCATCTTTCTCACTTTAGCGCACCAGAAAAAAAGACTTGCATTTTCTGGCTGTGTGGTCTATAATAGCCTCACTTGAACGAAACGAGGTTTACAGCAATGGCCCGTCTGTCTGCCCACAACTTCATGGCTTATTATGGCTTTACTCGATTTACCGGGTACGGCAAATTTGTCGTGGAGCAATGTGGCATATGAGTGAGGCGTTTGGCACCCACACCCGTGGGGGCAACTGCTGACATACCGGAATGGGACGCTCATTGACGCATTGGCAGTCAATGGGCGTTTTTGCATACCGGGGACCTCTTCCCAGCCGCTGAGACAAGTAGAAAGGATGAACAACGTATGGTTATCGTGATGAAGCCCTCTGCCACACAAGATACCATCCAGGCTCTGGCCCACCAGCTGGAGACAGACCACCCGGAAGTGCGGGTGAGCATCACCAAGGGCGTGGGCTGCTCCATTCTGGGCCTGGTGGGAGACACCTCCCAAATTGACCAGGACAAACTCACCATCCACCAGGACGTGGACCGGGTGATGCGGGTCCAGGAGCCATACAAGAAGGCCAACCGGAAGTTCCACCCCGAGGACAGCGCCGTGCGTATTGGCAACGCCGTCATCGGCGGCGGTGGATTCACCGTCATCGCCGGGCCCTGCTCGGTGGAGAGCCGGGAGCAGATCATTGACGTGGCCCAGTCGGTGAAGGCCTCCGGGGCCTCCCTGCTGCGGGGCGGCGCTTTCAAGCCCCGCACCTCCCCCTACGCCTTCCAGGGCATGGGCACCCCCGGCCTGGATTTGCTGCTGGAAGCCAAGGCAGAGACCGGGCTGCCCATCGTCACCGAGCTGATGAGCCCCAAATACTGCGAGCTCTTCGAGGAAAAGGTGGATTTAGTGCAGATTGGCGCCCGGAACATGCAGAACTTCGACCTTCTCAAAGAAGTGGGCAAGATGTCCAAGCCCATTTTGCTCAAGCGGGGCCTGGCCAACACCTACGAGGAGTGGATTATGTCGGCGGAGTACATCATGGCCGCCGGCAATGAAAACGTGATTTTGTGCGAGCGAGGGGTGCGTACCTTCGAGACCTTCACCCGTAACACCCTGGACCTGTCCGCCATCCCCGCCATCCGCCGCATGAGCCACCTTCCCATCGTGGTGGACCCCTCCCACGCCGCCGGGATGTACTGGATGGTGGAGCCCCTGGCCATGGCCGCCGCCGCTGTGGGCGCCGACGGTTTGATGATCGAGGTGCACAACAACCCCGCCTGTGCCAAGTGCGACGGCCAGCAGTCCCTGACCCCCGAGAAGTTCCGCCGCCTCATGGACAAGGTGGTGCCCCTGGTGGAGCTGATGGGCAAAACCCTCACCTAACATACAACGAGAGAGGAGTATGAACTATGGCCATGCTAGAGCGCACCCTCACAGGAAACTTTGACCAAGTCCTCCGCACCCTGGACCAAGCCATCTTAAACGGCAGCATGTCCGCCTCCTACGAGGACGGCACGGTGTACACTATGGGCGACGTCCGCTGCGCCGTGCGTATGTACGAGCGGTACAGCTACACCGGCGGCAACCGGGTGGCCCTGTGTATGACCCTCACGGGACAGGGCGACCAGCTGCGCCTGACCGCCATCACCGCCGGCGGCAGTCAGGCCATGTTCTTCAAGCTCAACACCTGGGGCGAGGAGGCCTTTTTGGACACTTTGGCCCAGGCCATCGACAAACTCTGAGAGGAGATATCCCCCATGCGAACCCTCACAGTCCCCCTCCCCGGACGGGAGTATGACATTCTCATAAGGCCCGGCCTGCTCCCCCAGGCCGGGGGCTACATCTGCTCGGTGGTCCCCCAGGCCCGGAAAGTGGCCCTGGTCACCGACTCCCACGTGGCCCCGCTGTACGGCGAGACGGTGGCCCACAGCCTGGCCCGGGCCGGGTTCCAGGTGGAGACCTTTGTGGTCCCCGCCGGGGAGCAGAGCAAGTGCTCCAAGCAGCTGGCCCGGCTGTGGAGCAGCTTCGCCCAGTTCGGCCTCACCCGCACCGACTGCGTGGTGGCCCTGGGGGGCGGCGTGGTGGGGGACCTGGCGGGCTTTGCCGCCGCCACCATCCTGCGGGGGGTGGCCCTCATCCAGATTCCCACCACCCTCCTGGCCCAGGTGGACTCCTCGGTGGGGGGCAAGGTGGCCATCGACCTGCCCGAGGGGAAAAACCTGGCGGGGACCTTCTACCAGCCCCGGCTGGTGCTCATGGACCCGGAGGTGCTGGGCACCCTCCCCCACGAGACCTTTGCCGACGGCATGGCGGAGGTCATCAAGTACGGCTGCATCGCCGACCAGGGCTTTTTGGAGTTTCTGAGCCAGAACCCCTCCCGCTCCGCCATCATGGCCAACATGGAACAGGTGCTGTACACCTGCTGCCGCATCAAGGCGGAGGTGGTGGCAGAGGACGAGCTGGACACCGGGCGGCGGATGATTCTCAACTTCGGCCACACCCTGGGCCACGCCTACGAGCTGGCGGGCCACTACACCACCCACACCCACGGCCAGGCCGTGGCCGCCGGGATGGTTCGGGCCGCCCAACTGGGCACCGCCCTGGGTCTCACCCCCGCCCACCTGGCCCCGGACATCGCCCAACTGGTGGAGGCCTTCGGCCTGCCCACCGCCATTCCCTGTTCCCAGGCGGACTACGCCGCCGCCATCGGCCTGGACAAGAAGGGGGCGGGCTCCTCCCTCTCCCTCATCCTCCTGGACCGACCCGGCCACGCCCTGGCCTACCCCATTTTGAAACAGCAGCTGCTGGAGATGCTGTAACGAGGTATTGCTATGAACGTCACCATCACCCCCACCAAGCTTCACGGCCCCGTCACGCCTCCTCCCTCCAAAAGCCAGGCTCACCGGCTCATCATCGCCGCCGCCCTGGCCTCTGGGGAGAGCGTGCTCACCCACGTGGCCCCATCCCAGGACATTCTGGCCACCATCCGGTGTATGGAGGCCCTGGGTGCCTCCTTCACCTGGTCCGGGTCCACCCTGACGGTGCAGGGCCTCACCATGAACCGCCCCACCCCTTCCCTTCCCCGCCTGGACTGCGGGGAGTCCGGCTCCACCCTCCGCTTTCTCATCCCCATCGCCCTGGCGGTGGCGGGCGGGGGCGTGTTCACCGGACAGGGGCGGCTGATGGAGCGGCCCCAAAAGCCCTACTTTGATCTCTTCGAGGCCAAAGGCATCTCCTACGCCCTGGAAGACGGGGTGCTCACGGTCCAGGGCCAGCTCCCCCCCGGGGACTACCCCCTGCCGGGCAACGTGTCCAGCCAGTTCGTCACCGGGCTGCTGTACGCCCTGCCCCTGGTGGAGGGCACCTCCACCATCACCCTCACCTCCCCCCTGGAGTCGGAGGACTACGTGGCCATGACCCGGCAGGCCCTCCACCAGGCGGGCATTACGTTGGACGGATACACCGTCCCCGGTTCCCAGCACTACTCCCCCATTCAGGGCAGCGTGGAGGCGGACTGGTCCCAGGCGGGCTTTTTCTACGCCGGGCTGGGGCTGGGCAATGACCTGGACATCCAGGGTCTGGACCCCCACTCCCCCCAGGGAGACCGGCGCATTGTCTCCTTCTATGAGCAGCTCACCGGGGCGGGACACACCGTCACTTTGGACGTGAGCCAGTGCCCCGACCTGGTGCCCCCCCTGGCGGCCCTGGCCGCTGGTATGGAGGGGAAAACCACCCACATTGTGGGGGCGGCCCGGCTGCGCATCAAGGAGAGCGACCGACTGGCCACCACCTCCCAGGTCCTCAACGAACTGGGTGCCCAGGTGGAGGAGCTCTCCCAGGGGCTCACCATCCGGGGTATAGCCCAATTCGCCGGGGGCGTCACCGTCCCCTGCCACAACGACCACCGCATCGCCATGATGGCTGCCATGGCCGCCACCCGGTGTGAGGCTCCCGTCACCCTCACAGGTGCTCAGTGTGTGGCCAAATCCTTCCCCGACTTCTGGGAGGTCTATGAGAAGCTGGGTGGAACCATTGTAAAAAGCGAGGAAATCCTATGAACTATACCATTTTCGGCGAATCCCACGGCCCCGCCATTGGCGTCACCCTGACAGGGGTGCCCGCCGGGCTGGAGCTGGACTGGGCCGCCATTGAGAAAGACATGGCCCGCCGGGCCCCCGGCAAGTCCCCCCTGGCCACCGCCCGCAAGGAGGCCGACCAGGTCCAGGTGCTCTCCGGGGTATTTGAGGGAAAGACCACCGGGTCCCCCCTGTGCGCCATGATTGCCAACACCGACACCCGCTCGGCGGATTACAGCAAAACCCGTGACCTGGCCCGGCCCGGCCACGCCGACTACCCCGCCCACGTCCGCTACCAGGGCTTCAACGACTACCGGGGCGGCGGCCACTTCTCCGGGCGGCTCACCGCGCCCCTGGTATTTGCCGGGGCCATCGCCAAGCAGATTCTGGCCCAGCGTGGTATCACCGTGGGGGCCCACATCAGCTCCATCTACGGGGTCAACGACGAGGCCCTGGAGGACTGGGATACCCTGAAAGGGGTGGCGGACAAGGACTTCCCGGTGCTCAACGACGAGAAGGGCCAGGAGATGCAGGAGGCCATTTTGGAGGCCAAGGAGGACCAGGACTCCGTGGGCGGCTCCATTGAGTGCGGGGTGTTCGGACTCCCCGCCGGATACGGCTCCCCTGACTTCGGGGAGAACGCCGAGGGCATCTTCTCCCAGTACCTGTTCGCCGTCCCGGCGGTGAAGGCGGTGGCCTTCGGCGCTGGCACCGCCTTCTCCCTCATGCGGGGCTCCGAGGCCAACGACCCCCTGTACGTGGACGAACATGGAAACGTCGGGGCGGAGCAGAACTGCGCCGGGGGCATCAACGGCGGCATCACCAACGGCATGCCCCTGGTGTTCGAGGTGACCATGCGCCCCACCCCCTCCATCGCCCGCACCCAATTTACCATTGATATGAACCGCATGGAACATGCGGAGCTGGAGCTCCAGGGGCGGCACGACCCCTGTGTGGTCCCCCGGGCGGTCCCCGTCATTGAGGCCGCCGCAGCCCTGGCCGCCTGCCAGCTGCTGGGAATCTGATTTCCGGCCGTTCAGGCCGGAAAAACGAAGAATTAAGAATGAATCATGAAGAATTGTGGTGTGCCGCATAGCGGCACGGAGTTTCATTGGAGGCCATTCCCATGGATGAATTGCAGCAGTATAGAGAGGAAATCGACCGCATTGACCGACAGATGGTAGAGCTGTTCCGCCAGCGCATGGCGGTGACCGGACAGGTGGGCCAGTACAAGCTGGAGCGAGGCATCCCGGTGCTGGACGCTCAGAGAGAGCGCCAGGTGCTCCAGGACAAGGCCCGTCTGGTGGACGGAAACCTGCGCCCCGGCGTCACCACCCTCTTTCAGACCATGATGTCCATCTCCCGCCGCCAACAGCGGGACCTGACCCGGGAACGGGCGGATAACCCCGGCGTTCCCCGGTTTGTCCAGGCCCTGTCCCAGATACGGGAGCCCATCCAGAACCCCCGGGTGGTGTTCCAGGGCGAGCCTGGGGCGTACAGTGAGCAGGCCTGTGTCAACTTCTTCGGCGAAGGGGTCCAGGCCACCGGGCTGCCCCAATTTGAGGACACCTTTCTGGCCCTGAAAGAGGGCCGGGCGGACTATGCGGTGCTCCCCATTGAAAATAGCTCCACGGGCGCCATCCGCCAAATCTACGATCTGCTGTCGGAATACGATTTCTTCCTGATGGGGGAAACCACAGTGAAGGTGGACCACTGCCTCATGGCCCTGCCCGGGGCCACCCTGGACACCATCACCCAGGTGTACTCCCACGAACAGGGCCTGCTGCAAAGCGCCAAATTTCTAAGCCAACACCCCAACTGGCGGCCCATGACCCAGTCGGACACCGCCGGGTCGGCCAAGATGGTGGCCGAGAGCGGCGACCTGACAAAAGCCGCCCTGTGCTCGGCCCGGGCCGCCCAGATCTACGGGCTGAACATCCTGGTCTGTCCCACCAACGACAACCCCCACAACACCACCCGCTTTGTGGTGGTCTCTCCCCAGGTGGAGCTGCGGGAGGGCGCTGACAAGATCAGCACCGTCTTTCTCCTCCCCCATGAGGCGGGCTCCCTCCACGAGATTCTCACCATCTTCGCCGTCCACGGCCTGAACATGGTGAAGCTGGAATCCCGCCCCCTGCCCCAGCACAGCTGGGAGTACATGTTCTTCTTGGAGTTCACCGGGAACCTGAACACCCCGGAGATCGCCGATGTGCTCCATGAGCTGTCCCAGACCACCGGAGACTTCCGGGTACTTGGCAACTTCGTGTCGAATTTGGAGGAAGAAGCATGAAGAATATTATCCTCATTGGTATGATGGGCTGTGGAAAAACCACCGCCGGACATATGTTGGCCCAGCAGCTGGGCCGCCCCTTCGTGGACTGCGACGAGCTGATGGAGGGGACCACCGGGCGCACCATCTCCCAGATCTTCGCCCAGGACGGCGAGCGGGGCTTCCGCTCCCTGGAAAGCCAGGTGCTGGAGCAGCTGAGCAGCCAGGAGGGTTTGGTCATCGCCACCGGCGGCGGGGCGGTGCTGTCCCGGAAAAATGTGACCTCCCTGCGCCGCAACGGCATTCTGGTGTTCCTGGACCGCCCCATCGACGAGATCTGCGCCAGCCTGGACACCGAGGGCCGCCCCCTGGCCCAGGAGGGACACCACGCCTTTGTGGAGCGCCACCACCACCGTCTGCCCCTGTACCTGTCCGCCGCCGACGTGATCATCCAGGACTTTTCCACACCGGAGGCCACCGTTGCGGAAATTCTGGAGAAGATCTCCGAGGTGGGCAAGAAGTTTCTCATCATCAACGGCCCCAACCTGAACCTGTTGGGCAAGGGGGATGTGGAGCTGTACGGCCGGGAAAACCACGAAAATTACGCCTCTCTGTGCACCATGATCGAGGAGTACGCCAAGGTACATAACTCCACCGCCACCTGCTATCAGTCCAACCACGAGGGGGACATTGTGGACCAGATTCAGGCCGCCGACGGCATCTATGACGCCATCATCATCAATCCCGGCGCCTACGCCCACTACTCCTACGCCATTCTCGATGCCCTGCTGGCGGTGAACACCCCCGCCTTCGAGGTGCTCATCGGCAACATCCACGCCCGGGAGCCCTTCCGCTCGGTGTCCGTCACCGCCTCGGGGTGTGTGGGCCAAATCTACGGCCTGGGCCTCCAGGGCTACCTGCGGGCCATGGACTTCTTCCTCAAAGGGGGACAATAACCATGCTGCAAGTCATCGGTGATCCCATCTCCCACTCCAAATCCCCCATCATCCAGACCACCATGCTGGACTACCTGGGGCTGGACATTCCCTACACCCCCCACCTGGTGAAAAAGGGGGAGGTGGCCCAGTACCTGGCCCAGGCTGAGGTCCAGGGCATCACCGGCTTCAACGCCACCATGCCCCACAAGGAGGACCTGGTGCCCCTGATGGACCAGTTGGGGGAGGAAGTGGAGCTATACGGGGCGGTGAACACCGTCTGCCGCCGGGACGGAACGTGGATTGGCCACAACACCGACGGGGACGGCTGTCTGGAGTCCCTGGTGCACATGGGCATGTGGCCCGCCCGGCAGGTGGTACTGCTGGGGGCGGGGGGCGCTGCCCGGGCGGTGGCCCTGCGCCTGGCCCAGACCAAGGCCGAGCGCATCTGGGTGTGCAACCGCACCCTGCCCAAGGCCCACCAGCTGTGCCAGCTGGACGCCTCCGGCACCCTCATCCCCGTGGGCTTCGACCCCAGCACCCTCTCCCAGGTGTGCTCCCAGTCCCAGCTGGTCATCAACTGCACCAACCTGGGCATGGACGACTGCCCCCACCAGTTTGAGGACTTCTCCTTCCTGGATGCTCTTCCCCGTGACGCCGGGGTGATGGACCTCATCTACTACCCCGCCTGCACCGAATTGCTGCGTCAGGCCCAGACCCGGGGTCTCAAGACCTGCAACGGCCTGCCCATGCTCATCTATCAGGCCATTTTCGCCCTGGAATACTTCCTGGACCGGCCTCTGCCCCGGTATGAGCTGGCCCAAGTGGTATTTGCCAAGCTGGGCCTGGTATAGACAGAATGGACAATATAATTCATACAGTTTCATGAGATATAACAATCCTTCTTTTGTTTACTTTTTCCATATCCAGTGGTATACTGGTAGCAAGTGAACAACAAGAAGGATTGTTACCGTATGGGCAAAACCAGATGAACCGAAAGGGGGCGTATCTCTGTGATATGGGCCCCTTTGGTGTCGTCTGGTCTTTTTCGTCGGTACCTCTACCGTGGGAGTTCCCCACGGCGTCCATCTTGTCCCATCAGGAGGTGATACATCCCCCAAATTGTCCCGTACATCTTCACTTAAGGAGAATAGGAGGAACATCAACCATGCGCAAGATTACCAAAAAAGTCGGCGCTCTGGTCACCGTGTGTGCCATGTGTCTGTCCACGGTCAGCTATGCCGCTGCCCTGCCTCAGACCCAGGCCGACGAGATCACCAACTCCGCTGCCACCCTCGCCAATGAGGCGACCAGCCCCAACCTGGCCCTCAAGGCCACCGCCGCCTCGTCCGCCAACGAGACCTCTAACTTCACCCAGGAGAAGGCCAACGACGGCAACATGGACACCCGCTGGTCCAGCGGCTCTGTGGAGAACAATCCCCAGTGGCTGCGCCTGGACTTCGGCGAGCCCACCACCTTCAACTGCGTCCGTCTGTTCTGGGAGAAGTCCGGCGGCAAGGCCTACAAGGTTCAGGTCTCCGACGACGGCAATGAGTGGCGTGGCGTGGCCAACATCACCGACGGCCAGCCCGAGGAGACCCGCACCCTCACCTTTGACGAGGTCACGGCCCGCTATGTCCGGGTGTATGTCACCGAGAACTTCCCTGACATCTGGACCTGCGTGTCCATTTACGAGATGGAAGTGTACAACAACACCTGGGACTTCGTCTTCGGCCAGGCCAAGACCCAGCTGGAGAACGCCCAGAAGTGGAACGCTCTGAGCCGGGATGTGTCCCTGGTGGAGACCACCGACTACGGCGCCACCGTCACCTGGAAGAGCGACTCTCCCTACCTCACCGTGGAGTACGGAATGCTGAAGGTGACCCTGCCTGAGACCACCACCCAGGCCACCCTCACCGCCACGGTCTCCTACCTGGGCAACAGCGCCGACGTGGAGATTCCCGTGACCATTCTGTCCCAGACCGATCTGGACAACACCTATGACCTCAACCCCACCCCCCAGAAGCTGGAGATGCAGTACAACCTCATCGACTTTGACAACGTCAAGGTCTACTATGAGTCCGGCATCACCGACGTTACCCGTGGCCGGGTGCAGGAGATCATGGACAAGCAGGGCGTGTCCTACACCGTCACCGAGAACTATGAGGAGAGCACCCTGGCGTTAGGGTTGCACGGCTCTACTGAGAACGTGGACACCAACACCACCGGCTACTCCGACGACCTGTTTGTGGCCAGCGAGACCAAGTATGACGCCCACTTTGTGGACATCAACTCCAATGGCCGCGTGACCATCCTGGGTGAGGACGACGACGCCGTGTACTACGGCCTGGCCACCCTGGACGACGCCATGGAGACCGTGGCCGGTCAGCAGCTGACCTGCGCCACCATCGAGGACTATGCCAACATGCAGTACCGCGGCATCGTCGAGGGCTTCTATGGCAAGGTGTACTCTGTGGAGGACATTCTCTCCCTGTTCGAGTACATGGAAGACAACAAGATGAACACCTTCGTCTACGGCCCCAAGGGCGACCCCTATCACCTGGGCAACTGGCGGGATGAGTATCCCACCGAGATCACCGACGAGCAGCGCTTCTACGGCATGATGACCCAGGACGACATGCGCACCATCACCGCCGCTGCCGCCGAGAACAACATCTCCTTTGCCTGGTCCATCCACCCCGCCATGCAAAACGGCATCAACTTCACCGACCGTGACAGCGTGGAGCAGGGCATTGACGACATCATGGAGAAGTTCTCCCACATGTACGATCTGGGCGTGCGCCAGTTCGGCGTGTTTGTGGACGACATCGACACCGGCGTGGCTCTGCGTGGTTCTGAGAACCAGGCCTACATGATGGCCGAGCTCCAGCGCCGCCTGGAGGACAAGTACAACGGCTCCGAGGATCCCGCCGACCACGTGGCCGGCACCTACTACGTGCCCAGCTTCTACGCCCTGGGCTTCGGGTCCTCCTCTCAGCTGGAGACCAACCTGGGCGCCTTCCGTGAGGCCAACCAGGGCAACAACGTCATCATGATGATGACCGGCTCCGGCGTGTGGTCCCCCATCCGCAACTCCGACCTGCTGAAGATCCAGCAGTACACCGGCAAGAAGCCCGTCATGTGGTGGAACTACCCCGTCAACGACAACATTGACGACCAGATGCTCATGAACCGTCTGGACTCCGTGTACGCCACCGATTTGGACGTCACCGCCAGTCTGGGCGTTCTGTCCAACCCCATGAACCAGGCCGAGGCCTCCAAGGTGGCCCTGTACGGCGTGGCCGACTACACCTGGAACACCGCCAACTTCGATGTCCAGAGCAACTGGGAGGAGTCCTTTGCCTCCTACACCGATGACCCCGCCATGCAGGAGGCCCTGCGTGTGTTTGCCAGCCACGCTGCCAAGAACCAGGACCACACCAACATCAACTCCATCTTCAACGCCTACAAGTCGGACAGCTCCAACTATCCGGCCGTGCTGGAGGAGATGCAGAAGATCGTGGATTCCTGCCAGCTCATCCTCACCCTCAAGGACAGCGATGATTACAAGCTGGTGAACCTGGAAGAGGAGATTCGCCCCTGGGTGTACCGCCTCAATGACATGAGCCAGATCATCATCGACTGCATCCAGGCCATGTATGGCGAGGAGAGCCAGCGCTTCGATCACCTGATGAACGCCATCTACCTCTCCAACGGCATCGACACCCTGGAGAAGTACAAGGTGGAGAGCCTGGAGGGCCAGGGCACCAGCCAGACCATCAGCAACTATGTCACCAGCCCCGGCAACCTCTACATCCTGCCCTTCGCCCGCTACATCATGACTCAGGCCGGCGGCTCCTTCTTCACTGACGCCTCCGACCCCTTCGTCTACACCGACACCAACACGGAGGGCTGGGCCATGGCCAAGTCCGGCAACACCTTCACCGTCACCGACGGCGAGACCGTGACCCTGGCCTCCGGCTCCTATGTCCAGTTCGACCTGGCCCAGCTGGTGGCTCTGTCCTCCGTGTCCGGCCTGGACGACCTGAACGTCCAGATCTCCCTGGACGGCAAGACCTGGACCGGCTTTGCCGCCGGCACTCAGGCCCGCTATGTGCGTGTGATGAACAACACCGCTGAGGAGATTTCCGTGGACCTGACCCAGGTGTCCATCGCCGCTCAGGTGGTGTCCATCGCCTCCGTCACCTCCAGCGCCCAGATCTATGAGCCCAACAACTACCCCACCAGCAACATCAACGACTACAACAACACCACCTTCGTCTGGCTCAACAGCCAGCAGCCCGGCACCAGCCTCACCGTCACCTACTCCGCCCCCACCAGCATCAACCGCATCGAGTACACCACCACCACCGATGGTGACCGCATGGTTGGTAAGGTGAACCTGGAGTATCAGGACACCGACGGCAACTGGAACTCCGTGGGCATCGTGGACAGCGATGACTTTGTCTCCGGCGCCATCGCCGTCACCTTCGACACCGTCCAGGCCAAGGCCATCCGGGCCACCGTCACCGAGTCCCGCTCCACCAACTGGCTGAAGATCGCCGAGTTCCACGGGGTGTCCACCGACGCTGAGTACGTGGCCACCGTCAACGGCGTGGGCGAGGCCAAGCTCACCGACCGGGACGTGATGAGCTTCATCCAGGCCACCGGCGAGGGTGAAGTGGTGTACAACGTCTACGAGAGTGCCAAGGCCAACGCCCTGGTGCTGTACAACGCCCTGGACAGCTGGGACGGCGTGAGCGTGTACGCTGTCACCGCCGACGGCGAGACCCTGCTGGAGTACGCCCCTGACGCCAGCACCTCCGGTTCCCGGGTCTATCCCGCCAACCAGCTCAAGGGCGTCACCGCCTTCCGCATCGCCTACACCGACGGCATCTACCTCAACGAGATCGAGATCCAGGGCGACCGCTTCGTGGCCCTGAACACCTACGGCGTGCAGCCTCAGGTGGACGAGGCCAAGGCCGCTGCCGCTGAGCCCGGCTACACCGCCGAGTCCATCGCCGCCCTCAACGACGCCATCGCCGCTGTGGAGGCCATTCTGGCTGACAACACCCTGGGTGAGCCCGTGACCCAGGAGGCTCTGAACACCGCCGTGGAGGCCATGAACGCCGCTGTGGAGGCCCGTGTGCCCGATCAGCCCGGCCAGGAGGCCAACAAGGCTCTGCTCCAGGCCACCTACGACTACGCTGTGACCCTGGACACCACCGGCGTGGTGGACTCCGCCGTGGCCATCTTCCAGAAGGCCCTGGACGAGGCCAAGACCGTGCTGGACGACCCCAACGCCACCCAGGAGCAGGTGAACACCGCTTGGGACAACCTGCTCACTGGCATCTGGTCCCTGGGCCTGAAGCAGGGCGACAAGGACATTCTGGAAGTGCTCATCGCCAAGGCTGAGACCATGGTCGCCAACCAGAGCAAGTACGTGCAGGACCACTGGCAGGAGCTGCTGGACGCTCTGAACGCCGGCCAGAAGGTCATGGACGACGGCGACGCCCTCCAGGGCGACGTGGAGACCGCTGTGGATGCCCTGATGAACGCCATCCTGGCCCAGCGCTACAAGGCCGACAAGTCCATCCTGGAAGACCTCATCGGCAAGGCTGAGGGCATCGACCTGACCGGCTACACCGCCGAGTCCGTGGCCGTGTTCCGCTCCGCTCTGGCCACCGCTCAGTCCGTGCTGGCTGACGAGACCCTGTCCGAGGACGATCAGGCCACCGTGGACAACGCGGTCGCCGCTCTGTCCGCTGCTATGGACGGCCTCACCGCCGGTGGCGCTCCCGAGACCACCGACAAGCCCCAGACCACCCAGAAGCCCGAGAACGTGCCTCAGACTGGCGACTCCGCTCAGCTGATGGTGTACGTGGCTGCTCTGGCTGGCTCTGTGAGCCTGCTCACCGGCGCCGCTTACGTGACCCGCAAGCGCCGCAGCTAATGCAAAAAAGCTCCGGGGGGAAGCAAATTGCTTCCCCCCGGTCTTTTTTGCAAATGAATAACGAAGAATGAAAAACGAAAAATGCAGGTCCTGAAAGCTTTTTCAGCTTCCTGAACCTGCCTAGGCTTTCGGTAGTGACCGTTGTAGGGCTTGCCCCTCATAAAATCCGTGCCGCTGTTGCGGCACACCACAATTCTTCATTCTTCATTCTTCATTTATCATTATTCATTGCCAAAAAAGGGGCCGCTGATCGCTCAGCGGCCCCTTTTTTGCTTACAGGTCGATATCCTCGTAATCGTCGTACTCGGAGGAACAGAAGCAGCAGTTGGCCTTCTTCTCCTCCACCTTGTCGGCAATGGCGTAGAATGTGTCCACGATCTTGTCCCAGTATGCCATCACCACGCATACCACGGCGCTCACGGCCATAGCCACGGCGGCTGCCTTCAAGATAAAGCGGATGACTTTCATGTTCAGTCCCTCCCTTGTGTGTTTCGGTACGTCATAGTTTACACGATTTGCGTGCAAAAAACAATGGGATTTGAAAAAAATTCACAATTCCCTTTCCCCCCTCTCCGGCCCTCCGGGCCTCCTTCCACAAATTGCACCAGAAACCGGGAATTTCTCTTGAAATTTTCCATCCTTTCCCCCGCCTATGTGGGAAAACTCCCCTTGTTTTTTCCTCCAAAATGGAATACAATGTATTGACTAAAGCTTTGTCTTGACCACACATTTCCCACTCTTACCATAGAAAGGAAGGGTTCCATGAAGATACAAACTGAAATTGGCCGCATCCGCATTGCCAGCGAAGTGTTCAGCAACATCACCGGCGCTGTGGCTACCAGCTGCTACGGCGTGAAAGGGATGGCCTTCCGCTCCAAGACCGACGGCCTGGTTCATCTGCTCCGCCGGGAGTCCATGTCCAAAGGCGTGAAGCTGGTCTATCACGAGGACGATTCCGTGTCCATTGAGCTGCACATCATCGTGGACAACGGGGTCAATCTGGTGGCCGTGAGCCGCTCCATCCAAAGTGAAGTCAAGTACAACGTCAACCGCCTCACCGGCGTGGAAGTGCGCAGCGTCTCCGTGTGCGTAGACTCCATGGTCATCGGCTAAGGCCAGCGCTGATAGAAAGGAATTTGCTAACATTATGATCGACATCATTGACGGCGCATTGTTTCAGCGCATGGTGGTGCACGCTGCTGCCTCCATCAACGCCCAGAAACAGAGCATCAACGAGCTCAACGTCTTCCCTGTGCCCGACGGCGACACCGGCACCAACATGTCCCTGACCATTGGCACCGCCGCCGCTGAGGCCAAGAAAAAGCCCGCCACCACCGTGGCCCAGGCTGCCGCCACCAACGCCTCCGCCCTGCTGCGGGGCGCCCGTGGCAACTCCGGCGTCATCCTCTCCCTGCTCTTCCGCGGCGTGTCCAAGGCCCTGAAGGACCACGACACCGCCGACGGCGTGGCCCTGGCCGCCGCCCTCCACGAGGGCGTGTCCGCCGCCTACAAGGCCGTCATGAAGCCTGCTGAGGGCACCATCCTCACCGTCTCCCGCCTGGCCGCCAAGGCTGCCGCTGAGGCCGCCCAGGAGCAGAACAGCGCCGAGCACGTGCTGGAGGCTGCCATCGCCCACGGCCAGGAGGCCCTGGCTGAGACCATCAACCAAAACCCCGTGCTGAAGAAGGCGGGCGTGGTGGACGCCGGTGGTAAGGGCTTCCTCATCATCCTCCAGGGTATGCTGGACGAGATGCGGGGTATTCCCGCTCCCCAGGACTACCGGGACGACGCCCCCCAGACCAAGGACAAGGCGGACTTTATGGCCATGAGCCAGGAGGAGATCACCTTCGCCTTTGACACCGTCTTTATTGTCCGCAAAGCCCAGCCCGATGTCAACCTGGGCCCCTTCCGCACTTACCTCAACAGCATCGGTGACAGCCTGGTCATCGGTGAGGACGACGAGGCCTTTAAGGTCCACGTCCACACCAACATCCCCGGCAACGCCCTCAACGAGGCCCAGAAGTACGGCACCCTGGAGCTGGCCAAGATTGAGAACATGCGCACCCAGGCCGACGATCTGGCCGCTGGACGCAAGGCCCAGAGCGTGGACGACCTGGAGGACGACCACCACGAGGAGAAGCAGACTACGGTGGCCCCCGTGGAGAAGAAGTACGGCGTGGTGGCCGTGTGTGCCGGCGGCGGCCTGGCCTCCGTGTTCCGGGACCTGGGCGTGGACGGCATCATCTCCGGCGGCCAGACCATGAACCCCTCCACCGAGGACATTCTGCGGGAGATCGCCCGCACCCCCGCCGAGACCGTGTTCGTGCTGCCCAACAACAAGAACATCATCATGGCCGCCCAGCAGTGTGTGGGCCTCATTGAGGGCCGGGAAGTGGTGGTCATCCCCACCCGCACCGTGCCCCAGGGCATCTCCACCCTGCTGGTGATGGACCCCGAGGGTCCCGTGCAGGACAACGTGGACGCCATGACCGAGGCCATGAGCCACGTGCACACCAGCGAGGTGACCTACGCCGCCCGCAACTCCGACTTTGACGGCTTCGCCATCCAGGAGGGCGACTACATGGCCCTCAGCGACGGCCAGCTGTTCGGCACCGCCAAGTCCATGGAGGAGCTGCTGGAGAACCTGGCCCAGGCCGAGACCCAGCAAACGGCAGAGTTCATCAACATCTTCTACGGTGAGGATGTGGACGAGGAGTCCGCCGGCAAGGCCCTGGCCCTGTTCCAGCGCCTGTGCCCCAACGCTGAGATCACTCTGCTCAGCGGCGGCCAGCCCGTGTACTACTATATGATTTCCGCGGAATAACGGCCAAAACACTCCACCCGGCGGTGCAGCTGACGCTGCGCCGCCGGGTTTTTCTTTTTTCCTGCAAAAAATGATTCTCCATATTTCACGCAACTTTTCACCCTGGTTTGCATATACTACATGGTATACGGGGGAGTGTGGCGGGAATTTGCCCGTCCCTCCTCCACAGACATTGACAGAAACGGAGCGATTGACCATGTTGTTGCAAACCACACCCCCGAAATCCAACACCCCCGCCCAGGACGTGGACGACCTGATCTTTATGGGCCAGGCCGGGCCAATTGTCAGCCAGCGTTGACGGTGAAAAATCATCTTTTTGACGGGAATCTCCCCCCTTTACAACCCAGGGGCCTTTCTATATAATATATGGGATATATTATGGCCATGGGCCGGTTAAAGGATGAACGAGAATGCTGCAATTTGACGAATACAAGGTAAAACTCAACAACCTCAAGCCCGAGCTGGAGGAGCTGGGGCAGGCCCTGGACCTGGAGGCCGCTGAGCGGGAGCTGGATATGCTCCAGGCGGAGTCCGCCTCCGACGGGTTCTGGGACAACGTGGAGAAGGCCCGGAAGATCCAGCAGCGCATCAGCCAGCTGGAGGGCAAGATCAACGCCCAGGCCAAGCGTCTGTCCACCTGGGACGACCTGATGGTCATGTGTGAGATGGGCAACGAGGAGGAGGACGAATCCCTGGTGCCCGAGGTGGAAGAGGGCTTCGAGGGCCTTCTGCGCAACATGGAGGAGGCCCGTCTGGCCACCCTCCTGTCCGGCGAGTACGACCCCTCCCCCGCCATTGTCTCCCTCCAGGCCGGCGCCGGCGGCACCGAGGCCCAGGACTGGGCCCAGATGCTCTACCGCATGTACACCCGCTGGGCCGAGCGCCACGGCTTTACCTACTCCATTCTGGACTACCAGGACGGGGACGAGGCGGGCATCAAGTCCGCCACCATCCGCATTGACGGCGAGAACGCCTACGGCTACCTGAAAAGCGAGCACGGGGTGCACCGCCTGGTGCGCGTCTCCCCCTTCGACGCCAACGCCCGCCGTCAGACCTCCTTCGCCGCCGTGGAGGTCACCCCCGAGATCGACGACAGCGTGGAAGTGGAGATCCGCCCCGAGGACATTGAGATGCAGGTCTACCGCGCCTCCGGTGCCGGCGGCCAGCACGTCAACAAGACCTCCTCCGCCGTGCGACTGATCCACAAGCCCTCCGGCCTGGTGGTGGCCTGCCAGACCGAGCGAAGCCAGCTGCAAAACCGGGAGACCTGTATGAAGATGCTGCGCTCCAAGCTCATCCAAATCAAGGAGCAGGAGCACCTGGACAAGATCTCCGACATCAAGGGCGTGCAGCTGAAAATCGAGTGGGGCAGCCAGATTCGTTCCTACGTGTTCATGCCCTACCAGCTGGTGAAGGACAACCGCACCGCCTACGAGACCTCCAACATCAATGCCGTGATGGACGGCGACCTGGACGGCTTCATCAACGCCTACCTCACCGCCTCCGCCACCGGCAACTGGGCCACAAAATAATTCCCACACACATCGCCTGTCCCGGGTGCTCCTCGCCTCCGGGACAGGCGATTTCTTCCCTCTAGGCCAGGGGAACTTCTTTGTAAATATTGTCTTATATGGTTGACTATTCCTGACATGAGGACTACAATAGTACCACAATGATACGATTAGGAGGGTATCAATCATGAAAAAGCTGATTCGCCGATGTCTTGCTCTGGCGCTGAGCGCTGTGTTTGTGCTCACCTGCGCCGCCCCCGTCTCTGCCGCCGGCACTGACATCAACGTCCAATTGGATGTCACCTATTCCCAGACCGACGCCCGGGATATGCTGACACTGATCAATGACTTCCGTGCCAGCGACGATGCCTGGTACTGGAACCAGGACAATTCCGCCAAAACCGATGTATCCGGTAAGCTCAAGGACTTCGTCTACGACTACAACCTGGAGAAAATAGCCATGCAGCGGGCCGCGGAAATCGTGGTGGCGTATGGTCACATCCGCCCGGACGGTACTAGCTGGTATTCCGCATTCCGGGAGTTTGGCGTCTATTACCACAGCGCATCGGAGAACATTGCCATTGGCTACACCTCCGCCCAAGATGTCTTTGAGGGCTGGCGGGAGGACAACGAGGACTATTCCGGCCAGGGTCACCGCCGCAATATGCTCTCCCAGGACATGACCTCCATCGGCATTGCCCATGTGGTATACGGCGGGGTGCATTTCTGGGTTCAGGAGTTTGGCACCCTGGCAAACCCCAACACCACGGAGACCACCCCCGCCACCGCTGCCACCGTGGACATCCGGGTGGCGTCCGACTCCATCCGCAGCGTCACCCTGGACGCCATCTCCCCCCTGTCTCTGACGGCTGGAGAGCAGGCAGACCTGCCCACCGTGTCCGCCACGCTGACGACCAACAGCACCTGGGACCACACCCCTGAAATCCATGTGACGCTGGAGCCCAACTGGACTGTGACGGCAGGCAGCGATGTGGTGAAGGTGGAGGGCGACAAGCTCACCGCCCTGGGGGCGGGCAGCGCCACCCTCTCCGCCACCGTGGCGGGCCAGACCGTCACCTGCTCGGTCACCGTCACCCAGGCCCCCTGTCAGCACCAGTGGGATGACGGTGTCGTCACCACTGAGCCCACCTGCACCCAGGACGGGGTGTGCACCTACACCTGCCAGCTGTGTGGGGCGACCAAGACCGAGGCCATCCCCGCCACCGGCCACACCGTTGTCATCGATCCTGCCGTTGCCCCCACCTGCACCCACACCGGCCTCACGGAAGGCAGTCACTGCTCCGTGTGCAACACGGTGATCGTGGCCCAGACTGAGGTACCTATGCTGCCCCACGACTATGTGGCCTCTGTCACCACGGAGCCCACTTGCACCGTGGATGGTGTGCGCACCTATACCTGTTCCATGTGCGGCGACAGCTATACCGAAGCCATCCCCGCCACCGGCCACACCTTTGGCCCCTGGACCACCGTCACCTCTCCCACCTGCACCCAGAGCGGCAGTGAGCAGCGCTCCTGCTCCGTCTGCGGCTATACCGAGACCCGGGGCGTCGATCCCACCGGCCACTCCTGGGAGGATGACTACACCGTGGATCAGGCTCCCACCTGCACCCAGGACGGCAGCAAGTCCATCCACTGCTCCCGGTGCGATGCCGTCACCGATGTCCAGACCATCCCCGCCACCGGCCACACCTGGGACCAGGGCACCGTCTTCACCCCCGCCACCTGCACGGAAAGCGGCACCATGCGCTATACCTGCACCGTCTGCGGCGAGACCCGGGATGAGGTGATCCCCGCCACTGGTCACACCTGGGACCAGGGCACTGTCATCACCCCCGCCACTTGCACGGAAAACGGTACCATGCGCTACACCTGCACCGTCTGCGGCGAGACCCGGGACGAGGTGATTCCCGCCACCGGTCACACCTGGGACCAGGGCACTGTCCTCACCCCTGCCACCTGCACAGAAAACGGCACCATGCGCTACACCTGCACCGTCTGCGGCGAGACCCGGGACGAGGTGATTCCCGCCACCGGTCACGCCTGGGAGGATGATTACACCGTGGATCAGGCTCCCACCTGCAC
>NZ_NFIH01000022.1 GCF_002161675.1 Pseudoflavonifractor sp. An44
GTCCTCCGGTTGGTGGGGCTATGACGTGGCCAAGCCCGCCTTCCTGGCTGAGCAGGGCCACCAGCTGGTGAACACCCACGGCGACTGGTATTGGATCGTGGGCGGCAACAAGTGCACCGTGGACAAGGCCAGCAAGTTTGACATCAACAACTTCATGGGCGGCACCATCGAGGACCCCGTGGGCGCCATGTTCTGCATCTGGAGCGACGTGCCCCAGGCTCAGACCGATGCCAGCGTGGCAGAAGAAGTGGCCGACGTCATCGCCGCCTTCGGTTCCACTCTGCCCGAGACGGCCGAGCGCAATGTGCACCCCATCATTGCCGGCAGCAAGGTCCTGCTGCAGAAGACCTATGACTACGCTCTGACCCTGTCCACCGAGGGCGTCACTGACACCGCCAAGGCCGCCTTTGAGACCGCTCTGGCCAACGCCAAGATCGTGCTGGACAAGGAGAACGCCACTCAGGACGAGATCGACGCCGCTTGGGACGCCCTGCTGGAGGGCATCTGGGGCCTGGGCCTCACCCAGGGTGACAAGACCATGCTGGAGCAGCTGATTGCCAAGGCTGAGAGCATGATCCCCGACCAGGACAAGTACGTCCAGGACAACTGGCAGACCCTGGTGGACGCTCTGGCTGCTGCCAAGGAAGTGGACGCTGACGGTGATGCCATGGACGAGGACATCCAGCCCGTGGCAGATGCCCTGTTCAACGCCATCCTGGCCCAGCGCTTCAAGGCGGACAAGTCCATCCTGGAGGATCTCATCGGTAAGGCCGAGGGCATCAACCTGGACGGCTACACCGCCGAGTCCGTGGCCACCTTCCGCACCGCTCTGGCCAACGCTCAGGCTGTCATGGCCAACGAGTCTCTCTCTGAGGGCGACCAGGCTACCGTGGACGCCGCTGTGGCTGCTTTGAGCGACGCCATGAACGGCCTCACCGCCGGTGGCGCTCCTGAGACCACCGACAAGCCCGAGGCTACCGATAAGCCTCAGACCACTGACAAGCCTCAGACCACCGAGAAGCCCGAGAACAACGTGCCCCAGACTGGCGACTCCGCTCAGGTGATGGTGTACGTGGTGGCTCTGGCTGCCGCTGTGTGCCTGCTGTCCGGCGCCACTGTCGTGGCCCGCAAGAACCGCGGCTAATTTCCCAGTTTCAGAAAAAAGAACGGTCAGCGTCAGCTGACCGTTCTTTTTATGCCTTTGATAGAAATGAATGACGGGTGTCCTCAGAACTCCAGTGAGACCGCCTCAGCGATGCGGGCGCCGATGGGGCCGTTGTGGGCGAACATGTCGCTGGGCTGGGTGGGGATGAGGGGGTTGCCCTGGTAGTCCCGTACCTGACCTCCGGCCTCTTCCACCAGCAGGATTCCGGCGGCGAAGTCCCAGGGCTTCAGGCCCCGTTCCAGGTAGGCGTCCATCCGGCCGCAGGCCACATAGGCCAGGTCCAGGGAGGCGGTGCCCATGCGGCGGATGTCAGCGCCCACCTCGAACAGGCGGCGGAACAGGGCGAAGTTACCCTCTGCCAGATGCTTTTGGTAGGGGCTGGTGCCGATGGCAATGAGGCTGTCCGCCAGCTCCTGCTGGTCGCTGACGTGGATGGGCTCGCCGTTGCGGAAGGCGCCCTGTCCCCGGATGGCGTGGAACATCTCTCCGTTGAAGGGGTTGTATACGATGCCCAGCATGACCTGGCCACCTTCCACCAGGGCCAGAGAGATGGCGCTCATGCCCAGGTCATGGATGAGGTTGCAGGTGCCGTCCACCGGGTCTAAAATCCACATGGGGGCGTTGGGGTCCAGATGGGCGTTGGACTGCTCCTCGCTCATGAACTGGATGTGGGGCCAGCGCTTGGGCAGTTCTTCCCCGAAAAAGCCCTGGACGGCCATGTCCACCTGGGTCACGTAGTCCGCCCGGCCCTTCTTGCGGATGTGGGTAGAGCCCTCCCGGTCGTAGAGCAGCTTGCCCGCCTGGCGGACCAGCTCCATGAGGGCTTGGATATCAATGTCTGTGTGCATGGGAATGTCTCCTCTCGCAGTGGGGTGATTCTGTGAGGACAGTATAACCCCGGAGGAGGGAGGATGTAAAGGGGCGGGAGGGAGATGAAGAGAAAAGGATATTGCCAAGGTCATCCGTTCCACCCATACCGAAGCACGTAATAGATCACATAGACCCAGTTCAGCAGCCCGTGGAAGATGGCCCACCCGATGGAGTGCCAGTTCACATAGGAGATCACCATGGCCAGGGCAGCGCCAAAGGACAGCCCCTTGGTGGCGTTTTGCACGGTGGTATTCTTCACGATGGTGGTGGTCTGCTTGGCTCCGTAGATCAGCTCTTCGATGGTGACGTCCAAAATCTCAGCGATTTTGTGGAGGGTCTCAATGTCCGGCTGGGTCTTGCCGTTCTCCCAATTGGACACCGCCTGACGGGTCACGTTGAGCTGCTGGGCCAGCTCGTCCTGGGTCATCTGTTTTGCTGTGCGAAATTTTTTGATGTTCTTGCCAACCATACGGGCACCTTCCTTTTCTGGGGAGTTCCCTATTATGATAGGGGAGAAGACCCCCAAATGGCAAGCAATGATTTGTTGCGTGGGGAGGAAACAAAAGATTTCCACGAAAAAAGCGTCCCATGTGGAAGCTTGTTTCCATGGGACGCTGCTAGGGCTGGCATCGGCCGCACCAGCGGCACCCGTTGCAGGTCTCACGCCGGGCACAGGTGGCGCACCGCTTTTGCAGGGGAACCTCCTGAGCTGGGGCGGGATATTGCAGCCCGGAGCGCAGGGCCTGCACATGCTGATAGGCTTTGCAGATGTGATACGCCTTCCCGTCTTTGACAAAACGGTCCCCGGTGCCAAAGAAGGTAAAGGGCACCTGATATTGTCGGCACTGGTCATAGAGCTGTTTTACCCATTCATAGTGCAAGGGCCTGGCTCCTTCGTAGTTTTCCCCGTCTGCAATCACATGCTCCAGTTGCCCAGTGGCTAGGTAGGGGGCCAAATCCACCGGACCTAGAAAGGGGGCTACCATGACGCCCTTGTGTTTGGCGGGAATGTCCAGGAGGATGGGGAGCCGCTCGTCGGCCCGCCGTTGGTTTTCTGCCGTGACATTCAGGGACACGTGGTCCCAGCCGTCCAGCCAGTCCCAGGGTAGGCACTCCCGGATGCGGTGGGCCCGCTTGGTCAGAAGGAAGAAGTGGATGTCAGAGCGCTGGCGGATCATGTCCCACACCTCGTCCCGCCACGGGTCCGCCTCTTCCAGAAAGAAGTCGCTGGTCATGCATACCCGGAGGGATTCCCCGCTCTTGATTTTATAGTTGCCCTGTCGGTCCTTTTTCAAGGGCAGATTGAAATTGGTTTTGACCTTGTAAATGTCGCCGCCAAAGCGGTCCCGCTGGCTGTCCTGGTAAAACATGTAGCAGTGGTCGCAGCCCTCGCTGAACTTGCGGCAGCCGTGCCAGGGGTTCCAGATATCCCGGCTCATGGTGGGCATTCCTCCTTCCTCCAGGGGTATGGGTAGATACAGTATAAGTTTTGGATGGGAGAGCGTCAAGGAGGAGTCACGAACATCTTACCATTAAGCGGGAACTCGGGAAAATTGACGGAACCATCCGACCGGATGTGAATGTGAAGCCAGGCAGGAAGAAGTAACAGAGGGCCGCAAGATATCACCTCGCTTCCATCATACCAAGTATGCATTGCAAATGCAATGCATACTTTCCGGAAATCGTGGGATAGACTAATTGCAATACAAAAGCATTGCGAGGAAACATCTATGGCCAGATTTGAGATACCGTCCACGCCGCCCACCGTCAACAAGACCATTCGTTTTCCCAGTGATGTCGTAGAAGAGGTGGAACAGGCAATTCAGGGTAAAAATTGCACATTTTCAGCTTTTGTGATTGCCGCAGTCCGCTCGGCCCTGGAGGATATCCGCGAAGGGGATGCGTCGTGTCAGGATGTAAATGTGAAGCCTAACGGGAAAACATAAAGAAGGCCCGCAGTTTGATGGGATTGGAATCAAACTTGCGGTCCTTCTTCTGTTGACTTTTTCGCATTTTAGTACTATATTGAACTTGGACATTCTTATCAGTTTTCAAACAGCTGCGTCTTTATGTAACGAGCACATAAAACAGGCTTGGGGTTAACTTTGGATGTCTTACAATGAAACGAGTAAACCGTGAAACTCATCAATTCTTTCAGATGCTCGTTATGAATTGAGAAAGTAGTTGTGTGTGACTTTTAGTAGTTCCCCTATGTTTCACAGCTTTACACGACAAAAATCGAGCCAAAGAACATGGTTCCTTGGCTTTGTTTTGGTGCGTGTAAAGCAATATAAATAGGTATTTGCTTCCACGCCCAGGACAGAGGGGCGTGTTTTTTTGGCTCAGAAAGGAGGTTTATTATGAAAAAAGTGTCTGGAAAGACCCATACGCAAGAACAGCTGAATGCCTGGGCCAATCAAAATAACCCCAATAATAAGGCTTATCAAGCAAACTTGAATCATCACAGCAATCAGCTTAATCCCAACCACAAGACGCACCAGCAAAGACACAACGCACAAAGGAAATATCAGGAGTCGGGATATGTGGAATGGGCGCCGGATTATCCTGAGTGGGATGATTGAAATAACTATCCTTCCAGTGGATGTGAAGGGGATGCGAGCAAAGATTCTTGACATGGACGGCAGCGCTGCCATAGGATAAAGAAAAACAGAAAGAAGCGATCGGTTATGGACGAACAAGCAGAAACTCTAAAGCTGAAGAAGATGCTGGAGGATCTGTACGGGATGAAAATCAAAGATCCCAAACCTAAGACAGAGGAGGAACGGGCGGCATTCTGGAGGCATTTTGAGGAGGTGAAGGCTGAGATACTCAATGAAATCGAAGCCAAGAAGAAAGCCCAGGGGGCAGTAGAAGTTAGTGAAAAGTGAATAGTGAAGAGGTAATAAGTAAAAATCCCGAACGCATTTGCGTTCGGGATTTTTGGCAAATGACCCGAATTGTGATACAAAGTGAACCCCCTTTTGCGTTAGGGGGTTCACTTTGCGCCAAGGGGGTTCACCGATTCCTGAGGCCGGTGTTCTCCGAGCCGCGCACTTCCTCGTGATAAAAGTAATCCACGATGACCGGATGCCCCGGCTCTGCCCGGCCGTAGGGGAGTTCGTTGTCCACAAAGGGACAATCATATTCTCTCGCAAGGCGCTCTGCCCGCTCCTCCAACTCCCGGAAATAGCCCCTGTCTCCTCTGGTATAGATGGCGTTGTACAGCGGCATGAGGTCAGGGTATTTCTCCTGGATATAGGCTAAGATGTCTTTTTTGAAGCCGCCCCGCAGATTCAGATTTTCCAGCCACACCAGGTCGCACTGGTCCTTGACCCGGTGGAAGATGGCCTCGAAATCCGTGATGCCGGGAAAAACCGGGGCGATGAAGCAGACGGTTCGGATTCCCGCGTCATAGACCTGCTTCATGGCGTCCAACCGCCGCTGGATGCTGACGGCACTGTCCATATCGTTTTTGAAATCCTCATCCAGGGTGTTGATCGACCAGGAAACAGTGACTTTTCCCATCTCTTTCAGCAAGTCGATGTCCCGCACCACCAAGTCGGATTTGGTACAGATCAGAATCTCCGCGCCGCTGCCTTTCAGCTGCTCCAACAGCCTGCGGGTATTGCCGAACTGCTCCTCCTGAGGCAGGTATCCGTCTGTCACCGAGCCGATGACCACACGCTGCCCGGCATACTTCCGGGGATTTTTAATGGCAGGCCAGTGTTTCACATCCAGAAAGGTGCCCCACGGTTCGGTATGCCCGGTAAATCGCTTCATAAACGAGGCGTAGCAGTACTTACAGCCGTGGGTGCAGCCTACATAGGGGTTCACCGAATAGCCGCCCACTGGAAGGGTGGATTTGGTCATGATATTTTTCGTTTCCACATCCCGGATCAGGACACCGCTTTCCACTATTTCCGCCATGCTTTCTGTTCCTCCAATACCCGGCAGAAGGCCGGGGGCAGCTCCTGCACCATCTGTTCTTCCCCCATGATGGGGAGCAGGTCTTCCTTCATGAACACAGGAATACCAAGGGCGTGGGCCTGATCGGTCAAATTCCACACCCACTCCGGTTTGGAGACGGCTTTGCCCTTCCTGCGTCCAGTCTCAGTACCAATGACGATCCACTCGATGCCAGTGAGGTCTACTGTACCGATGTCATCAAACATGGGTTCAAAGGTCACATGGTAATGTCCGCCGCGGATATACTCCCGTAAAGTCTGGATGCGGACTTTTTCCCTGCCGGAGGTCACAGTCACGCCGAACCAGGCGTTGTCTAATGGAGTGGAAAAGACGATGTCCTCCGGTCTCTTGGTCAGGAACAGATATTGATGCTGTGGGGTTTCGGCCATTTTGGAAAATACCTGATCCCGCCATGCTGACTGCCAGTGGGCAAAATCGCTCATGCCGGTGAGCAGGAAATTTTGAGGGCGCTTCTTCTCCATCAGCCGTAGCTTATTGGGGAAAAACTCCGGATTTTCAAAGTCATCGATCGTATGGAACCGGCGGACATTGTTTCTGGCGTAGCAGTAGCTACAACCGATGGTACAGCCGATCACCAGATTCATGTTCTGAATACAGTCTTTGATGCAGACAGCCACCGCTGACGCCTCCTTCCTGTTTTAAGATTCAGCCTTCTGCCGTAGGCGCGACCTTTCCAAAGCCGTTCCAGGCATACAGACCCTTTTTGTCCTCATCCCCCAGGAACTTGTCTACCTGGCAGATATGCAGGATGTGGTCTCCCACCTCCACGGACTGCTGCAAGGTGGCTATCATTGCCAGCCGGGTGTCAGCCGGAATCTGAATGTCGCTGCCGTCTACCGTTTTCATTTCAATGTGGTTCTCATCTACCTTGTTGGTGGTGGCGCCGGTGGAGCCACCGCAGGCCATCACCGCACTCGCCAGGCTTTCGCCGGGAATTGTGATGATGACTTTTCCGGTCTCGCGCACACGCTTGCCGGTGTGGGACTGCTTTCCGGCGGCGAATCCCACCATCGGCGGGTTGAAAGAGAGATAGGAGACAAAGCAGATGGGGGCCAGGTTGGTGGTGCCATCTTCATTCAAAGAACAGATCAAAGTCAGCGGATTGGGGGAAGAATAGACAGTGGCCTCCATAATGTTCAGTTCTCTCATCGTGTTTCATCCTTTCAGAGTGATTTGGAGATTGACATATCCAGCTTCTGTTGGTACAATTATTATACTTGATTGTCATAATAAATCAAGTACGCAAATTGTTTGTACCTGGTATCAAAAACAATACCTGTCTAAAGTGGGGAATCAACAATGACTTACGAGGAATTCAAAGAAAAGGTAAGCGACATCATTCTTACCGAGGGTGGAAACTGCCCTGTCATGCCGGTGGTGCAGATGCTCCAGGGCAAATGGAAACTCCAAATTCTCTATGAGCTGTGTATCAAATCCCCTATGCGTTTTGGGGAGCTAAAAAAGATGCTACAACCCATCACCAATACGGCGCTGACCAATGCCCTCAAAGAATTGGAAAAGGATGAACTGGTGCAGCGCATTCAATATAATGAGATGCCGCTGCGGGTGGAGTATTCCCTCACAGAGAAAGGGCAGGACTTATTGCCAGTGTTTTATGCTATTTCACAGTGGGGGATGAAATACATTCCATAATAGTAAAGGGGACGGAAACCTTCCGCCCCCTTTTTTAACAAAATTGATTCTTATTCAAGTATCTCATGCCCCGTCTGGAACTTAAAGGTCATCCGCCCGTCCCGGTGGACGGTCACAGTGTCGATGACCGTGAGCCAGAGCCGGTCATCAAACTCCGTGAGGGACTCTCCGTACTCCGCCAGTTCGAACATAAAGCCGCCGATGTCCTCGGCCTTGGCTTCCCGCTTTGCCGTCACCGCCTGGAGCTGTTCCAGCTTGGCCTTGGCGGTTTCGTACCGTTCTGCCAGGCCGTTGTACCGTTCCAGGTAAGTGGCCTGGTCCTCCCGGTATTCCCGTGTGGACTCCGCCAGGTCGAGGAAGCTCTTGGTCAGCCCGGCGAGGGCGGCGCCGGCGGCGGCAACAGCGGCACCCGCCGTGACCGCCAGGCCTTTGAGGACGGAGCCGACCTTCTCCAGTTTGCCGGAAGCCTTATCGGTCTTGTCGGCTGCGTCATCGATCTCATCACCGAACTTGTCCGTCTGCTGGGCGGCATCCCGCATCTCATCGCCCATGGAGTCGATGGCCCTCTGGTTCTGCTCAAGCTCCCGCTCCATATTGTTCAGAGCGGCCTGGGCATTGTTGAGCTGGATCTGCCATTGCTGGGTGCGCCGGTCGTTTTCCCCGAAGGAGGTGGAAGCGTTCTCCAGGGCCTTGCGCAGGGTCTCGATTTTCTTCTTCTGGGCATCGATTTCCTTACCCAGCACCTGGTTCCGTGCGGTGAGGGCTTCCACGGAATCATCGTTTTTGTCAAACTGGGACTGAACGACCTTCATTTCAGAGCCGAGGACTTTGAAGGACTGGTTGATGTCCGCCAGCGCCTTCTTGAATTCCTTTTCGCCCTCCAGCCCGATTTTCAGGCCAAAGTTATCCGCCATCCGTGGTCACCTCCTTCAAAATGGCATAAAAAAAGCCCGGATTTCTCCAGGCAAAAGAAAAGAGCCGATGACTCGACTCTTTCCAAAACTCGATTCAGTTTCCTTGCATTTTTCGGAGCTGGGGGTCAATATCCCGCCCGCCGTACATGATTCGGAGCACCGTGACGGTTTTTACCTGGTGGTCTGGGATGTAGAACACCAGGTAATTGTCCACCGGCATGACCCGGAGGTTGCGGCTGTGCCATGGTTCCCGGTCGTAGACCCGGAACCGCTCCGGCATCTCGTCCAGCTTGAGGATGTTTTCTTCCAAGCGGTCCAGCTGGCCGTTGGCGTTTTGCTCCGACTGAAGCTCCACTGCGATGTAGCGGTAGATTTCCCGCAGATCGTGTTTTGCTTCCGGGGTCAGCGTCACCTCATAGCTCATACGCCCAGTTCTCCCCGCAACTCGTCAAACGCCTGCTTTGCCGGGATGGTTTGCCCAGCCTTCATCTGGGCGTAGCCCTTCTCCAGTCCCGTGTCCAGCTGCTCGGCGGTCATGCGGCTGATGTCCAGCGGGTGCTCCGGGAGCTTTACCTCGAAGGGCAAGCCCCGCTGGAGGATAACCTGCTTGTAGAACATGGTGATGGCATTGGATGCCGGGATGCCCAGGGCGCTGAGGATGGCTTCCGCCTGTTCCTTGACCTCCGGCTCAATGCGCGCATACAGATTTGCCGACTTTGCCATATCCAAGACTCCTTTCGGGATTTGTGTATTCTTTTTCGTCTCTATTATACTCTATTGTGCGGACAAAAGCAATACATTATTCAAATCCCGTAGGGAATCACATCGTCAATGGTCAGCTCCCGCTTGGGCTTCGCCAGACCGAGGAACTGCTTGTGGCACTCCCACAGATCCAGCAGCAAGCCAAAGGGCAGGAGCATGGTTTCCTCCGGGGTAAACCCCAGCTGGGCGGTACCGTAATAGAAAAGCCGGGTAAACAGCTCGGCGTCTGTTACCCGACTTCCACGTTTTTGAGTCCGTCTCGCTTTCGATATTCCGCTTGGTGCCCTTGTACATGGCTTCCATGATGGCTTCCTTGTACCCCGCCAGCTCGAAGGGAGAGGTTAACAGCTCCACGGCATCCTGGGTCAGCGGTTCCTTTTTGTCCTCCGGGTGCTGGAGATTGTGGATCAGCACGCTCTGATTGGCCAGCAGGGCGATGAGCCAGATGATCTCATCAAGCGCCATTTCAAAGTTCTCGGACTTCATCAGCCTGTCGCCCAGGTTCTCCAGACCGCCGTAGCGTCCGGCGATCTCCTTGGTGGCGCGGGTGGTGAGCACCAGATCATACTCCTTGCCGCCGATGGTGATGGCGGCGCTTCGCTCTTTGCTCATGGGTCAGTCCTCCTTATGCGGTTTCCAACGTGCTGTAGTCCGGCTCATACACCTCTTCGTACCAGCCGGAGATGGTTGCGGGCAGCACGCCGGTATCGTCCTCGGAGACCTCCGCCTTCCAGGGGTGCTTACCCTGACCGTCCACCTTGTTGCGGCGGGTCACGGTGCCTTCAATGGAAGGGGTGGAAAATTCAATGCTCTCGCCCTTGGTGGTGAGGTTGGTGGCGGGAATCACTGCCGGATGTCCGGTTCTGGGGCTTGTCGCGGGATTTGAACAAGCCGGAAAAGATGCCCATACACATCACCATCCTTAAAAATGGGCATAAGAAAAGCACCTACCTTTCGATAGATGCTTAGAATACTTTTAAATTGAGAAAAGATTACACCCTGTTTTCCTCTCCCCATGTGCAGAGCTGGTCTAAAATTTTCATAAGTGACTTGCCCCGCTCACTGAGAGAGTACTCTACTTTTGGCGGAATTTGCGGATATTCTTTTCGCTCTACGAGATGAGCTGATTCTAACTCTTTCAGGTTTGTGCTTAAAGTCTTATCGGATACATTTCCCAGATAGCGTTTCAGTTCATTGAACCGCACGATTTCAAACTCCATCAAACAATAGAGAATCACCATTTTGTGCTTGCCGGAAATCAGCGACATGGTGTAGCTGAAGCCAGTATCCTCAAAATTCGCATTCTCGATGTAGTTACGAATCATTGTCACACTTCCTTTTAGGATAGTACCTTTCTCAAATGCCAGTACTTGAATTTTGTTTGCTACTGGCTATAATTATAAGGGAAAGCACCGTAGGTGTCAATCTGTAAAAAAGCGAGGCAAGCAGCATGAGAAAAGAATTGAAAATTACTGAAGGCATTTTCCCCATGCCTGTTCTGATGGTAGCCACCTATAACGAGAATGGAACTGTAAATGTGATGAATGCCGCCTGGGGAACAATGCAGGAGCGCGATACTGTCGCGCTAAACCTGACTGAGAGTCACAAAACCGTAAAGAATATCAAAACGCGTGGCGGATTTACCGTCAGCATTGCCGATGCCGCCCACGTTGTGGAGGCTGACTACTTTGGCGTTGTTTCCGGTAACCGTGTTTCGGATAAATTGGGTCAGGCGGGTCTCACCGCAACAAAAGCGGAGACGGT
The DNA here is from genome assembly GCF_002161675.1 of Pseudoflavonifractor sp. An44. GTDB lineage: Bacteria > Bacillota > Clostridia > Oscillospirales > Oscillospiraceae > Enterenecus > Enterenecus faecium. The sequence goes on from NZ_NFIH01000022.1 coordinate 11,116, forward strand.
AGATGCCCCTGTAATCAATGAGTTCCCTCTTTGTCTGGAATGCAAATTCATTGAGTATCAGAGCAACGAGTATGGATGCGGCGTGATTGGCAAGGTAGTAAAAGTCACAGCCGATGAAAGCGTCCTTCGGGATGGTAAGCTGGATATTTCACTGGTGAACGCTATCGCATTTGACCCCTATACACACGGCTATTATAAAGTAACTGACCGTGTAGGAGAAGCATTTAAAGATGGCTTGAAGTTAAAAAAATAAAACCATATCAAATGAACAGCAGCCCTCTGCTGTCATAGACCGACTCGCTGGTGTCGTTGCCGCATCGGATGGCCCGATCAAGGGCCATAACGGTGGCAACGGCGCCATCGATTTTTTCTGTGGATTTTTCCTTGTCCGGCTTGATGTTCCCCGCCGGGTCGGTGCGGATGTAGATGTTGTCCATCATCCAGCGGAGGACGGGATGACCGCCATGGGCGATGCGTTCCTCCAGCACCAGCTTCATCAGCTCCTTGGTGGGCGGGGACATAAGTTACACGGGATGAAAAAAAGATACACGGGAAGAAAGACGGGAAACCGTTGCAGGAGTAAGGAAAAACCCCAACACGTTGCGCCGCAACATGTTGGGGTTTTGGTGGAGGCGAGGGGGATCGAACCCCTGTCCGAAAACCATTCCACAGGACTTTCTCCGGGTGCAGACGGTTATTTACATTCCCTTCCCACGCCGTGAATCGTCACACTGCGCAGGTTGGTAGAGTCATGATGCGTGGCACGGTCAACTCTTTCCGTACGCACGGGCACCACTAAGATGACGCCCCGGCCGGCTCGTGGTCCTTCCGGCAGGGACGGCCGCATTAAGCAGCGGCGAGAACGACGTTATCGTTGTTCTTTAATTTATAAGTTGCCCATTTTAAGGCGGCTGGGCGCCGCCACCCGCTTATCCTGCTTCCTAGTCCCCGTCGAAACCAGTACGCCCCCATTTCAAGTGAAGAATGAATAATGAAAAATGAAGAATGGGTTGTTGAAAGAACTGGTGTGCTATATTATGATAGCGTCAGGGAGGGAGAAGATGAAAGAAAATTTGTTGAAGACGAAATCTTTGGCGTTCTCAGTACGTATCGTGGGGCTGTACCGATATTTAACCGAACAAAAGAAAGAGTATATCCTTTCCAAGCAAATTCTGCGTTCCGGGACCAGTATCGGGGCCAACATCTACGAGGCAAATTACGGTCAGAGTAAAGTAGATTTTGCGGCAAAGCTGCAAATTGCACTCAAGGAGGCCGCAGAGACAGAATATTGGCTGCTTTTGCTCACCCAGACCAATTATCTGGAGGAGTCCATGGGAAAGTCCCTCAATGAGGATTGCCTGGAACTGAAACGATTACTCATTTCCAGTGTACGAACTGCACGAGATCAGAAATAAAGAATGAAACGAAAAGATGCAGGCCCTGGGAGAATAACACGCCCAAGGGCCTGCATTCTTCATTATTCATTCTTCGTTATTCATTTAAAGGGTCTCGGGCTCGGGATACTCTACGCCGAAGGTCTCCACAGTGACCGCCTTCATGCGCTGGTCCTCCAGGGGCTTGTCGTTGTAGTCCCGCTTGGTGGACACGATGCCGTCGGCCACTTCCATGCCCTCGATAACCTTACCGAAGGCGGCGTAAGCGCCGTCCAGGTGGGGAGCCTTCTCCACCATGATGAAGAACTGGCTTCCGGCGGAGTCAGGCCGCATGGAGCGGGCCATGGACAGCACGCCACGGTCGTGGGCCAGATCGTTCTTGAAACGGTTCTGGGCAAACTCACCCTTGATGGAGTAGCCGGGGCCACCGATGCCGATGCCCTGGGGGTCGCCGCCCTGAATCATGAAGCCGGGAATGACACGGTGGAAAATGAGGCCGTTGTAGAAGCCCTTCTTCACCAGAGAGATGAAGTTGTTGACGGTGTTGGGAGCCACCTCGGGGTACAGCTCGGCCTTCATGATGCCGCCGTTCTCCATTTCAAAGGTGACAATGGGATTTTGAGCCATGGGAATTTCCCCTTTCCGTATATTAATTTAATATGTCATTGGGTTGATACCCTAGGACCTGGCCTTATAGGCAGAGAATATCGAATGGACGAGAGATTTTTCTGTCAGACAAGGCGCTTTTACGAAGTCATACTTTGTGTATGACAAGGGAAAGCAACGCAGTCTGGCGGGAAAAGGTTCGTTCAGGCGATGTTTGATCGCTTATAATGACAGGTCCTCAATAACGTCCGCGGGAAACACGGTCCATCTCCCGCTTGGCGTCCCGTTTGGCGGCCGCCTCTCGCTTGTCATACAGTTTTTTGCCTCGGGCCACTGCCAGCTCCACCTTCACCCGGGGACCGGAGAGGTAGACCGACAGGGGAATGAGGGAGTACCCGTCCTGCTGGACCTTGGCGTGGAGCTTTAGAATCTCCCGCTTGTGCAGCAGCAGCTTCCGGGTGCGCCGGGGGTCCTTATTAAAGATATTGCCCTGTTCATAGGGGGAGACATGCATCCCGTGGAGGAACATCTCTCCGTCTTTGACGATGCAGAAGGAGTCCTTCAGGTTCACATTTCCCTTGCGGATGGACTTGACCTCCGTGCCGCACAGCTCAATGCCGGCTTCGTATTTGTCTTCAATGAAGTAGTCGTGAAAGGCCTTTCGGTTCGAGGCCAGCTGTTTCACCGATTGCTTTCCCACCCGGGACACCTCCTCTCTGGGCAGGGTAACAGTATACCACGGATTTGCCCACCCTGCAAGGGGGAGAAGGGAGGAGAAAGCGTAAAAAAAGCCCGTTCTGTGCCGGGAATCCTTCCCCTTCCATTGACAAAATTATGGGGGAATGGTTAAGATAGAGGTAACAAGAGAGGAAGACGGCGGGAAGGGGCCGTCGCAGACCTGGAAAGGGGAATGGGTATGAACATTACCGAATTTGCAGCGTTGGCAGGAGTTTCCAAAACAGCGGTCAGCCGATACTTTAACAACGGATACCTCAGCGCCGAGAAGCGAGCCGCCATTGAGGAGGCGGTGCGCCGTACCGGATATTCCCCCAGCGAGGCGGCCCGGGGGCTGCGCACCCGCCGCACCCGGCAGATCGGGGTGGTGCTGCCCCGGCTCAGCGGCGAGAGTACTGCCCGGGTGGTGGACGGCATCAGCCTGGTGCTGGGCGACAAGGGCTACCGGATGCTGTTGGCCAACACCGCCAACCGCCCGGAGCGTGAGGTGGAATATCTGGACGCCCTGCGCCAGAGCGGAGTAGACGGGGTGATCTTCCTGGCCAGCATTTTCACCCCCGAGCACCGGGCTGTGCTGAAAAGCATGCACATGCCGGTGGTGATTGTGGCCCAGCAGTACGACGGGTACAGCTGCGTCTACCACGACGACCTGGGCGCCGCCCGGGATTTGACCAGTTTACTCATCCAGCGGGGCAGCCACCCGGCGTACATCGGGGTCACGGCCCAGGACCGGGCCGCCGGCCTGTCCCGGCGGGAGGGCTATGTCCAGGCCATGCGACAGGCCGGGCTGCCCGTGCGCACCGAGGACATGTGTGTGTCCGGCTTTCGGATGCAGGAGGGCTATGCCCAGGCCAAGGCGTTGATTCAGGCCCGCCGCCCCGACGGCATCTTCTGCGCCACCGACGCCATCGCCATTGGCGCCATGCAGGCCTGCCGGGAGCTGGGGCTCCGGGTGGGCAAAGACGTGCTCATCGCCGGAGTGGGTGACACCACCCTGGGACAGGTCACCGCCACCCCGCTCACCAGCGCCCACCTGCACTACGAGACCAGCGGCCAGGAGGCCGCCCAGCTGCTGCTGCGGCTGCTGCGCAGCCAGGGAGCCGGGGTGCGCAACGTGTGTCTGGGCTACGAGATCATGGAGCGAGCTTCCACCGGCATTTTGTGAAACCTTGTGGAACTGACAAGATATTGAAGTTGCGTTCTCCCGGTAGGACAATGGATTTCCCCCTAAATTCGTGATATGATAGATTCAACAAGGATGAAACCGATTTCGTTCTGGTTTCATCGAAAATCGTGAACAAGGGAGAGGAGATTTATGGACTACAGGCAGACAGCAGTGGAAATTCTCAATGCCGTTGGCGGATCGGAAAATGTCGTCAGCGCAGCCCACTGTGCCACCCGGCTTCGTCTGGTGATTGCAGACGACAAGAAGGTGGACAAGAAGACCCTGGAGAACGCCAACGGTGTGAAGGGCGTGTTCCAGGCACAGGGCCAGCTCCAGATCATTCTGGGCACTGGTACGGTAAATAAGGTGTACGCAGAGTTCATTGCGCTGTCCGGCACCGCTGCGGTGAGCAAGGACGAGGCGAAGGCTCAGGGAGCCAAGAAGGGCAATTGGTTCCAGCGTGCCATTAAGACCTTGGGCGACATCTTTGTGCCCATCATCCCCGCCATTGTGGCTTCCGGCTTCCTGATGGGCATCATGGAGTCGCTGAAGTTCATGACCAACAACGGATTCTTGGCTCTGGACACCAGCAGCTCTCTGTTTGTGTTTGCCGATCTGTTTTCCAACGTGGCTTACACCTTCCTGCCCATTCTCATCGCCTTCTCCGCGGCCAAGGTCTTTGGTGGGAACCCCTTCCTGGGCGCGGTGATTGGCATGATTATGCTCCACCCCAGCCTGCAAAACGCCTGGACCGTGGCCACCGAAGGGGTGCACACCTACCAGGAAGTGTTCTTCGGCCTGTACGAGGTGCCCCTGGTGGGCTATCAGGGCCATGTGATTCCCGTCATCATCGCTGTGTGGCTGATGTGTACCATTGAAAAGAAGCTACACAAAGTCGTACCCCCCATGTTTGACCTCTTTGTCACCCCGCTGGTGTCCGTGTTTGTCACCGGCTACCTGACTCTGGCCGCCATTGGCCCTGTGTTCACCACCGTGGAGAACTTCGTCATCAACGGCGTGCAGTGGCTCATCGCCATCCCCCTGGGCATCGGCTCCTTTGTCATGGGCGGCCTGTATGCCACCACCGTGGTCTCCGGCATCCACCACATGTACACCATCATTGATCTGGGGCAGTTGGGTCAGTATGGCCTGACCTTCTGGCTGCCCCTGGCCTCGGCGGCCAACGTGGCCCAGGGCGGCGCTGCTCTGGCCGTGGCCCTGAAGACCCGCAACAAGAAACTCAAGTCCATGGCCCTGCCCGCTTCTCTGTCGGCGTTCATGGGCATTACCGAGCCTGCCATCTTCGGCGTGAATCTACGCTTCTTACGGCCCTTCATTGCCGGGTCCATCGGCGGCGCTTGCGGCGCTCTGTACGCCTCTATCGTGGGGCTGGGCGCCACCGGCACCGGCGTCACCGGTATCTTCGGCGTGCTGCTCCACCTGCACCGCCCGGTTCAGTACCTTATCACCATCGGCATTGCCACTGGCGTGGCCTTCGTCCTATCCTGGATGTTCGGCATCAAGGAAGAGGAACCTGACGCCCAGCCGGAACAGGCTGTGGAGCAGGCTCCTGCCTCCGCCCAGCTGGCGGCGGGCCAGGGAGAAGACGCAGTCTGAGCCCTCCCTCTTCCAGGCGCCTCTGGGAAGATTCCCTGGGGCGCCTGGATTTTTGAAAACCGACAACGATAAGCGCTGAATGAGGAGGACCACAATACCATGAGTAATGCATTGCAGCGGGATTTGGAGCGGCTGGTGGCCCGGGTGGAACGGGAAGACGGACCCCAGGCGGCTGCAGACCCCTTCCGCCAGACCTTTCACCTGATGCCCCCGGTGGGGTGGCTCAACGACCCCAACGGCCTGTGCCGGTGCGGGGACTGGTACCACGTGTTTTATCAGTACGGGCCCTTTGATGTCACCGGAGGGGTGAAGCACTGGGGCCACTATCGCAGCCGGGACCTGCTCCACTGGGAGGCCCTGCCCGTTATGCTCTACCCGGACCAGCCCTGGGACATCCACGGGGTGTACTCCGGCTCTGCCCTGGTGGAGGACGGAACGCTGTATCTCTACTACACCGGCAACGTGAAACACGCCGGAAATTACGACTACATCAAGGCCGGGCGTGGCCACAACACCGCCCTGGCTGTGTCCAAGGACGGGGTGACGGTGGAGTCCAACACCCTGTTGATGGAGAATAAGGACTACCCCGACGGCCTGACCTGCCACGTCCGGGACCCCAAGGTGTGGGCCCAGGACGGGAAATACTACATGGTCCAGGGGGCACGCACCCTGGACGACCACGGCCAGCTGTTGGTGTTTGAGTCCACGGACAAGTTCAACTGGACCTTCCTCCAGGCCCTGAAGACCCCCCACCACTTCGGCTACATGTGGGAGTGCCCCGACCTGTTCTGTGTGGACGGGCAGTGGTTCCTGGTCTGCTCCCCCCAGGGGGTGCCCCATGAGGAGACCCGGTTCCAGAACGTGTACTCCTGCGGCTATTTCCCCCTCCAAGGGGACTTCCGGGGGGAGTATTCCCTGGGCGAGTTTGTGGAGATGGACCTGGGCTTTGACTTCTATGCCCCCCAGACCTTCCAGGACGGGGACCGCCGCCTGATGTTCGGCTGGATGGGCATGCCCGACGCCGACTACACCAACCCCACCACCGAGCGCGGCTGGCAGCACTGCCTCACCGTGCCCTGTGAGCTGCGGCGGCAGGGGGACCGGCTGGTGCGCCTGCCCGCCGTGGAGATCACGGCTCTGCGGGGAGCGGCCATCCCTGCCCATCAGGCCCAGGTCTTTGACCTGGAGGCTATGACAGAGCCCCGCGGGCGGATGGCGTTCCGGGACGCCGCCGTGCTGGAGTGGCAGCCGGGTCTGGTGACCCTCTCCTTCCTGGAGGGGGGAGCGGGACGCACCGTGCGCCGTGTGGCGGTGGACCAGCTCAACGCCCTGCGCATCTTGGGGGACAGTTCCAGCTTGGAGATCTTCCTCAACGATGGCCAGCAGGTGCTCTCCACCCGCTACTATCCCCAGCCGGAGGCCCAGGGCATTGCCATCACAGGCGCTCAGGCCCGGGTGTGGGAGATGGGCGCCATGCAGGTGACCCAAGCCGAAGGTTAAACCAATGACCGGACAAGCGGATGCACTCTTTCCTGGGTGCATCCGCTTTTTTAGCAAAAGGAGAGGGGAAAGAGGGGGGATTCTGTGGCAAATCACCACTTGTTTTTCGGTTAAGAATGACATATAATACTATGGTTTCATATGAAGGAAAGGAGGGGCGTCGGATGGATACACGTCCCATTGGAGTGTTTGACTCCGGCCTGGGCGGCCTCACCGCCCTGCGGGAGCTGGCCCGACGGATGCCCCAGGAGGATCTGGTGTACTTCGGGGACACCGGACGGGTGCCCTATGGCAGCCGCTCCAAAGAGACCATCATCAAGTACGCCCAGCAGGACGTGGCCTTTTTGAGCACCTTTGACCCCAAGGCCATTGTCATTGCCTGCGGCACCGTGTCCACCACCGCTCTGGACACTCTGCGAGCGCAGTACGCCGTGCCCCTGTACGGGGTGGTGGAGCCCGCCGCCCGGGCCGCGGCCCAACGCACGAAAAACGGCAAGGTGGGGCTCATCGGCACCCAGGCCACCATCCGCTCCGGGGCCTACGAGCGGGCGCTGGATGCCCTGCGCCCCGGCACCCAGGTGACCGCCCGGGCCTGCCCCCTCTTTGTGCCCCTGGTGGAGAACGGCCGCTTCCACCCCGGCGACATTGTGGTGGAGACGGTGGTGAAGGAGTACCTGGAAGAGGTGAAGGCCCAGGAGGTGGACACTCTCATGCTGGGCTGCACCCACTATCCCTTGCTGCGAGAGGTCATCGGGGCCTACATGGGCCCTGAGGTGGAGCTGGTGGACGTGGGCGCGGAGTGCGCCCGCTGGGTCATGGGACAGCTCTCCGGACGGGACCAGCTGGCCCCTCAGGACCGGAAGGGCAGCCACCGCTACTTCGTCAGCGACAGTACCGGGGACTTTGCCGCCCTGGCCTCCATGTTCCTGGGTGAGGACGTCACCGGGGACGTGGAGCAGATTGACATCACCGTGTACTAATGGGAGGACGGGAGCCATGACAGACAATGTGATTATTTCCATCAAAGGCACCCAGGTCAGCGCCGAGGGCGGACCCGATGAGATGGAGCTGGTGACGGCGGGCGTGCTCAACCAGGAGGGAGAGGGGCGCTACACCATCTCCTACGAGGAGAGCGAGCTCACCGGACTGGAGGGCACCACCACGGTGGTGCGTGTGGACGGCCCTCGGGTGACCCTGCTGCGAGAGGGGAGCATCAACTCCCAGATGGTATTTGAAGAGGGACAGCGCCACCTGTCCATGTACGAGACCCCCTACGGCTCTTTGTCCGTGGGCATCCTCACCCGGCGGATGCGCTCCACCTTGGGGGAGGCCGGGGGAGATTTGGAGATCGACTACGCCATTGAGATCGACCATCTGCTGGCGGGTCAGAACATCTTCCGCATGAATGTGAAAAAGGACCCGTCTATTGCTCAGTGACAGGCGGAGTTAGACTACAAAGGAGAGAAAAACGATGGCAAATTTGATTCAGACCGCCCGGGACCAGGTGGCGGAATTGACCCAGAAGGCCTATGAGAAGGCCGCCGACCAGGGCCTGCTGCCCCAGGGTGAGACCATCCGAGGCACCGTAGAGGTGCCCAAGGACAGCCGCAACGGGGACTTTGCCTCCTCCTTTGCCATGGCGGGGGCCAAGGCATTGAAGATGGCCCCCCGTGCCATTGCCCAGATCATTCTGGACAACCTGGAGCTGGAGGGCACCCTGTTCCAGCGGGCTGAGATTGCCGGCCCCGGCTTTTTGAACTTCTTCTACTCCCCCAACTGGTACCAGCAGGTGCTGGGTGCGGTGGAGGCGGACCCCGCCGGATATGGCTCCAGCGACGTGGGCCACGGCCAGAAGGTGATGGTGGAGTTTGTCTCCGCCAACCCCACCGGCCCCATGCACATGGGCAACGCCCGTGGCGGCGTGCTGGGTGACACCCTGGCCAATGTGCTCTCCCGGGTGGGCTACAACACCTGGAAGGAGTTCTACGTCAACGACGCCGGCAACCAGGTGCACAAGTTCGCCCAGTCCATCCACGCCCGGTACATGCAGATCATCCTGGGTGAGGACGGCTACGAGTTCCCCGAGAAGGGCTACCAGGGCGAGGACATCAAGGAGCTGGCTCAGGCCTTCTACGCTGTCCACGGCGACAGCTACAAGGACGCTCCCGAGGAGAAGTGGCTGGAGGACATGAGCGCCTTCGGCCTGGAGCGCAACATCCCCAAGATGAAGGCCGACCTTAACAAGTACGGCATCGAGTACGACCAGTGGTTCCTGGAGTCCGAGCTGCACAACTCTGGCTATGTGGCCCAGACCGTGGACCTGCTGGCTCAGAAGGGCTGGACCTACGAGAAGGACGGCGCTCTGTGGCTGGACACCACCGGACTTTTGAAGGAGAAGTACCTGCGGGAGGGCAGAAGTCAGGAGCAGGTGGATAAGCTGGATTTGAAGGACGACGTGCTGCGCCGGGCCAACGGCTTCTACACCTACTTTGCCGCCGACATCGCCTACCACCGCAACAAGTTCGAAGAGCGTCACTTTGACAAGGTCATCAACGTCTGGGGCGCTGACCACCACGGCCACGTGGCCCGTCTCCAGGCCGCTCTGGACGGCCTGGGCCTGGACGGCTCCAACCGCCTGGTCATCGTGCTCATGCAGCTGGTGAACCTGCTCCAGGACGGCAAGCCCGTGCGGATGTCCAAGCGCACCGGCAAGGCCATCGCCCTCCACGACCTGCTGGACGAGATCAGCGTGGACGCCGCCCGCTACTACTTCAACAACCGGGCCTCCACCAGCCCCCTGGACTTCGACCTGGACCTGGCCGTGCGTCAGGACTCCGACAACCCCGTCTACTACGTCCAGTACGCCCACGCCCGTATCTGCTCCCTCATCGCCAACCTGGCCGCTGAGGGCGTGCAGGTGCCCGCCTGTTCCGACGTGGACGCCGCTCTGCTCTCCACCGAGGAGGAGCGGGGCCTCATCAAGACTCTGGCTCAGTACCCCAACGAGATCGCCCAGGCGGCCCAGCACTACGACCCCAGCCGCATCAACCGCTATCTCACCGGTCTGGCCGGGGACTTCCACCGCTTCTACAACGCCTGCCGCATCAAGGGGGAGGAGCCCCAGGTGCAGGCAGCCCGGCTCAAGCTGGCCCACACCGTGCGTCTGGTGCTGGCCAACGGCCTGGGACTGCTGGGCGTGACCGCTCCGGAAAAAATGTAAGTCCCGTTCCGCTTCCGCCCTCCGGCTTGCAACAGGAGGGCGGATTTTTGCGGAGGATTTGAAAAAGTGCACAAAAAAGCCTTTGGATTTTTATAGATTATGAATATAATATGGAGAAGTTCTAAAGAATCTATTAAGAAATGGAACAACCCCTTGCAAGTTGCGTCCAAAGGGAATAGAGTAGTACAACCGATCGGTGTGGAGACCGATGGGTTGGAGATAGAAGAATGAAAAAGAACGAAGAAAAGGATATGAGGTGTGAACTATGTTGATGATGCTACAGAAATTCTGCGGCGTACTCACCTTGATCTTGGCGGTCTTGTATGCATATCAGGCGTTTTACGTCGTGGTGGGACTGCTGCGCCGGAAGTATCCGGTGTCCGGGCAGGCCAAGACGCTTCACCGATATGCAGTGCTCATCTCCGCCCGTAACGAAGAAGAGGTCATAGGTGAGCTCATTGAAAGCTTGCAACAGCAGGACTATCCCAAGGAACTGCTGGACATTTATGTGATTGCCGATAACTGCACCGATGCCACGGCCCAGGTGGCCCGCCAGGCTGGTGCCCACGTCTACGAGCGCTTCGACCGGGTGCGGGTGGGCAAGGGCTACGCCATGGACTGGTTCTTCCACCGCCTGGAAGAGGAGGGGAAGGGCGACGTCTACGACGGCTACTTTGTCTTTGATGCGGACAACATTGTGGACCCTGCCTTTGTGCGGGAGATGAACAATGTGTTCGACTCCGGCGACTATGCCGCCATAACCTGCTACCGCAACTCCAAGAACTACGCCTCCAACTGGATTTCCGCCGGCTACTCCCTGTGGTTCCTCCGCGAGGCCCGCTTCTTGAACTTCTCCCGGATGCAGATGGGCACGGGCTGCGCCATCTCCGGTACCGGCTTCCTGGTCTCTGCCCAGGTGGTGCGGGACAACGGCGGCTGGCCCTACCACCTGCTCACCGAGGACATTCAGTTCTCCATTGACTGCGCCGTCCAGGGCCGCCGCATTGGCTACTGCGACAAGGCTGTGGTGTATGACGAGCAGCCCACCACCTTCCAGCAGTCCTGGACCCAGCGGATGCGCTGGTCCAAGGGCTTCTATCAGGTGGCTGCCCGCTACATAGGAGGCCTGTTCCGGGGCTGCTTTACCCAGAAGAAGGGCCGCTTCGCTTGCTACGACATGATGATGACCGTGGCTCCCGGTATGCTGCTGACCATGGGCGTGCTGGGCATCAACATCTTCATCTTTCTGTCCGCCCTCACCGAGCCCCGCATTGTGGCCACCGAGCTGGTGCAGGACTCCCTGCTCTTTGTCATGGATAACCTGTTCAACTTCTACCTGGTCATGCTCCTCTACGGCGCTGTGACCCTGGCGGTGGAGTGGAAGGCCATCCATGCCCGGGCTGTGGATAAGGTGATTTATCTCTTTACCTTCCCTCTGTTCATGCTCACCTATATCCCCATCTCTCTGGCCGCTCTGGTGCGCCGAGTGGAGTGGAAGCCCATTCGCCACAACTCTTCGGCCAGCTTGAAGGCCAAGAATGGCTCTTTGACTTAACGTTAGAAATGACCCCTGGGGCGTAAGCCCTGGGGGTTTTCTCCTTTGAGCATAGAGAACTTGACTTTACTATTATGGCAAGGCATAGGCTTGCCAGCCTGGGGACGCGCTCCGCTGGGCCCAATTTCTCAGCGATGAGAAATTGGGGAAAGAATCGCCAAAGGCGGGGCCTTCCCCCGCCTTGTGGAATCCACCCCGCGGTACTGGGAGCCCCTGCGCCTTTCTCTTTTCAGCCCTTGGCCCGGTGGGGTCACATAGATGGCGTGGAACTTCTATGGATAGTACCCACTTCTCTGACAAACGCTACTTCTATCGCCAGGGCCTCACTCTGATGGGCCGCTGTTCCCAGCTACCGGAAGCCTGGCCCCCAGCGGAGCGCGTCTCCCCTCGCCAGGGGAGAAAGGCTGCGCCTGAGAACTGGAAGAAGCACCAGCTTCTTCACCAAAAGGCGTGGGCCAAAGCCCACAGAGATTTTTCCATCTGTGCGCCTTGGGGGCTTGCAATCCAGGCAGGGGTATGGTATACTGCTATCGTAAGTAGGGTAGTTTAGGTAAGAGTGAGGCATCCGCCTCACTCTTTCTTTTCGGACAGAGGAAAGGAGCTGAGTGAACATGGCAAAAGTGACCGACGTGGTGGCCCAGCTGGCACAGCCCATCGTGGAGCAGGCCGGATGCACCCTGTGGGACGTGGAGTACGTCAAGGAGGCCGGAGAGTGGTTTTTGCGAGTCTACATCGACAAAGAGGGCGGTGTGGACATCAACGACTGCGAGGCGGTGTCCCGACCCCTGTCCGATCTGCTGGACGAGGCCGACCCCATCCAGGGCAGCTACACCTTTGAGGTGTCCTCTGCCGGGCTGGACCGCCCCCTGAAAAAGCCCGAGCACTTTGCCGCCTGCGCCGGACAGCAGGTGGATGTGCGCTTCTACCGCCCCGTGGACGGGCGCAAGGAGTACACCGGCGCCCTGGTGGGCTGCGATGGGGACGGCAACGTCACCGTGGATGACAAGACGTTTGAGAAAAAGGACGTGGCGCAGGTGCGTCTCCACGTCACATTTTAAAGGAGTTCATTGATATGGCCAAGAAAAAGACTGCTGCAAAGAGCATGGAGCTGGACGCCAAGGAATTCTTTGCCGCCATCTCCGACATTGAGAAGGAAAAGGGCATTCCCAAAAGTTACATGATCGACAAGATCACCCAGGCTCTGGTGGCCGCCTACAAGCGGGACCACGCCGGGATCACCGACAACGTGATCGTGGACGCCAACGAAGAGAAGTGCTCGGTGCGCATGTTTGTCAAAAAAGAAGTGGTGGAGGAAGTGACCAACCCCAACACTGAGGTTGCCATCGCCGACGCCCGCCGGGCTCTGCCCCGGGTGGCTCTGGGCGACGTGCTGCGCATTGAGATCAAGCCCAAGAACTTCGGCCGTATCGCCGCTCAGACCGCCCGCCAGGTCATCGTCCAGGGTATGCGGGAGGCGGAGCGCTCCATGATCTTCGATGCCTTCTCCGCCAAGGAGCACGAGATCATCTCCGGTGTGGTCACCCGTGTGGATGCCCGCAACGGCTCTGTGTCCGTGCGTCTGACCTCCGGGTCCGAGTTCACCGACTCCTTCCTCTCCGCCGATGAGCAGGTGCCCGGCGAGGTGGTCAAGGAGGGCGACCGCATCCGGGTGTATGTGGTGGAGGTGCGCCAGGCCAACCGTGGTCCTCAGGTGGTCATCTCCCGCACCCACCCCGGCCTGGTCAAGCGCCTGTTTGAGCTGGAAGTGCCGGAAATCTACGACGGCACCGTGCAGGTCATGTCCATCTCCCGTGAGGCAGGCAGCCGCACCAAGCTGGCCGTGTGGAGCGAGGACGAGAATGTGGACGCCATCGGCGCCTGCGTGGGCCCCAAGGGGCAGCGGGTCAACGCCGTGGTGGAAGAGCTGCGGGGCGAGAAGGTGGACATCATCAAGTACTCCGAGGACCCCGCCGAGTATGTGGCCGCCGCTCTGGCTCCCGCCGAGGTGCTCAGCGTGGTGGAGCTGGAGCCCGGCAAGCGCTGCCGTGTGGTGGTGCCTGACGACCAGCTGTCCCTGGCCATCGGCAAGGAGGGCCAGAATGCCCGCCTGGCCGCCCGCCTCACCGGCCTGAAGATCGACATCCGGCCCGCCAGCGACCCCGAGCCCGCCGAGGAGCTCATGGAGGAGACCGCGGAGGAGCCCGTGGAGGTCGTAGAGGATCAGCCGGAGCAGGCCGAGGAGCTGATGGGCGAGGAGGAGTAAGCCTCCCGCCCCACCGAACATGAATCATTGGGGGTGAAGGAGAATGCCGAAAAAAATACCCATGCGCCAGTGCCTGGGCTGCCGGGAGATGAAGCCCAAGGGCGAGCTCATTCGCGTGGTGCGCTCCCCGGAGGGGGAGATCTCCCTGGATTTTAAGGGAAAGAAGCCGGGACGAGGGGCCTATGTGTGCCCCAACCAGCAGTGTCTGGCCCGGGCCAAGAAGGCCAGGAGCCTGGAGCGGGCCTTTTCCGCCCCCATTGCCCCAGAGGTATATGAGGCCCTGGAGGAGCAGATGAAGGCGGGTGAGACGCCGTGAGCCAAAAGGCATTGAGACTGCTGGGATTGGCCCTGCGGGGCAGCAACCTGGCGGTGGGCGAGCTCCCCGTGGGGGAGGCCTGCCAGACCCACCGGGCCCGCCTGGTGCTCCACGCCGCTGATGCCGCAGAGAATACGGTACGTCGGGCTTCCCGAGAGGCCCAACGGGCGGGGGTAGAGCTGGTGGCTTTGCCCTGCACCAAGGAGGAGCTGGGGGCGGCCCTGGGCCGCAACAGCTGCGCCGTGGCGGCGCTCACCGATAAGGGGCTTGCCGCAGCGGTGGCGGCGGACCTGGCCCAGACCAACGGCGACCTGGAGCCCTTGGCCCAGGCCCTGGCAGAGTCCAGCCGTGGAAAACAAACCAAAACTGTGGGGCGTCGTCGCACCCCACGCAACGCGAACTGATGGAGGTGGCCGATTTGAGCCTTACGAAATATAGCGCCCGTGACGTGGCCAAGGATTTTGGGGTACAGCCCAAGGAGATTGTGGGTGTGCTGGCCCAGCACGGGATGAGCAATGTCTCTCCCACCAAGACCCTCACCGACAAGGAACTGACGGTGATTTTTGAGCACCTGACTCAGAACAACCAGGTGGCGTCCATTGAGAGCATCTACGCCGACGTCTACCACGAGAAGAAGCCCGCGGCTCCCGCCGCCAAGGCCCAGGGCAACCAGGCCCAGCAGGCCGCCCCTGCCAAGCAGGGCGAGAAGGAGCCTGCCAAGGCCGTCGAGCACAAGCCCCACAGCCGCACTCCCGAGAAGAAAATCGTGGACACCCGTAAGGGCGGCGGGGTGAACCTGGAGAAGTACGACCAGCGTCTGGAGGACCTGGCTCCCGATAAGGCCAACCGCATGCAGACCGGCAAGCAGAAGTTCCAGAACCGCGGCGGCAAGAACCGTGGCCAGAACTTCGGCAACAAGCGCAAGCAGGAAGAGGCGGAGAAGATGCGCCGCCTCCAGCTGGAGATCGCCAAGAAGACCCCCCTCACCGTGAAAATTCCCGACGAGATCGGGGTGGGCGAGCTGGCCAGCCGCATGAAGAAGACTGGCGCCGAGGTGGTCAAGTGCCTGATGAAGAACGGCATTATGGCCTCTCTGTCCGAGATCATCGACTACGACACCGCCGCCCTCATCGCCATGGAGCTGGGCTGCAAGGTGGAGAAGGAAGTCATTGTCACCATCGAGGAGAAGCTCATTGACGTCTCCGAGGACAAGGAAGAGGACCTGGTGCCCCGTGCCCCCGTGGTGGTGGTCATGGGCCACGTCGACCACGGCAAGACCTCTCTGCTGGACTATATCCGTCACGCCAACGTGGTCTCCGGCGAGGCCGGCGGCATTACCCAGCACATCGGCGCTTACCAGGTGGAGGTCAACGGCAAGCCCATCACCTTCCTGGACACCCCCGGCCACGAGGCCTTTACCGCCATGCGTGCCCGTGGCGCCATGGTCACCGACGTGGCCATCCTGGTGGTGGCCGCCGACGACGGCATCATGCCCCAGACCGTGGAGTCCATCAACCACGCCAAGGCCGCTGAGATTCCCATCATCGTGGCCGTCAACAAGATGGATAAGCCCACCGCCAACCCCGAGCGCATCAAGCAGCAGCTCACTGAGTACGGCCTGGTGGCCGAGGACTGGGGCGGCGACACCATCATCTGCCCCATCTCTGCCAAGACCGGTATGGGCATCGACAACCTGCTGGAGATGGTCACCCTCACCGCCGAGATGCGGGAGCTGAAGGCCAACCCCAACCGTACCGCCCACGGTACCGTCATCGAGGCCCGTCTGGACAAGGGCCGCGGCCCTGTGGCCACTCTGCTGGTGCAAAACGGTACCCTGAAGCAGGGCGACGTCATCATCGCCGGCATGGCCGTGGGCCGTGTCCGTGCCATGACCGACTACAAGGGCAACAAGGTCACCGAGGCCGGCCCCTCCGTGCCTGTGGAGATCATCGGTATGGGCGAAGTGCCCGGCGCTGGTGACGACTTCCACGCCGTGGCCGACGAGCGCATGGCCCGTGAGCTGGTGGCCCAGCGTAAGGAAGAGATGAAGAACGCCACCACCGGCCACGCCAAGCAGAAGGTGTCTCTGGAGGAGCTGTTCAGCCAGATTCAGGCCGGCGAGATGAAGGATTTGAACATCATCGTCAAGGCCGACGTCCAGGGCTCTGCCGAGGCCGTGAAGGCCAGCTTGGAGAAGCTGTCCAACGCCGAGGTGCGGGTGCGTGTCATCCACTGCGCTGTGGGTGCCATCAACGAGTCCGACGTGATGCTGGCCACCACCTCCAACGCCATCATCGTGGGCTTCAACGTGCGTCCTGACAAGAACGCCGCCGACTCCGCCCACCGCAACAACGTGGATATGCGCATGTACCGGGTCATTTACCAGGCCATCGAGGAGATCGAGGCCGCCATGAAGGGTATGCTGGCTCCCAAGTTCAAGGAAGTGGCTCTGGGCGAGGCCGAGGTGCGCCAGGTGTACAAGATCACCGGCGTGGGCATCGTGGCCGGCTGCTACGTCACCGAGGGCAAGGTGGCCCGTAACGCCCAGATTCGTCTGGTGCGCGACGGCATCGTCATCCACGAGGGCGTCATGAACTCCCTGCAGCGGTTCAAGGACTCCGTCAAGGAAGTGGCCCGTGGCTACGAGTGCGGCATCGGCATTGAAAAGTACAGCGACATCAAGGAGGGCGACATCATCGAGGCCTTCCAGATGGAGCAGGTGCAGCAGTAATTACGCTCTATTTTTGTGTGGGGGCGGGCGGCAACTCGCCTGCCCCCACATTCCATATTTCAAACTGGAAGTGGTAATATGAAGCCCAAAGTATACATTGACGGCAAACAGGGCACCACCGGCCTGCAAATCTATGACCGGCTGGCCCAGCGCAGCGACATTGAGCTGCTGCTCATCCAGGAGGACAAGCGCAAGGACGTGGAGGAGCGGAAAAAGCTTTTAAACGCCGCCGACCTGGTGTTTTTGTGCCTGCCGGACCAGGCGGCAAAGGAGGCGGTGGCCCTGGTGGACAACCCCGACACCCGCATCATTGACGCCTCCACCGCCCACCGCACCAACCCCGACTGGGACTATGGCTTTGCGGAGCTGTCCGAGAACCATCGAAACAACATCGTCCGGTCCAAGCGGGTGGCAAACCCCGGCTGCCACGCCAGCGGCTTCATCGCCTCGGTGTACCCCCTGGTGCAGCGGGGGGTGATTCCCGCCCACTTTCCCCTGACCTGTTACTCCCTCACCGGATACTCCGGCGGCGGCAAGAGCATGATCGCCGAGTATGAGCAGGAGGGACGGGAGGCATGCTATGATAGCTGCCGCATCTACGGCCTGACCTTGCAGCACAAGCACCTGCCCGAGATGCAGAAGATCTGCGGCCTGGACCGGGCCCCGGTGTTCGCCCCTGTGGTGGGAGACTACCCCCAGGGCATGGCCACCACCGTGCTGCTGCCCTGGGTGGACGCCAAACTGGCCCATGAGGCCCTGTGCGAGCACTACGCCGGGCAGGCCCTGGTGAGCGTGGCCCCCCTGGGCGGGGACGCGCCCATGATCTACTCCAATGCCCTCTCCGGCAAGGACACCATGCGTCTGGTGGTGTATGGCCACCAGGGGCAGACCGCCGTCACCGCCGTCTTTGACAACCTGGGCAAGGGTGCGTCCGGGGCCGCGGTGCAGAATATGAACCTGATGCTGGGCTTTGACGAGACCTGTGGTCTGAGCCTGTAACCAAAGGAGGAAAACACTATGGCAAGCAATCGCCTGGGACGTATCAACGAGGAGATTCAGCGGGAGCTGTCCGCTCTCATCCCCACGGTGAAGGACCCCCGGGTCACTGGCCTCATCTCTGTGACCCGTGTGGAGACCACCCCTGACCTGCACTTTGCCAAGGTCTACGTGTCCGTGCTGGACAAGACCGAGGTGGCCGGAGTGATGAAGGGGCTCAAGTCCGCCGGGGGCTACCTGCGCCGGGAACTGAGCCGGGCGCTGAACCTGCGCCACACCCCTGAGCTCATCTTCGAGCGGGACGACTCCATCGACCACGGCGCCCACATTCTGGAGATGCTCCGGGACCCCAACGTGGTCAAGCCCGCCAACCCCGCCAACGCCCACATCGTGCTGGACGAGGAGGATTGAGCATGACCCACCAGGAAGCGGCTCAGTTTCTCACCGAGCACGACAACTATCTCATTTTGACCCATAAGCGCCCCGATGGGGACACCATCGGCTGCGGCGTGGGCCTGTGCCACCTGCTGCGCAAGATGGGCAAAACCGCTTGGCTGCTCCCCTCTCTGGACGCCACCGCCCTGTTCCGGGAGTACCTGGAGGGGGTGGAGGCCCCCGAGGGGTACACCCCGGACACCGTGGTGAGCGTGGACGTGGCCACCCTGGGGCTGCTGCCCCAAAATGCCCAGCCCTATGTGGAGCGCATTGACCTGGCCATCGACCACCACCCCTCCCAGGAGTTCTTTGCAAAGGAGACCTGCCTGGAGGCGGACAAGGCCGCCTGCGGTGAGATCCTGTGGGAGATCGCCCAGGACCTGGGGGTGATGGACGAGACCATCGCCACCCCCCTCTATGTGGCCGTGTCCACCGACACCGGGTGCTTTGTCTATGCCAACACCACCCCCCACACCCACCGGGTGGCGGCGGGGCTCATGGAGCAGGGCATTGACTTCAAGCGCCTGAACAAAAAGCACTTCCGCACCAAGTCCGTGGCCCGGATGCGCCTGGAGAGCCTGCTGCTCCAGGGGCTGTACCTGTGCCACGACAATACCGTGGCGGTGGCCACCCTGTCCTTGGACGTGATGGCCAAGGCCGGAGCCACCAACGACGACACCGAGGACATCGCCGCCTTTGTGGGTCAGTTGGAGGGACTGCGCCACTCCGCCACCATCCGGGAGCTGAAGCCCGGGGAGTGCAAGATCTCCATGCGCACCAACGCCGACTACCTGGACGCCTGCGCCGTGTGCGCCCATCTGGGGGGCGGCGGACACAAGGCCGCCGCTGGCTGCACCGTCATGGGCAGCGTGGAGGAGGCCAAGGCCGCCATTTTGCAGGCCATTGACCAGGAATTAAACCGTAAGTAACCGGGGAGGAACACAGGATGCCCAACGGAATCATCATCATTGACAAGCCCCAGGACTGGACATCCATGGATGTGTGCGCCAAGCTGCGGGGCGTGCTGGGGGAGCGGCGGATTGGACACGCCGGGACCCTGGACCCCATGGCCACCGGAGTCCTCCCCGTGTTTGTGGGCCGGGCCACCCGGGCGGTGGAATTTGCCGAGCGGGGGGACAAGGAGTACGTGGCGGGGCTGAAGCTGGGCCGGGTCACCGACACCCAGGACACCAGCGGCAACACTCTGGAGGAGCACCCGGTGGAGGTAACGGCCGAGCAGGTGAAGGCTGTGCTGCCCCAGTTCACCGGGGACATTCTCCAGGTACCCCCCATGTATTCCGCCATTAAGATCAACGGCAAGAAGCTCTATGAGCTGGCCCGGAAGGGGAGAGAAGTGGAGCGGCCCGCCCGGCCCGTGACCATCCATGCCCTCACCCTGGAGGGGCAGACCGCCCCCGACGAGTTCACCATCCGGGTGAAATGCTCCAAGGGCACTTACGTGCGCACCCTGTGCCACGACATTGGAGCGGCTCTGGGCTGCGGCGGGTGCATGAGCTCTTTGCGCCGCACCATGGCCTGCGGCTTTACCCTCCAGGAGGCTCACCCCCTGGCCGAGGTGCTGGCCTGTGAGGACCCGGCGGGGCTGCTGCGGCCCATCGACTCCCTCTTTGCAGACCACCCCGCCCTCACCTTGGGCAAGCGGGGGGCAGACCGGGTGCGCCACGGCGCTCAGGTGTGCCAGCCGGAGGCTCAAGACGGCACTTACCGTATCTACGGGCCGGAGGAGGAATTCCTGGCCCTGGGACGGGTGGAGCAGGGGAAGCTCCTCATCGTCAAACGCTTTTTTCAACCCACTTGAACGGAGAGAGAACCATCATGGCAGAGAAACAACGAGTCATAGCCCTGGGCTTTTTTGACGGGGTACATCGGGGCCACGGGGCGCTGCTGCGCACGGCCCGGGAGCTGGCGGACGAGCGGGGAGCGATTGCCGCCGCCGTCACCTTCGACCACCACCCCCGGGACCTCATCCGGGGTGAGCCCACCCCCCTCATCAACACCCACCAGGAGCGGGCCGTCATTATGAAGCGGTACTACGGCACCGACGAGGTGCTGGTGCTCCCCTTTGACCGGGCCATGATGGAGATGCCCTGGCGGGAATTTGCCACCCACATCCTGTCTGAGCAGATGGGGGCCGTCCATGTGGTGGCGGGCCACGACTACCACTTCGGCTACAAGGGAGAGGGCAATGTGGACCGGTTGAGGGAGTTTTGCGGGGAGATGGGCATTGGCTGTACTATCATCCCCCCGGTACAGATGGACGGCATCACCGTCTCCTCCACCTACATCCGTGGGCTCATTGCCCAGGGGAATATGGACCGGGCCTGTGAATTTCTGGGCCACCCCCACCTCATCAGCGGCACCGTGGTCCACGGCAAGCAGCTGGGCCGCACCTTGGGCATTCCCACCGCCAATCTGGTGCTGCCCTCCAATGTGCTGGTGCCCGCCTTCGGGGTGTACGCCACCCGGGTGCATGTGGCAGGCCAGACCCACCTGGCGGTGACCAACGTGGGGGTGCGCCCCACGGTGGACGACTCCAACCAGGTCACCGTGGAGCCCTGGATTCTGGACTTTGAGGGCGACCTGTACGGCCAGACCATGGAGGTGGAGCTGCACACCCACCTGCGGGGCGAGCGGAAGTTCGACTCCCTGGAGCAGCTCCAACAGGAGATTTTCCGCAATGCAGACCAGACCCGGGCGTTCTTCGCCGGGGAAGAGGCAGAGGGATGATCGCCACGGTGGTGGTTGTGGAGATGTCGGCGGTGGGGGGGCGCCCTCATTGTGGGCATCGCCATCAACATGCTGGGGCTGGGCAGAGAGAAGATCAAGGTGGGGAATATGCTCCCCGCCATGTTCCTGCCCCTGGTGTATTTCCCTATTTCTCACGTGATCGGCAGCCTGGTGTCCTAGGCTGTCGATTTTTTGCTCTGGAAATGGGCACTATGCACAAAAACATAGGAAAAAATACCGTTTGGAATGTACAGGTAATTATAAGAAAATTCCTTGCAAATGGGCCTGGAAAGCAGTATACTGGATGGCAGGAAGCGACATTCCGGATTTTTTTGCGGCAAATTTGTTAAAAAAATAACGACAAGTCTGCCGCTCGCCTTTTGTAAAGTCGTGTTAAAAATATAACGTTCCACCGCAGTTTGATGGAAATTCGATGAAGAAAAGGTAGTCTGGATGTAAAATTTGATTGCAAGGAGGCAATCCACATGTCATTTGTGAAGTTTGAAAAGCAGGGCAATGTGGCCGTTCTGACCATCGACCGTCCCGAGGCCCTCAACGCCCTGAACTCTCAGGTCCTGTGCGACCTGGACGCCGCTATCTCCCAGGTGGAGGCCGACGACGAGGTCCGTGTTGTGGTGCTCACTGGCGCTGGCCGTTCCTTCGTGGCTGGTGCTGATATCGGCGAGATGGTGAACTTCTCCGCCATCGACGGCAAGAAGTTTGGTGTCCACGGCGGCTCCATCTTCCTGCGTCTGGAGAACCTGTCCAAGCCCGTCATCGCTGCCATCAACGGCTTCGCTCTGGGCGGCGGCTGCGAGCTGGCCATGGCCTGTGACATCCGCATTGCCTCTGAGAAGGCCAAGTTCGGCCAGCCCGAGGTGGGCCTGGGCATCACCCCCGGCTTCGGCGGCACCCAGCGTCTGCCCCGCATCGTGGGCATCTCCAAGGCTATGGAGCTGATCCTCACCGCCAAGGTCATCGGCGCTGCCGAGGCCAAGGAGATCGGCCTGGTCTCCCAGGTGTATGCTCCCGAGGAGCTGATGGACAAGGCTCTGGAGCTGGCCAACGCCATCTGCGCCAACGCCCCCATCGCCGTGTCCGAGTCCAAGCGCTGCATCCGTATGGGCATGCAGACCGACATCGCCACCGGCTCCGCTTTTGAGGCTGAGGCCTTCGGCGTGACCTGCGGCACCCAGGACAAGAACGAGGGCATGGGCGCCTTCCTGGCCAAGCGTGCCGAGAAGAACTTCCAGAACAAGTAAGGGCTCTCAAGAAAGTACCAAGTTCTTCCCCCATGCACTCGTGGGGCCCCGCAAGGCGGGGCGGCGCTAGCGCCGACAAGTGTTTTGGCCTGGGCCAAAACCTTGAAATCGACGGAATTGATTTCCGGCGATTTGAGTGAAATCATGGGGTCCCCGCACGGTGTATCACACCGGGTGGGGCGGGCATGGGCGCCTTCCTGGCCAAGCGTGCCGAGAAGAACTTCCAGAACAAGTAAGCACCTCTTGGAAGGTAAGCCCTCGGCAGAGTTTCGCCGTCCGCAGACGGCGAAAGAAAATGAAATCCGTATTTTCTGAGGACATGTGCATCAGAAAATACACTTCTCAGCCCGCAAACGTGCGAGCAAGGCGAGTGCGATGCAGCGGGCTGCAATCTCCTCGAGAAAACGCTTGCGTTTTCGAGACATAGCTGAGAAGCACTTCCAGAACAAGTAAGCTATTTCCCTTATCATATATTAAAACTGGTTATTCCAGTGAGGAGGAACTTATCATGAAGAAAGTTGTAGTCATCGGTGGCGGCACCATGGGTCTGGACATTGCCCAAGTCTTCGCTCGCAAGGGCTTTGACGTGGTGGTCCGTGACATTAAGGACGAGATCATCCAGGCTTCCGAGGCCCGTCTGAACAAGGGTCTGGACAAGCTGGTGGCCAAGGGCAAGATGGACGAGGCTGGCAAGCAGGCCATCCTGGACAAGATGTCCTTCACCACCGACCTGAACGCTGCTGCTGATGCTGACCTGGTGGTTGAGGCCGCCATTGAGAACCTGGAGATCAAGAAGTCCATCTTCGCTGAGCTGGACGCCATCTGCAAGCCCGAGACCATCCTGGCTTCCAACACCTCTTCCATCTCCATCACCGCCATCGCTGCCGCTACCAAGCGTCCCGACCGCTTCATCGGCATGCACTTCTTCAACCCCGCCACCGTCATGAAGCTGGTGGAGGTGATCCGCGGCGCCAACACCTCCGACGAGACCTACAAGGCCATCTATGACCTGTCCGTGGAGATCGGCAAGGAGCCCGTGGAGGTCAACGAGGCCCCCGGTTTCGTGGTCAACAAGATCCTGATCCCCATGATCAACGAGGCCTGCGACCTGCTGTACACCGGCGTTGCCACTGCTGAGGGCATCGACACCGCCATGAAGCTGGGCGCCAACCACCCCATGGGCCCCCTGGCTCTGGGCGACCTGGTTGGTCTGGACGTGTGCCTGGCCATCATGGACACTCTGTACAATGAGACCCACGATCCCAAGTACCGCGCCTCCCTGCTGATGCGCAAGATGGTGCGCGCTGGCCACCTGGGCCGCAAGACCGGCAAGGGCTTCTTTGACTACACCAAGAAATAATTTGCTCCCATCCGGGGGGCGGCAATGCCACCCCCCGGTCTCATACTGATAAGGAGGAAACATTCCATGGATTTCAAACTGTCCAAAGAACAAGAAATGATGCGCAAGCTGTTCCGTGAGTTTGCGGAGAACGAGGTCAAGCCTCTGGCTGCCATGGTGGACGAGGAGGAGATGTTCCCCGAGAACACCGTCAAGAAGATGGCTGAGCTGGGCATGATGGGCATCTACTTTCCCAAGAAGTACGGCGGCGCTGGCGCCGACGTGGTGAGCTACGCCATGGCCGTGGAGGAGCTGTCCAAGGTCTGCGGCACCACCGGCGTTATCGTGTCCGCTCACACCAGCCTGTGCTGCGCTCCCATCTACGAGAACGGCACCGAGGAGCAGAAGATGAAGTATCTGCCCAAGCTGTGCTCCGGTGAGTGGCTGGGCGCCTTCGGTCTGACCGAGCCCGGCGCTGGTACCGACGCTCAGGGTCAGCAGACCACCGCCGTGCTGGATGAGTCCGGTGAGAACTGGATCATCAACGGCTCCAAGATCTTCATCACCAACGCTGGCTTCGCCAACGTGTTCGTCATCTTCGCCGTCACCGGCACCGTGCTGGACAAGCGCGGCCGCAAGAGCAAGGAGATCTCCGCTTTCATCGTGGAGCGCACCGATCCCGGCTTCAAGGTTGGTAAGCACGAGAAGAAGATGGGTATCCGCGGCTCCTCCACCTGCGAGCTGATTTTCGAGGATTGCGTCATTCCCAAGGACCGTCTGCTGGGCAAGCAGGGCAAGGGCTTCGCCATCGCCATGAAGACCCTGGACGGCGGCCGTATCGGCATCGCTGCTCAGGCTCTGGGTCTGGGCGAGGGCGCCGTGGAAGAGGCCATCAATTACACCAAGGAGCGCGTGCAGTTCGGTCGCCGCATTTCCCAGTTCCAGAACACCCAGTTCCAGCTGGCTGAGATGCACACCAAGATGCAGGCCGCTCAGTTCCTGGTCTACTCCGCCGCTGCCAAGAAGCAGGCTGGCGAGAAGTACACCATGGACGCCGCCATGGCCAAGCTCTTCGCTGCTGAGGCTGCCAGCGACGTGACCCGTCGTGCCGTTCAGCTGTTCGGTGGCTACGGCTACACCCGTGATTACCCCGTGGAGCGCATGATGCGTGACGCCAAGATCACCGAGATCTACGAGGGTACTTCCGAGGTTCAGCGTATGGTTATCGCTGCCAACCTGGGCATTAAGTAATTGAGGAGGAAGAGCGCATTATGAAAATCATTGTCTGTGTCAAGCAGGTGCCCGACACCTCCGGCAAGGTTGCTGTGAAGGCTGACGGCACCATGGACCGTGCCGCTATGGCCACCATCTCCAACCCCGATGATATGAATGCTCTGGAGGCCGCCCTCCAGATCAAGGATAAGAACCCCGACACCAAGGTGGTTGTCATCTCCATGGGTCCCCCTCCCACGGAGTCCATGCTGCGTGAGTGCCTGGCTATGGGCGCTGACGAGGCCGTGCTGGTGTCTGCCCGTGAGTTCGGCGGCGCTGATACCTTTGCCACCTCCACCACTCTGACCGCTGCCATCCGCAAGATCGGCGTGGAGAAGGACGACATCGTGTTCTGTGGCCGTCAGGCCATCGACGGTGACACCGCTCAGGTCGGTCCCCAGATCGCTGAGAAGCTGGGCCTGCCCCAGGTCACCTATGTCACCGGCATCGACTACACCGACGGCCAGCTCACCGTTCGCCGCGAGCTGGAGGATGGCTACATGACCATCAAGGTGCAGACCCCCTGCCTGCTGACCTGCATCAAGGAGCTGAACACTCCCCGTTACATGCGTGTGGCTGGCATCATGGATTGCTATTCCAAGCCCTACACCGTGCTGGACTTCAACGCTCTGGTGGACGATCCCATGGTGGAGCTGGAGACTGTCGGCCTGAAGGGCTCTCCCACTCAGGTGTACAAGTCCTTCTCTCCCCCCGTCAAGGGCGCTGGCACCATGCTGGAAGGCGCCGACAAGGCCACCTGCGAGCAGCTGGTGTCCATTCTGGGCGAGAAGCACATCATTTAAGGGAAGGAGCACTGAATTATGGCTTTCAATAGTAAAGACACCGCCGCCTTCAAGGGCGTGTGGGTATTCTGCGAGCAGCGCGACGGCGTCATCCTGAGCACCGGCTACCAGCTGCTCAGCGAGGGCCGCAAGCTGGCCAACGATCTGGGCGTGGAGCTGTGCGGCGTGCTGCTGGGCCACGAGGTCAACGAGACCTACGCCAAGGCTCTGGGCGGCTACGGCGCTGACCGTGTGTACATCTGCGATCACCCCCTGCTGAAGGACTACACCACCGATGCCTACACCAAGGTCATCTGCGACCTGGTGGAGGACAAGAAGCCCGAGATCTTCCTCATCGGCGCTACCAACATCGGCCGTGACCTGGGCCCCCGTGTGGCTGCCCGTCTGAAGACCGGTCTGACCGCTGACTGCACCCACCTGGATGTGGATGTGGAGAAGTACAAGGCCTTCCTGAAGACCACCTCCACCATCGACGTGGACAACACCAAGTTCGAGGCCAACACCAACCTGAAGATGACCCGTCCCGCCTTTGGCGGCCACCTGATGGCCACCATCGTGTGCCCCGACTATCGTCCTCAGATGTCCACCGTGCGTCCCGGCGTTATGCAGACCCAGGCCTACAACGAGGAGACCGCTGCTAAGACCGTCCTGGAGAAGGTGGACGTGCAGCTGACCAAGGAAGACATCCACGTGGACCTGGTGGAGATCGTCAAGTCCGCCAAGAAGGCCGTTGACCTGATTGGCGCCGACGTGGTTGTCTCCGTGGGCCGTGGTATCAGCGCCGACCCCAAGCGTGGTCTGGAGATCGCTGAGGAGCTGGCCAACGTCCTGGGCGGCGTGGTTGGCGCTTCCCGTGCCGTGGTGGACGACGGCTACATCGGTGTGGACCACCAGGTTGGTCAGACCGGTAAGACCGTTCACCCCAAGATCTATGTGGCCCTGGGCATTTCCGGCGCCATTCAGCACGTGTCCGGCATGCAGGACGCTGAGTGCATCATCGCCGTGAACAAGAATGCCAACGCCCCCATCTTTGACGTGGCTACCTACGGCATCACCGGCGACCTGTTCAAGGTTGGCCCCATGCTGACCGAGGCCATTGCCAAGTACAAGGCGGAGAAGGCCTAAGTTGCGTGTTTTTAAGACTGGCTTCCCTTCGGGGAGGCCAGTCTTTTTCTATTTAGGCCATTTTTGGGCCTAAATAGAAAAAGACAATGAAGAATGATAAATGAAAAATGATGAATGCAGGCCCTTTTATGCAGTGCATCCCCAGACATACGCAGATGGGGCAAGCATGGGTAGGGGAGGGGCTTGCCCCTCCCAAATCTCCCAGGGCAAGGCCAGGGTAGCCACGGGCCGGGCAAGCCACGGCCCCTACGCAGCAAAACCGTTGGAAATACTAGGCATAGAGCAGGGGAAATGCTCACTTTAGCAGAATAGAAAACTACCAGTTCCGGCCCTGCGTAATTTTGGAAAAAACCTGGAATCCCTTGCACCACAACGGGTTGAGGTTGTTGAAAACTTTGTGGAAGCTGTGGATAACTCTCTGTATAGCAGTTGTAAGTGGAGGGCAACTATGGTATCATAAGGAAAATATAGGCGAATACAGGGGGAGGGGATGAGAGCATGACGGACTTCTTTAAAAACATAAGAGGTGTGGGCCCAACGGTAGACCACTTGATTGAAGGGGTAGAGCAAAAACGCATCGAATTCAGCAGCTATAAGGGTTTGGAGGATAATGCCAAAGTGACGGAGGGCATCAAACGCCTGAAACGGTGCTTTGATTTGGCAGATCAGCTGTACGATCAGACCTTGGTGCAGCGGGAGGTACTCCTTGATGCCTGTGAGCGGCTGAAACAATGGGTGGAAGAAGTCTACAAAAACACCGAGATGACCGACCGTTGTGAGCTGAACCCCTATTATCAGCTGGCCCGAGGAAATGTGCGGTTTCGTCAAGCCCTGATTTTGAATCGGTGGAAGCCCTTGCCCTATCAAATGTGTCAGGAGGCGCAAACCTGTTTTAAGAGGGCCAAAGATACGAAGGAACTCGTATGCCGTTGGCTGGCTCAGCACATGGCGGCCAAGTGTGAGCGGGAGATGGAAAAATTCCGCTATCACCACAGCAGCAGCCCGTCCTTCCAGAGAGGGGAAGGGGCGTTGAAAGCATTTGAGCGCATCGTAAAGGAGATTCCTTCCGACAACGGGGAGCTGAGGAAAATCACTCTGGATGCGGTCATCAACATGGGGCGCTGCAAGCGCAATCAGATGGAGCATCAGGAGGCCATTCCGTATTTTGCGGCGGTGTGCGCAGCGTTGGCGCCCATGTGTGGTGATGGTGAGGGGAAAGCTATCATTGCGCAACAAAAGTTGCTGGAGACGTATGGGAAAATTGATGAAAAAATCAAAGGGAAGTTCCACGTGGAAGAGAACAGCCAGCAGCCGCAGCAGCAGTGTAAGGATAAAAAAGACCCTCAATATTTGCAGGCCCTGGTGAATCTAGTGGCCTGCCTCACCGATGGACCCAGAGCTTATGCCGAGGCTCAGGAATTGGCATTGCATGTGTTAAAAAATATTCAAAAGGAAAATACAGACATGCAAAACAATCTGGGCAGGCTGTACCGCAAGAGAGGGGATTACCTCAAGGCCAAGGAAGCGCATGGAGTTGTGATGGACAACCAGAGAAGGGCCAGAAAAGAGGGGAAAAGTTACTTTGTGGACGAGACAGCTTCTCTCAACCGCTACGCCGAGCTGGAGCAGGCCAAATGCTCCATCAAACTGAAATACTTTGAACAAGCTTTGGAGCAATTGGAACGGCTGCTGAGATTCTATAATAAAGACCCGGAGGTGCTGCTGTGGAAGGGGCTGTGCTATCGGAACCAGGGACAGCTGACCCAAGCGGTGGAGGTACTGAAAGACCTGTGCGAGGCAGAGAAGGTCATTCGTCCCGGCACCGTAGGCCTCAAAGCCCGCTATGCGATGGGGACTTGTTATCTGCCGAGCGCCCCGGCCCAGGCCAAGGTTTGGTTTGAGCAAATCGTCCAGGCGGAGCCCAGCGATGTACCTGCACGGAGTGACTTTGGGTGGTGTCAGCAAATGCTGGGGGAATATCAGAAGGCCATTGAAAGCTATCAAAAGGTCCAGGAGTACAATGAGAATGGCCCCTATCAGCGAAAAGATTACTCGTGGATGTCTACGAATAACAACTTAGGACAATGCTACCTATATCCAAAGGTTAAGAATGAGAATGAAGAGGAAAGAAAGGATGAGAATGAAGAGAAAAGAAAGAATGAGAAGGAGGAGCTAGGGGTATTTGAAAAAGTTCTGAAACATGAGTCCACCAATGTGAGAGCCTTGTGTGGGGCTGCCTGCTATTTGCGCCGACTAGAGAAGAACGAAGAAGACATCGACGTAGGTTTTTTGAAACCGATAATTGGCGAGGAGAAGATCAAGTCCGAAGATCTCAGGGAGATGGCGGTGGCCTTAGCCAAAAAAGCCAGGGAAGTTGCGCCTGGCAACCCCCATGTGGAGTCCGAGTATGTGCTGTGCCTGCTCAGCAATGCGAAGCATTACAAAGATGAAAAGGTTGAAACATTGTAGTCTAAGTACCATTCCGAAAAAGGGCGCACAAACCCAAGCCCCCTAAAAGCGGGCAAAAATCGAATTTATGTTTAAAATCTAAACAGTAGGTGGAGCGGCCACCAGATAACCTTGTCTCTGGAGGATAAAAATAGCCTCGGCTACAGAAACCTCACGGTGTACGGGAGGCCGGTCGCTCTTGCGATAGAGCTCAGAGTTGTACGGCTCGTTCTTCTTGAGCATATTGTAAATGGCGGTGAGCAGCATCCTAGCAATGGCGATAATCGCCTTCTTGTGTCCGCGGCGTTTCTTGAGAGCCAGGTAACGATTCCGGACTTCTGGGAACTGCTTGGCACGAATGGCGCAGAGAGCGCATTGAACAAGCAACGGCTTGATGTAAGCTCCGGCCCGGCTGATTCTGGTGGTTTTCTTCTTTCCGGCACTCTCATTGTTCTGCGGCGTAAGCCCAGCCCATGAGCACAGGTGCTTCGAGGTGGGGAACACGGACATATCCACTCCGATTTCAGAAATAATGCCAATTGCGGCAAAGGATTGGATACCCGGCGCCGTCACAACAAGATTGAGTTGGGGAAGGTACTTCTCAGCGGTAGACAGAATCAGAGATTCCAGATTGAGCTTGCAAAGTTGGAGACTACTCATGTGGGAGCGGATGATGCGGAGCTTTTCAGCCTGTTCTTCACACATCTCTCCATCCACAGCAGAGAGCACCCGTTCGTCGGTCGCTTTCATGCCTTTGGTTCGGAAGGCAGAAATATCTGTAATTTTCTCCATTGGATGTTCCAGAATCCAGGCAGTAATTGCGGAGGCTGCTTTACCAAACACATCCGAGAACACATCGTCCAGTTTGAAATTGGAGACTGTCAAACAGTTTTGCGCCCGGTTTTTCTCACCGGTAGTAAAGTTAGTGAGTTTCCAACGATAGCGGAACAGATCTCTAAGCTGACGGATATCTGCCGGAGGGATAAAACTCCCTGAGACAAGATCGTGCTTGAAGATGTCGGCAATCCACTTGGCGTCTCGTTTGTCGGTCTTCTTGCCCCGGATGGCCTTCACATACTTAGGGTGGGCGAGTACGATGTTGCAGGTGGGTTCCAGAATGTTGTAAACAGGAATCCAATACTTCCCGGTAGATTCCATGCACACATCCTTGCAGTTGTTCTCAGAAAGCCAATCCGCACACCGTCGTAAATCCCCAGTGAAAGTGGAAAAACGTTTGCTCTTGTAGGTTGTCACACCCTGCTCACTGGTAGAAGCAATACAGGCAACGACAAAAGATTTGTGGATATCCATTCCACAGCAGATACGGTAGACGATTTTAAGCATAACACATCCCCTCGAAACAGTATTTGAGGGGAACAGGCAGGGACTGGCCGCTCACTGAAAGATTGAAGTAGTCCGTCTCTCCAAAGATAAGGTTACAGGGTACAATGCCCTACTCATCGGTGCTTGAAAGAGCGTCCGGCACACATAAATATTCAGTCCAACACAATGTTGGGCCTACTCACCTTCACGTGCTCTGTAGTGTGCCTGCTTCCTCAAGCCTATTCTAACAAATTACGACTGGCTGCGTTAGAGGTACCGGGTTTCATATTCCTTTGGTGCCTTGGAGCGCAGCGGAAAGGAATGGTCATAA
>NZ_NFIH01000023.1 GCF_002161675.1 Pseudoflavonifractor sp. An44
TGGCCGCTCCACCTACTGTTTAGATTTTAAACATAAATTCGATTTTTGCCCGCTTTTAGGGGGCTTGGGTTTGTGCGCCCTTTTTCGGAATGGTACTTAGACTACAATGTTTCAACCTTCCTGCCTTGTGTTCTTTGGGCGAATGAAATATAATAAAAAATATTATCAGAGGCATGAAGATGGCTGGGGTCTGGCTGATCCCCAAGGAGGCAGCCCAGCCCGCCGATATATGATATAAAGACCTGAAAGGAACAGAAGAATGAGGATATTAGTTGTGGAAGATGATTTAACCATACAGAAACAGTTAAAAAATCTCTTGTCTGGTAATGGATATGAGGTTGACACAGTTACCGATTTTTCAAAAGTGATTGAGCAGATAAAGGCTTTTGCCCCCCATTTGGTTCTGTTAGATATAAAATTGCCGGGAAACAGCGGTTTTGAAATTTGTTCACAAATCCGCAGCTTTTCCGATATTCCTATTGTGTTTGTGACAAGCAGTAACACGGATATGGATGAATTGAACAGTATCATGTTGGGCGGGGACGCATTTATTACAAAGCCTTATAATACAGCGATTTTGCTTGCAAAGATTGCTTCTTTATTGCGGCGGGCGTATGCTTCCGGGCAGACGGAGGTACTTTCATGGAGTGGTGCAGATTTACATTTAGAGAGCAGCTTTATAGAATACAATGGACAGAAAGCCGATTTGACAAAAAATGAGCTAAAAATACTCTACTATCTTTTTAAGAACGCAGGGAAAATATGTTCTCGCAGTGATATTGTAGATTTCCTTTGGGATAATCAGCTTTATGTTGATGATAATGCCCTAAGTGTGAATATGACCCGTATCCGTGAAAAGCTGGCGTCCATTGGATTGACTGACTTTATTAAGACAAAGCACAGGCAGGGGTACACATTATGAATGGCAAACAATATTTGAAAAATCAACTGCCTGTCATTTTAATCAATTTGCTGGGTATGCTGGCCCTTGCCCTGTTTTTAATTGCAAGTGGTAATAGTATTCAAACTGTCCTATTCATTCTTGTTGTCTGGCTGATTGTCCTTGCTTCATGCCTGCTGCTTTTCTACTTTTCCCGGAAAAAATATCTGGATAAATTGCTGGATATGACAGAGAAGTTGGATGAACGGTATTTGCTGCCGGAAATCATGCAGGAGCCAGAAAGAGCCGATGAACAGGTATTCTATCAGATTATGAAAATGGCTGAAAAATCCATGTTGGAACGGATCGGAGAAGTACAGAGGGAACGGAAAGAATATAAAGAATATATCGAACAATGGATACATGAAGTAAAAACGCCGATCACAGCTATAAAGTTGATTTGCGAGAATAACCGCTGTTCTTTTACCAGAGAGTTGATGGCAGAGCTGGAAAATATCAACCGCTTTACGGAGCAGGCTTTGTATTATGCCCGCAGTGAGCATACGGAAAAGGATTATTCTGTCCGTGAAATCAATCTTAGCGATGTGGTACACGGTGCAATCGCAGACAACAAATATCTTCTGCGGCAAAACAATGTGGCCGTTACCGTAGAGGATGTGGAGTACAGTATTTATTCAGACGATAAGTGGCTGCGGTTTATTTTAGACCAGCTTATTAGCAATGCAGTAAAATACCGTGCAGACCAGCCAGTGTTGAATTTTTTTACTGTAAAGGAAAATGATAGAATTATCCTGTCTGTTGAAGATAACGGTATAGGCATACCACAAAGCGATTTGCCCCGTATTTTCGAGAAAGGTTTTACAGGACAGAACGGACGGACAATCCATAGTTCTACCGGGATTGGTCTGTATCTTTGCAGGCGGCTTTGTGATAAGTTGGGAATAGGTATTTCAGCGAGTTCCGAAAGGAAAGGAACCGCCATTTCTCTTTCTTTCCGTATCAACGATTTTGTGGCTGGGGTGCAGGGCTGATATGCTCTGCACTTCTTACATTTCTGTAAGAACTGTGTAAGAAAACTTGATACAAAAGGCCCTGAATACGGATTACAATAAAGGCATGAAAGATTTAGAAAGGCAGGGGGACACATGGAACCTATTTTGAAATTGGAGCATATCCAGAAGTATTACGGCAACGAGGGAAACATCACAAAAGCCATTCAGGATATTAGTTTTTCCGTAGAAGCAGGTGAATTTCTGGGAATTATGGGAGCGTCCGGCTCCGGAAAAACAACATTGCTCAACTGTATTTCCACCATTGATACAGTAAGCGCAGGCCATATTTATTTGGAGGGGACAGACATTACAGAGATAAAACCGAAATCTCTTGCCCGCTTTCGCCGGGAGAATTTAGGGTTTGTATTTCAGGACTTCAATCTGCTGGACACACTGACGATCTCTGAAAACATTGCTCTGGCATTAGCAATCAACAAGACCCCGGCGAAAGAAGTCGAGCCTTGCATTATGGATATTGCCGGAAAATTGAACATCCGTGATATTCTGAACAAATATCCGTATCAGGTGTCCGGCGGCCAGAAGCAACGCTGCGCCTGCGCCAGAGCCATCATTAACAATCCAAAGCTGCTTTTAGCCGATGAACCGACCGGCGCATTAGACAGCCATTCCTCTCAAATGCTTCTGTCCACGATTCAGAGTATCAATGAGCAGATGGGAGCAACCATTCTCATGGTAACACATGATGCTTTCACGGCCAGCTATGCGAACCGTATTCTCTTTTTACAGGACGGAAAGATTTTTACAGAATTGCATAAAGGAAGCGACAGCCGGAGTGCTTTTTTCGATAAAATCCTGAATGTCCTTACCATGATTGGAGGGGGACAAAGCCATGTATGCTAAACTTGTTTTAAGAAATGCGAAGCGGTCTGTCAAAGACTATCTGGTTTATATCGTGACCATGACAATCTGCGTCACACTCTTTTATTCATTCCTGTCCATTTCCAGCAGCTACTATCAGCCGGATATAGGGAGTGAATACAATTTTACGGTATTAAGTGACGGGATGAAAGTGGCTATTTGTGTGATTACCCTCTTTCTGCTGTTTCTGATACGGTTTGTCAATAACTATATGCTGCGGCGTAAGCAAAAGGAATTTGCGGTTCAATCCATCATGGGAATGGAACAGAAAACCGTTGGCAGATTATTTTTTGCGGAAACCTTTGTAATGGGGATGATTTCGATTGCCATAGGAATTTTCCTCGGAGTGTTCTGTTCGCAGTTCATTACGGCAATGTTGCTGACTTCTTACGGGAAAAGCTATGAACTAACATGGACGCTGTTCCCGGATACGGTCTTGCTGACGGTGGGATTCTTTGTTTTAAGTTTTCTTGTGGTAGGGCTATTCAACACCCGTACTATTCGGAAAACAAAAATCATTGATATGCTTGCAGCAGACCGGGAAAATGATCCCGCACTGAAAAAAAGCCGTTGGATTGTAATTGCAGCAATTTTATTTGAACTGTTCACGGTATGGATGTGTGTAACAGGAGTGCAAAAGGTCTGGTTCTATTATGACAGCCGTTTTGCTATGCCGGTTCAGATCATGTTCTGGGGCAACATCATTTTACCGGCAGCCACTTTATTTTGGTCTGTATTGTGGCTTATCAGGGGGAAAAAATCAGGATTTCCTAAATTTGTTTTCGGGCTGCTGGTTTGCGCTGTCCTAAATGCCTGCATCGCAGCCAGCGTACCCGTCTTAGTCAATCAGTATTATCTTCCGCTGGGGGCTGGTACGGTCAACCAATACCTGCTATTTGTTCTGGTTGATTTGATTTTTTTCATTTGCTCCTTGATTTATCTTGCCAGCAGCTTCATCGTTGCATGGAAAGATAAATCGCCAGAGCATAGATACAAAGGCGAAAGCCTGTTCTTTTTCGGGCAGGTTATATCAAAGCTGAATACCACCAGTAAGACCATGACACTTATCAGCGTAACCCTTGTGCTTGCCATTTTCCTGTTTATCGCTGCCCCGATTTTGACCGGCTGGGCTTCGGGCTATCTGGA
Source organism: Pseudoflavonifractor sp. An44 (assembly GCF_002161675.1). Taxonomy (GTDB): domain Bacteria; phylum Bacillota; class Clostridia; order Oscillospirales; family Oscillospiraceae; genus Enterenecus; species Enterenecus faecium. The sequence goes on from NZ_NFIH01000023.1 coordinate 3,979, forward strand.
TATACGGTCAATGTATGATGTGCAGATTTCATCCAGCTACAATGATGTATATGACGAAGAAAATCTTCCCAGCGATGATTATGAGATTGTAACAAACTACCTTACAGAACACGGCATTGAAACAGATTATGACTGCACATTTAACCTTTATCTGCCCCAAAAAGATGATTTTAACAATCGGGTTAAATATACTTTTCCTGTCATGGCAATTTCATTAAGTGATTACAACATGATCCGGGAAATGCTGGGATATGAGCCAATTTCCCTATCGGAAAATGAGTTCACAACTCAATGGCAGACCATCGCTACCGAAGAAGAACGGAATAGTTTTTTGACAGAGCATACCAGCGTAATGACAGATGCCGGAGAATTGACTATTTCCGGGCAGCCCTATTACGAGGAAGCAATCGGGGAAACAGTTTACAATTCTTACACAAATGTACTCTATGTATTTCCAGACAGTGTTTGTGAAAAGTTGCTTCCGGTTATGCGGAACCGCTATATTACTACGTCCAAAAGCATTTCTTATGAAAGCGCCCGCGAATTAGAGCAGGCTTTTTCAGACGAGTATCCAGAGATTACAGATACCGGCGTCAGCTATGCAATCCGTTTAAGCACCTTGCAGATCAACAGCACAAAGGCAAATAACTTTGTTGTGCAAGCCGCCATGCTGTACGGCGCTGTCGTATTGATGGTGATTTGCCTCACGATACTGTCTTTACAGCAGTTGTTAGACGCAGGTAAGTACAAATATCGTTTTTCTGTATTGCGAAAGCTGGGAGTTGAAGAAGCACAGATAGGAAAACTTGTGCTAAAACAATTAGGTATCTGGTTCGGACTTCCAATCATTGTAGCAATCATTGTTTCCACAGTTGTGATTGCGTACTTTATTCAAACAGTATCAGCAGAAATTTCAGCCTATATTGGATTTGGAACATTGATGATACAGATAGGTATGACTGTGGGTATTCTGCTATTATTACTGATTTGCTATTTTATCGCCACATGGATATTATTTAAGAGTTCTATTTCAAAATAGTTATCACATCTGCCGGACGGCGGCAAAGAAAAAGCAGTCATTTAGCAGACCTTTTCCCGTGCCGGATTACTATGCGGCGACTTTGAAAAAATCAAGGCCGCCGTTCTTTATGCCCTCATACGAAACGCCGTTTTGACGCTGGCGGGATCGGCTGCTTATGGCGGGAGCCGCCATGAAGCAAACAGTGTTTCTTTCCAAAAGACAGAACTACCACAACAAAATTGAAATCTGAAAGCACAGGCGGAAACGCCTTTTCCATATCTTCACGCTCTGTCACCACTTTTCCGGCCTGTATTTTGCGTACTTTCGCAACGACTTTGCGTGCATTATACGGAATTGTTCTTGGAATTTGTAGGACGCTCATTAACCAAACCGGCGCAGATCGTTGACATATTTTTATCTGCATGGGATTTTATGCGTGTTTATTCCCTGCTGCTAAAGATAGGTATTTTGCTACTGCTATTCAGCCTCTTTCTTCCGGCGCATCCGCACCGCGTCCAGAGGGATGACGGCGGCCTTAAACTACCATAGACATATTAAAAATATCTTTTACAAATAGCAAGAAATATGTTATACTGAAAAGCAGATTTTCGAGGAAGGCGGTGAGTAGATGGCGGGAAAAAGCAAATACACTTTTGAGAGCAAAATCCATGTGTACCGAGCAACCAAGCGAATGACCCAGCAGGAACTTGCCGATTTAGTCGGTGTGTCCCGCCAAACCATTATGCAGCTTGAAAGAAACCGTTATAACCCATCTATGCTTTTGGCATATAGCATTGCGAAAGTATTTGATGTAACGATTGAAGATTTGTTTGAGTTTCGGGAGGGAGAATAATGCAGAATTTTCTTGAACTATTATTCGATAGTCAAATTGCTCTAAGAGGTAATGTCATATTGGGATGTATATTATTAGCTATTTTCATTTTCTATTTTTTCTCTAAAGAAGGCCGTGATGAACGGGGACGAAAAATTATTGCAATCGCGGCTCTATGTTCATTTGTAACGCTTTTTGTTGTTCTTAATATGATACCTTTTTTTGTTACATGGATGATGGATAATGAAATTCGCCTTGCCAATGTAATACAATCCGCTTATACGATAGTTCTTTTAGTCGCGGATATAGCTATATTGATCGTGCGAAAACTGAAATTAAACTAAGAATTGAAACGCACACCCATAAAATCGGATTATTGGGTGTGCGTTTTATTCCTTACTTAAAGTATGAAATACTTGACATACAGAAAGAAATATGATATATTTTGGGTATGGCATGAAAGGCCAATCACGATTTTTGTTCAAGGAAAGGAGCGCACAAAATGGCTAAAGAGCGATTTGTAGAAACATACTCACAAGGAGTAACCAATGTACGGAAAATCATCGTTGATACGGAAACTGGCGTGAATTACCTTCTGATTTCTTCCAATATGACAACTGGCTGCGGCATAGCCGTTCTTGTCGATAAAGATGGGAAGCCCATTGTTACACCTATTGATGCGGAAAATCAGTAATTTCAAAGAGAGTTGACGGTCATGGGGCGACAGCAAGGAGTGCTGCCGCCCCATGTGATTATAATGCAGCTCGTCTGCCATCAACAGGGTGTGTTGAGAAAAAGTGTTATCCTACCTTACACTAAAAAATGCCGGATGCGGTGGCCTGCTGGCCCTGCGCCTGGCATTTTTCCACTGGGCCATTCCCGGCTACCACAATAAAAGTGAAATCTGAAAGCACAGGCGGAAACGCCTTTTCCATATCTTCACGACCTATCACCCCTTTTCAAGCCCCTATTTTGCGTACTTCCGCAACGGCTTTGCGTGTATTATACGGAATTGTTCATCGGATTTGTAGGACGCTCATTAACCAAACCGGCGCAGATCGTTGACATTATCTGCATGGGATTTCATGCGTGTTTATTCCCCGCTGCTAAAGATAGGTATTTGCTACTGCCGCTTGGAATGTTTTTCCAGCATGTAAGAATTTCTAAAGAGAAAATCCATTAAAGCATTTGCTAAAACAAAATATTCAAAGGAGGTGGGCAATGGCGACCACAAGGCTGATGCCCTTGCATATCGGAGAGGGCCGCTCCTTCTCTACCGCAATCGAGGACATCATTGATTATGTAGAAAATCCAGAGAAAACCGACTATGGGAAACTGATTTATGGATTTGAGTGTGATACCCGCACAGCGGATGCGGAATTTACCTTAGCTAAGCGGCAGTATATCAACCTGACCGGCAGAGTCCGGGGCGCGGATGATGTGATTGCCTATCACTTCCGGCAAGCGTTTAAGCCTAGTGAAGTGACGCCGGAGGAAGCCAATCATATCGGCCAGGAGCTTGCTATGAGGCTGACGAAGGGAAACAACGCTTTTATCGTCTGCACGCACATAGATAAGCACCATGTCCATAATCACATCATCGTGAGCGCGGTAAATCTGGAATGTAACAGGAAATTCCGTAACTTTTGGGGTTCCTCCTGGGCTTTGCGCCGGATCAGCGATAAGCTGTGTCTGGAGCATGGACTTTCTATTGTCGAAGATCCCAAGCCCAGCCGCAGCCACTATGGAAAATGGTTGGGGGATGGAAACAAACCGCTCTCCTTTCAGAATCAAATCCGGCAAGCCATTGACGCCGCCCTGGAGCGGCACCCCTCTACCTTTGAGGATTTCCTGAAAATTCTGGAAGCGTCCGGTGTAGAAGTCACCCGGCGCAGGAAATCTATTAACTTCCGTGTTCCAGGCCAAAAGAAGCCTACTCGCTGCAACACTTTGAAAGGCGATCATACCGAGCAGGCCATACGGGAAAGAATTGCCGGAACCTATATTTCCTCTGTTCAGCCCAAACGGTCCCATTCTTCGGTAAGGATGCTGATTGATATTGACGCCGCAATGCGTTCCGGCAAAGGCGCCGGTTATGAGCGTTGGGCCAAAGTGTTCAATGTGAAGCAGCTTGCGAAAGCTGTGGCTTACCTGAAAGAGCATGGGGATATGAGTTATGAGGACCTTCAAGCAAAGGCTCAGGCTACGACTTCCCGGTTTAATGAGCTTTCCACGCAGATCAAGGATATGGAGAGCCGTTTATCTCAAAATGGAGAATTGCAGAAACAGATCGTCAATTATTCTAAAACGCGGGCTGTCTATATCGAGTATCGAAAAGCTGGTTACAGCAAAAAGTTCCGGGCCGAGCATGAGGCTGACATTCTGATCCATCAGGCGGCAAAGAAATATTTTGACAGCCTGGGTGTGGAGAAACTGCCTACCATAAAGGCTTTGCGGGAAGAATATGCCGAAGTGCTGGAGGCCAAGAGAAAAGCCTATGCGGAATATAAGCAGGTACGGGAAGAAATGCGGGAGCTGCAGAATGTGAAAGCCAATATTGACTATCTGCTGGGTCCGTCTGCGGAAAGGACACAGGAAAAAGAACATTCATAAAGGCATGGTATAATAAAAAAGCAAATTCTTTTTCCAACTCCACCGAAACTCCACCTTCGTATGTTACACTACCTTTGGAGGTGCAAGCGATGTCAAAAATGATTTTGATTATAGAGGATGAAGAATCCATTCAGAATATTATCAAGGCGTTCCTAGAGGACGCAGGCTACACGGTGGTCCTGGCTGCTGATGGCCTGGAAGGAATCGAACAGTTCCGGGCGAACAAGCCAGACCTGGTGCTTCTGGATTTAATGCTCCCGAAAATTGACGGCTTTGCCGTGTGTGAGATCTTGCGGAAAGAGAGCCGGGTTCCCATTATCATGCTCACCGCATTGGATGATGACGACAGCCAGATGAAGGGCTTTGACGCCCTGGCAGATGATTACATCACCAAGCCCTTTTCCATGCCGGTTGTGATGAAGCATATCGAAGCGGTGCTGCGCCGGGCCGAACAGGGCGGCGCTGCGCCCAATACCGTGATCCGCTATAAGGAAATTACGGTGGATACGGACAGCCTTACCGTCCTTGTGGGAACAGAAAGCGTTTCCCTGACCACCAGGGAATTTGAGATTTTGAAGCTCCTTCTGGAGAACCAGGGCCGGGTGGTATCCAGGGAAAGGCTGCTGGATACGGTTTGGGGCTATGACTATATTGGCGATGAAAAAATCGTAAACACCCACATCAAGAACATCCGCAAGAAGCTGGGTGTGGACTACATAGAAACCATGAGAGGGGCGGGATATAAAATTGAGAAGGAAGATTAGTCAAAGCATCCAGGCCAAGACCTTTCTCAGTATGCTGGCGCTGCTGGTGGTCTGTTGCATTATCATTTACGGCATGGTGATGGTCTTCCTGCCGAGGAATTACCATACGGAACTGGAAGGACAGGTCACTTCCGATTTTTATGACTTGGTGGAGGTTCTGGAGCGGAATGGCTGGGAGGCCAGTTCGGACAGTCTTATGGAATTTTCCATGACGAACAACGCCTCGGTGGAAGTCAACGATGATTATGGAAATAACCTGTTCTCCGTGAATTTTGCCGACATGGAGAACATGGACACTTCTGCTCCCTCTATGAGCTGTTCCGCTACATTCCAGCAATGCGGGCAAACTTACCATGTATTTGCCAATGCTGCCCTGGTTGCGGTGGCGCAGTCCTATGACATCCTGCTGAAGCTCATCCCCTTTATTGCCGTTGTGATTCTGCTGATCTCCGTCATTGGGGCGGTGGTTTGTTCCCGGTACTACTCTAAGCCGCTGGTCAGTATCAGCAATGTGGCAAAGCGGATGACCACCCTGGACATGACTTGGAAGTGTGAAGTCAACCGAAATGACGAGATTGGCGTGCTGGCTACCAGCCTAAACGAAATGGCGGAGCAGCTCAACAATGCGCTGGCCAGCCTGCGGTCAGCAAACTGGCAGTTGAAGAAAGATATTGAGCGGGAGCGTGAGCAGGAAAAGCAGCGCGTGGAATTTTTCACCGCTGTCTCCCATGAGCTGAAAACCCCCATTGCCATCATCAAGGGGCAACTGGAGGGCATGATCTATCAGGTGGGCGAATACAAAGACCGCGATACTTACCTGCGCCGGTGCCTGAAAACCACCAATGACATGGAGGCGCTGGTCAAGGAGATTTTGTCGGCAGCCCGGATGGGCGGCAGCGACTTCCACCTGGAGCGCACCGACCTGGACATCAGCCAAATGCTGCGAAAGGTCTGCCAGCAGTTCCGTGGTCGGATGGAGGATAAGCAGATCGAGCTTCGCATGGACATCCAGCCGGAATACCACTACCAGGGGGACCGGCGGCTCATGGAGAAGGTGTTCACCAATGTAATTGGAAACGCCGTGGCCTATTCGCCGGTGGGCGCGGTGATTACTGTCACCCAAAAGGACGAGGTGTTTTCCGTGGAGAATACCGGCGTACACATTGCCGAGGAAGATTTGGAGCGTATCTTCACTCCCTTCTACCGGGTGGACAAATCCCGGAATCGGAACAGCGGCGGCAGCGGCCTGGGGCTGTATATTACCAAGACCATCCTGGATCACCACGAAATCATCCACAACATGGTGAATACGGAAAATGGCGTGAAGTTTACGGCATTTCTGTGGTAAATAGTACATTGGAAAATATCATAAGACTTTATAATTATTATGGCGGCATTAACTAACCATTAGTGCCGTCATTTTCTATGTAAGTCCTGTTAAAGGGCATGGGAAATGTGCCGGGAAAGTGAAGTTAAAAATATTTCACTTTCCCTATTGACAAGTGCGCCATGAGGTGATATATTTATAACACAAACAAGTTACAAATATTTCACTTGGAGGTCTTACATTATGAAAAACAAACCTATTAACTTGAGCGTCTGGATGTTCTCGAAAGCTATCCCTTCTGCCTTGCTGCTCCTGTATTACGGGATGTGTAGCTGGGGTGGATATGATCCCACACTCCGTTATCTGCAAGCGGTGTCTTTGGTTTTGGCAGGCGTTATCGTTCTGTGGCAGGTATCCTACGCTAAGAAGAAAAAACTCTTTGATGAGTTTGCGCGGGAAAATCTGAAAACCACAGATTCCATTTGCCTGAAAATCGCTTATGCGCTCATGGTCATTGCAGTGCTGGCCTGCGTATTCGCAGATTTCTCCGGGATTATCGCCGGGTACTTTGTTGTGGGTGGCATCCTCTTGTTGACAATCGTTAGAGCCGTTATCTTTGCGGTGATCGACAAGAAAGGGATGTGATACACTATGCTGAAAACGAAAATCAAAGAGTACCGGGAAAAAGCAGGTTTGAAGCAAAGCGAATTGGCGGAACTGGTTTCCGCCCGGCGGGAAACGATTGTCCATCTTGAAAACGGCAGATACAATCCGTCTCTTAAATTAGCTATGGATATTGCCCATGTGTTTCACGTCACCGTGGAAGAACTGTTTGAATTTACAGAGGAAGAAAGCTGATTGGAGGAAACGAAAATGAAATGCCCATACTGTGGTAAAGAGGAGTTCGTTACGGGAAAGCAAGGTGTGGCCTATGCTGGAATTACCGTGTCCTTGCTAAAAAGCAAGGCTGTATATCACGAAATCTGTGTGAGCTGTGGCACCATTGTACGATCTTATGTGAAAAATCCGGAAAATCTTCGGAAAGCACACAATTAAGTACCTATATAAGTGGTGGGCCGAGAGGTTTTCCTTGCGAAAGCCCCTCGGCTTTTTTCGCTCTATCGCCAACTCCACCTAAAAAATATCTCAACTCCACCTCAACTCCACCTTCGTAGTGTACCATAAGGGTGTTCCCGGCAGACGGGACACCACCGGAGCGAGAAACAGCTCCGGCGAAAAACTACGTTAGGAGGTACACAAGTGAACCCACTGGTTTTACTCAAAGGAAATGAGGTGGCTCAGACATGAACCTGTGCAAACGGGCCTGCCTGTATTCCATCCGCAAAAAGGGCAAGACCCTCACGCTGCTGGCGTTTCTGCTGGTCATGGCCACGTTAATGCTGACATGCCTTTCCATCCAATCGGCCACGGAAACAGCCAACGCCAATATTAAAAAAGCCCTGCTGGGCTATTTCACCATCAACGCCAAGACGCTGGAAAACGGCATCCCGGAGGATACGGTGAGCCAGATCCTTGATGTGGATGGTTTGAGCGGCAGGTACACCCTGCGCTCCTATACCTACGCTACTTACTTTGACGCAGACGGAGACCTTCTGGAGATCAACACCGAGGGCGCTGCCCAGGTGCCGGAAGGTTACGAGAACGCCGGAAAAATCGTGGCGAACTCCAATTCTCAAAATGACAGCTACTTCACGGATGGCGGCTTTGAGATGGTGGAGGGCAGCCCCATCACCACCGAAACCGGCAATCAGGTGCTGATCCATGAGAAATTCGCCCAACGCAACGGCCTGTCTGTGGGCGACACCATGCTGCTGGGGAATGTGGAGGATAAAGATAAGACCATCCCCGTGACGGTGGCCGGGATCTTCACCAACACCGAGGAACAGGATTCCATCGGCATGGCCCCGTCCTATGACCTTTATGACAACATCGTTTTCACCGACCTCTCCACCGCCTCTTTCCTGCTCTACGGCACCGAGGGAACCACCAATGTTCAGTACGGGGATTTCTATGTGAACGACCCGGACGAGCTGGAGCGCATTATGACTGATGTGCAGGAACTGGATGGCGTGGATTGGGAGAGCTGTACCCTGACCCGCTACGACAACGACTATCAAAACGCCAAGGCATCCCTGGAGGGCTTGCAGAACATCGTCTTTATCGCCATTGCGGTGGTATCGGTGATCTGTTTCCTGGTGCTGGCCCTGTTCCTGACGCTGCGGCTCCGTGGGCGTATCCATGAAACCGGCGTCTATCTGGCAATGGGTATTTCCAAAGGCTCGGTGCTGTTGCAATACCTGCTGGAAGTGATCCTTGTGGCGGCCATCGCCCTGGTGATTTCTTTTGGAACCAGCACTGCCATTTCCCATCAGATCGGGAGCAGCCTGCTCTCCCAGGTGACAAGCGAAACCTATGAAACGGTGGACTTGACCGGGGAAAGCGAAACTGCGGAAGAACCCACCGAGGATTTGGGCCTTGCCGAGATCGAGGTGGCTGTTTCCGCCGAGGATTACGCACTGGTGTGGGCTTTTGGTATGGTGCTGTGTGTGGCCTCTACCGCACTGGCGGCCTACCCGATCATGAAGATGAAGCCCAAGAGTATTTTGTCGCAGATGAGTTAAGGAGGTGCAGGCGATATGAATTTAGGAATACGAGCGATTTTATATAGCGCACGGAAGTGGAAAAAGACACTGTTGGTGTTCTGTTTGCTTCTTGCCATTACCACTTTGGTGTTGTCCGGGCTGGCGATTGCCGACGCCCAGGAGGAACAGGCTGAGGAACTGCGTGGAACCACTGGAGCCAGCTTCACGGTGGAGCGCGACATCTCTACGGGCGGCTGGAACGGCAATTACAGCACACAGGAATTTATGTCCGAGGACATGATCCAGCAGATTGCCGCAGTGGATGGCATTGCAGGGTATGACGCCACCTTGATTACCCTGCCCCGTATCTTCAATGATAAGGGCGAGGAACTGGCCCATGAGAATTACAGCTTCTACAACTACGGCTCCTACAACTCCCAATACCATGAGCTGTTTTTGTCGGGCCGGTTTGAACTGGTGGAAGGCACCCATATCACCGATGATATGACCAATAGCATTATTATCAGCCGGGAACTGGCTGAGTGGAACGGGCTGAAGGTTGGGGATACCTTGACAGGCGTTTACTACCCGCAAAATAACACCCCGGAAGTGGATATGAAGATCGTAGGCATCTTCGATGTGGTGGCGGATAAGAACGACCAAGTGAATATGTATGATGATGCGTCCTATTACGCCTATTCCAGCTATGTTTTTTGCAGCATGGACGCAGCCGAAGGCTTGATTAAGGGCTGGGGCGAAGATGGCGAGGGCATTTCCGAAGCCTACTACTATGTCACGGACGCTGCCCAATTAGAGAATGTGATTCGGGAAGTGCAGAGCATTTCCTCTATCAACTGGAACAACTACAAGATCACCGCCAATGACGAGGTGTATCAGAATATCTCCAGCGCCCTCTCTGACACAGGTACTTTGATTACCACTTTGATTATTGTCATCACGGCTGTGAGCATGGTGCTGATTATTCTCATTCTCTCCATGTCCATCCGCAGCCGGAAACGGGAGACTGGAATTCTGCTGGCGGTGGGTATCGCCAAGCCTGCGGTCATTCTCCAATATGTGCTGGAAACTCTGCTGATTGCGGTGGTGGCCTTCCCACTGGCCTGCCTCTCCAGCAAGCAGGTAGCTGGCACCCTTGGAACGCTGTTCGGCAAGGCGGCGGAGAATGTCATCGTCACGCCGCAGCACTTTATATTGGTAGCCATCGTGGGCGGCATCCTGCTGGTGGCGGCGGTGCTGGTGTCCAGTATCTCGACCCTGCGGTTAAAGCCCAAACAAATCTTAGCGCAGATGGAGTAAAGGAGGACGCAATATGAATTTAGGAATACGAGCGTTTTTATATAGCGCACGGAAGTGGAAAAAGACCTTGTTGGTGTTCTGCCTGCTCCTGGCCATTACCACTTTGGTGCTTTCCGGGCTGGCGATTGCCGACGCCCAAGAGGAGCAATCGGAGGAACTGCGGGGCGTGACAGGAGCCAGCTTCACAGTGACCGCCAATAATGGCTATACTCTGCAGCCTGTCACAGACGAAATGATTGAGGAAATCGCCGCGATTGACGGTGTAGAATCCTATAACACATCTCAATATACGATTGCAAATCTCTATAATCAGGATACTTTGATGAAAGGGACGGATGAACGGGAAGGTGTGTCAGACCTTTTTTATGCAACAGGTTGTTTTGATTCGGAGTATTCTCCGATGTTTCTCACGGGGGCGTTGCGTCTGACGGAAGGGCGTCATGTAACGGAAGGCGATGGCGGAATCATCTTGTACGAAGGTCTTGCCGATAAATATGGGTTGTCCCTTGGCGATACGCTCGAAATTAAAAACGGGAATCCAGACGATCCGTTGGTTGAGTGCGAGATTGCCGGTCTGTTTGAGGTTATTGCAGATGGTGACGACGAACAGGCAACTATGGCAAAGCCTTCAACCTTATTCGATTACAAGGACTATGTCTTTGTGGATATGGATACCATGTCTGCTGTCTCCGCGCCCTATACGGTCAGTGAGGGAAATGGAATTGATTCCGTTGACTTCTTCGTTTCGGACGCCGCCAAGCTGGAAAGCATTGTCCAGGAAGTGCAGAACAGCACCTCTATCGACTGGAACTCCTATTACATCACCGTGAGCAATGAAGTGTACGAGCGCATTTCCAGCTCTATTGCGGATACGACTACTTTGGTTACGACGCTGATCGTGGTGATTACTGTGGTGAGCATGGTTTTGATAATTCTCATCCTCTCCATGTCCATCCGCAGCCGGAAACGGGAAACAGGCATTTTGCTGGCAGTGGGTATCGCAAAGCCTGCGGTGATTCTCCAATATGTGCTGGAAACCCTGCTGATCGCGGTGGTGGCCTTCCCGCTGGCCTACTTATCCAGTAAGCAAGTGGCCGGCGTCCTGGGAACGCTGTTCGGTAAGGCGGCGGAGAATGTCATCGTCACGCCGCAGCACTTTATGCTGGTGGCTATCGTGGGCGGTATCCTGCTGGTGGCGGCGGTGCTGGTGTCCAGTATCTCGACCATGCGATTGAAGCCCAAGCAGATTTTGTCTCAGATGGAATAAGACCATCCACCCCTAAAATAACGAAATGAGGTAATCACTATGAGTATCATGGAAATCAAGCAAGTGGGATATTCCTACGATAACAAAAAGAAAGTCTTAAAAGGCGTCAACGCCGAAATGGAACAGGGCAAGCTCTACGCCATCCTGGGTCCTTCCGGCTGCGGCAAAACCACCCTGCTCTCCCTGATCGGCGGCCTGGACAGCCCCGGCAGCGGCCAGATCTACTTCGATGGGCAGGACATTGCCAAGACTGGCCTTTCCGACCACCGGAAAAACCATGTGGCGTTTATTTTCCAGGCGTATAACTTGATTGACTATTTGACCCCCGCAGAGAATGTGTCGCTGACTTCCAAGCTGCCGCCGCTGCCCATTCTGGAGCGCCTGGGGCTGACGAAAGAAGAAGCCAAGCGGAATGTGCTGAAGCTCTCCGGCGGCCAGCAGCAGCGTGTAGCCATTGCCCGCGCCCTGGCAAGTGAGGCCCCGGTGATCCTGGCCGATGAGCCTACCGGCAATCTGGACGAGGACACCGCCCAGGACATTACCGAGATCCTCAAAGAGAGCGCCCACAAGATGAACAAGTGTGTGGTGGTCGTTACACACTCCAACGAGCTGGCGAAACAGGCCGATGTGGTGTTCCGGCTGAAGAAGGGTGAGCTGCAGGTGCTGGAGCGCGTTCAAGATGGAGCCGCCCAGCCCCAATCCCGCAGAAACAACACTCCCCGCAGTGAAAGGAGGGCAAAATGATAGAGATGGACAGCAATTCAATCACGAAATCCTCGAAAAAGGGAACGATCCTTTCCGCAGCTTTTTATGCTCTTGCGGCGGTGCTGCTGATTACAGCCTTTGTCTCTCTGGTGGCCTGCCATCAAAATATCTCCCGGCAGCTTGAGCAGGGCGTCCCTGTACAGGGAAATGAATTGGCCATTGTGAATCTCTACCTTACAAGCTGTGTGCAGTATTTCGCCTTTGCCGCCGCCATGGTGTTTTGCGGCAAGGCAGCCCCCAAGGTGCTGGCGCTCAAGAGCGAAGCGCCGGTACAGGTCACGCCCTATATGCTCAACGCCCCGGCAGAGGCTACCGGTCCCGATTATGCCGAGGAAGTTGAGCCGGAGGATGAAGATATGGATTTTGAGGCTTGGGGATTCCGAGAAAAGGAAGAATAGAAATCAACTGTAAAGAAGGATAGCTCAGATTCTTTTTGATTGACACTGAGGAACAGGGGGTGATAGTATGGGGAATTTCGCAGTATTTGATTTAACAGAATCCGGTGAAAAAATAGGCAGGAAACTTTTTGCGCTTCTCACAAGAACACAGCAAAAAGAACTGGAGCGTTTTATTTCAGAAAGTAAAAATTCTGAATCTGATAGTGTTCTTTCTCCATGCTATCCTGCCTTTTATGGTCAGTATTCTATTCCCAGGCAATCGGATCAGCCAATGACGGAGATCCAGGAGGGCGATTTATATTTTTGCTTGGAGCAGCGCCTTGTTACTATTCGAGGCCAGGTGATTCCGCTGACTGTAAAAGAGTTTGAAATTTTTGCTTTGCTCATACAGAATCCAAAGCGAGTATTCACCTATGAAATGCTGCTGGATCTGGTATGGCATGAGAACTACACCTACTATTCCCGAAAGGCAATCAACAACCATGTAAGCAATCTACGAAAGAAGATCAAGATTGCCCCGGATCTACCGGACTATGTAAAAAGTGTATATGGTGTAGGCTACAAATTCGATATATGAAAAAGGAAGCTGCAGAGGAATTACCAACTCTGCAGCTTTCCTTTTGAAGATTTTTTAGCGTCCACAGGACGCGTGGCCGTCACCGAAGGTGGCGATCTTGGGGGCTTGGGGGTTATCCCTCAACAAGCATTTTGGTCGGTGTAATTCGGCCAAAATCGCAAAACATGTATATGTTTGCATTGCTTGCCAGTATGTGAAAAGACCTACTTTTATGAGAATTTGAAGTATATGAAGGGTGCGGCATTCTGCCGCACCCCTTAAATTTTCGTATTTTAGTTACTGTGTAAATAACACCTGATTTTGTCGTATTTTGTTGATTAAATTCAGTAAATCCATGACACTTCTGGAAGAATTATAGCACTTCTCCCTATATAATGCCCCAAAAATGAAGGAGGTGAAAACGGTTCAAGCTATCTGTCCCCCTTCATAGAAGGAGGCATAGGAAATGCTGCCGAGGTCCAAATACCGGCCTCGACAAAGCCGGTCATGTAGAAGATACTCAAACCCCGTAATCCTGCACTGGATTACGGGGTTTTTCCATTCGACAGGATTTTGCATTTCCCCTACTGTTCTGTCAGAAATTGGCAGAATACGACAGGTGCAGCCTGCCGTTGTACGGTGGGCGCTCCTTTTTACATATAAGGCGCAGGACAAGCCTGACGCCGGACCTGTGCGGTGTAGATCACCGCCCCTCTGATTTCGATTTGCTCGTCAACCCACTCAAAAATCGAAATTGGAGGATTACCATGAAAGAAATCAATCTGCGGGATTATTACCCGTTTTATACACAGGACACTATTGTTGAAGTACCGGACGAAGTGGCAGCCCTTCTCCATGAATTAAAATTAGCAGAGGCAGCTTCTTTTCTGCGTACATACCGGCACAAAGCATACTTTTCTCTGGATTACGATGTCAATGTGGAGCGCGATGCACTGGTAGTGGTTCTGACACCGGCTGATATTCTGGAGCAGAAAGAAGAAAATGATCGGCTATACCAGGCGATTGCTTCCTTGCCTGAAAAACAGCGGAACCGGATCACTTCTCATTTTCTTCTCGGCATGAGTATATCGGAAATTGCAAAAAGCGAAGGTTCCGGCGCCAGCTCTGTGCATGAAGGAATCCAGAGAGGGCTTCGGCGTCTGAAAAAAATTTTGAAAAAAATGGAGTCAGACCCCGAAAAAAACGCCTGAAAATGAAATGAATAATAGAGGGACATATTCGGTGGGACAAGCCTGATGGGTGTGGCCGGTAACACACGTTCCGGCCCGCCCAACTGAAATACTGTCATAACTGCCACATCCCTCGCTTGTTCTTTGACAACTGAATATACGGTGCCATAGGTACTTTCCCTGTACTCCGAGCGGCAAATGGAGCGGCGCGATGACAGACGGCTTTAAGGAGGTGGTGAAGCCCAGCCGTCCGAGCGATCTACGCAATCCATTGACCTGGCTGTGGCAGGCCAGACGCGATGACCGATACAGGGCACAATGATACTTTCTCACGACCCGTCAAAGACTTGGGGGGAGTCCCTTCTGTGTTCGTTAGCTCTGGCGAAGCGACGGCATAAGCAGGGCTATGATGCGGTAAAGCTGACCGCAGCCTGTGGCATCCCCGGCCCTGAAAAGGGCCTGCCGGGGGGCGTGGCAAATACGGCAGTAACCTAAAAACATCCATGCCGTTGTTTTGATTTTTGAGCAGCGGCATGGATTCCTATAAAATCGAAATCAGATACCATGAGGCCGGGCCGCTCTTTCAGTGTGACCGGCCTTATTCATGTGATTTTGATGATTCAGTATGAAAGGAAAGGAGCTGCTGTTATGAGTCACACACCGGCATATACGGTCATTCAAACACCGGAGGCAGATAAACTTGCCGACATCCGGGATGTATCTGTTAATAAGGATTTGCCGCGAGAAGAAAGGATTGCCGAGTTTATTCGGCAGATCCGAGACCCGTATCATTTCAAATGCGGCAGATTTGTTGTCCGGGCAAGTTTTTCCCAGGAAGGTGCCACCCTGGAGGAATGTCTGCGCGGAATCCTTCGCTGAAATTTGCTGTTTTTTTCATTTTGGGGGCTGATTTTTCCCGCATGGAGCGTTATAATAAACATGGAAAAGGAATTGAATACCGATAAGCAGACTGCACTCCTTGAATTGCGGGGATTTTTCCGTGATGAAAGGAGTGTTTTTCTATGCAGGTTTATAAGGCTGCCAAATATATCCGCTTATCTTATACGGATGACAAATCAAATGAAAGCAACAGTGTCGGCAATCAACGAAAGCTGATCGAAGATTTCGTGAGCCGTCACCCGGAAATCGAGCTGGTTTCCGAAAAGGTAGACGATGGGTACAGCGGGGTTATCTTTGACCGTCCGGCTTTTAAGGAAATGATGGATGACATCATGGAAGGAAAGATCAACTGCGTCATTGTCAAAGACCTTTCCCGTCTTGGTCGAGAGTATATTGAGACTGGCCGCTATATGCGCCGTGTCTTTCCGGCCTATGGCGTGAGGTTTATTGCCATCAATGACAATATTGATACTCTTAATGAAAGCGCAGGCGATGACCTGACTGTATCAGTAAAGAACATTATGAATGAAGCCTACGCACGGGATATTTCCATCAAGACGAGAAGTTCTCTGGAGACAAAGCGCAAGAACGGTGATTTCGTTGGAGCTTTCCCGGTTTATGGCTATCGTAAATCCGAAGAAAATCATAATCTTCTTGTGGTAGACGAATATGCTGCCCAGGTGGTGCGGAGCATTTTCAGGATGCGCCTGGAAGGATTCAGCCCCTACGCCATCGCTAATGAGCTGAACCGGCTGGGTACACTCTCTCCCCTGGCATATAAAAAGTATTATGGCCTTCCCCATGCCAAGAAAGGCTATACAGACCGGAAGGATTGCCGGTGGTCGGCAAATACCGTCACCCGGATTTTGCAGGATGAAACCTATACCGGCACACTGGTCCAGGGTCGAAAAGGTTCACAGCACTTTAAGCTGAAAGAGATGGAGAGCCGCCCTTCCTCCGAGTGGATTCGCGTGGAAAATGCTCACGAAGCCATTATTGATCGGAATGATTTTGACCTGGTACAAAGGATTCGCAACCTGGACACCCGTACATCTCCCCAAAAAGATAAAGTCTATCTGTTTTCCGGCATACTGGTCTGCGGCTGCTGCGGAAGCCGGATGGTACGTAAAACCAACCGCTATAAAGACAAAGAGTATCACTATTACTATTGTCCTACCGGAAAGAAGAATGGGTGCGCTCATCCGGTCATGGTAAAGGAAAATGAGCTGATGGAGTGCGTGCGGGACAGCCTGAAAGGGTTTATTGCCAATGTAGTCTCTCTGGATGAAATCTTATCCGGCATAGACCAGAGCCGTATCAACCGTGAGCTTATCAAAGAGTATTCGCGGCAGATCGCCCAGAATGAGCAGCAGTTGGAGAGGATTCGTCAATATAAAATGAAACTGTATGAAAGTATGGTAAACGGATTTCTGGACAAGTCGGAGTTCCTTTATAACAAAAGCAGTTATAGTGCCCGGATTACCCAGCTTGAACAGGCGATTGCCGCTCTTAAAGAAAAACGGGCGGATGTTATGGAAAACCGGAGTGAAAGGAATCGCTGGATTGAGAATTTTAAGCGTTTTTCCGATCTGGAAGAACTTGACCGCAAGGCAATCATCCAGCTTGTGCAGGTTATCACAGTGCTGGGGAAAGACGAATTGCAGATTCAATTTAATTATCAGGACGAATACGAAAAAGCACTTGCCCTGATTACGCCGGTACAGGAAAGGATGGTGGTCTGAAATGGCAAGAAAAAGCAGGAAGCATAATACAGCGCAGGCGGCCATGCCTGTTTCCCCGTTTATCAGTACGGCGCTGTATATCCGGCTGTCTGTGGAGGATAACAATAAACGTGGAAATTCTATCGAAACTCAAAAGCTGGTTCTTGAAAAATTCCTATTTGGGAAGCCCGAACTGCGTCTTTACGACATCTATATCGACAATGGAGCAACAGGCACGAATTTCAACCGTGACGGCTTCCAGCGGATGCTTTCGGATATTGAATCCGGCAAAGTAGGCTGTGTGATCGTCAAGGATCTGTCGCGCCTGGGACGCAATGCCATTGACACGGGATATTACATTGAGCGTTATTTTCCTTCCCATAATGTCCGGTTCATCAGCGTTACGGATCAATTTGACTCTGAAAACCCTGATAATCTCCACGGCGGTATTATCCTTCCGCTGAAAAATATGATTAACGAAGCCTATGCGCTGGACATAGGACGCAAGATAAAGGCCCAGGCCCGTCAGGATATGAAAGAGGGCAAGTATGTGGGTGGCAGGGCGCCATTTGGATATATGAAAGACCCTGATGACTGTCACAAATTGATTATTGATCCGGTGGCGGCTCCTGTGGTACGCCAGATTTTCCAGTGGGCTTATGAAAAAGTCCCTCTCAATCGGATTGTATTGCTGCTTAATGAGGGTGGCTATCCCTCCCCAGGAAAGTATAAAATGCAGACCGGAGAGATCACCCATCAGGCATTGGCTGGTCGTGGTTACTGGCAGACCTGGACGGTTTCTAAGATTTTGCAGGAAGATAAGTATACTGGTGACATGGTGCAGGGGCGGACCAAAACCGTTCTTCACCGGCAGGTGCCCGCAGGCGAGGAAAACCTGATTGTGGTTACTGGCACCCATGAGCCTATTGTTTCCAGAGAGATTTTTGATGCTGTCCAGAAGTACCGGGCAGAAGTGGCCGAGGAAAGCAAGAAGCACCCGGTTATTCCATATACGCCCAATATTTTCAAGGGGCGGATTTTCTGTGGAGACTGCGGGAGAAGCCTGCACCGGCAACGCCAACAATGCAATGGTTCATATCGCTTCCACTGCCTGACCCCTACCAGGGTACATAAAGATAAATGCTCTGGTGTTTCCATCAGCGAAACCGAGCTGATCGCAACGGTTCTGGACATTCTTAAAAGGGAATTAGCCGCCGTCCTGGGGGATTATGCGCTGCTTCTGAACGACAACATTCAAAAGCAGGAAAAGGAGGCTGCCACCCGTGAGAAAATCAACCGGGCAAAGTTACAGCTTAACCAAAGCCGTGAGTTTTTGCAAACTCTTTATGAAAATCTGATGAACGGAGCGATTGACAGCGAAGAATATTTCGTTTTGAAAGCGACTTATGAAGAACAGATGCAGGCGGCCCAAAAAGAGCTTTCCTTTTATGAAAACCAGTCTGCCGTCCGTCAGGAACAGGCCGAAAAGTGCAAGAACCTGGAAAAAGACGAGCAGGAACTTTTGGCCGGAGGCTCCCTGACTGCCGCCCTCATTGAGCGTTTGATTGAGCGGATCACGGTCTACCCGAATAAACAGGTAGATGTAAAATTTACATTCCGCACGGAATTTGAGGCGTTTAAGGAGGCGGCGGCAGAATGAAAAAGTATATGATTGCTCTTTATATCCGTCTTTCTTTGGAGGACGCCAAAACAGATAGTATGAGTATTTCCAGCCAGCGAAGCATCCTTCGGGAATATGCCTCTGAACTGCCTGAATATGCCAATGCGGAACTTATGGAGTTTGTAGATAACGGGTACAGCGGGGCAAACTTCGAGCGCCCTGCGGTGCAGGAATTACTTGACCTGGTACGGGCCAATCGGATTGACTGTATCATGGTAAAAGATTTTTCTCGGTTTGGCCGCAACAGTTTGGAAACCGGCTATTTTATCGAGCGGGTATTTCCGCTGTTTCATACCCGCTTTATCTCTGTCAATGATGATTTTGACACCCAAAAGTTAAAAGGTGATACCGGAGGTATGGAAGTCGCCTTCAAGTATTTAATCAGTGAGTATTATAGCCGTGATATGTCGGTAAAGACCAAAACGGCCAAATACCTGAAGTTCCAGCGGGGCGAATACCAAAGTAAAATTTGCCCTTACGGTTATCGCAAAGGGGAAAACGGACGGATGGTGCCGGACCCGGAGACTTCCGAAGTAGTACAGAAAATTTTTGAGTATGCCGTAAATG
The DNA here is from genome assembly GCF_002161675.1 of Pseudoflavonifractor sp. An44. Classification (GTDB taxonomy): domain Bacteria; phylum Bacillota; class Clostridia; order Oscillospirales; family Oscillospiraceae; genus Enterenecus; species Enterenecus faecium. Next base: position 23,501 of record NZ_NFIH01000023.1, read on the forward strand.
GCATGAACGCAACCGATATTGCGCGGGAACTTTCCCGTCAGCAGATTCCCACACCCGGAGAGCATAAGGCCCGAAAAGGGATTAAGACACACGATGTTTCAAGAACTCACGGAATGTGGTGCAATTCTACGGTGCTTCGGATTCTTGCTGACGAACGATATATGGGCACTTATGTGATTGGCAAAAGAGAGGTTACAGAAATCGGCGGCCACAAGATGCGGAGCAAAGCGGAAAGCGACTGGATCAAAATACCGGACCATCATATACCGCTGGTGAATGAGGAAATCTTTTCAAAAGCCAATGCCTCTATTCAGCGTTTTAAGATTCCAAATAGGAAAAAACACGACTATCTCCTGCGTGGGAAGGTTATCTGCGGATGCTGTAAACATGCCCTGCACCTGGCAAATGGGACATCTTACCGGTGTCGCTTTTCCAGCACGATTCCTTCACTTGACTGCTATAACATTCATATCCGGGAAAAAGAACTGAATCAGCTTGTATATGAATTGCTATGCAAACAGTTTCAGGTAGCTTTCGGTATTGACAGCTTAGAGGATCTCCGTAAGGTAGATACCGTTGCTTTACGTCAAGCTGACTTTGACCGACAGATTTTTGAACTGCAGGAAGAAAAGCGGAAACTGTATGAAGCTCTTGTTTCCGGCAGGATTCCGCTCCCGGAATACAAGGATCAAAAAGAGCAGATCAGTGAAAAACTGTTGGAAGTACAGAATACCAAAGCGGTTGTCATGGCCCGTCTTGAAGCCAAACAGGAAGAACGGCAGCACCAGCGCCAGCAGATGGATATTTCCCGGATGCTGACGGAAAGCGATGGGCTGACGTCGGAATTAGTTGATCTTCTGATTGATAAGATTTATGTTTATCCTGATAAACGGGTAGATATTGCCTTTAAGATAAGGGACAGCTTGACAACTCACAAATGAGGGAAAGGGATTGATTATGCGGATTGCGTTTTATTGCAGAAAAGGCGGCACAACTTTTGGGTGTATGCTGCCGGAAGAAAAGGAGCGACTTCATGCGTTTTTTGCCGCCGAACAGAAACGGGAGGCGGCAAAATTCCTATCAAGAAAGCTGGATTGTGGGGACAAGAAAAAATAAATATTTTTTTGTCGTGGACTTGACATAAGGGTGGCGCAAGTCGTGGAACCGCACCTTGGGCAATCCTGCCCGTTTCAGCACCCGATGGAGCATATGCAGCACGCTGTCCGGGGAGATGGGCCCACCGCTGGGAGAGGGAAACACCCAGGGGCTATTGCCCACTTTCTTTCTCTGTTCTTTCAGAACGCCTACCGTATCCTCTGCCAGGGGCAGAGTGCGGTAGGCGTTTTTGGTTTTCAGGGGTGCTTCCACCACTTCCCCGTTGATGCGGGAGACTTGCCGCCGTACCCGGAGGTCCCCCCGTTCCAAATCAATGCCCGCACTGCGGGCATTTGTGGCCGGAGAGGGGGCGGTTACGCCCCCTCTCCTTTCTCCTGCTTTTCTTTCGTCGACTGCCATCTACCCTGAAAATCGGCCCATTTCCCCTCGAGAGGCCCTGCTGGGGCAGTTACCCTCCCCCATTCATCAAGAGGCCACACATCGGCTCACAAGAGGAACGGGGCGGGAAAGTTTCGCTGCCTCCTGAGTTGTAAACACGGTACTGTCATGGTACACTGGTTTCAGAAAACCGGCGGCACAGATTGCCTGGAGGGAGGGCCGAACATGGAAAACGCCAAGTGGTATTTCACCCATGAGAGTGAAGCAGATCAGCTATGGTATGGAATCTTTTTCTCCATGTGCAAAAAGTTCAACGTCTCCTGGCCCACAGCCACCCCCACACAAAAGGCATTCATTAAAGAGATCACCCGTGTCAACTACGAACGAGAGCTGGTGATATCCCAGAAAACGGAGCACTCCCCAGTGAAGTAACTTTTATTTTAACAACCCCCATGGTATAATATTTTCAGAAGCACACCAACCACAAAAGGAGGTATGCAGCTATGTCTGAACAAATTTACTCCCTGAATGAGATTTCTGCGGTGGTATTGACCTTGCTGAAAAAGTATCATGCAGAGCGGGCCATCCTGTTTGGCTCCTACGCCCGACAAGAGGCGGATGCTTCCTCGGACATTGATTTGATCGTTATTGGTGGTAAGAATTTCGACCCTACCGATGTGCTGTGCATTGCAGAGGAACTACACATGACACTGAACAAGCCCGTTGATGTGTTTGAGCTTAGGGAAATCAACCCCGATTCCACCTTCTATGACACCATTATGGGGGAGGGCGTGCAAATCGCATGAAGTACAGTGACGAGCAACGAATCACCAAGATTCAGGAAACCACCGAGAAATTGCTGAACTACATCAGCCGGGAAAACATTACCCCCGAACGAATCTTTCACGAGGAGCCCATCCAATGGGCGGTGACAACTCCCCTGTACAACATCGGGGAACATGTGGCCAACCTGACCGCTGAGTTCAAACAGGAACACAACACCATCCCGTGGGTGAAAATTGCCGGGTTGAGGCATCGGCTGGTTCACCACTACGAGGACACCAACTGGACGGTCATCTGCGCCATTATCTATGATGTCCTTCCAAAGTTCCTGGAGGAGCTGAAACAGCTTTGACCCAAACCCTGACCCATACGGAGTCTGGACTGCGTGGAGCCAACGAAACACGCAGGGTCAAACAGCATACACATTCCAAGCAAAAAGGGCTGAAAAGCATCCAACGGGGCCAAAAGCATCAACGATCCGCAGCTCATAACCCGGAGGTCGTAGGTTCAAATCCTGCCCCCGCAACCATAAATCCCAGATGCTTTCGCATCTGGGATTTCCTTTTTCTCTATTCACTCTTCACTATTCACTAACTTTACCAGAATTTCAGGACTTTTTCGGTGGTTTAGATTTGTGATGGCTTCCCTCCCCTGGTAGTGTCGAAACGGCACTAAACTGGCTTGACCCAAACGCTGACCCATACGGGAGTTTGGAGCGGTTAGGGGTGGAGATATGGAGGTTTTCACTTCGACTGCCTCAACAAGATCTGTCACCCCTCGCCAAATGTTCTTTCTGGTATAGAAATTGTCGTGGTTACATGTTAAGATTTCGTTTATATTAAAATTTGCAGTAGAAGGAAGTGCTCACAGAGATGGAAATCGAGTTTCAGCATCAAAATATAGCGTTGCGAGTATGCATGGTAATTCCTCTTTGGTTTATTTTAGCTTTTATTGAGTACTTCTTTTGGGGAGACACAATCAATCCATTCTTGTTCATTCTCATTTCCGCCATCATTATGGCTTTTCTTGCACCAATATTATTCAAAACTGTGTACGGAACCTTTTCTTTCCTTATCTTTCATACAGGAAAAGCATGTTTCTTTGATGAAACTATCGTTTTTGTATTTAACAAAAGAACAAAGACGATAGATAAAAGCACGGTTTCTAATGCCCATTATGAACAAATTTCATTATATGGAGTTAAAATTGACAAAATTAGCATTGAATACACCATTAGAGGAAGACATAAAGCGCTTTCACTGTACTCGCCAGATGTCGTTGACAGTGACAGAGACAGAGAGTTTTTTCTAATTTCTCAGCAACTCACCCTGCTTGGAAATAAGTAGGAAATTACATTGCTATGTTCGGGCAGGGGTTTCCATGTCTAGTGACGATCTGCACCCTACCCAAACATATTTTACGAGAAACTGCTATATATTTTGGAATTTTCCTCGTCCAAAGACTTGCAAGGAAATATGAAGTGTTCACGTCTCAATCGTCCCCGCCAGCACACTCCCCATCGTCTGTGCTGCCTGCCTCTGGGCTGCGCTTGTGATGTGGGCGTAGGTGTCCAGGGTGAATCCTGCCGAGAAGTGGCCCAGCATCCCGGACACGGTTTTCACATCCACCCCGTTTTGCAGCACCAGGGTAGCGAAGGTGTGACGCAAGTCGTGGAACCGCACCTTGGGCAGACCTGCCCGTTTCAGCACTCGGTGGAACATATGCAGCACACTGTCCGGGGAGATGGGACCGCCATTGGGGGACGGAAACACCCAGGGACTATTGCCCACTGAAGTTGTAAACATGGCATTGTCGTGGTATACTGATTACAAGAAACGAGGTGAGCAATGTGGCCAAGTTCAGACTTTATATCTGGGACACAAAGAAAGCCAAAGTTTTTGTGACTGCTGCAAAAGCCACCCGGCAAGATCTGGAGGTCTCATGCTCCGATCCCCAATGGCAGACAGACTGGACCAGCCATTACATCACATCCAGCGGCTTTGACCTGTATGCGTTCAAAACAGTAGAAGGGGAATTGGTGGCTTTGGGGGCCTATGAAGTTCGAAATGGAACGATGGGTGTCCATGTCGTCTACATGGAGAGCCAAGCGGAAAGCAATCGAACCCTTGTAGAGACACCGAAATACGGAGGAATCGGTCGGGCGTTGATTGCCTATGGCATTAAGTTATCCGTGGATGCCGGATTTAACGGCGATGTCACGCTGGATGCCAAGACGCCGGAGTTGGCACAGCATTATGAGCGAGATTTTGGTGCGGTTCGTTTGCCCAGTCGGAAAACCAATGCAGCACCCAGATATTTGATCTGTGACGAGGCTGCACAGATGATTTTTACAGATTACTTGGAGGAGGGCTGAATATGGAAAACGCCAAGTGGTATTTCACCCATGAGAGCGAGGAAGACCGGCTATGGTACGGAACTTTTTTCTCCATGTGCAAAAAGTTCAATGTCTCTTGGCCCACAGCCACCCCCACACAAAAGGCATTTATTGAAGAGATCACCCGTGTCAACTATGAGCGAGAGCTGGCAAAACGGGAGCTTTCCTCTCAGCCGGTGCGAGGCTTCTTTGACGAGTCCGTTTCCGCTTGACCCCAACCGTGACCCATATGGGGTCTGGACTACATGGAGCCAATGAAACACGCAGGGTCAAACTGCATACGCATTCCGAGCAAACAGGGCTGAAAAGCATCCAACGGGGCCAAAAGCATCAACGATCCGCAGCTCATAACCCGGAGGTCGTAGGTTCAAATCCTGCCCCCGCAACCATAAATCCCAGATGCGGAAGCATCTGGGATTTCCTTTTTCCCTATTCACTCTTCACTATTCACTCATTTCTCTCGGATTTTAGGACTTTCCCGAGGGGTTGGATTTGTGAGGGTCTTTTCCTCTTTCCCCCGCTTAACCCCTATCAAATGGGCTTGACCCAAACCCTGACCCATACGGGAGTTTGGAGCGGTTAGGGGTGGAGAGTTTCAGAAAGCACACTAAGAAGTGGCCATGTACACACGCAGACTTGACAGATATCCCCTTTATTTCTAAGCATTAAATTGACCATACAGGCTTACGTAACTCAGCATAACATTTTTTGTTTGCGGTAGTTGGTGGAACTTCCCCAACCTCCAGGTTATAATGGCCTCAGGAGGTGTGAAAAGTATGAAAATGCAGAAAAGTAATATCGCCCGCAATTTAACCACATTGCGGCAGCTTCATAAATACTCCCAAGAAAATGTAGCAGAGCAGATTGGCGTTTCCCGTCAGGCTGTAGCAAAATGGGAAGCTGGCGAGTCTGTGCCGGACATTATAAACTGCGATGCACTGGCTCAGTTATACAATGTCGAACTTAACGATCTGATCCATCATAACCAGGAACAAACCGGTTTAAATATTCCGCCTAAAGGCAAACACATATTTGGTACCGTCCGCGTGGGTGAGCGTGGCCAGATCGTACTTCCCAAACAGGCCAGAGATGTGTTCAACATCAAGCCTGGAGATCGACTGGTCATTTTAGGAGATGAATCGCTAGATCATCCGGGCATTGCTCTGATGAAAGAGGAATTTTTCTTGGGCATTACTCAGTTATTTAAAACCGCCTTGAATATGGCAGATGTCCCCGATGAAAAGGAGAAAAAATGATGGAAGCTGTGCTGTGTGTCCAGGGCCTTTGCAAGCATTATCCTGGATTTACTCTGGATCATGTAAGTTTTTCTCTTGCCCCCAACCACATTATGGGCTTAATCGGCAAAAATGGGGCTGGAAAAAGCACAACCTTAAAATCCATCCTCAACATGGTGTCTCCGGAGAGTGGGATCGTAAAGATATTTGAAAAGGATTTTTACCAGTACGAAAAAGAGTGTAAGCAGCGCATTGGCGTTGTGTTTGGTGGAATTGATTTTTACCCACTGAAGAAACTTTCTTCCATTACAGCTGTCACCCAAAAGTTTTACACAGACTGGGATCAGGAGCAGTATCAGAAGTACATCAAGCGTTTTGCTTTAGATGAAAGAAAGAAATTCAAAGAGCTTTCAAATGGTATGAAAGTAAAATATCTACTTACTCTGGCACTTTCGCACCATGCTGAGTTGCTGATATTGGATGAACCCACATCTGGCCTTGATCCGGTATCCCGTGAAGAACTGCTGTATATTTTCCGCCAAATCGTGAAAAACGAGAACTGCTCCATTTTGTTTTCTACGCACATCACTTCAGACTTGGATAAATGCGCAGATGACATCACCTATATCCAGGGTGGACGCGTACTGAAAAGTGCGGATAAAGTCACATTTCTGCGCTCTTTCGAACATTTAAAAACGCCAGAGGATACGGGACCACTCACTCTGGAGGAAATCATGCTGCGAACGGAAAGGAGTGAGTGGGATGACGAAGCTGCTGTATAAAGAACTTAGACTTGTTGCACATCCGACCTCCATTGTGTTTGCCTTTTTGGGATGCCTTGTTCTTGTCCCCGCTTATCCTTACAGCGTTATTTTTATGTTTGGCTGCCTAGCTCCTTATATCACATTTTTGCATGCACGGGAAACAAATGATGCCTGGTACACGGCTATTCTCCCGGTGACAAAGCGTGAAAGTGTTCTGGGTAAGTGCCTACTGATCGTTTCCATTCAGATATTCCAGTTGCTATTTTCTATCCCATTCGCTTTCCTTCGCAACGCTTTAAACATTGAAAACAATCCTGTAGGGTTGGATGCGACACTAGCCTGGTACGGTCTGGGTTTTATCGTGTATGCTGTATTTGACTTGATATTCTTTCCTACGTTTTATAAGAGTGGTTACAAGGCAGGAAAAGCCTTTATATTTGCATCAGTCCCTATGGTAGCATTGATGATTGTAGTGGAAGCAGTCGCCCATATACCGGCGTTCACTTGGTTGGACAGTTATCAACCGGATCACTTACTAATGCAATTGTCCATCTTGGTTGTGGGAATTATCTGCTATGCGGTGTCTCTATCACTTGCATACCACATTTCTGTAAAACGCTTTCATAGAGTCGACTTGTGAAATAGTAAAACCAGCCGAAAAGTCCGAGGCGGATCATCACATTTCCCCTGACGGAACCAAGGTATCCAACGAAAATTCAATCTCTCCATGTAACCACATCACCTTTAAGATCTCAAAATCTTCATGATATTTCTGTATTCTACACCTTTTGATATATCTTGCATATTTGGTTGACCAATACAGGAATCTGAAGCCATCAGGTCAGAATTGTCCCCGCCAGCACACTCCCCATCGTCTGCGCCGCCTGTCTCTGGGCTGCGCTGGTGATGCGGGCGTAGGTATCCAGAAGGTGAAGAGGGGGGTACCAGACCAAGTATTGGTCTGGCGCCCCCTCTTTACTTTATCTCAAATATGCCCAAGTCGTGCCTAGCTGGGTTTCAAAGCCCAAGGATTGATACATCTTCTCGTCACAAGGCGCACAGCAAACCGTCAAGCTGGACATGCCTTGCTCACGACTCCATACCTGTGCGGCTTGGGTAAGCTGCCGAGCAATTCCTTTCTTGCGAAATGCCGGCTCCACATAGAAGTCATCCAATACCCCCACATCTGCACAAGAAAAGGTAGAAAAACATTTGACAACGCTGCACATTCCAACTGCCCGGTCCTCACGTCTTGCCAGAAAGAACGTGATTTTCCCAGCTTGAATCGCCTGAGCCAGTTGCTCCTGTTCTTCTTTCGTCAGTGTCTGCTCGCCAATTTCCTTCAAAAATCCGTTTTCCAGCTTTTTCAGTTGCCAATCCTCTGGATCCGTGAGAATCTCAACGGTAATGGGAACCTCCTCTTTCGGGGGAAGCAGCATCAGGGCATCCCCCCATTCATCCACACCGTTTGTGACAAACCCCACACTCTCCCAAAATCGGAACCGCCGCGGGTCACCGCCGCAGTTGAGCTCGGCATAGTGTGCCCCGCGAGCTTTGGCCCAGGCTAGAAGCGCTTGGGCACACGCCCTTCCCGTGCCATTTCCACGGAACTCAGGATAGACACAGAAATCCAGGATAAAGCACTTGCCGTCCTCAGAAGTAAAGATGACCGACAAAGCAACCCCAATGTTCTGGCCATCTCTATAAAAGAACAGATAATGGCACGGGTCCTGCGGTCTGTCATGGATTTGCTGCATCTGTGCCTGGCGCTCCTGGCTCAGAAAAAACTCTCGGTCCGTATCCCTTGGATTGGGGAATATATCCCGCCTGTAATAGGCCCGAAGTTGCTCCCAAAAGGCTGCAATCTCAACTTCTGTGACTGCTTCTCCAATGGTGATTTCATGTTTCATGGGTACTCCTCCAAAAAATGATTCGGAGGGTTAGGAAGCGTGCACCCTCCATACACGATTCATCTTCATAAAAACCACCCTTTCTATTCTGAATTTGTATTTCAACACCCATGGGATGTCAATACCGTTGGTTTGATTTTAGGTCAAATGCGTACTCTATGTCAAGGATCTCCCAAGGTCATGCTACAAGCGATACTATTTATAATCTCAACAAGGTCTAGCACCATCCTGCTCCCAATTACGGACAGCCCTTACTTCCATTCGTGGCTGAGAATCCGCATCATAACAAAATCGCTGTACTCATTGTTGTAGTAATACGCCTCTTCCAGAATCCCTTCCTGCTTGAATCCGATTTTCTTGTAGAATTCCAGCGCATCGGTATTCAATCCAACGACTCCGATGGAGACACGATGCATGTCGTACTCATGGAACGCCATATCAAGCATGATACGAATGGCTTCCGTCCCGTACCCTTTATGCTGCATCTCCGGATCGGGAATGATAATCGTCAGGTCCGTCTGGTGCCATGCCGGAAACATGCGCAGCAGGCCAGTCTCACCAATCAGATTGCCGTCCAGGTCGGTAATGGTAAACCAAAGCGAGTCTTTGGATTTATGGTTGACGGTAATGCAAGTTTTCATCTCTTCCTCGGTGGTAGGCTTCTCAAACCCACATTGAAACATAACCTGCGGCTGATTGAACCAATAGGTATAAAACGGCACATTTTCTTCTCTTTGCTTCCGCAAAATAATCCGTTTCCCCCTGATCTCTTTCTTCATATGTTTTCATAAACCTTTCTTTTGCTTCGACAAGTCTGGATTTACCCATTATTTAGAGCCTTCTGTGTCCAACCCAACCAGTTGTTTTCGCTGCTTCCACCATACAACCGCTCTATTTTTATCACATTTTCTTGCGAAGTGTACGTCTATATGTGGGTCCATCCGGGTCCGGAGGCGTCAGGACCTCAAACAGCCCCTCTTTGACAAATTGCTCGATTCGCTGGGCAATCCAGGCATCTCCAATCCCCAGCTGATACTTGCCTAAAATCATGCCGATAACCCTGGCTTCCACAAATTCTCTCTCCTGGGTCTTCAATTCTCTGAGAATATAGCTGTCATACACCTCTTCCGGGGCACTCTGAACTCTGCCATTGAGGTAAATCCGCAGAGGTGCATTCTCCTTCTGAAGTTCACGCCAACGCTGGGCACAGGCCTCTACCAGCGCAGGCTTCCCCTCCCGCTGCAACGAGAGATACGCTCCCCATTCGCCGGGCCCCAGTTCTCCACAGCCTTGATACGTGCGAACCGTGGTGTCCTCCTGGTCGTTCCACGCTGGAATCTGGATCAAACAGACCGTTCCCCGCTGTTTCAAGGGGTGCAGTTGGGCCATCAGCCAGTGCATGCCACACATTTCATCCGGATTATGGCTGTACCATACCCGCACGTCCTCTCCCCCGGCACACCGGGCCAAGACGGAAGCCAAATCCTGCCGGGCGTTTTGTAACTCTTCCTCCAGTTCTTGCTCCATGTCTTCCCGGGGCCAGACCGAGGCGAGCTTCTTCAAAGTGGCACGTCTCTGCTCCCCCGGTTCTGTCTCCGTGATCTCGCCCTCGCTGAGGGCCAGATCGAAACAGTAAATATCATTTCTCTCACTTCCCAGAGAAACGGCGTTTTCCCAGTCCCGACGGGCCCGTTCTTCCGCCTGCATCTGTGCGGCATGGAGTTCTTCCTCTGTGAGTTGGTCGCCCTCCACAAACGCCACAGCAGTGCCGCTACGATATGGTCCCACGCCATAGCTCTGCGCCACTCTCCGGCTGCCATATGCACTCCGGCTAAAGACTACTTCCAGCATATCAATAGAACCCCTTCACGTTTTTTCGTGTTGATGTTCCATCATTATACCACGTAGAACAGCCGCCGTCAGGACTTTTTGTGTTGGGGCGTTTTGTAAACCAGTCATTGACAACAGGTGGTGGACAAGACCGTCCAACCGATATATCCTAAGAGAGAAAGGTGGATACTTCTATGGAATTAAAAGACAAATTGAGAGCTTTGAGATCTGACTTTCACTATTCTCAAGAGGATATCGCAGACTATCTTCAAGTGAGCCGACAAGCGGTCTCACGATGGGAAACTGGTGCCGCAATGCCCTGCACCGAAAATCTAATCAAGCTGTCCCAGCTCTATCAGGTCTCACTCTACGAGCTGGAAGACGGCGCGGTAGAACACCTGTCCTTTCAAGTAAAACTCTTAAATCACTTGCTAAAAACAACGGTTCCCCGCAATGTTCTCAATCAGAATATCGAGTATATCGTTATGGAGCATGGCTGGTCACAGGAGCAATATGACAAGCTGAATTTGTTTTTGGTCCAAGCTTGGAACGATTATCCGAAATGGACCGTTGACTATTTTAGAACGAATTTACAGGAAGTTCTCACGACCAACGTCTCCACCATTGTTTTGTATCAAATACTAAACGCCTATTCTTCTTTCACGCAGCGAGCGCTGACCCCAGATTTCAACCTGTACCCTTCAAAAAACGCAATTCTTCGCCAACTGGATTCCTTATCCTCTCAAATTCTTCCCTCCCCCATCCAAAGTTTTTTCCGCCGCTTACAACAGCACGGATTGAAGATCGACCAGTTATCAGAAAAAGAACCGTCCTATATCGGAGCTTCCGCAGGCTGTGGGTTCTCTCTGCACGGATGGGAAGAGGAGATCGAGATTTACCTTTTTGATCCATCGGACACACAAAGCATCGCAACAATTGAAAACCTACAAAACATCCAATCCAACAGGCCTTTGACGCTATATCTGGGCAAAAACTCAAAAATCGAACAGGCCATTGACGGGTATGCCTATCACCAGGGGCTGTTATTATGTCAGTATCTCCATCACCCGGCCAAAGATTTGTTGCGAAAGGCACTTCATTTCTGAGAATGAAGTGCCTTTTGTAACGTCTTAAACTGATTGGAGTGCAGGTTCTACGCTCCTATCGCCCGGTGACCTGATACTTCCGATAGCACTGCCAGCACAGGCCTCCAAAGAGAAGGGCCAGCAGGACATACAGCGGAACGCTGAACTCAATGGCGTTGAGCTGGAAGGGGGGTACGAGGAAGTAGTCGTACAGGGTGGCCGTGCTGATGCGGGAGAAGGGCAGGTAGCTGGTCACCTGCTGCACCAGGCGTCCCTGGCCCTGAAACAGCCCCAACACGGTGATTCCAGACAGGAGAAAGGGCACCGCCAGGGCCAGCACCGCCGAGCGCAGCAGCTCCGAGATCAGCATCACCAATCCACCCATGGCCATGCCCCCCAGCACCAGAAGGGCCAGCAGCACCAGCACAAATCCGCCCATGGACAGGTGCAGGGGCAGCGTTCCCAGGCTCCACAACCGGAGAGCGGTGGAAAAGCCATCCAGCCCGTAAAACCCACCGTAGACCAGGATGTACACCCCGGACAAGACCAATGTCAGCCCAGCGGCAAAGCTGCACCCCGCCGCCCAGCGGGCCCAGAAGGCGGTGGTTTTCCCTTTGGCGCTGGTCAACACCAGCTGGTCGGTGCGAGTGCGGTGCTCCTCTGAGAAGAGGCGGCACAGACACATGGCAGACAGCAGCACCGCCACCTGGCACAGCAGGCCGGAATCCCGGGCCATGGCCTGCCAGCCTCCGGCGTAGTCCAAGGTAAAGAGCCCCAGGCTGCTGGCCTTTCCCTGCCAATAGGCCATCTCTTGGTCGGTCAAAAGGCACTCCTCCTGGTTGACCTCAAAGCGGCGCACCTTGTCCCGGTAAAATCTCTGAGCCGTGACCTCCTGGCCCAGCATGGTGTTGAGATAGGAAAAGGGCGAGTAGCCACCCAAATTACTCAGAATTGTCCCGGTGTCACTGTCTGCGTATTCCGCCGCCAGCTGCTCCATGAGCGGGTCATCCAGCAGCCGCCCGGACAACCCTCGCAGGTAATCCCGGCCCATGGCCTCCACTGCTCCATAGTTTCCAATCTGCCGTTCCACTGTACGGTCCCCGGCATCATAGACGTTGAAGTAGTACCCGGTGGAGGCGAAGGTGAGCAGATTCCAGCCGAATATCATGGCTGCCCCCAGCAGCAGGGACACCAGCACCAGCCGCTGCCCCAAAATCTTTTTCAGTTCAAAGATGTACAGGGTACCAAATTCCTTCATACCGCCACCTCATTCCTGTTCCACCACGTGCCGTCGGTACAGCCAGAAGCACCAGACCAGGCAGAGGATGGCCAGCAGGCCATAGAGCCAAGCCGACACGGTGATGCTCTCCAGCTGTATGCCCCCCAGGGAAACCAGCCGCTCATCCAGAAGAAACTCTTCGCTGATACGGCGAGTGGGAAAATAGCTCCAAATCTGAACCTGCATCCGGCTATAGTACGATGGACCAAACATCAGGGAGAGCAGCATAAGCCCCAGAGGCAGTGCCAGGGCGGGAATGGCCCGGCGAAAGAGCTTGGACAGGAGCATGGCCAGAGCTCCCGCAAACAGGAGGATGAGCAGGCTCACGCCCACGGTGACCAGTACCCCCTGGCCCGCTGTCATGACCCGACTGCTGGCACACAACCGGGTTTCTCCAAATCCCGGGCGCAGGTTCTCCACCTCCAGCAGCTGAATGGGCACCCCCGCCCCCTGGGCTCCATGGACAAAAAACTGGATGGCGGCGGTGACGGCAAACAGCAACAAAAGGGCACCGCCGGCCAGAGTCTCCCCCGCCACCAGCCGGGCCAGTACCAGGGACTTCCGCCCGTGTTTGCTGCTGGTGAGGATGGGCCAGGTCTTGTACACGTGGTCGTCGGAAAAGCTGCCGCACAGGCAGACAAACACAAAGGGCAGCACCATGAGGTTGAGCCATTGGGCCATGCTCAAGATCCCGCTGTACCCCTTGGCATAGTCCAGGGTATAGGGGGTGGTGATTCCAGCCCGCTCCGTCTCCCAGTAGTCGATTTCCTTCTGGGTGAGGCGTTGGTTTTGGTATTGCTCCTCCTGCCAGTACGCTATGGCTTCGTAGGTCTTATCCGCCATCTGATCCGTCCAGTCCCCCATGGGATTGAGAAATGTTACGCTAATTGCGTCCTGCACCAGAAAGCGGTTTAATAGAAGAAAACTCACTGGCCAAATGGTTTTTTCCAGGTAGTATTCATTTAGCTCCCGCATTTCCAGAGCCGCCTCATTGTCCAGCAGGCACCCGGCGTCCTCCTTGGAAAAACGGCGCTCCAGCTGGATGGCCTCATAGCGGGAGACAGTGTCAAAGACCAGGGTCCCGTCCTCTTCCGCATACGCCACCTCCTCCTGCGCCAGAAGAGGTTTCACGTTGAGAAAGAGGGTGACCCCCACCATCAGCACCAGAAGGAGGAGTATATAGGGTCTTGTGAGGATTTTTTTCAGTTCATAGCGGTAGAGTGTTCCAAACATGCTCACATCCCTCCCCCTTCAAACTGCCTGAGATAAAAGCCTTCCAGGTCCTGGGGGGTGTCGTGGGCCTCCCCGTCGTAGATGAGCTGACCGTCCCGGACCATCAGAATCCGATCTGCGATGTGTTCCACATCCGAGACGATGTGGGTGGAGAGGAGCACGATGCTCCCCTCTCCCTGCTCCTGGATAAGGGTGCGGAAGCGCACCCGCTCCTTGGGGTCCAGCCCGGCGGTGGGCTCGTCCAAAATGAGGAGCTTGGGCTGGTTTAAGAGGGCCTGGGCAATGCCCAACCGCTGCTTCATGCCCCCGGAGTAGGTCCGGATTTTCTTGCGCCCCACGTCCGCCAGCCCCACCACTTCCAGCAGCTCCAGGCTGCGTTGCCGGGCACGGCTGCGCTCCATCCCTTTCAACGCCGCCATGTAGAGGAGAAAATCCAGCCCGGTAAAGCTGGGGTAGTAGCCGAAGTCCTGGGGCAGATAGCCCAGGACAGCCCGGTAGGCCTCGGTGGACACATCCAGGCCGTCCAGGGAGATGGTACCGCTGGTGGGCCGCAGAATGCCGCAGATCATCCGCATCAGGGTGGTTTTGCCCGCCCCGTTGGCTCCCAGCAGCCCGGTGACCCCCGGCTTGAGGGTGAGGCTGATGCGGTCTACAGCAATTTTAGCGCCGTACTGCTTGGTAATTCGGTCCATGTTCAATTCCATACCAATTCCTCCCCACAAAATAGATACTTTCCATACTCCCAAATCATCAAACCCAGCAGAACAAGGGTAAATCCCGCCAAAGTCACCGGGTGATTTCCCGTCTCCAAGACCGGCCATGCACTCTGCCACAGATAGCACAGCCCGCTCACCGCTGCCGCTGCCACGGCGCACAGAAACACCACCTCGCTGCCCCGAAACCGACGGGAGAGCACCAGGCAAATGAGAGACGTGAGGCAGTAGGGGCACAGGAGCATACACCCCGTCTGGGCCAAAGGAAGCTGACTCCATCCCGCCACCAGGGGCAAGAGCACCGCCAGCAGCACCAAATTTCCCAGCCCCAACAGGGTCAGCCGGGCCATCAGAAGCGTTTTCAGAGAGAACCGGGCGGACATCTCCAATTCCTCCATGTGATAGCGGGCGGAGCGGCTGAGTTCGGTGACGGTGGCCAGCGCCGCAAAGGGCAGCAAGGCAGACACCCGCCAGACCTCCTGGGGGTTATTGTTTTGGGTGATGAGCAGGGCGAAGACCAAGATGCCCACCGATACCAGCCAGCTCCAGGGGCGAAGATACGCCCCCTGGGTGACCAAAAACCGGAAGCTGGACAGCTCCGGCTGCTGGAACTGCTTTAAAAACTCCTGTTTTTTTCGGGCCGCAGGGGGCAGATAGACCTGTTGCAGCCCCTGCTTCCATGGTTTGTCACGCATAAAACTCCCTCCCATCCAGCTGACTGCGCAGCTGTTTCAAAATCTGTTTTTCCCGCCGATACACCGCAAAGCGGGACACCCCCAGAAGGTCGGCGATTTTTCCCACGGGAAGCTGGTTGGTATACCGCAGGAAGATGAGCTCTCGGTCCTCCTCCGGCAATTGGTCCAGAACCTGCTCCAGAGCAATGCGCAGGGTGTGGGCCTCCTCCTGGTCCTGGACCGGCGGGGGCACCTGGTCCAGGGGCAACTCCTGTCTGGCTCGGTAGAAGTCCACGCAGAGGTTGCGGGCAATGGTGTAGAGGTAGGCGGTGTGCCGCTCCATCTCCCCCACATTGTGGGTGCGGAGAAAGCGCAGAAAGGTCTCTTGGGTGATGTCCTCTGCGGTCTGGGGGTGGCGGGTCTTCATATAGCAGTACCGATACAGCTTGTCATATCGCTCTTCCAAATCCATGCCAGCGGCTCACCCCTTTCATTTGATATAACGGTGGAGGCAGGTGAAATGTGCGGGGGATAAAAATAATTCTGTCCCATTATAGAATAAAATGGCAGAATGAAACAGACGGTTTCCACAAAGGCCCCATTCCCCCAAATTCCATTGACGCTCCCCGCCCCGTGGTGTATTCTTACAGTGAACAGACTTCCAACACTGGGAGACATCTCTCAAATTTATAATACAATACACACGAGAAAGGGGACCATCCTATGCACACCGAACAGGTGGCCATTCGCAGCATTCTCGCCCAAGTACGCAAGGCAGTACGGGGCAAAGACCAGGTGTTAGCCCGGGTCCTGCTGTCCATTTTGGCCCGGGGCCACATTTTGCTGGAAGACATCCCCGGCGTGGGCAAGACCACCATGGCCCTGGCCTTTTCCAAGGCCCTGGGCCTGCGCTGTCAGCGGGTGCAGTTCACCCCGGATGTGATGCCCTCCGACCTCACCGGATTTTCTGTATACAACCAGGAGCGCCGGGGCTTTGAGTACCACGCCGGAGCCCTGATGTGCAACCTGTTTTTGGCCGACGAGCTCAACCGGGCCACCAGCCGCACCCAGTCGGCTCTGCTGGAGGCCATGGAGGAGGGCCAGGTGACGGTGGACGGGGTGTCCCGCCCCATTCCCCAGCCCTTTGTGGTCATCGCCACCCAGAACCCCGTGGGCGCCGCCGGAACCCAGCCCCTCCCCGACTCCCAGCTGGACCGCTTTACCATCCGTCTCTCCCTGGGCTACCCCTCCCGTCAGGCGGAGTTTGCCATGGTGCGGGACCGCCAGGGTGGCAATCCCCTGGACCAGGTGGAGCAGGCGGTGGACCACACCGGACTGGCCGGGCTGCGCCGGGCGGTGGACCAGGTCCACGTGTCCGACGACGTGCTCAGCTATCTGCTGGAGCTCATTGAGGCCACCCGCCGGGACCCCCAGATTCTCCAGGGGGCCAGCCCCCGTGCCACCCTGGCCCTGACCCACATCAGCCAGGCCCTGGCTCTGGCCTCGGACCGGGACTACGTGGTCCCTGAGGACGTGCAGTCCATGTTCTACGACGTCATTGCCCACCGCCTCATCTTCGCCCCCCGGGCGGCGGAGACCCCCCAGGCCCAAAAGGAGCTGATGGCCCGGCTGATGCAGGGGGTCAAAGCCCCCCGGCTGAGATAAGCCATGGTCGGCCGGCGCATCGTCTACGGGGTGGCCCTGCTGGCCGCCCTGGCCCTTCAAATCTTCTACAACGGCTATCTGGCCCAGTTTCTCCTGATCTGCGTCATTGCCCTCCCCCTCCTCTCCCTGGCTCTCAGCCTGCGGGGGGTCATCGGGGTACACCTGGAGCTCACCCCCTCGGCGTCTCAACTGGTGCAGGGGGAGAGCGGCCAGTGGCAGATTGCCGCCCACACCCGCTCCTTCCTCCCGGTGGCTCGGCTGACCATGGTCGTGACCTTGGAAAACCGCCTCACCGGGGACCGGCAGCGGCAGCGGCTGAAAACCTCCGGCCTGTCCAGGGGGATGGTGCGCACGCTGCCCATGGACACCTCCCACTGCGGCCAGCTCACCTGCCAGCTCCACCGGGTGAGGGCCCTGGATTTGCTGGGCCTCTTCGCCTTTCCCGTCTCCACTCCCGCTCTCGTCCACGCCCTGGTCCTCCCCCAGCCTGCCCCCACCGAGGAC
>NZ_NFIH01000024.1 GCF_002161675.1 Pseudoflavonifractor sp. An44
CCAGTTGCCGGGGGCCGGGCGCAAAAAGCCCCTGAACATTGCCGAATTTCTTGCGTTGTTGGGTGTAGGGGAGGGGCTTGCCCCTCCCGAATCCCCCAGGGCAATACAAGGGAACCAACAGGCCGGGCAAGCCACGGCCCTTACCGCAGCGCAACAGGATGGTGCAGCAAAACCCCCGGCGGCGGGAACGCCGCTACACCAAGGTAGGCCCGGAGGTGGAAACCACCCGGTTATAGGGCCAGCTGCCCAGGGTGGCCTGGTGTGGTGGCACAAACAGGGGCCACAGCAAGGGTGACGGGCCGAATATGGACTTGACGCATGGACAGCCTGGCACCCTAGGGGGGTCCTTAGGGGGGAACGCCCTAAGCGGGTTTTGGTGCCTTTTGTCCGCTCAAAAGGCACCCCCAGCGGGGAGCGTCCCCACCAGGCTGGCAAGCCTGAGCCTTGGGCGGTTAGACGGACAACCCCTTACACAGGGGAGCCTTTAGGAGGTCTTCCAGCGGAGCGTCCCTGGCAGGGGCGCTAATTTGCTTCTGAGAAATGGAGGAAGGCCAAGCCTTCTTCCTCAAATTTTTACCTGAATTTCTCCAAAAAATATTGACACCACCCCCACCCCATGCTATACTCAGCTAGAATTTGACTGGAGTTTATCTGGCCAAGCATACTAGGACCACTCCTCCGGGAGTTAAGGCCATACGGACAGCCGGGTCCACTGCCGATTGGCGGTTTTACCGCCTTATTGATTGAGTTAAAAGCTCAAATTTTATAAGTTGGTTACTTTATAACCGAAATGCGCATTTGCGCAGACTTGTGAAACGGTCAATAACAGAGTAGTAAAAGTATCTTGTTGCTATATAGACTCTATGTACCAAGCCCCCTCCACCCCCCTTTTTTGTCGTCCCGATTTGCGGGGCGGCGCACCCGCTCCCCTGCCTGCGCCGGGGATGGGTCTGTCGGAACACGGGCTTTTGATATTGACCTTGTTTGACACAAGCTGTACAGATGCAGCTTGTGTCTTTTTTTGTATCGAGGTGTGGCATATGAAGAGAAAACACGTCCTTGACCAGAGTCAAGCCCCCATTTACCAAGCCCTCCAGACCTTCCGCCAGATGCGGGTGGTGCCCTTTGACGTGCCCGGCCACAAGCGGGGCCGGGGCAACCCGGAGCTCACCGAGTTTCTGGGCCAGCAGTGCGTGAGCATCGACGTCAACAGCATGAAGCCTTTGGACAACCTGTGCCATCCCATCTCGGTGATTCGCCAGGCCGAGGAGCTGGCCGCCGACGCCTTTGGCGCCGCCCACGCCTTTTTGATGGTGGGGGGCACCACCAGTTCCGTGCAGTCCATGGTGCTGTCCACCTGCAAGCGGGGGGACAAGATCATCATGCCCCGCAACGTCCACCGCAGCGTCATCAACGCCCTGGTGCTGTGCGGCGCCATCCCCGTCTACGTCAACCCCGAGGTGGACCACCAGCTGGGCATCTCCCTGGGCATGAAGCGGGAGCAGGTGGCCAAGGCCATCCGGGAGAACCCGGACGCCGTGGCGGTACTGGTGAACAACCCCACCTACTACGGCATTTGCAGCGACTTGAAGGCCATTGTGAAAATGGCCCACGACGCTGGCATGTACTGCCTGGCCGACGAGGCCCACGGCACCCACTTCTACTTCGGGGAAAACATGCCCATCTCCGCCATGGAGGCGGGGGCGGACATGGCCGCCGTGTCCATGCACAAAAGCGGCGGCAGCCTCACCCAGTCCTCCCTGCTGCTCATCGGCCCCAACATCCACGAGGGCCACGTGCGCAAGATCATCAACCTCACCCAGACCACCTCGGGCAGCTATCTGTTGATGTCCAGCCTGGACATCAGCCGCCGCAACCTGGCCTTGCGTGGCCCTGAGGTGTTCCGCCAGGTTACCGCCATGGCGGAGTACGCCCGGGAGGAGATCAACGCCGTGGGCGGCTACTACGCCTTCGGCGGCGAGCTGGTGAATGGCGACTCCATCTTCGCCTTTGACCCCACCAAGCTCAGCGTCCACACCCGGGACATCGGCCTGGCGGGCATTGAGGTGTACGACCTGCTCCGGGATGAGTACGACATTCAGATTGAGTTCGGCGACATTGGCAACATTCTGGCCTACCTCTCCATCGGCGACCGGCCCCAGGAGCTGGAGCGACTGGTCAGCGCCCTGGCGGAAATCCGGCGGCGGTACCAGACCGACGCCAGCGGGCTGATGAACCAGGAGTACATCGACCCCGAGGTGGTCACCAGCCCCCAAGAGGCCTTTTACGCCGACAAAAAGAGCGTGCGGCTGGAGGACAGCGCCGGGGAAGTGTGCAGCGAGTTTGTCATGTGCTATCCCCCCGGAATCCCCATCCTGGCCCCCGGCGAGCGGATTACCCCCGAGATTTTGGACTACATCCGCTACGCCAAGGCCAAGGGCTGCTCCATGACCGGACCTGAGGACCCGGACATTGAACACATCAACATTCTCACCCAGGAGGCGCTGTGATGGAACTGTGGTTTAGCGAATTTCATACCCCGGACGTCAAGCACAGCATCCGGGTCCAGCGGCATCTGTACTCCCACAAGAGCGAGTTTCAGCAGATTGACATCTACGACACCCCCGAGTTCGGCAAGGTGCTCACCCTGGACGGCAACGTGATGCTCACCGAGCGGGACGAGTTCATCTACGACGAGATGATCACCCACGTGCCCATGGCGGTGCACCCCAACGTCCAGGACGTGCTGGTCATCGGCGCGGGCGACGGCGGCGTGGTGCGGGAGCTGGCCCGGTACGAGTCCATCCGCCGCATCGACCTGGTGGAGATGGACGAGCAGGTGCTGGACGCCTGCCGCCGCTACCTGCCCGGCAACGCCTGCCGTCTGGACGACGACCGGGTGCACATCTACTTCGACAACGCCCTGCGGTTCATCCGCCGCAAGCATGCCCAGTATGATTTGATTATCGTGGACTCCACCGACCCCTTCGGCCCCTCCGAGGGCTACTTCACCCGGGAGTTCTACGGCATCTGCTACAACGCCCTCCGGGAGGACGGCATCATGGTCAACCAGCAGGGCAGCCCCTTCTACCACCAGGACGCCGAGGCCATGCAGCGCAGCCACAAGCGCATCGTCAGCACCTTCCCCATCAGCCGGGTGTACCAGGCCCACATCCCCACCTACGCCGCCGGGTACTGGCTGTTTGGCTTTGCCAGCAAGAAATATCACCCCATCGACGACTTCGACCGGGATAAGTGGCTGGCCCTGCACCTGAAAACCAACTATTACACCGTCCGGCTCCACACCGGCGCATTCTGCCTCCCGGCCTTCCTGGAGAGAATGCTGGAGGAGGTAGAATGATATGAAACCCAACATTGAGACCTTTATCGCCTGCGATACCCCCTTTGAAGAGGCCAAGATCGTCCTCTTTGGGGCCCCCTTTGACTCCACCACCAGCTTCCGCCCTGGAGCCCGGTTCGGCTCCGCGGCCATGCGCCACGAGAGCTTCGGGCTGGAGACCTACAGCCCCTACCAGGACCGGGACCTCACCGACTGCAAGATTTTCGACTCCGGGGACCTGGAGCTGTGCTTTGGCAGCGTCCAGCAGGCCCTGGAGAACATCGAAGCCCGGGCCCAGGAGATTCTGGACCATGACAAGCTGCCCCTGCTCATTGGCGGCGAGCACTCCGTCACCCTAGGCGCGGTGCGGGCGGTGCATAAGAGATACCCGGACTTGCACATCGTCCACTTTGACGCCCACGCCGACCTGCGGCAGGACTACCTGGGCATGCCTCTCAGCCACGCCTGTGTCCTCCGCCGCTGCCACGACCTGGTGGGCGACAGACGCATCCACCAGTTCTGCATCCGCAGCGGCGAGCGGGAGGAGTTCGCCTTCGCCCGCTCCCACACCGATTTTCACCCCTTCACCTTTGACGGCCTGGCAGACCTCACCGCCCAGCTGGCCCAGAGCCAGGTCCCGGTGTACCTCACCATTGACCTGGACTGCCTGGACCCCTCCGTGTTCCCCGGCACCGGCACCCCCGAGGCGGGCGGCGTGACCTTCCTGGAGCTGCTGGAGGCCATTCGCCGCTTCGAGCACGTCAACGTGGTGGGGGCGGACGTCAACGAGCTGGCCCCCATGCTGGATGCCAGCGGGGTGTCCACCGCCACCGCCTGCAAGGTGCTGCGGGAGCTGCTGCTCACCCTGAGCCACGGGGAGGGCTGAGCCGTGGCACTGATGGTACTGAAATTCGGGGGCACTTCGGTGGCGGACAGCCAGCGCATCCGCCACATCTGCTCCCTCATCGCCCGGGCCTATGATGGGGGCAACCAAGTGGTGGTGGTGCTCTCCGCCCAGGGCCACACCACCGACCGCCTCATGGACCAGGCCCTGGAGCTCAACCCCAACCCCTCCGGCCGGGAGCTGGACATGCTGCTGACCACCGGGGAACAGATCTCCATTTCCCTGGCCGCCCTATGCATGGAACACATGGGCTATGAGGCCGTGAGCCTCACCGGGTGGCAGGCGGGCATTCGCACCACCGACGACTACACCCAGGCCCAAATCCAGAGCGTCTCCCCCGCCGCCATTAAAAAAGAGCTGGCCCGGGGCCGCATCGTCTTTGTGGCCGGGTTCCAGGGGATGGACGTCTGGGGCAACCTCACCACTCTGGGCCGGGGCGGCTCGGACACCACCGCCGTGGCCCTGGCCGCCGCCCTGCGGGCGGACGTGTGCCAGATCTACACCGACGTGGACGGGGTGTACACCGCCGACCCCCGGAAGGACCCCACCGCCACCAAGCTGGAGGAGATCTCCTACGAGGCCATGCTGGACATGGCCCAGCATGGGGCCCAGGTGCTCCACGACCGCTGTGTCATCCTGGCCCGCCGCCACAACATCCCCATCGAGGTGCGCTCCTCCTTCCACGACGTGCCCGGCACCTGGGTGCGCAACCTGGTGGCCCAGGAGCACGCCAGTTAGGGGCTTTCTGAAAAGTCGAAATCATTGACTTTTCCAACAATCAACGCCAGCTACTGCGTTAAAAATGCTCGGAATCCACCCAGGATTCCTGTGCTTTTTGCCTGGTATCTGTCTGTTGCTTGTGAAAAATTCTGCGATTTCTTAGTTTTCAGATGCGCCTAAGGTAAAAAAGTTTTCCACAAGATTCCCATAGATTGTTGAAATTTTAGTACATAGAAAGGAAGATGGAACATGAGTCGAGTATTGGTCATCGGCTGTGGAGGCGTGGCCTCCGTGGCCATCCGCAAGTGCTGTCAGGTCAGCGAGGTGTTCACCGAGCTGTGCATCGCCAGCCGCACCAAGTCCAAGTGTGACGCCCTGGCCGCCGAGCTGGAGGGCAAGACTGCCACCAAGATCACCACCGCCCAGGTGGACGCCGACCACGTGGAGGAGGTCATTGCCCTCATCCAGAGCTACAAGCCCGACCTGGTGATGAACATCGCCCTGCCCTATCAGGACCTGACCATCATGGACGCCTGCCTGGCCTGCGGGGTCAACTACATGGACACCGCCAACTACGAGCCCGAGGACATCGAGGACCCCCAGTGGAAGGCCATCTACGAGAAGCGGTGTGAGGAGAAGGGCTTCTCCGCCTACTTCGACTACTCCTGGCAGTGGGCCTATCGGGAGAAGTTCGAGAAGGCCGGGCTCATCGCCCTGCTGGGCTGCGGCTTTGACCCCGGTGTCACCCAGGCCTACTGCGCCTACGCCAAGAAGCACGAGTTTGACACCATTGATACCATTGACATTCTGGACTGCAACGGCGGCGACCACGGCTACCCCTTCGCCACCAACTTCAACCCCGAGGTGAACCTGCGGGAGGTGTCCGCCCCCGGCAGCTACTGGGAGGACGGCCACTGGGTGGAGATTCCCGCCATGAGCATCAAGCGGGAGTACGACTTCGACCAGGTGGGCATGAAGGACATGTACCTGCTCCACCACGAGGAGATCGAGTCCCTGGCCGAGAACATCCCCGAGGTGCAGCGCATCCGCTTCTTCATGACCTTCGGCCAGAGCTACCTGACCCACATGAAGTGTCTGGAGAACGTGGGCATGCTGTCCACCACCCCCGTGGAGTTTGAGGGCCACCAGATTGTGCCCATCAAGTTCCTCAAGGAGCTGCTGCCCGACCCCGCCAGCCTGGGCCCCCGCACCCACGGCAAGACCAACATCGGCTGCATCTTCACCGGCAAGAAGGACGGCAAGGAGAAGACCTACTACATCTACAACGTCTGCGACCACCAGGAGTGCTACCAGGAGGTGGCCAGCCAGGCCATCAGCTACACCACCGGCGTGCCCGCCATGTGCGGCGCCCTCATGCTGCTGACGGGCAAGTGGAACAAGATCGGTGTGCACACCGTGGAGGAGTTCGATCCCGATCCCTTCCTGGACGCCCTGGACCAGTACGGCCTGCCCCGCCGGGAGAACCACAACCCGGTGCTGGTGGACTAAATGGAGTATCTGAATCTGGGCCATCCCCCCTTCCAGGGGCTGGCCACCCACCAACTGGGCGAATTGTTTGGCAGCCTGCCCACCCCCGCCTATGTCATCGACCAGGCCCGGCTGGAGCAAAACGGCCAGGTGCTCTCCGCCCTGGCCCAGCGTACAGGCTGTCACATCCTGCTGGCCCAGAAGGCCTTTTCCAACTACGACTTCTACCCCCTCCTCTCCCAGTACCTGGCGGGCACCGAGGCCAGCGGCCTCTATGAGGCCCGGCTGGGCTTTGAGGAGATGGGAGGCAAGGAGGTCCACGTGTTCTGTGCCGGGTACCGGGAGGACGAATTTGGCGAGCTGCTGCGCTACGCCGACCACATCGTGTTCAACTCCATCCACCAGCTGAAAACCCTGGGCCCCCGGGCCAAGGAGGCGGGGAAGAGTGTGGGGCTGCGCATCAATCCCCAGTGCTCCACCCAGGAGGGACACGCCATTTACGACCCCTGCGCCCCCGGCAGCCGCATGGGGGTGACCCGGGAAATCTGGAACGCCCAGATGGACGCCCACACCCTGGAGCTGCTGGACGGGCTGCACTTCCACACCCTGTGCGAGCAAAACGCCGACGACCTTGCCACCACCCTGGAGGCGGTGGAGGAGAAATTCGGGGACGTGCTGCCCGGCATGAAGTGGCTGAACATGGGGGGCGGGCACCACATCACCCGCCCGGACTACCAGATGGACACCCTGGAGGGGTGCATCCGCCACGCCCAGGAGGCCTGGGGAGTGGAGGTGTACCTGGAGCCGGGGGAGGCGGTGGCCCTCAACGCCGGGTATCTGGTGAGCCGGGTGGTGGATTTGGTGGAAAACGCCGGGGTGCACATCGCCATTCTGGACGCCAGCGCCGCCTGCCATATGCCCGACGTGCTGGAGATGCCCTACCAGCCCCCCATTCTCCAGGCTGTGGCCCAGTCCGGCGGGGCGCACACCTACCGCCTGGCAGGCCCCACCTGTCTGGCCGGGGACGTGGTAGGGGACTACTCCTTCGCCCAGCCCCTGCACCGGGGGGACCTGGTGGTGTTTGGGGACATGGCCATCTACACCACCTGCAAAAACAACACCTTCAACGGCATGCCCCTGCCCGACCTCTGGCGGCTGGACCCCCAGGGCGGGCTGGAGCAGCTGACCCAGTTCGGATATCACAACTTCAAGGCCCGGTTGGGCCGATAAGGCAAGAAAACACCCCTCTGGAGCGGAAAACCCGCTCCAGAGGGGTGCGTTGTTTGTGGGAGACCGGAAAACCTCTCCGTCACCGCTGGCGCTGTGCCACCTCTCCCAAAGGGAGAGGTGAGGGGTTGTCCGTCTAACCGCCCCTGTTTCAGGCTTGCCAGCCTGGCAGGGACGCTCCGCTGGGGTAACTTTCTGACTGGGCAGAACGTTACCAAAGACCCACCAAAGGCGGGGCCTTCCCCCGCCTTGTGGAATCCACCCCGCGGTACTGGGTGGAAGGTGCATCGTTCTCGGTTCGGCCCTTAGTCTGGTAGGGTCACATAGATGGCGTTGCATTCTATGGGTTATATCTGCTCCTCGGTTGGTGCCAGCTTCTACCCCCAGGGCCTTACCCTGGCCAGCAACTGTTCCCAGTTGCCGGGGGCCGGGCGCAAAAAGCCCCTGAACATTGCCGAATTTCTTGCGTTGTTGGGTGTAGGGGAGGGGCTTGCCCCTCCCGAATCCCCCAGGGCAATACAAGGGAACCAACGGGCCGGGCAAGCCACGGCCCTTACCGCAGCGCAACAGGATGGTGCAGCAAAACCCCCGGCGGAGGGAACGCCGCTTGGCCAGGGTAGGCCCGGACGTGGAAACCGCCCATCTATAGGGCCAGCTGCCCAAGGTGGCCTGGTGTGGTGGCACAAACAGGGGCCACAGCAAGGGTGACGGGCCGACGATAGCCTTGACGCAGGTTCAGCCTCGTACCCCAGGGAGGTACCTAGGGGGGAACGCCCTAGGCGGGTTTTGGTGACTTTTGCCCGAACAAAAGTCACCCCCAGCGGGGAGCGTCCCAACCGGGCTGGCAAGCCGGAACCCTGGGTGGTTAGAGCCCCGGTTCACGCCGGGCCACTCCCTGAGGGAGGCTTTGGGCCTGGAATAGCCCGGAACATTGCCGAATTTCTTGGGCCGCTGGGGTAGGGGCCGTGGCTTGCCCGGCCCGCTGTATCCTTACCCCAGCGCTCACAGGGGCGTCCGCCTGTCACTGACACATAATAGATAGTCAATGCTGGTGTGATAAAATTTCGCCAACTCAATGAGGACCCGGGTGGGAATGTCATTTTCCCCCGTCTCATATTTGGAGTACCCCGTCTGAGACATGCCCAGAAACTTTGCCACCTGGGTTTGGGTCAAATCGGCGTCTTCTCGTAAATCTCGCAATCGGTTCATCATACTTCACCTCTTGCAGAGTATGGCATAACCTGAAACAGAGTATTGACTTCTAACCTGTTTCAGGTTAAATTGAAGGCGGAGGATGCATGAAAAAACGCCCCCTGGAGGGAATCCCTCGGGGGCGTGAATAGATTACAGATCGGTGGGCTGCTGGTTGGACGATGCCGCCTCTTTCTCCTTTTTCAACTGCTCAATGCCAATGCGAATGAGCTCCAACGTGGCGGCAGAACGGCTGGGATATCGATTTTCAAAGCGAAAATCGTCAATTTCCTTTAAAAGTTCCTCGTCCACAATGACGGTGTAGCGTGGTTTTTGCGTGGGCACTCATACCACCTCCTCACAGTTCATATTATGCGCAGGTTCATAGGTTCTGTCAAGCGGAACCTTTTTGCCAAAAAGTGCTTGACGGGTTCTGAACCTATGAACTATAATGCAGATAGGTTCAGACGTTCAGATGTTCTGACAGGAAGGAGGTATGTTGCATGACCAGCGACTTCAAGCGAATCTCCTTTGCGGTAACGCCCGAGCTGGAAAAATCCCTGGACCACATGAAACAGGAATTTTTCTATAATGAAACCCATTCCCACATGATACGGGAGTTGCTGCCCTGCTGATTCTGGCCCAAAACAAGCGCAAAGCGTAACGAAAACCAGACCGCACCCCTGGAGCAAATCCTGCTCCAGGGGTGCTGCTATTTGCCCGGAAAGGCCTCAAACATCGCCACTCCTTGTAGCCCTCTCCGTCACAGCTGGCGCTGTGCCACCTCTCCCAAAGGGAGAGGCAAGGCGGGGTGCCGTACGCTGAAAAGGCTTTAAACAGTTCCACTTTCCCTGGTTTTTCGGCCGTAGGGGAGGGGCTTGCCCCTCCCGAATCCTCCAGAGCAATGCCAGGGAGCCAACGGGCCGGGCAAGCCACGGCCCCTACCACAGCACACCACAGGAAGGGACGCAAAGCCGGGAGCAGGCCCCCCTCCCTCTTGCCTTTTCCAGGTGGAATCTGATATAATAGTCTGTCTTATCATGGGCAAATATCGCCCATCCTCCCACGGGGAGATGGGCCTGCGTATGGGATGTGAGGCAGATGGACAACATCATCTTAATCGGAATGCCCGGTTCGGGAAAGAGCAGCGTGGGCGTGGTCCTGGCCAAGACCCTGGGCTACGACTTTCTGGACGTGGATTTGCTCATCCAGCAGCAGCAGGGGGCACTGCTGCAAGAGCTGTTGGATGAAAAAGGTGTGGAGTGGTTTCTGGACGCGGAGGCGGACGCCATCGCCTCGGTGCACTGTACCCACACCGTCATCGCCCCCGGCGGCAGCTGCATCTGCCGGAAGCGGGCCATCGAACACATGCGCAGTTTGGGTACGGTAGTCTATTTGCAGCTGACGCTGGAGGAAGTGGAAGGGCGCATCCACAACATGGCCACCCGGGGCATTGCCCTCCAGCCCGGCCAGACCCTTCGAGACGTCTACGCCTACCGTACCCCGCTCTATGAAGCTTGCGCCCATCTCACCGTCCCCGTGCACAACCAGAGCCTGGCGGAGACGGTCGTATCCGTGCAACAGGCTTTGACGCAATACAAGTAAAGGAACGATCACATGAATTTCAAACAACTGGGTCTTTGTGACCCCATCTTGAAGGCCCTGGCAGAGCAGGAGTACACCGCCCCCACTCCCATCCAGCAAGGGGCCATTCCCCCCGCCCTGACCGGAAGGGACGTGCTGGGCTGCGCCCAGACGGGCACCGGCAAGACCTGCGCCTTTTCCGCCCCCATTTTGCAGCGTCTGTCCAAGAAGGTCCCCAACCCCCGGGTCATCCGGGCCCTGATCCTCACCCCCACCCGGGAGCTGGCCATCCAAATTCAGGACTCCCTGGTGGCCTACGGAAAGCACCTGCCCCTGAGAAGCGCCGTCATCTTCGGCGGCGTGGGCCAGCAGCCCCAGGTGGATCAAATCCGCAAGGGTCTGGACATCCTGGTGGCCACCCCCGGCCGCCTCTTAGACCTCCACGGCCAGGGCCTGCTGGATTTGAGCCACATTGAGATGTTCGTCCTGGACGAGGCGGACCGGATGCTGGACATGGGCTTTATCCACGACGTGCGCCGGGTGCTCAAGCTGCTGCCCAAGAAGAAGCAGACCCTCTTCTTCTCCGCCACCATGCCCCCCGAGGTCATGGAGCTGGTCAATGCCCTGCTCCACGACTACGCCCGGGTGGCGGTGGACCCGGTGTCCTCCCCGGTGGAGGTCATCGGCCAGAAGCTGTTCTACGTGGACAAGAACAACAAGACCAAGCTGCTGTGCCACTTAATTCAGAAGTGGGACATTCCCGCCGCTCTGGTGTTCTCCCGCACCAAGCACGGGGCCAACCGCATCGCCCGGGACCTCAACGCCCAGGGCATCACCGCCGCCGCCATCCACGGCAACAAGAGCCAGACCGCCCGGGTCCAGGCCCTCAACGACTTCAAGGCGGGGCGGGTGCGGGTGCTGGTGGCCACCGACATCGCCGCCCGGGGCATTGACATCGACGAGCTGTCCTGGGTGTTCAACTACAACCTCCCCGATGTGCCCGAGACCTACGTCCACCGCATTGGCCGCACCGGCCGGGCCGGCCACTCCGGCACCGCCATCTCCTTCTGCCAGTTTGACGAGAAGGCCGAGCTGAAGGCCATTGAGAAGCTGCTGGGCCGCTCCATCCCCGTGGTGGAGGACCACCCCTTCCCCATGGTGAATCTGGAGGCCCCCAAGCGGGACAAGAATGGCCGCATCATCAACGCCGAGGACGCCGAGGCCCGTCAGGCCGCCCGAGACCGCCGCCGTCAGCGGCAGGAGGAGGCCCAGGCCCAGAAGGCAGAGAAGGCCGCCAAGGTCGACAAGCCCAAGCAGGAAAAGCCCCGGAAGGAGAAGCCTCGCCGGGAAAAGGCCCCTCAGCCTGCCCCCGCTCCCGCTCCCATCCCCGAGGAGCCCCACCACCACAAGCGTGGCGTGCGCCAGGGCAAGCTATCCGACACCCTGCCCCAGCAGCCCGCCATGCCCGAGACCGACTTCTACAAGCCCAATCCCCTGGATTCGGACGTGATTATGGACGCCACCGCCCGGCTGCTGGCCTCCCGCCGTCCCGTCCAGCCGCCCCGCAGCGAGAGGCCGCAGCGGGAGCGCAAGGGCCGGAAGGAGCAGCCTGCCAAGCAGGAGAAACCCCGGAAGGAACAGCCCAAGCAGGAAAAGCTCAAGAAGGAGCCCCAGCCTCCCAAGGCCCAGGAGGGCAAGGGCGGCAAGAAGAACAAGGGGGAGAAACCCTCCATCCTGCCCCCCTCCCTGTCCGGCAAGCGCCGCCGCTCCCGGGGCAACGATCGGCCCCGCCCCATCGAGTCTGCGCCCCGCTCCAACCGCCAGAAGGACTCCACCGAGCACCGCAGCCTGATGCGGCCCTACTACCTCCACGATGAAGATTAAAAAACCACTGCGTGCCCTGGGCGCTGCCCTGGGGGTCACCGCCTGTATTTTAGGGGGCGCCGCCTTCCTCAACTGGCAGTTTTGGGGGCTGGAGGTGACCCACACCCAGGTGCCCGTCTCCGGCCTGCCCCAGGGCTTTGAGGGGATGCGGGTGGTGCACCTGTCCGACCTCCACGGCCACCAGTACGGGGAGGACCACCGGGACCTGCTGGAGCAGATTGCCGCCCAAAGCCCAGAGCTCATCGCCCTCACCGGGGACATCATCGACCAGGCCAGCCAGCGGGGCACCCTCCCCGCCCTGGCCCGGGGCCTGTCCGCCATCGCCCCCACCTACTTCGTCACCGGAAACCACGAGTGGGCGGTGGGAGACATCCGTCAGACCAAGGAGCTGTTAGCCGAAAACGGGGTGACGGTGCTGTCCAACCAGTACGTGGTGCTGGAGCGCAACGGCGACCAGGTGGTGCTGGCCGGGGTGGACGACGCCAACGGCTACGCCGACCAGAAGACGCCCCAGGAGCTGTACGAGGAGATCCAGCAGGACCATCCGGGCCTGTGTACCCTGCTCCTGGCCCACCGCAACAACTACTTTGACCGATACGCCGCCTGTGGCTACGCCCTGGTGCTGTCCGGCCACGCCCACGGGGGGCTGGTGCGCCTGCCCTTCACCGACGGGGTGTTCGGCTCAGGGGGAGACCTCTTCCCCACCTGGACCGCCGGGGTGTACACCCTGGGAGAGAGCACCCTGTACGCCACCCGGGGGCTGGGCAATAACACCACCCCCATCCCGGGATTTCGGATGTTCAATCGGCCCGAGATTTCCGTGTTGGAACTAGTGCCCCAATAAGCGCCCCACCCCCGGCTCTTCGGGAGAGGGCCTGACCTCCTGCCATATCTCAGGCGCATACCTGCGTCCCTGGCAGGGACGCTCCGCTGGGCCCGATTTCTCCCCGATGAGAAATCGGGGAAAGAATCGCCAAAGGCGGGGCCTTCCCCCGCCTTGTGGAATCCACCCCGCGGTACTGGGAGGCGTGTGCATTCTCCTATTTCCGGCCCTTGGCCCGGTGGGGTCACATAGATGGCTTGCCCTTCTACGGTTTGCACCTACTCCTCTGCTGGGGTATTCTTCTACTTCCAGGGCCTTACCCTGGTGTGCAACTGTTTCCAGTTGCCGACTGCCTGGCTCCCAGCGGCGGGAACGCCGCTTCTCTAGAGTAGGCCCGGATATGGAAACCGCCACGCCATAGGGCCAGCTGCCCAAGGGGGCCTGGTGTGGTGGCACAAATAGGAGCCACAGCAAGACAGACGGGCCGAACCCAGACTTGACGCACACCCAGCCTGGTACCCCAAGGGGGGTACCTAGGGGGGAACGCCCTAGGCGGGTTTTGGTTCCTTTTGCCCGATCAAAAGGAACCCCCAGCGGGAAGCGTCCCCACCAGGCTGGCAAGCCAGCGACTGTGCGGTTAGACGGTCCATCCCTCCGCCCCGGCTCACGCCGGGCCACCTCCCTCCCTGAGGGAGGCTTTGGGCCGGGCAAGCCACGGCCCCTACCACAGCACCACAGGGCGTGCGTCAAAGAACAGGCAGCACCCTCTCCGTCAGCCCTGACGGGCTGCCACCTCTCCCAGAGGGAGAGGCAAGCAAATATAGACACAAAAGGACTTGTTTTCATGGCCTATCAAGCAGGACAATTTGACATTGCCGTCATCGGGGCGGGCCACGCCGGGGTGGAAGCAGCGCTTGCCGCCGCCCGGCTGGGTCTGCGCACCCTGTGCTTCACCATCAACCTGGACGCCGTGGGCAACATGCCCTGTAACCCCGCCATCGGCGGCACGGGCAAGGGCCACCTGGTGCGGGAAATTGACGCCCTGGGCGGCGAGATGGCCAAGGCCGCCGATGCCGCCTGCATCCAGTACCGGATGCTCAACCGGGGCAAAGGCCCCGCCGTGTGGTCCCTGCGGGCCCAGGCAGACCGCAGACGGTACCAGGAGGTGTGCAAACACACCCTGGAACTCCAGCCCAACCTGTGGGTGAAACAGGGGGAAATTGTGGACATTCTCACCGACCAGGCGGGGGCGGTGTCCGCCGTGGTCACCGAGACCGGGGCCACCTACCAGGTGAAAGCCGCCATCATCGCCAGCGGCACCTACTTGAAGGGCCGCACCATTGTGGGCCCTGTGGTGCGGGACTCCGGCCCCGACGGCATGGCCGCCGCCCAGTCTCTCTCCGCCTGCCTGGAGCGGCTGGGGCTGCGGCTGCGCCGCTTTAAGACGGGCACACCCCCCAGAGTCCACCGCCGCAGCGTGGACTTCTCCCCCATGGAGCTGCAAGAGGGGGACCAAGAGGTGGTGCCCTTCTCCTTCTCCACCCAGGAGCCACCCCAAAACCAGGCGGTGTGCTACCTCACCTACACCAACGAGCACACCCACGCCATCATTCGGGCCAACTGGGATCAATCCCCCCTGTACGACGGCACCATCGAGGGGGTGGGGCCCCGGTACTGCCCCTCCATTGAGACCAAGGTGGAGCGGTTCCCCGACAAGCCCCGCCACCAGCTGTTCATTGAGCCCATGGGGCTGAACACCGAGGAGCTGTACATCCAGGGCTTCTCCTCCTCCCTGCCCGAGGAGGTGCAGGTCCAAATGCTCCACACCATTCCGGGGCTGGAAGAGGCGGAGATGACCCGCCCCGCCTACGCCATCGAGTATGACTGCGTAGACCCTACTCAGCTGCTGCCCACCCTGGAGTTTAAGGGCGTGCCGGGTCTGTACGGGGCCGGGCAGTTCAACGGCTCCTCCGGCTACGAGGAGGCCGCCGCCCAGGGCTTGATTGCAGGCATCAACGCCGCTTTGAAGCTGAAAGGCGAGCCGCCCCTCATCCTCTCCCGGGGAGACGGGTACATCGGGGTCTTGATTGACGATCTGGTCACCAAGGGCACCGACGAGCCCTACCGCATGATGACCTCCCGCACCGAGTACCGCCTCATCCACCGCCAGGACAACGCCGACCAGCGGCTGTGCCACCTGGGATACCGGGTGGGGCTGGTGAGTGAGGAGCGGATGCGGGCGGTGGAGGAGAAATACGCCGCCGTAGAGCGGGAGGCCAAGCGGCTGGAGCACACCGGAGCCGCCCCCTCCCCCCAGCTGGACGAAATGCTGGCCGCCCGGGGCGAGCCCCCCTGCCCCCACGGGGCCCGGCTGGCGGACCTGCTGCGCCGTCCACGGGTGACGTACACCGATCTCACCCCCTTCGACCCGGACCGCCCGGAGATTTCCACAGAAGTGGCACAGCAAGTGGAAATCTCGGTGAAGTACCAGGGGTACATTGAGCGGCAAAAACGGCAGGTGGCCGAGATGGCCAAGCTGGAGAGCCGGGCCATTCCCCCCAATACCGACTACAACGCCATCCAGGGCCTGCGGCTGGAGGCCCGGCAGAAGCTGAGCGACATTCAGCCCTTGAACCTGGGCCAGGCAGGGCGCATCAGCGGGGTGAGCCCGGCGGACCTGGCCGCTCTGATGATCTGGCTGGACCGGGGCCATAACCCGTCAAACTGAGAAAAGAGGCTGGTACCATGAGACGATTTTTAGCCATCATTCTGTGTAAATTCATGCGCCTGGTGGGCAAACTGCTGGGCCGGGGCTCCTCCCTGCCCGGACAGTTTGCCTTGAAGGTGTGCCCCGACGTGCTGAGCCGGGTGAAGCTGCCCCCCTACGTCATCGCCGTCACCGGCTCCAACGGCAAGACCTCCACCGTGGAGATGATCGCCGCCATTTTGAAGGCCGCCGGGAAAAACGTGGTGTACAACGCCGAGGGCTCCAATCAGATCGAGGGTGTCACCACCCTCATCCTGTCCCAGTGCGACCTGGGGGGCCGGGTGCGGGGGGACGTGCTCCTCTTGGAGAGCGACGAGCGGTACGCCCGCCACACCTTCCACTGGTTCCACCCCACCCACTTCGTCATCACCAACCTCTACCGGGACCAGCTCACCCGCAACGGACACCCCCAGTGGGTGTATGACGCCATTCTCCCCGCCATTCACCCCTCCACCACCCTGGTGCTCAACGCCGACGATCCCCTGGTGGCCTGCTTCGCCCATCAGGGCAACCCGGTGAAGTGGTTCGGGCTGGAGGCATGGCCCGGGGCCACGAAAGAGCACCACGGCATGTACCACGACGGGGCCTTCTGCCCGCTGTGCGGCGCGCCCATGGAGTACGAGCTGTACCACTACAACCACATCGGGCACTATCACTGCACCCAGTGTGACCACCATCGCCCCCACCCCGACTTTGCGGTGACCAGCCTGGACCTGGAGGCGGGACAGCTGGTGCTGGACGGGGACACCCCCATTCAGCTGGCCTTCCGCTCCATCTACAACGTGTACAACATCCTGGCCGCCTGGTCCGCCTGCCGCATGATCGGGGTGGACAAGGCCACCGCCGCCGGGGTCATCAACAACTACATTCTGAAAAACGGGCGCATGGTGCGCTTTACCCTGGGCCAGCACCACGGCACCCTGCTGACCAGCAAGCACGAGAATTCCGTGGCCTACGACACCAACCTGCGGTACATCCGGGACACCAAGACCCCCTGCACGGTACTGGTGGTGGTGGACGCCATCTCCCGAAAATATTTCACCGGGGAGACCAGCTGGCTGTGGGACATTGACTTCGACCTGCTGGCCGCCCCTCACGTGCAGCGGGTGGTGCTCTCCGGCCGCTATGTCAACGACCTGGCTCTGCGCTTTGCCTGCTCCGCCGTGCCCCAGGACAAGGTGGTGCTGGAAGCCAGCATCCCCCAGGCGGTGGAGTACCTGGAGGGCAGCGGCAGCGAAGATGTGTATGTGGTCACCTGCTTCTCCGACCGGGACAAGGTGTTGGACCGGGTGGAGCTGGAAGACAAGTAAGGGGTGAGAGACATGAAACTGCAATTTGTGCATCTGTGTCCCCAGCGCATGAGCCTGTATGGGGAGTACGCCAACCTGGTGGTGCTCCAGCGCATGGCGGAGGCTCTGGGCCACGAGGTGGAGGTGGTGGCCGGGGAGAACCCCGACCTCTCCAACGCCCACCTCATCTATATGGGCTGCGGCACCGAGCAGGCCCAGAAGTTTGCTCTGGAAGGGCTGCGCCCCCAGGTGGAGGACCTGAAAGGGGCCCTGAACCGGGGGGCGGTGGTGCTGTTCACCGGAAACGCCATGGAAATCCTGGGCCAGTCCATCACGGACACCCAGGGCAAGGTGTGGCAGGGGTTGGGTCTGGCAGACTTCACCACCATTGAGACCCGCCAGCGCACCCCCCACGATGTGATTGCCAACACCCCGCCGGGACATTCTCCGGTGGTGGGCTTTCTAAACAAGTGCTCTCTCACCGCCGGGGTGTCCACCCCCCTCTTTGAGAGCCTGGAGATGGGCTTCGGCAACGACTGCCAGCGGGGCCCCGAGGGGTACATCCGGGGCAATCTGATGGCCACCCATCTCACCGGCCCGGTGCTGGTAAAGAATCCCGCCCTGGCCCACGAGGTGCTGCGGCGGGTGCTGACCTGTGCCGGGGCAGAAGTGCCCCAGACCCTGCCGGTGCTCCCCCACCAGCAGGAGGCCTATGACGTGACTTTGCGGGAACTACGCAGCAAAGGAGAGAACGCAGGATGAGCGAGCGCTGGTTGGAAGTGACCCTCCCCGTCCCCGCCCAAGACATGGACCGGGTGTGCGACACCCTCACCAATAACGGCATGACCGGGCTGGTGGTGGAGGAAGAGGGAGAATTCCTCAAGTTTTTGGAGCAAAACCGCCAATACTGGGACTATGTAGACGAGGATTTGGCCCGCCACATGAAGGGGGCCAGCCGGGTAAAGTTCTATGTCCCTGACAATGAAGAGGGCGAGGCCCAGATGAGAGCCGCCCTCCGGGGCCTGGAGCAGTACGAGCCCCAGACCGTCTCCCTGCGGGAGGAGGACTGGGCCACCTCCTGGCAGAAGTACTATCAGCCCATCCCGGTGGGTGAGCGGGTGTACATCGTCCCCGAGTGGATGAAGGGCCAGCCCATCCCCGACGGCCGGGTGCCCCTGTACCTGAATCCCGGCCTCACCTTCGGAACCGGCTCCCACCCCACCACCCAGCTGTGCCTGGAACTGATGGAGCAGCACATCCACGGCGGTGAGAAGCTGCTGGATTTGGGCTGCGGCTCCGGCATTCTGGCCATTGCTGCCCTGGGACTGGGGGCAGAGCACGCCGTGGGGGTGGACATTGACCCCAAGGCGGTGGATGTGGCCTATGAAAACGCCGCCATGAACGGCATCGGCAAGGACCGCCTCACCGTGCTGGCGGGGAATGTCCTGGCCGACCAGAAGTTTGGCGACCAGCTGCGCCCGGGGCAAAACCAGGTGGTGCTGGCCAACATCGTGGCGGACGTCATCATCCCCCTGTCCGCCGTGGCACACCGCTTCCTCACCCCCGACGGGGTGTTCCTGTGCTCGGGCATCATTGACTCCCGGGCGGAGGAAGTGGCCCAGGCCCTGGAGCAAAACGGCTGGCGGATTACCCGCAAGCTGGAGCGCAAAGGCTGGTTTGCCTACGAGGCCAGAAGATAAGAAAAAAGCGGAGAACTTGCCGAAAGAGGTTGCAAGTGCTCCGCTTTTTCCACGTTTGTTGTGTGTGTTGTTGCCCTGTTTTTGGACAATAAAAAGAAGTAACCGCCTAGCTCCCCAGCCCGCGGTTACTTCCAAGTAAACCCAGAGGGGGACAGCCGTCACCGGTGGCACCCCTTTTCTATCTTCGAGTATACCCCGGAAATGGTGTCCTGTCAAGGCGGAATGGAATCATTCTTGGAAATGAAATTTCCCCTCTAGAAAGTGGCCGTATTCCTGGTAGAGACGCTGTGCAAACTTAAAATTTCTGGTCACAAAAACAGTTGACAAACCCCCGCCAACTGGATAAGATATAGAGGTTAAATGCGTGGAACAGGACGAGTACCCAACTGTCCCCCACCAGAGAGCCGCTCACTTGGGTGGAAGAGCGGCAGGGCGGGCCTTGGGGAATATCACCTGGGAGCTGCAAACCCAACGGGCAAGTTTTGCCCCAGTAGGCTTTGCCGGGTTGGTCTCCGTTATTGGGACCCGTCGAGGGGTCTGTGCGTGGCACAGGCAACGAGAGTGGTACCGCAGAGGTTATTCACACCTTTGTCTCTCATTTCAGAGGGACAAAGGTGTTTTTTATTCGTTGAAAAAGGCAAAAGCCTTTTCCAACGGTGATTTACACCCTGCTGCGCGCAAAGTTCGTCCGCAAACATCGCGGCCGAATTCACACTTGCAGGGCGAGAAGTATTTTCTCCCGTGC
This sequence comes from Pseudoflavonifractor sp. An44, assembly GCF_002161675.1. Classification (GTDB taxonomy): domain Bacteria; phylum Bacillota; class Clostridia; order Oscillospirales; family Oscillospiraceae; genus Enterenecus; species Enterenecus faecium. The sequence continues at coordinate 19,663 of NZ_NFIH01000024.1, forward strand.
GCATGTCCCGGGAGAAAATGATTTCAATTTTTTGCGCCTGAGAGGCGCAAACTCTGCGAGGCTTTTGACATCGTTTAAAATGAAATTCTATTATGACACAGGAGGAATCCCACCATGGATTACAACAAGACCGTACACCTCCCCCAGACCGACTTCCCCATGCGGGCGGGCCTTCCCAAGCGGGAGCCTGAGCTGCTCAACGGCAAGTGGGAGGTGGAGACCTATCACAAGCTGATGAAGAAGAACGAGGGCAAGCCCAAGTTTGTCCTCCACGACGGCCCTCCCTACGCCAACGGCCACATCCACATCGGCACCGCCCTGAACAAGATCCTCAAGGACATCATCATCCGCTACAAGAACATGACCGGCTTCCAGGCCCCCTATGTCCCCGGCTGGGACACCCACGGCCTGCCCATCGAGTCCGCCATTTTGAAGGACAAGAAGATCAAGCGGGACGAGCTCACCGACTCCGAGTTCCGGGACAAGTGCCGGGACTTCGCCCTGAACTTCGTGGACATCCAGCGCAGCGAGTTCCAGCGTTTGGGCGTCATCGGCGACTGGGAGAACCCCTACCTCACCCTTAGCCCTGTGTTTGAGGCCAAGCAGGTGGAGATTTTCGGCAAGATGGCCGAGAAGGGCTACATCTACAAGGGCATGAAGCCCGTGTACTGGTGCCCCCACGACCAGACCGCTCTGGCTGAGGCCGAGATCGAGTACGCCGACGACCCCTGCACCACCATCTTCGTGAAGTTCCCCGTGAAGGACGACCAGGGCAAGCTTTCTGGCGTCACCGACCTGTCCAAGACCTACTTCGTCATCTGGACCACCACCCCCTGGACCATCCCCGGCAACTACGCCATTTCCGTCAACCCCGACTTCGACTATGTGCTGCTGAGTGCTCCCAACGGCGAGGTGTATATCCTGGCGGAAGGCCTGGTGGAGTCCGTGTGCAAGGCCGCTGGCCTGGATCAGGATTCCTGCACCGTGCTGGCCACCTTCAAGGGCAGCGACTTCGAGCTGATGCGTGCCAAGCACCCCCTGTTCGACCGGGAGAGCGTCATCCTCTGCGGCGACCACGTGACCCTGGACGCCGGTACCGGCTGCGTCCACACCGCCCCCGGCTTCGGTGCGGACGACTTTAACATCTGCAAGGCCTACGACGATGCGGGCAAGACCCACATCGGCACCCCCGTGCCTGTCAACGCCAAGGGCGTCATGACCGACGAGCGGTACAACGGCCAGTTCTACGCCAAGGGCAACGACCTGGTGGTGGCCGACCTGGAGGCCGAGGGCTTCCTGCTGGCCAAGGAGAACATCGTCCACTCCTACCCCCACTGCTGGCGCTGCAAGAACCCCATCATCTACCGTGCCACCGAGCAGTGGTTCTGCTCCGTGGACGCCATCAAGGATACCGCTGTGAAGAGCTGCGACAACATCTCCTGGCATCCCTCCTGGGGCAAGGACCGCATGACCTCCATGATCAGCGAGCGCAACGACTGGTGCATCTCCCGTCAGCGCAAGTGGGGCGTGCCCATCCCCATCTTCTACTGCGACCAGTGCGGGGCCGACCTTGTCACCCCCGAGACCATCCAGCGTGTCTCCCAGCTGTTCCGGGAGTACGGGTCGAATGTCTGGTTTGAGAAGACCGCCGACGAGCTGGTGGAGGGTCTGGGCCTGAAGTGCCCCCACTGCGGTGGCGTCCACTTCTCCAAGGAGTCCGACATCATGGACGTGTGGTTCGACTCCGGCTCCACCCACGCCGCCGTGCTGGACGAGCGTCCCGAGCTGACCTTCCCCGCCGACGTGTACCTGGAGGGCGGCGACCAGTACCGTGGTTGGTTCCAGTCCTCCATGCTCACCTCCATCGCCGCCAAGGGTGTGGCCCCCTACAAGCAGATCATCACCCACGGCTGGACCGTGGACGGCGAGGGCAAGGCCATGCACAAGTCCCTGGGCAATGCCGTGTCCCCCGACGAGGTCATCAAGGACTACGGCGCCGACATGCTGCGTCTGTGGGTGGCCTCCGCCGACTACACCCAGGACATGCGCATCTCCCCCGAGATTTTGAAGCAGCTCAGCCAGGCCTACCTGAAGATCCGCAACACCGCCCGCTACATGCTGGGCAACCTGGCCGGCTTCGACCCCAACGCCCCTGTGGCCGTGGCCGACATGATGGAGCTGGACCGCTGGGCCGTGCACCAGTTCAACAACCTGGTGGCCGCCTGCCGCGGGGCCTATGAGCGCTACGAGTTCCACGCCGCCTACCGCGCCATCTACAACTTCTGCGTGGTGGAGATGTCCAACTTCTACCTGGATATCATCAAGGACCGCCTGTACTGTGGCGATGAGGCGGGCCGCCGCTCCGCTCAGACCGCCCTGTATATCATCGTGGACGGTATGACCCGGCTGCTGGCCCCCATCCTGGCCTTCACCAGCCAGGAGATTTGGGCTGCCATGCCCCACGCCTCTACCGACGACACCGAGTGCGTGCTCTTTAACGACATCCCCGCCGTCAATCCCGCCTACGCCATGACCGAGGCCGAGGACGAGAAGTGGAACCGCATCATTGCCCTGCGGGACGACGTGAACAAGGCTCTGGAGATCGCGAGAAGCGAGCAGGGCATCAAGAAGAGCACCGACGCCGCTCTGTCCCTCACCTTCACCGCTGCCGCCTTCGAGCAGTTCCAGGCCATGAACCTCTCCGAGGCCGATCTGGCCACCCTGTGCATCGTCTCCCAGGTCACTGTGGCCCAGGGCGAAGGCCAGGGCTACCAGGGCGAGGAGTTCGAGGGCCTCACTGTGGCTGTCTCTCTGGCCGCTGGCGAGAAGTGCCCCCGCTGCTGGAACCACGACACCAGCATCGGCACCGATCACGGCCATGCCGAGCTGTGCGCTCGCTGCGCCGCTGTGCTGGGCGAGTAATCCATCGCAATACCAAACCCTCCGGGAAATTGTACAATTTCCCGGAGGGTTTTTCTCTCTCGTCCACCCTTGGCCCTAAGGGGTTCATTATGGTATGCTGAACATACAAGAGAAAGCCTGTAAACTGCGCTCAAACGGCTGCACCAATAAGGAGGGATATCTCATGAAAAAGGCAAGCATACGCAAATCTGCCCTTAAAATTGTGGCGGTGTTGGTGGTCCTGGTGGCGGTGGCCACCGCTGCGTTCTTCCGCTCCAAACCCATGCTGGACCCCGCCGATTCCCCCCGGATTTCCCTCATTACGGCCGACTACGAGAACGGCGGGGAGAGCTACCGCTCTACCATGGAGCAGACGGACATTTCCCAGAACTTGAACAACCAGCTGATTACCCTCTTTCAAGGAACCCAGATGCGAAATGTCCGTTTCCTGCGCCCCCAGTCCTTCCGCATGGAGCCGGGCTCTGTGTATCTCAACGTCTGGGTGGAGACGGACCGTACCTCCATGCTGGTGAATCTCTCCACCAATTCCGACTACAATTCTGCCCAGTTTGGGGACACCCATTATGCCATTGTGAATGGCCCCGACCTGTACCAAAAGGTGTATGATCGGCTGTCCCCCCTCCTGGTGGCCCACGGCTCCCCTTGGGGCTCCACAGAGCCGCCCACCCCCACGCCAGCTCCCACGCCCACCATGACCCCGCAACCAGAGGAGCCAGAGGGCCCGCCCTCCCAACTGCCGGAGCGGGTATGGTCCTTCACCGACCCGGACCAGGTCAGCCAGGAGCGGTTTTCCTACTCCCAGGCGGAGCAGGACGCCGCTGTGGCTGCGGTGAGAAATGAGCTGGAACAAGAGGCGGAGCAGGAATATACCATCTCCCTCACCATCGGGGAAATCACTCCATCTCCCTCTGAGACGGCGTGGCAGTGGAAACACTATTTCTGCCCGGAGTCGGAACTGTTTGCCGACTGGACGCAAGAGGATATGCTCACCCGATTTATGGTGGTATCTGCCCAGTATGATGTGGAGTATGACAACACCAAGACATTCATGAATTCGGGAAAGGTAACACAGAACTTTTTCCTCACCAAAGAGGACGGAGTCTGGAGCGTGTGGGATCGGCAATCCCCCGATGTAACCTAACGCCCATACAAGTGCATCAAGAAAAACATGTTGCCCCCAGAGAATCGTTCGAATCCAAATGCCTGTGAGCTGCACAAGTAAGGAGGGGTATGAAATGAAGCACACAGCAAACACGTGGAAAAAGCCACTGGGAATTGTGACGGTGTTGGTGGTCCTGGTAGCCGTGGCCGCCGCCGCGTTCTTCCGCTCCAAGCCCATGGTGGACCCCGCCGACACCCTCCAGGTGCGCTCCATCAGCGCCGACTATTGGAACGGCGGGGAGACCTATCACTGTGACATCTCCCAGGAGAATATTCCCCAGAAATTGAGCCGTGATCTGGTGTCTCTCTTTCAGGGGTTCACCATCCGAAACACCCTCTTTCCCCGCCAAAACACCTACACCGTGGAGCCGGACTCGGTGTACATCAGCATCCAGGTGGGGCTGGCTGAGGGGTCCATGCGGGTAAACCTGAGCACCAATTCCGCCTACACATCCGCCCAATTTGGGGACACCCATTACTCCATTGTGGACGGTCAGGACTTGTACCAGAAGGTATATGATCGGCTGTCCCCCCTCCTGGTGGCCCATGGCTCCCCTGGAGCCCCAGAGGGAGAGCCCAGTCCCACCCCAAGCCAGCTGCCCCAGACGGTGCCCTGGGAGGTACCTGAGCAGCCGTCGATGTCCTACGAGGAGTATTTTGAGCAGGAGCGGGAGTATGACTTTGAGGACCTGGATTCTGCGTGGTTTTACGACCAGTGCGACTTTGAGTATCGGGACGGCGCTCTGTATCTGGTGGACAGCCAAAAAACCGGGGAGGCGCTGTGGAAGGTCTGGGACACGGACAACTTGGAGGTCAAGGCGGTGGATCCGGCGTGGATCTACGGCATCGTAGACGGCAAAACCCTCATCCGTATGGACTACAAAGGGAACCACCAGGAGACCCTCTTTGTGGATGACAGCGGCCTCATTTCCACCATGAACCGGGGCATTTCCAACCCTCTGACTGTGGCGTATACCTATCGCTATGATGGAACGCCTGCGCCTGCCTGCATCCAGAACCCCCTGCCTCTGGCCGACCGCTCGGTGCTGTACTTCTGGGCTGGAGCGGAAGATGGGGACGGGGCGGCCCTGTACCGCCTGTATGTGCACGACGGACACACCGACGTGGTGTACCAGTATACCCAGAAGGAGCTGGAACAGTATCGCTTCCCCGACTGCCCGGAGCTGGAGGGCACCGGGCCCTACTACCGTATTTCTGTGCCGAACCCAGTGTCCAATGTGGAGGTGGGCTGGACTGTGGGGAACCCGGAGTTTTTCCACCGCTTTGACGCAGAGATGCAAAATGAGTATACAAAGGTGACCGATACAGAACTTTTATATGAGAAACCCATGGAATACGGCCTTCCCATGTTGTTTTCCTGCACGAAAAACATGTTGACGGGAGAATTCCAGCAAGTGGAACCCCGGTCCTACTAAAACCCATGAACCCCCAGGAGCTCGCCATTTGGCGGGCTCCTGGGGGTCTTTTTTATCGGTGGGTCACCCCGGCGATGAGGTCGTCGGTGCGCCGGGCCATGTCCTGGGGGGACTCGGGGCAGCCCCGGGACAGCCAGTCCTTGATGAGGCCCATACCCCCCGCCACGCAGAAGGTGTAGCGATAGGCCACATCCGGCTGGGTGCGCTGCAAGGGGGTGAGAATGTACTGGGAGAGCATCTCCTCAATGTGGTGGAGAAAGCCAATGTCCCCCCGGGGGCCCAGCAGGGCGGCGCAGATGTCCCGGTTGGCAAAGAGAATGGAGAACACATCCTCCAAAAAGGCCAGGGTGTCCCCCTCAAACCGCCCGGTCAGCGTCTGCTCCATGGCGTGGCGAATCTGCTCATACAGCTCCTGCTCCACACACTCCAGCATGTGGGGAATGTCCCGGTAGTGGAGATAGAAGGTGGAGCGGTTGATGTCCACCAAATCCACCAGTTCGGTGACCGTCACCTCGTTGACGCTCTTCTCCCCCATCAGCTGGGCCAACCCCTGGCGCAGCTGGGCCCGGGTGCGCCGCACCCGTCGGTCTGGTTTCCGCTCCATCCCAAGCCCCTCCTGTCTTGTAAATCTTTTTTGAACAATGGACATTCTGTCGTCACTCTGTCTATTAATCCACAGAACGCCGACCAATTGTCGGTTGTGTTGTCTCATCCCCTCCAGTATAATGCCTCTTGTAAAAAATCACAATACCGAGATGTATAGTAGACACTATGTCTACAAAACCTGGAAGGAAGGGTTTGACGTTGAAACGACAAGAATGGAAGCGTTTGCTGCACAATCCGCTGCTGTTGGTGGTGATGGTGGCCATTATCGCCATTCCCACCATCTACACCACCCTGTTTTTGGGCTCCATGTGGGACCCCTACGGGAATGTGGAGCATTTGCCGGTGGCGGTGGTAAATCTGGACCAGCCGGTGACGGTGGAGGGGGAGACCTATGACATTGGGCAGTCCCTGGTGGACAACCTGAAGGAGGACGCCTCCCTGGACTTCCACTTCATGGGCCAGGAGGAGGCCCAGGAGGGGCTGGTGGACGGCACCTACTACATGGTCATCACCATCCCGGAGGACTTCTCCCAGCGGGCCGCCTCCATCACCGAGGCCCACCCCCAGACCATGGAGCTGAAGTACGAGACCAACCCCGGCACCAACTACATCGCCTCCAAGCTCAGTGAGAGCGCCATGAAGGAGATGGAGCTGGGGGTGCGGGAGGAAGTGACCCGTACCTACGCCACCACCATGCTGGAGCAGATTGGCGTGGTGGGAGACGGCATGACCCAGGCCGCTGACGGCAGCGGGGAGCTGAAAGACGGGGCAAACACCCTCACCCAGGGAGCCCAGTCCCTCACCGACTATCTGGCGCAGCTGGCAGGGAGCTCCCTCACCTTCGTGGACGGCTCCCAGCGGCTGAGCCAGGGCCTGGGCGAGTATCTGGCGGGGGTAACCCAGGTGGCAGAGGGCAGCGGAGCCCTCAACGACGGCGCCAAGCAGCTGGAGGACGGGCTGGGCCAGCTCCAGCAGGCCACCCAGCCCCTGACCCAAGGGGTGGAGCAGCTGCAAGCAGGAGCCCAGAATTTGGCCCAGGGAGCCGGTCAGGCAGCGTCCAGCAGCGGCACCCTATCCCAGGGCGCCGCCCAGGTGGATGAGAGCCTGGGGGCCCTCCTGGCGGGCCTCCAGACCCTGCAAAGCCAGACCGCCGCTCTGCCCCAGAACGCCCAGGCCCTGGCCCAAGGAGCCAAGCAGTTGGAGCAGGGCCTACAAGGGCTGTCTCTGGCCATCCAGAGCGGCCAGGTGAGCACGCAGCAGCTGCAAGCCCTGGTGGGCCAGCTGCAACAGGGGGCGGACCAGCTGTCCCAGGGGCTGGGCCAGCTCAACCAGCAGGCCCCTGCCCTCACCCAGGGCATTGCTCAGGCCGCCCAGGGGGCCGGACAGCTGAAAAACCAGGGCACCGCTCCCCTGCGCTCCGGCGCTGCCCAGCTGCAACAGGGCCTCGACACTCTGGCCCAGGGCAGTGAGACGCTGTCCCAGGGCGTGACCCAGATGCAGGGCCAGCTTCCCGCCCTCACCCAGGGGGTGGACAAGCTGTATCAGGGCGCCGCCCAGCTCCACCAGGGCACCCAGAGTCTGGTGGACGGCGCTGGCCAGCTCATGGACAACAAGGCCCAGCTGACGGAGGGTATGGACGCCCTCACCCAGGGCTCGGTGCAGATTCAGGACGCCGCCGGGCAGCTGCACCAGGGGGCTCAGACCCTCACCGACGGGGCAAAGGCCCTGGAGGACGGAGCGGCCACCCTCCAGGACAAGCTGGCCGAGGGCGCTCAGGAGATTGCCGACACCAACACGGGAGACGAGGTGGCGGACATGATGGCCGCCCCGGTGGACACCCAGGAGAGCCAGCTCACCCAGGTGCCCAACAACGGCCACGGCATGGCCCCCTACATGATGTCGGTGGCCCTGTGGGTGGGCTGCATCGCCTTTAGCCTGATGTATCCCCTGACCCAGTACAGCGGCGAGCTGAAAAGCGGCTTTGCCTGGTGGCGGAGCAAGGCCTCGGTGCTGTACACCGTGGCCATTGCGGAGGCCCTGGTGATGCTGGGCAGCCTCCACCTGTTCAACGGGTTCCAGCCCGTGGACTGGGGCCGCACGGTGCTGGTGGCCCTGGTGGCCGCCCTCACCTTCATGTCGGTGATGTACTTCTTCACCTGCCTGATGGGCAAGGTGGGCAGCTTCTTAATGCTTATCTTCATGGTACTCCAGCTGGCGGGCTCGGTGGGCACCTATCCCCTGGAACTGTCCGGCTCCTTCGTCCCCGCCCTCAACGGCTGGGTGCCCTTCACCTACACCGTGCGGGCCTTCCGCAGCGCCATTGCCGGAGGCCAGGACATCACGGGATGCCTGGTGTATCTGGGGGTGTGGTTTGTGGTGTTCACCGCCCTGACGCTGGTGGTGTTCCACGTGCGCACCCGCCGCATCCGCCGGGGGCAGCCCACCCTCATGGTGTGGCTGGAAGAGCACAGTCTGGCATAATTGAACCGATAAAAAGCCCCGGGATGGCAATCCCGGGGCTTTTGGGCGTATTCTGACTTCCTAATCATCTGCGGTGTAGGCTTGGCAGCCTGGTTTTACGCTCCGCTGGGCCCGATTTCTCCCCGATGAGAAATCGGGGAAAGAATCGCCAAAGGCGGGGCCTTCCCCCGCCTTGTGGAATCCACCCCGCGGTACGAATGCACCTGCGTCCTCCTGGTTTCGGCCCTGGTCCTGGATGGGTCACATAGATGGCGTAGAAATTCTACGGAAAATGCCTGCTTCTCTGTGTGGTCGGCCTTCTATTGCCTGGGCTTTACCCTGGTGTGCAACTGTTCCCAGTTGCCGGGGGCCTGGCTCCCGGCGGCGGGAATGCCGCTTCTCCAGGGTAGGCCCGGACATGGAAACCGCCCAGCTGTAGGGGCAGCTGCCCAAGGCAGCCTGGTGTGGTGGCACGGCTAGGCGCCACAGCAAGGGTGACGGGCCGAATTTAGACTTGACGCAGGCACCGCCTCGTACCCAAAGGGAGGTCCTTAGGGGGGAACGCCCTAAGCGGGTTTTGGTTTCTTTTGACCGGGCAAAAGAAACCCCCAGCGGGGAGCGTCCCCACCAGGCTGGCAAGCCGGAACCAAGCCGGTGAGAAGGTCAATCTTCCCCCTTTTGGAACCAAAAAGCGCAAAAAAAGGGCTCTGCCGAAGCAGAGCCCTTTGAAATGGTTTTCTTACTTGTGGTCCACGGAGTACATGTGCTTGATGAGCTCCAGAACCTTGTTGGAGTAACCCATCTCGTTGTCGTACCAGGACACGACCTTCACGAAGGTGTCGGTCAGAGCGATACCAGCCTTGGCATCGAAGATGGAGGTGCGGGAATCGCCCAGGAAGTCGCTGGACACCACGTCCTCGTCGGTGTAGCCCAGAACGCCCTTCAGCTCGCCCTCGGAAGCCTTCTTCATGGCGTCGCAGATCTCAGCGTAGGTGGCGGGCTTCTCCAGGTTGACAGTCAGGTCGACCACGGACACGTCCAGGGTGGGAACACGCATGGACATACCGGTCAGCTTGCCGTTCAGAGCGGGGATGACCTTGCCCACGGCCTTAGCAGCGCCAGTGGAAGAGGGGATGATGTTGCCGGTAGCAGCACGGCCGCCGCGCCAATCCTTCAGAGAGGGACCGTCAACGGTCTTCTGGGTAGCGGTGACAGAGTGCACGGTGGTCATCAGGCCGTCCTTGATGCCGAAGTTGTCGTTCAGCACCTTGGCGATGGGGGCCAGGCAGTTGGTGGTGCAGGAAGCGTTGGACACGAAGGTCATGTCGGAGGTGTAAGCGTCCAGGTTGACGCCGCACACGAACATGGGGGTGTCGTCCTTGGAAGGAGCGGACATGATGACCTTCTTGGCGCCGGCGTCGATGTGAGCCTGAGCCTTCTCCTTGGTCAGGAACAGGCCGGTGGACTCCACAACGTACTCAGCCTCCAGCTTGCCCCAGGGAATGTCAGCGGGGTTACGCTCGGCGAAGACAGGGATCTCCTTGCCGTTGACAACGATGCCGGTCTCGGTGGCGGAAACCTCGCCCTCGAAGTGGCCGTGCATGGTGTCGTACTTCAGCATATAGGCCAGGTAATCAGCGGGACACAGATCGTTGATACCCACGATCTCGATCTCGGGATGATTGATGCTGGCGCGGAAAACCATTCGGCCGATACGGCCAAAACCGTTAATACCTACTTTAATGCTCATTGGTATCACTCCTTATAAAATTGGATGATCGCGTTTGCGCAAGGCTATTATACATCACATTCCAGCCAAATGGAAGGGGGTTGTGAAAAATTTTTCAAAGTTTCTTTGCCCCAGGCAGCACAGGAACCCTCTGGCTGCAAAAAGCCGGAAAAATCCTCCATATGGCAGAAACTCGGGCCAAAAAAGAGCGGTTGAACCGGCAGCAACCGCGAAAATCCGGGGCAAAACCGCCAAATTCTCCAGACAAATCACGTCAAATAATCCAAAAAATTTGTAACATCCTGGGCCCTGCTTGAAAGATATGCACACGCATGATATGATGGAACCAAAAAGCGCAGCTATGCGCCCAAGAGAGACGAGGAAAGGAGTGATGAACCATGAAACACAGATGGATGGCATTGCCTCTGGCCTTAGGACTGACTCTGACCCTGGCCCTGACTGCATGCAGCAGCAGCGACCCCAAGGAGAAATTGGTGGGCACCTGGTCTGGTCAGGTGGATGTGATGGAGCAGGTTGTGGAAAGAATGCGTCTGACCGCTCCTGAAATTGCCGATGAACTGGGCATGGAGAACTTCTATATCCCCCTGGAGATGGAGTTCCGGGACGACAACACCTATATCATGACGGTGGACCAGGAGAAGCTGGACGAGAGCATGGATGCGCTGATTCAGAAGTCGGTGGATACCATCATGGTATACATGGAGCAGATGCTCAAGGAGCAGGGCATCACCGACATGACGGTGGACGAGGTCCTGGCCCAGTCCGGCATGGACCGGGAGAGCTTCACCGACTTGATGGAACAGAGCATGGGCAATCTGAGCTCCTCCGTAGTCCAGCAGATTCAGACCGAGGGCCAGTACCGGCTGGAGGGGAATCGGATGTACACCTCCGATGACAAGGACACGGAGCCGGGCAGCGATGGGGCCACCCCCTACACTTTGGACGGCGACAAGTTAAATATGGATTTCAGCAACGTCAGTCTGGGTGAAGTGACCTTCACCCGTGGCGGCTGAACCCACATACCCCGGGCGGGGGGAGCGGTTTGCTCCCCCCGCCCTTGACAGTGTAGGGAGGGGGGAATATAATCGAAATCACCAATGTAACCGTAAAGGGCGGGAGGATATGAGCGAAAAAGCGAGGGATTTCTGGGGCCGGATCAGCCCCACGGCGGGGGCCTGGGTCCACTGGACCGTGTTGGCGGCCCTCACGGGTGTGGTATGCGGGGCGGCGGGGTCCGCCTTTTCTCATGCCATCACTCTGGTGACCGCATGGCGGGGGCAGCACCCCTGGCTGCTGTTGTGTATGCCCCTGGCAGGCCTGGCCATTGTGTGGCTGTACCAGGTCTGTGGCATGGAAAATGACAGCGGCACCAACCAGATCATCGCCAGCGTACGCTCCGGCCAGCGGCCACCCTTGCGCCTGGCCCCCCTCATCTTTATCGGCTCGGTGCTCACCCACCTCACCGGCGGCAGTGCGGGCCGGGAGGGAGCGGCCCTGCAAATTGGTGGCAGTCTGGCCTGCCAGGTGGGCCAGCGGGTGCACCTGGGGGAACGCCAGATGAATGTGGAGGTCATGTGCGGCATGAGCGGCCTGTTTGCCGCCCTGTTTGGCACCCCACTCACCGCCACGGTGTTTGCCATGGAGGTGGTGAGCGTGGGCATCGTCCACTACTCCGCCTTTTTCCCCTGTCTGCTCACCGCCCTGGTGTCCACGGGGGTCACCGTCCTGCTGGGGGTGGAAGGGGAGCACTACACCCTGGACGCCATTCCCACCCTGGGCGCGGCGTCTCTGGCCCAGATTGGGGTGCTGGGCGTGGGGTGCGCCCTGCTGGCCATGACCTTCTGCGTGGTGGTGCACCAGACCGGGCACTGGTACGCCCACACCTTCCGCAATCCCTATCTGAGGGCCGTGGTGGGCGGCGTGCTGGTGGTGACCATCAGCCTCCTGGAGGGCAGCGGCGACTACAACGGGGCAGGGGGCCACATCATCGCCCTGGCGGTGGATGAGGGCACCGTGCATGTGCCCTGGGCCTTTGCCTTGAAACTGCTGCTCACCGCCCTCACCCTGGGGGCGGGCTACCGGGGCGGCGAGATCGTACCCACCTTCTTTGTGGGGGCCACCTTCGGCTGTGCCGTGGCCCCGCTGCTGGGGGTAGACCCGGGCTTTGGGGCGGCGGTGTGTATGATCGCACTCTTTTGTGGCGTGGTGAACTGCCCCCTGGCCAGCATCTTTTTGAGTGTGGAGCTGTTCGGCAGTGAGGGGCTTCTGTTCTTCGCCCTGGCCTGTGCCCTCAGCTACCTGCTCAGCGGCAAGTTCTCGTTGTACTCCAGCCAGAAGATCGTCTATTCCAAGCTGGAACCCCGGTTTATTGACGAACATGCACACTAAAAAACACCCTGGAAGCCATCGCTTCCAGGGTGTTTTTCTCACTTCTGATACTCGAATTCCAGATTGTACAGGCACACCAGGTCGCCGTCGGTGACGCCCTTGGCCTCCATCTGGTCGAAGACGCCCGCTTCCCGCAGCCGCTTGTCGAACCAGTTGCGGCTCTCGTAGTCGGAGAAGTTGACGTTGGCCATAAGCTGGCGCAGCCAGGGCCCGTCCACCAGCCAGGTGCCGTCGTCGTCCCGGGTGATCTCCAGGGGGGCGGAGGTGTCCACCTCGGGGGGACGCTCCACAAAGGTGGGCTCGAACACCAGGATGGGGGGGAGGTGGGCCAGCTCGTCGGCGGCAGCGTACATCAGCTCTTTGGTGCCCTGGTGGGTGGCGGCGGACATCTCAAAGAGACGGCAGCCCTTGGCCTCCACGTGGGCCCGCAGCCGCTCCAGCAGCTCGGGGTCCTCCATCACGTCCACCTTGTTGGCAGCCACCAGCATTTTGCGGCTAGCCAGCTCGGGGGACCACTGCTCCAGCTCGGTGCAGATGGTGTCGAAGTCCTCCACCGGGTCCCGGCCCTCGCTGCCAGACACGTCCACCACGTGGATGAGCAGGCGGCAGCGGTCAATGTGGCGCAAAAAGTCGTGGCCCAGGCCAGCGCCCTCGGCGGCGCCCTCAATGATGCCAGGGATGTCGGCCAGCACGAAGGAGCGGCCCTCCTCCATGGGCACCACGCCCAGGTTGGGGAAGAGGGTGGTGAAGTGGTAGTTGGCGATCTTGGGCTGGGCTCGGGTGACCACGCTCAAGAGGGTGGACTTGCCCACGTTGGGGAAGCCCACCAAACCCACATCGGCCAGCAGCTTCAATTCCAAAATCACGTCCCGCTCCTGCCCGGGCAGGCCGGCCTTGGCAAACCGGGGCACCTGGCGGGTGGGGGTGGCAAAGTGCTGGTTGCCCCAGCCGCCCTTGCCGCCCTTGGCCAGCACAAAGGGCTTGTCATCGGACATGTCGCAGATGATTTCCTTGGTCTCGGCGTCCCGCACCACGGTGCCACGAGGCACCTTGATGACCAGGTCCGCCCCGTCCTTGCCGGTGCAGCGCTTGCCGCTGCCGTTCATGCCGGTTTCGGCCACATACTTGCGCTTATAGCGGAAGTCCATGAGGGTGGACATGTGGGGGTCCACGGTGAGGACGATGTTGCCGCCCCGTCCGCCGTCGCCGCCGTCGGGACCGCCAGCGGCCACGTATTTCTCCCGGTGGAAGGAGACGGCGCCGCCGCCGCCCGCCCCGGCCCGCACCAGGATTCGGGCGGTATCAATGAATTGATTGGCCATGGTAGGCACCTCCATTTCGAAAAAAGTGAATAACGAATAATGAATAATGAAGAAGTATGGTGTGCCTGCGGCACAGATTTCGATTGAGCGCCCAGGTCAAAAAGCCCTCGGCAGAGTTTCCCCGCCTCCAGGCGGGGAAATAAATTAAAATCACGTCTTTTCCCAGGACATGCGCATGGGAAAAGACACTTCTGGAGCCCGCCAGTGTGGAATTGGGTCGCCCTTTGACCCAATTATGCATGCAGCGGGCTGCAAGCTCCCACAAAATGCGTGCATTTTGTGGGATTACAAAAACGTCCCGGACAAGAGCTATGTCCGGGACGTTTTAACAGCATTACTGAGCGATCTCGTACACGGAGACCTTCTTGCGGTCCTTGCCCATGCGCTCGAACTTCACCTTGCCGTCCACCAGGGCGAACAGGGTGTCGTCGGAGCCCTTACCCACGTTGGTGCCGGGGTGGATGTGGCTGCCGCGCTGACGAACCAGAATGTTGCCGGCCAGAACGAACTGACCATCGGCACGCTTCACGCCCAGGCGCTTGGACTCGGAGTCACGGCCGTTCTTGGTGGAGCCGCCGCCCTTCTTGTGAGCGAAGAGCTGGATGTTGATCTTCAGCATAAGTCGTTACCGTCCTTTCTAAAGGCTGATTGAGGACCTCAGTCCTCGTCATCATCGTCCAGCAGAACGATGAGATTGTCGGGGTATTCCTGGCTCAGAGCCTGGAGATAGACCATCAAGCCAACCATCAAATTCTGGCTGGTGTGCTCATTTCCCTGGCTCAGGCCAGTAGGAAGCCGCAGAGACAGGTGGGCTTCCTCCTCCTTGACCTTTACCGGCGCTCCCAGACCCAGCACCTCATTCAAAGTGCACTCCAGAAGGCCCACGGTAGAGGAGATGGCGGCACAGACGATGTCGGACCCGGCATCGGCGTAGCCGCTGTGTCCATCCACCACAACGCCGTCCATACGGCCATTGCTTGCGTGGAATGTGACGGTGGTCATATGGCGCCTCCTAAATTAGGCGTTGACCTTGGTGATCTCCACCTTGGTGTAGGGCTGACGATGGCCCTGACGACGGCGGTAGTTCTTCTTGGGCTTGTACTTGAAGACCAGCACCTTCTTGCCCTTGCCGTTCTTCACCACGTTGGCGGTGACGGAGGCACCCTCCACAACGGGAGCGCCGAAGGTAGCGCTGTCGCCGTTCAGGACAGCCAGAACCTTGTCGAAGGTGATGGAGCTACCGGCCTCGGCATCCAGCTTCTCGATGTAGAGGACGTCGCCCTCGGTCACCTTGTACTGCTTGCCGCCGGTCTCGATGATTGCGTGCATACTTTGCACCTGCCTTTCCTTTATTACGGGCTCGCTGTCGGGGGAGGAAGCGTGTGCTTCACTTATGTCCCATTCAAAGCGGCTTTGACATTATATCAACGCCTGGGGGCGTTGTCAATGGTTTTCTGAAAAAAATCGGGACGCAGCGGCTACTGCGTCCCGATGGGATGATCAGAAAATTATCTGACATTTCGCTTCCAGGCGATCAGGGCAGGAAGCAGGACCGAACACATAGCCAGGGCCGAAATCCACAGCAGCACAGAGGAGGTATCTCCAGTCTGAGGGGGCTGACTGGGGGCAGGCGTGGCGGAGGGAGCAGGATTGGGGGTAGCAGAGGGAGCGGGAGAAGCGGTAGGCAGAGGCTCCGCAGCCAACTGATAGCCGCACACGGTGCACTTCTGGTACTTCTCTCCGGCCTGGGTATCCGTGACCCACTGGAACGTATGGGCAGCGGCATCTGCTTTTTCTCCACAGAGCTCACAGCTATGGAAATGACTGGTGTCATCCCACTGCCATGCCTGGCTGTAACTGTGGGACAGCTTGGCCACATCGGCCAGGGTCATAGTCTGGGTCACAGCCCAATCCTGGTCAAACGTAGCGGTATAGGTCGTCTCACCAGCCTGTGTGCACGTGGGCTCCTTGGTCTGCTGCTGGTCAATCACAGCGGTGGCCTGTTCCACATGGGCAGCATTGTCTTCGCACACCCGGGAGGCCGTGCAGGAACTGCCATCCTCCGCCCAGGTATAGGTGGTGGCAGACCAGGTGTGCTGATGATCGGCGTACACATTGATGAACAGCTTACACACCTTAAATTTCCCATTGGATGCGGGCAGCTGATAGTTCACATAGAAGCTCACATCTCCACTCACATGTTCCAGGGTAATCTCGTTTGTCGCCTCGTCATAAGAAATGGTGTAACCAGAGTCATCCGGCTGTCCAAGCACATGGGCAGGCAAAGCCTCTGCGAAGGAAATGGGCTCACCATTGGGCTGCACATAGGGATTTTCAATGGTAAGGGTGCCATTGCTGAGTTCTATGCGGTCAGAGGGATCTCCCACTTGGAATTGGGAGACAAAGGGGAAGCTTTCCGTTCCCTCTTCATGGCGGATGCTACCATTCCCCAACTGGGGCAACGCAGAAATAAAGCTGAAATCAGTGACATGGTTTCCACTAAAGCCCAACGTCTTCAGATCCTGAAACTTTTTCAGGCTGTCCATGTCGGTAATCTCGTTGCCGTAGAGACCAAGCGTGGTAAGGTTGGCGGACATAGTATCCACAAAGTCCACACTGGTCAGATCATTGACGTTCAGGACAAGAGTTTTCAGCTGAGACAGGGGCGCAAACATTACCTCAGCATCGGCATCCGTCACTCCACAATAAGGCATATATAGGGACTTCAGCGCTGTTAGGCTGGCAACTGCGTTTCGATAGTCCTCACGGTTTTCCTCTGTAATTTTCACCTTCTCCAGGTTTAAATCGGTCAGAGCGGTATATCCACACAGTGCAGAAATGCTGGAAATTGCAGGGCTGTCACCCAAATCCAGTTTGGTCAGCCCAGGGAAGGCTACATGATCCAAAGCAGAAATATCCGCCAAATTGGAGTTCAGAGACAAATCGAGTACGGACAGGGAAGGACAGGTATTGGAAGTCAAGCCTTGGAGAGAGGTCATATTCGGGTTTTCTCCCACAGACAAGGAAGTCAGATTGTGCTTCTCTCCCAAAAAGGTCAAATCTTCCACATTTTCATTTTCCGTTACCGTCAGAGACGTCAAATTCTCCAGCGCAGCAATATCCTCCAAACCGGTTATATCCCCGGATACTGCCAGCCGTTTCAGATTCACTGCAGCAGAAATGCCTTTGATGCTGCTGATCGACTCTTCCGTCCACCGAGTATCGATGGAGGTGAAACTGGCCATTTCTTCTTGGGTAATAGGTGTGTCACTGGGTCTGCTTTCGTCCAGCTCACTGTTCAGGTAGGCCAAAAAAGCAGGGTCAGAAATGTCCACTGTATCGTTGGCGGGAGCGGCTATGGCCTGGTTCCACGCTGTTACAGGAAACAGCGCAATGAGCAGAACCAAAGCAATGGTCAGAGCAAGGTACCTCTTTGTTTTCATAATCTTTCCCATAAAGCCCCTAAAAAGGAGTCTTATGGTCTCTCCTTTCCTCAAAGTGATGCGGTAAGGTTGTTACCACACATTATACTTCTACAGGAAAATGATGTCAAGACATTACAGGTAACCTCAACCATTCAAATGATGTTGAAACTCCGCCGCCTGGGCTTTATGCTGGCAAATCCGCTCCCAGCTTTCCAAATACTCCTTGGGGTACTTTGGGTTGGACAGGCGGTCAATTTTCCCCGTGGCGGGGTTGACCAGCTTGGTGATGCCCCCGGCCCCCAGGGAGAGCACCGACTGCAGCTCCTCCATCATGATGATGTTGTAGGCGCATACGGCACCAGGCTTGGCCCAGCCCACATTTTCAAAGGAGCCGGACATGTACTTTTGCCGATACAGGTAGTAGGGCACATATCCCGCTCCCCGCAGGGTGTTCTCGGCATAGGCCAGCATGTCCGCCACTTCCTGGGGCGTGCACAGCTTACCCTGCTCCTCCATGAGCTTGGCCCCCTTTTTCAGGGCCAGGGTGTGGACGGTGATGTTGGCGGGGTCCATGGCCACCACCTGCTCCAGGGTGCG
Source organism: Pseudoflavonifractor sp. An44 (assembly GCF_002161675.1). Taxonomy (GTDB): domain Bacteria; phylum Bacillota; class Clostridia; order Oscillospirales; family Oscillospiraceae; genus Enterenecus; species Enterenecus faecium. Next base: position 37,730 of record NZ_NFIH01000024.1, read on the forward strand.
GGCAAAGCCCTCCACCGTGTCCGTGGGCAGCCCTGCAATCAAATCCATATTCACCATGCCGCCGTAGGCCTCACGGGCCAAGTCCATGGCGTCCACGATCTGGGCGGCGGTGTGGGCCCGGCCCATCTCGATGAGCACCGAGTCCTCCATGGTCTGGGGGTTGATGGAGATGCGGTGGATGTGGTGGGCCTTCAGCACCTCCAACTTTTCCCGGGTAATGGTGTCCGGGCGGCCCGCCTCCACCGTGAACTCCACGCACCCCTCCAGGGGCAGGTGCTGCTCCATGTGGGTGAGCACCCGGTCCATCTGCGCGGCGGACAGGGTAGTGGGGGTGCCGCCTCCCATGTAGGCGGTCTTGACGGTGACGCCGTGGGCTCTGAGCTGCGCCCCGGCCTCCTCAATCTCCCGGCACAGGGCGTCCACGTAGGGCTCCACCAGGGCCAGCGCCCCCTTCACATCGGCGGAGATGAAGGAGCAGTAGGCGCACCGGGTGGGACAGAAGGGAATACCCACATACAAAGACAGCTGTTTGGGCTCCAGGCTGCGGATAACAGACAGGGCGGCGTGGGCACAGTCCATGGCCAGGTCCGCCCGGGAGGGGCTGACCCGGTAGAGTTCTGTCAGGGTGTCCCGGGCCTGCTGGGGGGTGTCGCCCGCCACCATCTGGCGGGTGGGCAGCTTCACCGGGCGCACCCCGGTAAGGGCCCCCCAGGGGGGCTCTTGGCCCAGGACAGCCACTCCGGCGTCGTAGAAGGCCAGGCGAATCACCCGCTGGCGCACCCGGTCGTCCTCCAGCCCGCCGGTGAGGTTGGTCTCCGGCTCACGGCGCTCAGCCTCATACACACCCCCGTCCCACCACAGCTTGGCATGGGCCACCACGGCATGCCCCCGGGTGAACAGTTCCACCTGGGCCATGGACTGGTCCCAGGTGGGTGGTGTGTCGGGATATTCGGGTTTTTGGCCGGGGAACAGGGTCATCATCATCTGCTCCACGGCGTACTGGTACTGGTGGCCCACCAAATACAGCTTCATCCCCGTCTCATGGCCTCCAGCATGCAGAAGTTGGTGGTGCGCTCCCGCTCCAGGGTCGAGGAGCCCTCATGGCCGGGGAACACCCGCCAGTCCCCGGGCAGCTGGGCCAGGCGCTTGAGAGAATGGAGCAGCTGAGTCTCGCTGCCACCCTCCAAATCGGTGCGGCCCATGGAGCCCTCAAAGAGGGTGTCTCCGGTGAACAGGGCGTCTTCCACCTGGAGCACCACGCCGCCGGGGGTGTGGCCGGGGGTATGGAGCACGTGGACGGTGAGGCCGCCTACGGGCACGGTGTCCCCCTCCTGGTAGGGCAGCACGTTCCCAAAGGAGCTGACGCTGGGGAAGGTGGTGCCGAACAGGGAAGTGGTGGTCTCGTTGGGGTTTACATCCGCCGGGTGGCAGTATACAGGCAGGTTGGGCCACTGAGAACGCAGGCCGGGAATGCCCAGGATGTGGTCAAAGTGGCTGTGGGTGAGGAGGATGGCCACGGGATTCAGGCCACGGCCCTGGATGAAAGCGGCCACCTGCTCCCCGTCGTCGCCGGGGTCCACCACGGCGCAGTCCAGGGTGTTCTCGTCCCAGAAGATATAACAGTTGGTTTGAATCATGCCCAGTTGCATGCGTTTGATTTCCATATTGTCACCTCGAACAGTTCCCCCGCCTGGGGCGGGAGAAGGTCATAAATTGTCGGTAACATCATACCTTGTTTGATACAAAATGTAAAGATGGAACCGTTCGACCCCCTTCAACGCACTTCGACGTTTGACACATAGGGGCGCATTTGGGCGGCAAAGCCCTCCATGGTCTCCCCATCCCAGGCGGAGAGCCCCGGGCGCAGCACCGTGTCCCGGTGGGTGAAGGTCTGGAGGTAATACCGCTTGGCCCCGGCAATCCAAGGCCCAATCTGGGCAAAGGACTGGGCATCGTGGAACTGGCGCACCACGGTGGTGCGAAATTCGTAGTCCACCCGGCCCTCCAGCAGCCAGGAAACGCTCTCCCGGATGGGGGAGAGGTCCAGCCCCGGCACGCCCACGGTCTCTGCGTACCGGGCGGGGCTATTTTTGATGTCCATGGCCACGTAGTCCACCAGGCCAGATTTCCACAATTCCACAAGCCGCTGTGGAAAACTCCCGTTGGTGTCCACCTTTACCAGATAGCCCAGGCCCTTGACCAGCTCCAGCAGCTGGGGCAGCTGGGGGTTCAACAGGGGCTCGCCGCCGCTGACGCACACCCCGTCCAGCAGCCCCTGCCGCCGGGTGAGGAAGTGGTGCAGCTCCTCCAGGGTCATGGCAGGGGAGGGGCGCTCCCCCTCCACCAGGGGGGCGTTGTGGCAGAAGGGGCAGCGGAAGTTGCAGCCTCCCAAAAACACCGTGCACCCCACCTTGTTGGGAAAGTCCAGGAGAGTGAGAGACTGAAAGCCGTCGATGGTCATGGCAATTCCCCCTTTTTTGTTCTTCCATTCATGGTAGACGGGCGGGGCCGGGTTGTCAAGGGTGACGCTCCCCGCTGGGGGTTCCTTTTGTGCGGGCAAAAGGAACCAAAACCCGCTTAGGGCGTTCCCCCCTAAGGACCTCCCTGGGGTACGAGGCTGTAAATATGTCAAGCCTATGTTCGGCCCGTTACCCTTGCTGTGGCTCCTGCCACTGCCACCACACCAGGCCACTATGGCAGCTGGCCCTATGGCTGGGCGGTTTCCACCTCCGGGCCTTCCCTGGAGAAGCGGCGTTCCCGCCGCCGTCAGCCAGGCCACCGATCGCTGGGAACAGCGGCTCACCAGGGTGAGGCCCTGGAAGTAGAAGTAGCATTTTTCAGAGAAGCAGGTGCATTCTGTAGAAAGACAGTCTATCTATGTGACCCCACCGGACCAGGGCCGAGAAGAGAAAGACGCATCAGGCAGCCCCGTACCGGCGGGGTGGATTCCACAAGGCGGGGGAAGGCCCCGCCTTTGGCGATTCTTTCCCCCATTTCTCATCGGGCGCATTGTCAAGTCAAGTGCAACACCTGGTGATAAAAGACTTCCGCAGGAGTTTTCCATCCCAGGCATTTGCGAGGTCGAGTATTGAGCTT
>NZ_NFIH01000025.1 GCF_002161675.1 Pseudoflavonifractor sp. An44
CGCTCCACCTACTGTTTAGATTTTAAACATAAATTCGATTTTTGCCCGCTTTTAGGGGGCTTGGGTTTGTGCGCCCTTTTTCGGAATGGTACTTAGACTACAATGTTTCAACCTTATCCTTTCAGATCAGCTTATTTATAATACCTCTCCCAGCCAAAGCAAAGCCTGCGAGGGAGAAATAGCTTATGAATGCACTTTACTTAACAAAATAATTGCTGTGGGGTATAACAACGAACGCTATTTATTAAACGCATAAAACAAATCGTGTAATTTCTTTATTGGTCCATTGTGCCGACCTTCCTATAATTCAATCACTTTGTTTTCAAGTCCTTCTTCCGAAGCGATAATTTCCTTATTTTCTGAATACGGACAGCCATACACAATCTTGATAAAATGTAGTCCGGCTTCCCCCAATACCTTCAAGGCTTCAATTTTATAATACTCATTTTTTACGGTATATCCTACGAAAGAAGCCCCTCTGTTTTGCAAGGTCGTAAGCTTCATCTTATTTTTCTCAGTTAGAACGCCTTCCGTACCTAGTATGTGATCTAGATCTATAAAGTACAGCGTATAATCTCGCTGCATATCTTTCCAAAGACGTTCGTCTCCCCAATTCTCGTACGCCAAGGAAGGTACGTAATGGAATACTCGCCCTGAGTAACCAATCAGATAAGAAATCACATGACTAACATACAACTTAGTAATCGGATAGCTTGCATCATTCAAATGTTCATACGCCTTTATAAAATCCTCAGCCTTATTAAATCCATATAAACCCAAGCAAATTATATCAGACCTTACCTGTTTTTCAATAATATCCAATAGATTTCCTTGCTCATTTACAATCAAGAAACTCTTGTTCCTTAAATTGTGGATATCTCGTTCCCATTTATTCAAATCAAGTCCGGCAACAAAATTTCCTTGTGGAACCTGCTCTGTCCTTAGATAATTGTCGGCATCTTTCACAACAACCGCCCCTGTGATATTGGTTCTTCTTAATGCTTCATACACTGTTTCCGCTGGTCCACATGTCATCTCATCAAGAATAACTACTTCAATGGGGTATTTTACTACTTCACGACAGATGATTGACTTTGAATGAAACTTTTTTTCATCCTCAGCCAGCAAAACAACCAAAACCTTTTTATACTGGTCGGTATATACACCCTCAATACTGCGTTCAATCAACAATTTCCCGTTCGGGTGACGGTTTAAATACTGTGGAATTCCATTGGCCAACTTCCGTCCCATGCAGGGTACGATCAGTGTACTCATAATGATTCCTCCCCTGCCCCTTTTTCTAACTGAATTATCTTATCAATCACACGCCTTGTATTCTCATTCAAAAAATTATATGTAAATTCGTCCTTTGTATAAGGATAAATCCTTATCAGTTTTTGTAACAACGAATAATATACATCAACTACATATGCAGGATTTACCTTTTTTATTTCATCAATTAACAAATCCCGGAAAACAATCAAGCGGAGCACCGTATTCATGCTAACGGTTTCTTGAAAACGATAAGACCACATTACCTGAACATCTTGCAGCAATGTCCCAATATCTAGAACCCATGAGTCATAAAATGAATCCAGAAAATCAATGAAATAGAGCTTGTCATTTTTGACAATGATGTTCTCCAAAGTCATATCGCCATGACACTGAGAATAATTCAGTTTACTCCAATCATGTGCTTCCAGTAAAGCCAAGGACTGATCAATTACAGGATTATGGTGGACAGATAAAGTCTTTTTCAGACCCGACAGCTTTTTTGCAAATATTTGTGACACATCATATTTGCACTCCGGAGTAGATGCAATGGCTTTGGTGGGTATTATGCTACTAACCAATGACTCGACAAGTCCTTTCACTTTCCCTATTTCCATCGTTTTGATGTATTCGGCAAGTGTAATCCCCTGGACATATTCCATATCAAAAAAGTACAAGCCTTCTTCCGTATACCCCTGATTCAAAACGGCCGGGACTTTAACCGGCTCTCCATGGAAAGAGGCTTGCTTTTCACTTTGAGCTTTTAACCTCTCGTTATAATTCTCATCCTTTGAAATCTTACGAACAAAGGACTTTCCATCATCATCTTCCATCAAATAAATTTGACATCCAGAATGACCACCTAAATTATAGCTGTTCACCTTATCTCTCACTCCCGATTTTGCGGCATCCTGTATACGCGCCCCTTGCTCACTCTAATACTGTAAAATACTCTGAATCCTGAGCCTTCTCATATTCCGCCGGGGTACCAAACGGAACATGAAAATCCACTGTATGATTTTGCACGTCAAGTCCTTTTTGGCACATCACATTATAGATACCACTCACAAAATATTCACTATAATTGCAGTTTTTCAGATACATTTCCGCCATATCACGGAACAATTGAGCGTTACGAATCATATACGCACCACAAATTGCATGATTGCTGACAACCTTTTTTTCTACTGTACCTATGATTCGATCATTCTCATATTGAATGTAGCTAAATTGCGGCTGATCAGAATCAAACGATAACAATGCTCCATCGTAGTCCCACGTACCAGAATTCATATCACGAGCAAAAGAACTACAAGAGAACATATGATCGCAATCATTAAATAGGATTGGTTTATCATCTGATACGTTTTTTAGCCCACTAAGGCAAGTCATCACCGGTCCAGATTTAACCTCTTCAAAATCCACTGCCTCAATTTTTGCATCAGGAAAATAACGTAAAATCACTTTATCAATATCAAAATCTGCAATGTGCTGTTTTAATACAACAAAAGTAATGTCTTCCAACTCTACGTATTTTTCAATAGAACGCGTTGCCCAGTACAAAAAAGGCTTCCCGTTGATTTCAATTAATGGCTTCGGCATTACGAAGCCATTCTTAAAAAAACGAGAACCTGCCCCTCCCATCGGCATAATTAAATGAAGTTTTTTCTCTCCCATATTACTTTCCTCTCTGCTCAAGCCAAAGTTTTTGTTGCTCTTCCAATTTTTCTATTAGCTGTTGCGCTACTGCATCTCCATTAAAATGCGTTCTAACGTACTCACAACCTGTACGAGCTATTTTTTCAAGTTCAGTCTGATGGTCATCCATTTGGTAATATTCGATTACCCGCTTCAAGTCCTCCTTAGTTCCATCATATGTTATGTAGTGGATACCAGGAATGAGTCCCCAATCTCGATAAGCTGGCATATCCTGTCCAATATATGCACAGCCGCATGCCATTCCCTCTACAAAGCCAATTCCGGGTATTCCCAGAATTTCTTCCCCGACAATACACATCTTGTAGTTGTTAAATGCTTCTACCATGTCAAAGGAGTAATACTTTTTCTGCTTTCCGACATGAGTTCTATTATATATTTTCTTATATAATTTAATAGGTAGAATATCTGTTTCGTTAACTTTTTTCCCAGCGTCATCTTCCAGGTAGTCACTACTTGTACAATACACTGTATCTTTGAAAAACTCTGGATTGTCCTTAATCTGTTTCCGGGTCGGCTGGTCACAAGGATCAATATAGGTTTCCACAAATTCTTTGTGATGCTTATAAGTGATAGTACCTGTTGCAAACGCCATATTCTTTCTTTGGCCAAACGGCACTCTATTCTGAAAGCGTTCAGCGAACACAAATGGATGGGTTATCCAGGGTTTATCCACATGGTAATAGCGGCGATACAGTTCACAGTTGGTTTCCAAATTTACCTCACCAAATAGGCAACTTACATCAGCTCTTCTAATTACGTCACTTTCGCCTTCTATGCCATGAAAATGGAGCATACTCAAAGCTTTGAAGGCATGAACACCATCCATACCCCTATAATTATCCGAACAAACGTTATATAGAACTACCATATCATCCGGTTTTATCTCTGAAGCACTTTTTAATACAGTGATTTTCTTCGAATCAATGCCGTTGACCTTCATTGTCTTTCTATTTTCAGCAAAACGAAACATGTTCAGAAATTTCATCAATCCTATGCTGTCGTTTCGTAGCCACGAAAAACCACGATCATTAATATAATTGCACACCTCATACTCCGGGTGGTCCAACAGATATTTCAACAAGTACCCATGCTTGATTGCTGCAGAATATTTAAACAAATATACAGCTGCACTTTTCACAAGCATCCAGTCGGAATGAAGATTAACAAAAACAATCCGTTTTCTTTTGTCCATTAGTTTAGTACCTCTTCCATCTCTTTGATCATTGTCTCGATTTCATAGGCTTTTAACTTTTTTTCATCTAAGCTGAGCGAAATTTTCTTATCCAGTATATTGTTTATTTGCATCGCCCAGTGTTCCGCACCTGTATCAAGTGAAAGTGGCATGCAAAGCCCACAATTCACTTCGTCGGGAATTACATCAGATATAATACACGGCAGCCCGGCCGCTTGTGCCTCAACTAGCACAATACCCAGTCCTTCGAACCTGCTTGGGAACAAAAAAACGTCTGAACTAGATAACACTTCAGGAATATCGTTCCTTGCGCCAAGCATTTTTACTCGCTTTTCCAAATCATATTCAGAAATCTGTTCACGTATGGCAGCTTCATCTTCACCTTTGCCACACCACACCAAATCCACATCGCTTCTCATCTTTGACAGTTCAAAAAAAACATCCAGGAGAAATTCTGGATTTTTCTGAAATGAAATGCGACCAACCGTACAAATATGATAGGAATTATTTAGTCCCATCATTTTCTTTCTTTGTTCTTTATCGTCTTTCTCTCGATAAAGCCCTACATCAATCCCATTATGAATAATTTTTGCACGTTGATCTTTTCTCCACTTATTTAAAAACAGAAAATCCATTGCCCGCTGAGAGCAGCCACACCTGCGATTTGAAAACGTCCAACATAGCCAACGCATTACGCCTTGATATAATCTGATTGCCAAGGTCCTTCCTTGACTCAATTCTCTATCCTGTTGAGAGTTATGGGAATGGCACTCCCGCACAGGAACTCTGGCCAGCCATGACACCAGCATCTGTGGCCCGTTAAAGAGATCAACATTACTCTGAAAGGCATCGTACTTTCCTCTCTTTAATTCTGCGTATAGAAGCTTTAAATGTTTAAGCTTTGACACAACCCCACGCAAATGACAGGTTTTCAAGATTCGAACACCTGTCCCCGATAACTCTCCTTCTCTTGGCAAGTGTTCGTCTTCATCAACGGACAATATAACTGTCACATGGTATCCGTCCTCGACCAGACCTCTGCAAAGGTTAATCACAAATGTATCTGTTCCACCATAGGTCATACTATTTTGCAAAATACATACTTTCTTCATGTTCATGCTAATTCTCCGAATACAAAAGCATATGGAATAGGAGCCATGCTATCCACCGCTCCACTATTCTGCATCATACAATATAAAACAATGTAAACTCCCACTAGCATCACAACTAACTTCCTGCTGCGCTTAGTAAAAATAAAAACCAGCTGAGGCAATAACATAATCTGAACTACATCAAAATAATAGGCAATTCGTTTTACAAATGCATTCTGAAAGCCTAGCAACATAAAAATAACCGCAATAGCATAGAGAACGATCAGCATCTCATTTCTAGCGTCTAATTTAACAAGTTTGCGTCGAAATACCAGAAAGATAAGCAACCAAAATAAAGTCAAATAAAACATGTAGTTATTGGTTCTAACAACGGAGGTAGCATACTCCTCAAATCTCTCCCCACCAAAGGTGGAAATAATCTCTGCAAAAAAGGTAAGAAATAAAAACGCTCCACCTATTGCACAAAATTGCTTCCACCCTGCTGATTTTCCTCTATGATCCCAGCAAAAGTATACGGGTAAGAATAGGAGGGCGCTGGAGTGAAACAAGAAAGCAATCACTACAAACAGCAGAAATTTAACGGGCTTTCGATGGAACACATAACTTAATGAGTATAAGCAAAAACTAATGGCAATTCCTTGCTTTATTGCGCTAAGTCCTGTGAAAAACAATGAGAATCCCGTTACGAAAATCGCTAGTGGAATGAAATATTCTCGTGTGTCCCATTCTTTCTTTAAATAAAGAAAAGCAGGCACAAAACAAAGAGCACTAGTAATCCCAAAGAACAGAAATTGGGAATTTAGATTCTTAGTAATAATCAACACAAGATTTAATCCTATTGAGTCACCGAACTGATATTCACTGAGCATCTCAAATAAGGATAAGCTTGGATCAAACAATTCATATCCCCACGCATAGCTTCCATAATCCCATCCAACATTATAGCGGAATCCTGAAATCAGAAACGGAAGTACGGAGGCTAAAACAATTTGAAGCGTACGATTTCTTATCTTAGCTCTTAACACACATGCAGATACTATAAATACAAATACATAAAGTGCAACACTTCCTAAATAAGACAATGATACAACCAATGTTCTCCTCCTCATTCCAAGTGGGCATTTACGTTTTAGACCTAATCAATCGTACAGGAACGCCTCCATATAATCCAGATTCTGTAATATCCTTATTTACCAAAGACATGCTACTAACCTGTACATGGTCACAAACTGAAATTCTACCAATCGCATTTGCTCCCACTCCAAAAGACACCTTATCTCCGATTATCGGGGCCCCCAATGCATCTGAGGCGCTTCCTTTATTTCCTATACAGTTATTCCCATAGAGTTCGCAGTCGTTTCCTATAATCGCACCTGCGTTAATTACAATATTATTATGATATATTCTTATTCTTCTTCCAAATTCATGTGGTCCCAACTCAATTCCTAGTTTTTCACCAAGAACATTTTTCTTTCTGGAGTAATATAGGAACCGTATTTTATTTATCAAAGAGTTTCTATGCAAAAAATAGTAACCTGCTTTACGTGCAGCTATTATGTATTTTCCTCTCTGATATAGTGGATTGTGGGTTATCGCTCTATATACCCTTTTAGCTCCTCCACCATAGTAGTATTCTTTATCTTCAGTAATAATTTCTTTTAAATCTTGATTCATCTTTTCTTCCTATTATCTAAATGAGTATGATACATGTGCATCAGCCTCTTTGGAATCAGCGTAACTACAATCGGCTTAAATGCATACAGATAGTAGTGCAATGGATAGTGCAGCGTTTTATATCCCGTCAGGCAGACTTTTGTTGTGCCGATCGCCGCTTCCATTGTTCGCTTTTTAAAGTCAGCAGCATTTTCTCTGTATCGATACAGTGGTTCTTGAATATTCCAAACAGTAAAACCTTCTCGAAAAAAACGAAACCACATGTCGATGTCTTCTGCCCGCTGCGTTTCTGGTGCAGACCGATAGCCATTTAATTGATCATAAGCTTCTTTTCGCATCATAATCGTCGGATGGGCACACGGTGCACCATGTATTAGGCATGTATGCTGGGGGTTATCGCTGAACACACGCACATACTCAGAACCGTGATCGTCAAATACCACTACACTGGAACCAACACAGGTAATTCCAGGATGCTCATTCAAAAACGCAACTTCTCGTTCTAATCTTTCGGGCAGATTTTCATCATCCGCATCCATCCTGGCAACATATTCACCGGTTGCCGCCGAAAGGCAATGATTCAAAGTGGCAGCCAACTTTTGGTTTTCCTTGTTTTTCAGCAAGATTATTTTTTCAGGATATTTCCGCTGGTAGTTCCTTGCAACTTCGTAGGAATTATCTGTCGACCCATCATCACATATAATCAGTTCCCAATTGGTATACGTTTGTGTCAAGACAGATTCAATTGCCGTATCCAATGTTTTGGCGCAGTTGTAAATGCCCATAATAATAGAAACCTTTTTTTCTCTCAAATTCCTCACCACTTTTCATTTCTTGATATGTATTTTAATGTATTTATTATAAATGCTATCCGTGTTCTCAATTAACTCTGTTTTGTAGGTTAATTTGTGAACCATAGTTTCTGTAGTAAATTTCTGATATTTCGCATCATCTAATATATTATTCAAATTGTTTTGCAAAAAATAGATATCTCCATTAATCTTTTCAACAGAATCAATGCACGCTTTAATAGATTCGTTACTGCAATATGCTAAGTCAATCAAGTAATCAATCAGGAAATACCCGATTAGCATATCATGCTTTTCCCAATACTGATTAAAGGCAATCGTTAAAAAGTGGTATAGATACGGATTCTCCCCTCCCATAAAAAAGCCTGTCCACTTGCCTTCTGATATTCTTTTTGTATCAAAATCACCTTTTAATGTAAAAAATCGTCTGTCTTTAAAGACATCCCCAGTAAGGAAAATAGTTGCATCAATCCATCTTCCACCGTAGGAGTTCAATAAATTCATCCTTAGTATATCTGAAAAATGAGTCAATGACATGCGTCCATCATTTAACTTCTGCTGGATTGATCGTGTGGGAACGTAGTAGTTACTAATATTGTCCTTATCCAGAATAACAACATCATAATCCTTACAATTCTCTTTGATGGATGCAATGCATGCTTTCACAATGTCAGGAGCGCACTCTATTCCCTGATACCAAAAAACCCAAATCGCATTTGATTTGTGCACAATATCTTTTGAATGTTCGGTTGCAATAACCTCCTGCATAATATCGTGTGTGCAAATATCGTTTTCCAGATACTTTTTCACTTTTTTCCGTTTCCAAAGCTCCACAAAATACTGAACATTCCACATCTTGAATATACCAAATATACTCACTAATCCAGATAAGATAAATAACACCAACCCAAATTCCTGAATATATTTCAAGTTTTTTTTAACCAGGCTCATTTCATCCCCCCCAAATAGAACGCTTCCAAGTACCTAGCAACCGATCGAATATCAAATCTCCCTAGCTTTTCTTTGTCACTCTCATGTCTTCCATTTTCAATCATTTTGTAAATGGAAGAGGCCCAACTCGAAGGAGATTCCTCTAGGTTTTTATATACAACATTACCACAATTAGACTCTGGTGGAGTGGATGAAGAAGCAATGCAAGGGAGTGATGCTGCCTGTGCCTCAATCAACACAATTGCTAAACCTTCGTAATAACTAGGTAAACAAAAGACATCCATTGCAGAAAGATATTCATTCACATTGTTAACTGCCCCAGCAAAAATTACATGATCTTTAATTCCATTTTGCGAAACCAAATTGTGTATTTTTGCTTTTTCCTCCCCATCACCAACCAGCATTAACTTAGATGATGGATTTAATTTGTGATATTCCACAAAAATATCGAGCAGTTTTTCGTGATTTTTTTGGTGGGTAAATCTCCCCACATGCCCTATCAGTGTTGTTGTATCGCCAATCTCCAATTTCGCTCTAATTTTTTCCCTATCCTCCTGAGAAAAACGAAATTTGTCCAATTCAATTCCATTCGGAATAAATGTGAATTTTTTCTTAGGAAACATAAAATCTCCGGCCATATTTGAACATGCAAATCGATCCGTAACCCATTTATCGATTCTATTAATGTTCATTCTATGCAAAAAACCTGCTGCACTCCGGGTATTATGGGAATGAATAATTCTTTTTTCTATCCCGTATTTTTTCCCCAACGCCAACGGCTTTACATAAACCAGAGAATTTGCATGGACATGAATCGCCTTGTACTCTTTTGCATGCTCTTTCAGATAACGTTTTAATGCCTTGTAATTGGCAAAAACCTGTTTCGGAAAACCTGGCAGTATTGTCACCTTTCCTCCCATGCCCTCAATTTCCTTCAGCATCACACCATTCTCTTTACTCCGAACCAAAAAGTCAAACTGGACCTTGGAACGATCAATATTACGATAGACATTCATTACAAAAGACTCTGCACCACCACTGCCCAAATTATTTAAAATATGTAACACCCTTACCATTTTTTCTCCCTCAACCAATCTCATTTAGTTTATCAGCTTACTCTTTCTCTCCAATATTTTTTTGCACAATTTTTCGCTGTCAAAATGTGTCCGTACAAACTCCACACAATTCTCTTTCATCCCATGAACTTTGTCTCCTCGAGTACACTCCATTGCCATTTCCAACTCACTTACACTTTTGGCCGAAACCACAAGTGCTGTCTTACCCGGCTCAACTGCATCAATGGGCCCTGGAATGTTGCTGATAATAGCTGGAGTTCCTACGGCGGCCGCTTCAATAACCACGTTACCAAATCCCTCCCGATAACTGGGTAACAGCAGTACATCGATAGCAGATAAATACCGTTCTACATCTCTTACCGGTCCTTGAAATATAACATCTGGATGAGACTTTGCTTTTTGAAGCAACCATTGATCCAAGGTGTCCAAACCTTCCTCCGCTCCGACAAGCAGCAACTTTGTTCCCACTTGACTGCCCAGAAATGCTTCCAGGATTTCGTTGACGCCCTTATCTTTTGTGATTCGTCCCACAAACCCGAACACGAAGTCATCATCTGCAAGGCCCAATTGGGATCGGACTTCATTCCGCCAGATGTATCTTTTGGCGTAGTCAAAGCGTCTCAAATCAACTCCGCCTGTACTGCCGTGCCATACAACTGTCGCCTTTTTCTCCTCAAAAATCCCTTCCTGAATCCCCAATCTTAGATTGGACTCGCTGACACATTCAATCGATGTGGATAGCTTACAAGAAATCTGTTCAATTCCCTTGAGAATTTTTTTCCCGATACCTGATGCTCCCAAATATCGAAACCCCATAAGGTGATAGTTGCGCACCTTAACTCCAGCTAGCTTTGAAGCAATTGATGCATACAGTGCAGCATTCGGTGTGGAGTATTGAACAAGGTCAAATCTGTTGCTTTTCATGACATTATACAGTAACTTGATCGCCTTCATCGAGCCAAACAGAGATAATCCTCTCGGCATATCCACAGGAGTATAACAAATATTATCCCCCAGGTCCTGTTGTAGCTTATCGTCCTGTCCACACACAACCGTGATGTCATACCCATGTTCCGCCAAATACTTCAGCTGTGGGATGAAAAAGGCTCTAATCGTAGTAGGAATCGTAACTACATAGCATATTTTATTTCTTCTTTGCCGGGACTCCAATATAGTTCCCCCCCTCCACAATATCTTTGCACACCACAGCACCAGCACCAATCATGCAGTTAGCGCAGATGTTTAAGTTATTGCTGACCGTGGCACCAGCTCCTATCCAAGTATGGTGTCCAATCTGGACTGTTCCTGCCACATGGGCTCCCACGGAAACATGTACATAGTCCTCAACGATGCAATCATGGTCGACCGAAGAACAGGTATTGATAATACAACCTTTTCCAATCCTAGCACCGGGATTTATCACCGCACCTGCCGCCACCACAGTTCCCGTTCCAAGCTGAATATCCTCCGCCACCACTGCACTGGGGTGGACCAATACCGGAACGTCCTTCTCCTCTCGCTCCAGCTGTTCCAGCAGACGGCTGCGCACCATTGGATTTCCAATAGCGACAAATGCATGGCAGTTGCACTCGAAAATGTTCTGTGTTACTCCGACAACAGGATAAGTACCACAGTAGTCTACCTCTGGATTGTCATCAAAAAACACGATCTCTTCATATCCCAATTTCTTGGCAATATCCGCAACCACTTTTCCGTGGCCACTGGCGCCAATAATTCCAAGTGTCTTCATTTGCTCTTCACTGTCCCTTTGAACTCTTCCATCGTAGCCGCCGTCTCCGAATTGATTCCTTCTCGTTTGACAAACGCCTTCAGTACCGTACCCAGAATGATTTTCACGTCCCCCACGAAGGTCACACAATCCACATATTCCACGTCCATGCGGAACTTCTCTTCCCAGGACACGCTATTGCGGCCGTTGACCTGTGCATACCCAGACAGACCTGGACGCACCTCGTGTCTACGCTTTTGCTCCTCATTGTAAAGGGGCAAATACTTCACCAGCAGCGGCCGAGGACCAATGATAGACATGTCTCCCTTGAGAATATTGAACACCTCAGGCAACTCATCCAAGCTGGTGGAACGCAGCAACTTACCAAACTTGGTCAAACGCACATCATCAGGCAGTAGCCTACCATTCTCATCTCGGGCATCTGTCATGGTGCGGAACTTATAGAGCTTAAAAATCTTCTCGTCCTTCCCTGGCCGATCCTGGGTAAACAGCACCGGACTGCCCAGCTTCACCCGAACCAAAATGGCCACGATCACATATAGCCACCAAAACACCAGAAGCGCCATCAAAGAACAGAAAATATCCAGAGCTCGTTTAAAAAAGCGCTCATACAAACCATAGGGTGTGTGCTTTGTCTGCACCATACTCTCTCGTCTCTCCTCCATTATGCAAAACAGCTCTTCACGATCTCAATGACCTGGGCCTGTTCCTCTTCGGTCATCTTATTATCACTGGGCAAACACAGGCCACGCTGGAAAATATCCATGCCTACGTCAACGCCAGAACCAGCAATATAAGCGTTGGTATTGGCTCGACCATTGCCCTCACGGGTGACAAAAGCATGCATCCGGTAAATGGGCTGCATATGCATCGGTTTCCAAATAGGACGTCCCTCTGCGTTGTATGCGGCAAGTTTCTCCAGAATCTCAGTGGGGCAGCTCTTCCCCGGTTCGCTGATGTACAGGGCCTCCTGCTCACCGCGTACCTGACGACACATAGCCTCCTGGTTGATGAGCAGACAGGACAACCAGAAGTTGGGCTCGCTATTGGCTTCATCGTAGGGGTTCATGGTCACAGGCAAATCTTTGAACCCCTCTTTGTACCGCATGTAGATGGCCTTCTTCTGAGCAATGTGTTCTTCCAGATGAGGGTACTGTCCACGTACTACACCGGCAATTACGTTGCTCATGCGGTAGTTATACCCAAGCTCCTCATGCTGGTACCACGGGGCATTCTCACGGCTCTGAGTGGACCACTTTCGAGCCTTATTGGCGGCATGCTCATCGTCGGTAAGTAGCATGCCACCGGAGGAACCAGTTATGATTTTATTCCCGTTGAAGGAAATGGCTCGATAGGAACCAAAGGTACCTGTTTGATGCCCTTTGTATGTAGCTCCCAGCGACTCAGCAGCATCTTCAATGAGCACCGCGCCATGTTTGTCACAAATGGCACGAATCTGATCCACTTTAGCGGGTGTACCATACAGATGTACCAGCACCACTACTTTGACCTCAGGATATAGCTCAAAGGCTTTCTCCAGGGCCACCGGGTCCATGTTCCAAGTATCACGCTCAGTGTCAATAAACACCGGCTCGCCACCCTCGTACACCACTGGGTTGACCGTAGCGCCAAAAGTCATATCAGAGCAAAACACCTTATCACCGGGCTTCACACCCGCCAGCTTCACGGACAGGTGCAGGGCAGCGGTCCCCGCAGACAATGCCACTGCGTATTTGCATCCCACCTTTTCACAGGTCATGCGCTCCACTTCATTGATATTCTCACCCACCGTAGACATCCAATTGCTCTCATATGCTTCTGTTATGTAGCGCAACTCTTCTCCATGCATAGTAGGGGTAGAAAGCCACACTTTTTTCTTAAAAGGCTCCACGATCTTCAACGCTCCTTTTGATCTAAGCGCAAAATGCACTCTCTCATTTTCTACCATGATCCCTGTGCGATAGCATTATATTTTTTATTAGCATATCACAGGGTATACACAGTTTATTCTACCTTATCCCTTCTCTTTTTACAATACACCCCTCACTCCCCGGTCTGTAGAAATTCTTGCCATCCCCGTTCCATTTATTGTACACTCCCACAACACTTCGTCTGTTTCAAAAGAGCGATTCGACAAACTGCACAATTTCACAGCAATTGCACTGAATATACATTTTGCCATTCGTTTTTAGCTCAGAAAGAGCAAAAAACTCTGCAGTAATACCACAGAGTTTTTTGCTTATACTCCCAGATAGCGACAGAGGATTTTTGTTTTATGATGGAGGCAAAAACTGTCGATACTCCAGATTTCGTATTATAGAGCATTCCTCTTCATAATCCTATTTCCTTAAGCATGAGTACTTCCCGATAGCTGAGTTCCGCATCTCCTCGTGTCATAGAGCGTATAGTCGCCACAGAATGATCTTTTCGACGAAACAGGCCTGCCCAACAGCGGCACATCCAGGCCACAGGCAACAGCCATCTACGCTTTTCCGCCAAAGGAAAATACTTCACAAGATAGGCGCCTGGAGGGAAAAAATAGTCCTTCATCATTTTGAGGCAGTACCTATCACCACTATTTCCAGCTTTTCCTCGAAACGCATTCCTCCGGTAAACATCTCCAAGGTCGTGCGTTTCAAAGCCAAAGACGCCTCCCCCTACAATATATGCCTCTAAGTCTTTCAGCACTAACTCTGAGCCACTGTATCGCTCAGGAGGTTCCACTCCAAACCACTTGTAGCACAGCCCATAGATTGCCAACGCCGTTTCATGCAGATAAGACGCTTCCAGCAAACATTTAAGCCCTTCCCAATCCATCGTATCGCTGTAGAAGCGCAAAGTTGCTGCAATATCTGCAATCATCCTCACCCCTGCTCCCGTAGAACACAGGTGTTTAGCAATGTGATAAATCAGATAACAGAGATGATACTCCTTTCCCAGACACAACTTTCCATTCTTTTTCATCACGTGTTCCATAGCATCCGAGAAGAAGAATTCGTAATCGACTCCATTACCGATGTCCTTAGCAGCCAGCAGCGTATGCATCTCAATCACAATGCCATTTCTATTATACATCCACACCGGCTCTGCGTCCACCTGACACTCATAGCCCAACTGGATCATCAACTTGTGGGCCTTGGCCCGGTCTTCCCGTCGAATCAGGCAGTCCATATCGCCCATGGTACGTAGTTCTGGCACAGGGTACAACTCTCGCAGCTGCGCCCCCTTAAAGAAAACTATCTTGATGCCCGCTTTCTCGAAGGCTTCTTCGATTTCCGCTCTGCTAGCCTCCTGAGTCACCGATATGTACACAGCAGAATGATATACCCTTTGCATGTATTGGACCTGTTCTAAGTTTTGGATCGACAATTGCTTCCGTTGTTCCCGAAGCATGTAGTACACAACAGGTTCAAGACTATGGATATGCGCTAGATAAAGCAGGTCCTCCAATTCGCCGGAGCAGTCTGGATAAACGCTTTTTCTGTCTAGTGCAAAATCTCCTACCATCCGAAGAAATAAATCCCGAGTTTCCCGATTTATTTCCATGGCACTTTTTCTCATAATGTCGGCCCCTCAATCACCAAAATACCCTTCCCTCGCATGTTCACCTGAATCATCTTTCTTTCCTGCCACTATATCCATACATTCCATAACGGCCATATCCATATTTCCCATATCCATAGCCGTCCCCCCCTCGATTCTCAGGGCATGAGTTAAATGCATATCCTAGAAAAGTAGCCAGTTGTCCGCCCAATGCGTGAATACCTTCCCGAATCGCACTGGCAGGCAGGCGATCATAGCCCACAAGATACAAGACGCTATCCACGTATTCAGCCAGAATGGCTGTATCTTGAAACATTCCACAGGGTGGGCTATCAATTATAATATAATCCACCTCTGCTCGCAAGGACTGCATACAGCGTTTCAGTTCTGAGCTATTGAGTAGTGACGCCGGCTGATTCAACACTTTTCCTCCTCCCAAAAACAGCAGACCACTCTCTTGCAATGTAGCGCTATTTCGCTCAATTCCCTTCCATACAGCTGCCATATCCGACTCTTTACAAGCCTCCATCAATCCGTACTCAGCCGTGAGGTTTAGAAGTTGCCCGTCCTGCTGTTTTCTCAAATCGCCATCTACCAAGAGAACTCGGGCACCGTCTATGGCCAATTGTCCAGCCAGATTTACCGCTGTTACGGATTTTCCTTCCCCAGAAACCGTACTGGTAACCAATAGCACCTTTTGATTTTTGGACTCCATTGCCTTCACAACTCGATTTTTCAGCACACGGATACTTTCCGTATAACCGTGGGGCAGAGATGGATTAAGAAAAGAGAGCTGCATCGTACGTTTTTTTGTCCGCGCTTTTACATGGACCCGAGGGAGCATGGCCAGACACCGCATACTGGTGATCTTCCTCATCTCTTCCTTCGCGCACACATTTTTGCGAAAGATTGCCAACAATAACAAAATCGCCATTGAAAGCAACATTCCCAGGCCAGCTCCAAGCAAACAGCTTTTCCCTATGCTGGGCCGATTATACGGCTCACTGGGAATCTGAGGCTGTGTCAGCATGGAAAAACTAATATCTCCTAACACAAAGTGGGCCGCTTCTGGATAGATTTCAATCGCAGTCGTCAAGATCGCGTACGCATCTTGTGGACTAGAACTTTGCACCTTCATGGTCACCACATTGGAGCCCGAAATCGTCTCCGCTGTAATGGTTCCATTCAAGTTATTTGTCCCCAGATGTTCCAACAATACGCTGCGGAAGTACCCACTCTCCAAAATATAAGGGAATGTCATAGACAACTGGTCAGCTGTTCCGCTGTCATAGTAAAAGCTATAACTTCCACTTTCCTCCCCCGTTGCCACGGTAAAACTAGCACTACTTTGGTACATCGGGCTTCGCAAAACGAAGAGCGCCCCCGTCACTAGCGCCGCACTTCCTAAAACCAAAAGCACACACAGCCACCATAAGTGTCGAAAATGTTTTCCCATGTCCAACAATAGTTGTAACAGGTCGATTTCTTCGTCATTATATCGTCCCTGGATCTCACGTTTTATTTCTTCCATATTTCAGACCCTCTCCACCGTCCTCAGCCCCGTCTTCATTGGAATATGTTCCATATTTTTCGTATTGATAACCGTAGTGCTTGGAGGACCACTCTTTATGGAATGCATTGAGTATAAAACCAGAGAAATCCGTGTGATTTTGTCGAACAACATCCACTCCATCATTGATATACCGCACATCCGCCCAGTCCTCTCTTACCACCAGAAGCACCGAATCCACAGCCGCCATCCAGATTTCCGCATCTGCAGCTGCCGAAATGGGGGCACAGTCCACAATGATATAGTCCATTTGTTTCTTCCACTCCGTCAGGAGTTCCCGCATACGTCCTTCCCTGAGTGCACCTCCGGGATCTTTCGCCTGCAAAAACTGGAAGAGCATCCAAAGGCCACTCTTACGGCTATATCCGACGATATCTTTCCAGTCTTTTTCTCCCTCCAACACCCGGGAAAAAGATACCGTGTCATCTCTTCGGACCTCAAACACCTTGTACTGGGAAGGTTTTCGCAGATCAGCATCCACCAGCAACACCCGTTTTTGTTTTTCCGCCAGTGCCAAAGCTAGGTTAGCTGCAGTGGTCGATTTTCCTTCGTTTTCCGCTACACTAGTCACCAGAAGAACCTGGTATCCATGGTGTCGCAGGTGACGCTCCAGCCGGGTTCCGATATTTCTCATGGCCTCAGCAAAATTCATACTCACCTCAGGGGAATTGAGCAAAAAAGCCTTCTTATTTCGCTTTTTCCCTAGGGCCATATTTCTTCGTTCAAAGGGTATCGTTCCCTGAATCGGTCCATCCAACTGGATGCGAGCAGCCTCCGCCGTTTTCACAGTAAATCGAGCAATGTAGCACAACGCAATAAGGAACGCCATTCCCACTGCCCCTACAACCATAAGTATTCCCTGATATTTTAGGAACCACGAGGTGTTAGATGGGGCGAGCGGAACATCTGGCTCCTGAACGATTTGAAGTTCCGCATTAGAAAATATCTGATCAGACACCCCTTCATAGTGTTCCAGGGCTGAATTAAGGTAGACGTACGCCTGTCTTGGCCGTGCGCTGGTGGCCTTAACCACCAGCAAGTTTGTTTGAGTCACCAGAGAGCAGCTGATTTCACCCTGCACATCAGCTCCCACATCAGTGGCAATTCTCTCACGAAGGGCATCACTTTGAAAAACCTGGCCAAACACCTCTGCCATCTGTGAGGCCAAAGACAGAGAGGAATAGATACTGCTATCTCCTTTCACTCCAATGACCAGGGTGGCCGAGGAAGTATAGGTGGGCTGGTAGGTAAGGTTGTGTAGTCCCGTAGAGGCACACCACATGGTGATTGCGGCCAACACAATCATCCATAGATTGCGTAGCAGATCCACACACAGCCCCCGCATACTCACTTCTTCCAGCCAATTCTCTGTGCGCTTCATGCGGCGCCCCCTTCCACAATCACCGTCAGCCAGGTCTCATACTGATTTCCCTGGCCGTCTGTCACCTCATAGTGCACTTCATAGCACCCGGCAGACTGTGGATTCACCTGCGAGGAGATGGACACCTCAGAGGGGTCGATCTGCGTGCCATCGGCTGCAGTCACCGCCTGAATGTACTGGGCTGGGTCCATATCCTGCCCCACGTTCAGATAGATCAGTCCTGTGTTCAACACAATGCCCCCCACCCCCGCCTGTACAGGAATGACATGGACGGGCAGCTGCACCGAGGAGCTGTCCCCAAAGCTGTTGCTCACCTCGTAGGACACCGAATACTCCCCAGCCTTCTGGAAGTTCAGGTTGGTGGCCGTGCGGACGATCCACTCCGTCCGGTCTCCGTCCAGCATATCCCAGGCTCCCAGCGCTGCGACAATGTCGTTGTAGGTTCCGTTCCCCTCCTGATAAACCAGAGGCTTGGATAGGGTAAAACGAGGGGAATGGTAATCGGAAAAGCGCACCTTGCGGGTGAGGGATGCCGCCTGGTCGCCACTGTCAAAGACCACATAGGTGAGATTGCACACCCCAGGCTCCAAAAAGCGGGAGAAGGTACTGAACACCACCTGGTCGGTGAGATCTCCATCCTCCTCATCCCAGGCCTGAATGCCCTCCATCAGCTCCTCTCTGGTATAGGCACAGGGCACCTCCACCAGGTCGGTCTCCGCTGTGATTTTGGGTGGAAGCCGATCTTGCCCGCTGAGTTTGAGTGCCTCGGAGACTCCAAACACCCCAAAGGCCAGCACTGCACAGATCAGCAATATGATACGAATGATTCTCATGTTGTCTTATCTCCCTGTAAAAACGCCTGAATTTCGGCGTCGTTCACCTCTTCAAACCTCCCATCCTGGATTTTGTACACCCGATTGCACATGGACAGCACACTGGGCCGGTGGGCGGTGACAAGGATGGTCTGCAGCGGGTCGCGGCGGAGAATATTGTGCAGCACCCGCCGCTCTGTCGCCATATCCAGCGCACTGGTGGCCTCATCCAACAAAAGTACCGGAGTGTGAAGGAGTAACGCCCGAGCAATGGAAAGCCGTTGCTTCTGTCCCTCAGAGAAGCGGTTTCCTCCCTCGCGAACTTGGGTATCGATCCCCTCCTCCAGCTTTTCCACAAACTCCCACGCATCTGCTGTTTGTAGCGCTTCAATAATCTCCTGGTCGCTGGCATCCGGCCTCAACATACGCATATTATCTGCAATGGTCCCAGAAAACAGGGTATTCCCCTGAGGGATGTAGCTAAACAGGCAGCGAGTCCCTGCGCTCACAGGCTCCATTTCGCTCCCGGGATTGGCTACCATGACCTGTCCTTCCTGGGTGTGATACAACCCCAGCAACACGCGAAGAGTTGTAGTCTTACCCTGGCCAGAAGGGCCAATGAGGCCAATAATCTCACCAGGCCGAGCCAACAAGTTGGCATGTGTATACACCGGGCCATTGTCTCCGTATGCAACACTCACATCTCTCATTTCTACTTGAACACCAGTTCTTCTGGCCCGCTCCAACATGATACGTCCCTTTTCCAGATCTTCTTCCGACTCTCGAGGAAGTTGGACCACCTCCATGATACGCCCGGCGCTGATACCTGCCCGCATGGCGGCGGGTAGCAAATTCAGGACTCCAGAGAAGGAGCCCCGCAGGGAAGTTGCCATGGACACAAAGAGGGTCATGGTACCATAGGTGATCTGTCCCTGCCACAGGCGGAAGACTGCAAACCCATAACAGGCGTAGCCAATGAGCTGCCCAATCAGTCCCGTGAGAATGGTCATTTTGGACTGGAAGGTATTCTGTACCATGGCATATTCCAGAGACTGGTCCTGTACCTCTGCATACTGCTGGATGAAGTAGTCCACCAGTCCAAAGGCCTTGATCATCTGCATATTTTGCAGTGCCTCCTGGTTGAATACCGTTTTGTGGCTCTGTAGTTCCATCTGCTTTTTCTGGAACTCTCGCATTTTCCGCATGGAAAAGCGGGTGCTGAGGAAGGAGATGGGTGCTCCAGCTAAGGCAATGAGGGCCATCCATGGGTCATTTTGCATCATCACCCAGAAAGCGCCGCCAAAGGAGATGAGGATGGAGGCCACATTGGGCAGATAGGTCAAGATATTGTTGACCACCACAGAAGTGTCTCCGTTGATGCGGTATAACAGGTCTCCCGAAGAGAATTGAGACAGGTGTTCCCACTCCGTCCTCAGAATTTGGGCAAAAATATCACTGCGAATTTTGTTGCCCACCTTCATGGTGATGCGCATGGACAACCGTGTTCGCAGTGCAGAAATCACCAACTGAAACAGACCCACCCCAGCATAGCCCAGAGCAGAGGCCAAAATTTTCACGGTGCTATCTCCGGTCACCGAGTCCACTAGGTTTCGGGATAGCAGAGAGGTGCCCAACCCCATAAGGGAACCGGAGGCCCCGATGAGGGTGTAGAGCCCGATGAGTAGCCAGTACTTTCGGACATAGCCCCCCATCCAAAACCATTGGGAGAGCAGCTCTTTGAGTCTGCCCTCCCGAATACGTCGAATAATACGACGAATATGAGAAAACAAAGTGTTCCGTTCCTCCCTCAGGATATCCGGTTCAGTTCCCGTTCCAACAGCTCTACTGCCTCCAAATCTGCCCGGTTATCCAGCCTATATACAGGAAGCTCCGTGAGTAGGTGATTGAGGGTCTCCACCCCAAGCTCCATGCCGTCCTCCAGCCAAGTGGGGTAAAAGACATTGTTGGAAACCTCTTTCAGTTTTTCAAATCCGGTCAATTCCCGCAGCGCATTGTATGGAGCCTGTTTCAACACCACCAAGGCCTTGAGGGGAACCGAGGTATTCAGACAGTAGGGAGAAGAGCCGTGCCACGGGGTGCCCCAGGCCAAAAATCCATCCTGTGTGCGCTGGACAAAGCCCACATCCCCATTGATGATGGAGGCGCCTCGGAATTGAGCCCATCGCTCCGCCTGGGTGGTTTTTCCAACCCCAGAAGGACCGAGAAAGAGAATCCCTCTCCCCTGGTATTGGATGGTGGCCGCATGGATTTGGATGATTTGCCGTCTCAAGGCATGAATGTAAAAGAAATAGGCCAACGCCACAGGATTCAACGGTTGGTGATTCTGGAGAACATGAAATTTTCGATACTCCTCGTCAGCAGCCACCATCACGCCATCGCACTGCAACATGTGGGACACCTGTGGCAGATGCAAAAGAGAGAGATCTCGATTCACGGGGGCAAAGGTTTCTTGAGCAACAGAGAAAGCCGGTGTCTGTCCAAAAGTCGAACTCTGAAATAGGTGCCACGGTTTGGGAAGGCTCAGTCCTTCCGTCTGGATATGTATTCCTGCAACTGTGTATCTCATCAAGCACCAGAATTTAAGTTAAATTAGTCCAACAACCTGAGTCAAACCCAAAATTCGCCTGGAATAGCTGGACAACGTCCTTCCCTTGAGATCCTTGTGCATCTACATAATTCTGCCAATTTTGAAATACATCGTTCAGACTAACTCTATCCCTTCCAAACCCCGCTAAAATACCTTCCAGAGTCATCGAACAAAACGTGATACAATACCAAATAGGAGAGCCCTCAGTCTCTTCAAACCAGCCTCGGCCAATAAAGCCAGAAGGGGATGCTTCTGGTTTAGTGGAATTATACACCCAAAGAAATCGTACGCCTTTTGTAATCGTATTATCTCCTCCGTTTCCACCAGAGATGACGACTCCCGCCGTTGGCATCACGGCGTAAGCATCCACAGGAGTGTAAGGTTTCATAACAATATTTTCACCGCTTATATACATTAGGTATCTCTCCTTTTCATCTGTGCATAACATTCTTGGATCTGATTACAATCCACCTGATCC
Organism: Pseudoflavonifractor sp. An44; assembly: GCF_002161675.1. Lineage (GTDB taxonomy): Bacteria > Bacillota > Clostridia > Oscillospirales > Oscillospiraceae > Enterenecus > Enterenecus faecium. The sequence continues at coordinate 21,948 of NZ_NFIH01000025.1, forward strand.
GAAGCCTTCAGTTCCCCATACAGGGGAGCAACTGTGGCCGCACACCGCTCACACACCTCAGCGGCGGAACAGCTTTTGCACTTCTCCGGCCAGTCCAGCTCTTCTTCATAGGTAAGAAGTCGGCTCCACGCCTCCGAAAAGGACTGATTTAGAACCGAAATATCTGTATGGGGGAGAAAGCTGCAAAAGCTCATAGTGCCGTCCCAGAGCACCCAGTAGCCCAGTCGATAATCTCGACAATAGGTACAGGGCTTTCGAGACGTGTCTAAAAAGCGCCGATTCTCTATCCGTCTTTGGATGTTTGTCCGTTGCTGCTCTTCCAACTGCTCCAACAGCTTGACCTGTTCCACATCTGTCTCTGCACCCCGATAAGATGGCTTGATTCCAATGGTAGATATCCAGGGAAGGCCATGACGGTATGCATAGAAGGCAATTTCACTCCGCTCCTCATAGTTTTCCCGGATGAAGGTCGTCACTAATTCCACGGGGATTCCGGCACTCATCAGGCCATGTATCCCATCATTGACCCGGTCAAAACCATCTTCCACCCCACACACCGCCTGATAGGTCTCGTTGGTCGCTCCATAGAGGGTGATTTTCACCTGTCGAGGCGGGTACTCCTCTAAGAGCTGGAGCACAGATTGGGTGAGAAGGGAAGCATTGGTCTGCAACGTCAGAAAAAAGCCCATCTGGGCCAGTTCCCTCCAAATGGTTTCAAACTCCGGGTGAAGAAGGGGTTCCCCTCCTGTGATACACAGCCAGGTGGTACCCGCCTCCCGGGCCTGACGCGCAAGGTCCAACCACTCTTTGGCGGTAAGCTCTCGGCCATAGCGAGGTATCTGCTTGGGTGCCAGGTGAACGTAGCACATTTTGCAATTGAAGTTACAGCGTGGGGTAAGTTCAAAGGTCCCGGAGATGGGAATGCAGTCCGCAAACGCCCGCTCCCACACCCGTTTATAAAAGGGGTCTAGCTGCTCCATCCGTCTACAGGCTGGCTCAACTTGATAGCTCACTGCGCTTCCCCTTTCTCCTCCGCCCGCTTCAGTTTTGTGCCCTTGGGCCATAGCCTGTCCAGAACTTCCCGAGGCACTTTCACCAGGCTATTCCCTAAAATCACGCCATTATCTAAAATGCCGTTATCCGACAAGATCGTGAGAAATCGTTCAATGTCTTGCTCTGCCTGCTCCCTTGTTACACCCTGGTAATGTTCTAGAATGCGTTGAATCAACTCCTCCTTGGTAAATTCATGGTCCTTCATATAATCCCACAGGTAGGCAGCCGAAGAGGAAATACAAACTACATTTGTCACCTCTCGCACACGCTGCCCCGTAGGTACAATGACATATTCCCCAGCCACTTCACGCAGAATCAGCTGATCCTTTAATTTCATCATGGCACCTCCTATTTCCCATTTTATCACAATTTCAACCTTATTTCCAGCCCTATCACCAAACGGCCCATTCGTCTTATTGCGCTTGCCAGCTTTTCCATCACTTTACAGCGCAAAAGCCCAAATGCAGTGGCTATCCGCCTTAATCTAGATTATACCACTAGTCGGAGATTCTGCCATCACCCATTTCCCCCTTTAAAACGGGCAATGTTGTTTCCAACATTTACCGAAGCATATGTTTTTTGAAATCTTTTCGACGTGTAATTCCGAGTTTTTCCATTGAGGTTGACAAATAACGCTTCACCGTATTCGGCGATATGTTCATATGCTGGCCAATCTCCTGATTGGTCCATCCCCGGGCCGCCAGCATGGCAATGGTAAACTCTGTAGTGGTTAGATTATCCGCTACATTATTTCCCGTCACTGGGTTGTGAATTTTACGCCAACCGTCAGCAAAGCGACAAGTAATGTTGATAATGCGCTTGAAATCCTCCGGCCATTGGGGCTTTAGGACCGCCTCCAGCATTCCACCCAACAAGCCATGATGCTCCCCGAATGCCTCGATTAAATCGTCTGGGCGGGCCAGGGCCCACGCAGCCATTAAATGTTGTTCTGCTCGGGCTACCTTTCGCAGGCTCATGCAGTCCATAACTGCCACCAGATGTAGATAGATAGCGGGGATAGGATAGTTCTGCCCCCCCATAGCTAAGGTGGCCTCTACAATGCCCAAACTGGTCTGATAGTCCTCTCGCAAATAGAGATAGTGGCACAGTACATACATAGCAAAGGCCCGCAACCCCAGAGGCAGGGCAGGAAGCAACTGCTGCAAAGGAGGCAATTCCTTGGGCAGTGGTAGATGGAGGAGGACCGTTGCCGCAGCAGCTACAAAGGATTCGATGGTCTTGGCCTGAGTCGAAACGATTTTTTCTGACTCCATAGCCGCCCGGATCTCCCGCAGGGCCATCCTGGCTTGCTGAATCTGCCCCTGTGACAGGTTGGCATATCCATAAATCAGGCAAGCAGACAACCGAACCGCTAAGTCTGGACTTGTCAAAAACAGTTCTGCCGCCTGGGCGGCCTCCTCTGGTCGTCCACTAAAGTAGTGATATTCAGCCAAAGCAATCTTTTTCTTTGGCCCATCTTCCATCATATCAATAAATTCCAAACACCTTCCAGGTTGAAACGGATGGTTCATCAGTGGCATAAGCCCCTGGAGCGCCTCTTCCTCACAGGAATATGCTCTGGAATCTATGTGTCTCTCCTTCCGCGGATCTCTGGGTTTGACGGCATGGGACGGAATTTCCCAAGACACACCAAACTTTTTAACCCCTTCAATCCGTCCTTCTGCACAGTACTTTTGTACCATACGATTGGAAACTCCCCACTTTTTTGCAGCTTCAGTTACAGTGATATACTCCATGAGGCCTTCCTTTCTCCGCGAGAATTTGTATTCGTACCTGCGCACACTTTTCTTCAACTCAGTTTTTGTGCCTTTAAGAGAAAAGCAAACGTTTTCAGCCGCTATTCTTATGATATCTAACAAATAATTTCACTTTTCTCATCATCTTCCAGACTTTCATTACAGTCGTTATCCCGCCGCGGTTATTTTCCCAAAGCCGCAGGGAGCGCTAAAAAGCACAACCCGTCCACGGGTCAGCGCACGGGTAATCTTCTGTTTCAACGCCCGAGGTACGACAACAGTATGCTCCATGCGCTGCACTCCCTTTCTTTGCATAGGATTTTATTATATTTTACCACTTGTTTCTATCTCCTGTAAATCACCCGAACGTATGATTCCAGTAGTACAACGAAGCTCCTTCCAACCGCCAAAAGGGCCCGGCAGAATGCAACGCATCCACCAGGCCCTTTTCTTTTGTTGTGCGGTTTATTGCTTACTTCAGGCCGTTCTCATAGGCCTCGATCATCTTCTTGACCATCTGGCCGCCCACAGAACCGGCCTGACGGCTGGTGAGGTCGCCGTTATAGCCGGCCTTCAGGTTCACGCCCACCTCGTTGGCAGCCTCCATCTTGAACTTATCCATGGCCTCGCGGGCACCGGGAACCACCAGCTTGTTAGAACTATTGTTGCTAGACATATTGTTGTCCTCCTTCAAACTTGTGTTGGATTTGGAATCCGAGCATAGTTTGAGCAGACAGCGTTTTTCTATTCGCCATTTTATCTGGAAAAATTCAGCATTCAAAGCAATGGTTCTATGGGTAATAAATGCTCTATTTAGTCCCCCTGTGTCAGCAGCGCGAAGATATTGGTTTTCCCCACAGTCCGCACGGCCAGCGCACAGCCAGCCAGATAACACAGCACAAACACAGCAATCGCCAACCAAACCATGGGCTGTCCACTCCACACGGAGACAACCAGGCCGCTGATCAGGCTGCCCATCAGGCACAGCCCCACCTGTTCCAGGAAGAAGGAGCCAAACACCAATTTCTTAGGAGCTCCCATACCCCGCATGATGGCAAACTCCATGCGTCTGCCGTTGACCATCAGCCAGGACACCACAAAGCCCAACACTCCCATCAGGATAAAGAGCACTGGGAACAGGATTTGTCCCAAGGTGATGTAGCGGTTCAAGGCCTGCACCGTCTGGTTAAAGATGTGGTCATTGAGCACAACCGTAACTCGGTTGCTTCCATTGCTCCCCGGCTGGTTATATCCCTCCTGGGCCAGATATTCCCGGAACGCCTCCAGATGATAGGCCGAGTCCAAGGTAAAGCAAGCGCTGGGGAAGCTACCAGAGGGCGGAATGCTCTCCCGCTGGTCCTCGGTATCCCAAGGCGGCAGACACCAATAGCTCAGGGGTAAATAGAGATTATCCTCTCCGCCCGCCGGATTGAAACTGCCCACAATTTTCACCGGGACTGCCCCATTCAGCATCTCACAGTTGACCGGAATCTCATCTCCCAAACTCAAGTTTTGCTCCTTCATCCAGCGCTCACTGGCCACACAGGGCCATGGCGTCTGAGACCAGTTTTCATGATAGCTGGGATTGGCCAAGAAGCTCTCGTCCCATCCCTCCAGCCAGGTGACGCTTGGTATCTCTCCGTAGATAAACTCCGGCGCAACTTGCAGTCCGTTGAGGAACACCATGGAGGACTGATCCTTGATCCAGGCCTCTTTGCGGTCTGCCCCATAGTCATTGTTGGCAAATTGGGGCATCTCGCCCTCCAGCCAGTAGTGATAGGTGACGTTGACTTCGATGGAAGAGAGCATCCCGGAGTTCCAAATCTTCCACGGATTAGCCAAGACCAGGCCCGTGTACTGTCTCCCGTTGGTAGAGGTAAACTGACCTGTTATGGTGGTATTCTCATAGAGGGTGGCTCGCTGGTCTGCCCATCCCTGGGCAGTGGCCATCAAAAAGCCCAGGAACGCAGACAACACCAGAGAAACCACCGGCACCACCAGGGAGCGCCAACCGCCCCGGCGAGCAGAGAGATAGGCAAACCGCAGGGCACCCTTCCCTGCCACACTGGTGGTGCTCTTAGGCACCCGCACCCGGGTTTTACCACGGCGCAGGGTGTTCTTACGCTGCGCCTGTCCCACAAAAGCCACACACAGCACCAGGGCCACACCAAAGACCACCACACCTGCCACCAGGCTGGGCCACAGGGGCAGTTGGTGGACCATCTCTACATCCTTCGTGATGCCCAAGGCACCATTGCTATACCGCTGATCTGCGGCATAGAAGGCCGCAGCCGCTTTCAACACCAGCTGCACCAACAATTGCATCGAGGTCGCAGAGATCACCATCCCTGCCAGCACAGCCACGCCGCACACCAAGGTGGCGCCGGACAGCAGCCACAGGCGAATTTTTCCCTTGGGGGTGCCCAGAGAGGTCATCACATCCACTGCCTGCTGTTGACGCCCCACAAAGAGGAACGCGAAGAGAAACAGCACGGCCACCACACCTATCAGAGAGGCAAAGGTGACGCCCTGAGCCGTGGACTCCATGGCCTGTAAGGGCTGGGCTGCAGCAGAATACCCCTGGTCAAACAGGGTGATGCGCACCCCATCGGGGACCAGAGCCTCCATCTGTTCCACAGCCTCTACCGCCAGATCGTTATCCAGCACAGCACGGCCCAGCTGATAGCCAAAGAACGACGTCCGAGGAAACTCTTGCCCTCGGGACACCCAAACACGTCCCTCATAGGCCTCCGCCTGGTTGGCAATGCCCACTACCGTCCACGTTTGGGCCTCGCCCGTCTCCTCCAAGGCGAAGGGGTCCTGCGGGGTGGACTGCATCATGGACAGCGGGAGGCTGTCTCCCACCTTCAAATCCAGCTCCTCGGCAATGTCGTTGCTGATCACACACACGCCTTGCTCCCCCGCAGCGGGAAATCGTCCGTCCAGAAGATAGAGCATTCCCTGCTGGAAGGGCTCCAACGCCCCAATGTCATCGCTGGCGTCCACACGGATATAGTTGTTGCCCAACTCATACTTTTCCGCGTACTCAGCAAAAATTCCCTCATGGAGCACCGGGTCATCATAGCTGTCAAACGCCACCCACGGAGACGCTTCACAGCCCTCATAGAAGTCCGTCACCACCATGGCACGGTTGGAGCTTCCGCTGTCAAAGATTTCACCGTGCAGCAGATACCGTCCATCCTTCTCCGGAACAAATCCACTGTCTCCGGGATCAATCTGGATGGCTACACCGCTCTTTCCCTCATAGGAGTAGAGGTTCTCGCCAATAATCCCAATGTAGCCCATATCTGCCATGTACAGGCCGGAGAGTTCCTCTGTCTCAGCGTTATAACTGAAATAGTTTCCTTGCTCAAAGAGAAACGAGATGTCTTTGTTCACACCTTGGGTCTCGTCCACCAGGGTGATTCGAGTACCCATCGTACAATAGACATCGGGCAGGTTTTCTGTGTCCACCGTTTCCGTAGACAGGTCCACGAAGGGAATGTTCTCCCAAATCTCACTACCCAGCTTTACGGTGGCCGCACTGTTATTGGCATTCAGGAAAAGCAGGTAGTTGTCCGGCAAGTCATTGGAGGGCAGCACCCCCCACACCTGTTCTTGCTTGGCCACCAGATTGAACACCGCCACTACCAGTTGGTTCTCATAGGGCACGGTACTACCCCGCCGCTGGTATCCATCCGTAAGTGCCATACCCCAGCTGGTGGTCTCCCACAACTCCACACCGGGAACCTGAGCAATATCTCCCAGCTGGTTCAATGCCTCTCGGGCGGCCTCGTCTGCTACATACTCCTCCGGGTACTGGTCTCCCATGTACTCCACCACAGCAATGGAGGTGTACGTCTCCTCCATGCTCTGCAAGGTCAGGGAACAGTAGCTCCACAGGCCCAATCCCAGCCCCAACGACAGGGTCAGAACAAAAATCAGGAGGGTAAACAGCACTGTTTTCCCTTTGGAACGCACCGTGCTGAGGATTCCGTTTCGAATAATCATCTGGCATCCTCCTTCAGCCAACCACCTGACCGTCCCGCAACTCCAGGACGTCGTCAGCCTTCTGGGCCAAGGTGCGATCATGGGTGACAATGATGACACAATATCCATCTTCATGGGCGAGCGATTGCAGAATCGAGAAAATGTTCTCACCGTTTGCGGTATCCAGGTTTCCGGTGGGCTCATCGGCCAGCATGATCTTCGTCTCCATCCCCAGGGCACGGGCAATGGCCACCCGCTGCTGCTCGCCGCCGGACAGCATGGTGGGATAGCGGTCCAATACCGTGGCCGGCAGTCCCACTCGCTCAATCAAGGCTTTTGCCTTTTCCAGCGCCTCTTTGGGGCTCATCCCCCGCAGCTCCATGGGGTACATCACGTTTTCCGCCACGGTGAGCAGCGGAAACAGCCGGAAATTTTGGTAGATCACCGCCACCTTCTCCCGGCGGTACGTCTCCAACTGCATCTGACTGGTGGCCACATCGTGACAGAGCACCTCTCCCTGGGTGGGCAAATCCAACCCGGCCATCAGGGAGAGCAGGGTGGTTTTACCACTGCCTGACTTGCCCACGATGGCGTACACCTTCCCGGCATCGAAGTCCGCCGAGATATCCCGCAGGGCCTCTACCTTCTGATACTGTGTCTGATACGTGTAGTTGACATGTTGAATGCTCAGTGCATGCACAACAATTCCCCCTTTTCTCTCTATACACAGAGCTTATGCCTTGAAAGCAACTCGTTTTTAATATAGCACACACCAACAGGAAAGAAAAGCAGCTATCTTCTCTTGCCGCTCTTCCCAGGTACCTATATAATAAAGGACAATCAATCCTGTATGGATACAAGGAGGAAGACCATGAACGTCACCTGCTTTGGCGACTCCAATACCTATGGCTATGACCCCCGCTCCTTTCTGGGTGGACGGTATGATCCAGATCACCGTTGGGTGGATATTCTTGCTGCGGAAACCGGTTGGACTGTGTACAACATGGGGCAAAATGGCCGAGAGATTCCCACGTCTCTCCCTGCCCTTCCGTCTGACACCGATCTACTGATTCTCATGTTGGGCACCAACGACCTGCTCCAAGGCCTCAGCCCAGAAATGGCAGCGGCAAAACTGGAACGTTTTCTTCATAAAATACCGCTTTCCCCCAAACAAATATTGCTCATCGCCCCGCCGCCCTTGGCCCTGGGGGAATGGGTGCCCAACCAGCAACTCATTGACCACTCCCACACCTTTGCCCAACACTGTGCCGCACTGGCCCAGCGACTTGGTATTCCCTTTGCCAACGCCGGAGACTGGAATATTCCCCTTTCTTATGACGGCGTTCATTTTACCCAGGAAGGCCACAGAGCCTTTGCCGCTGGACTTTTGAACGTGCTTTCCACGCTCCCTTTCTGAAAAGGAATTGTCTTTCTCTTCAAAACACCGTATAATGGCCACAAAGATATATCATGAAGGTGGGATTACAATCATGGCGAGAGTATCCACAAAAGAGAATAAAAATATTTACCACAAGACCCGGGAAGCGTTACACCTCACCCGAGAAGCGGCAAGCGAATTGCTGGAGTCCATTGCACCGGAACGCATTGAGCGGATTGAAAACGAGCGCTGTTACCCCCATCCGGATGAAGTGCTGATTATGGCCAGACAGTACAAGCAGCCCAACCTCTGCAACTATTACTGTGCCAATCAATGCCCCATCGGGCAGCAATATGTGCCAGAAGTAAAGGTCAAGGAGCTATCCCAGATCGTTTTGGAGATGCTGGCCTCTCTCAACTCCATGAATAAGCGCAAGGACCGTCTGATTGAGATCACCGCAGACGGTATGATCAGCGACGACGAGCTGACGGATTTCATCTTCATTCAACAGGAGCTGGAGCGCATTTCTATCACGGTTGAAACCCTCCAACTCTGGGCAGAGCAGATGCTGGCCACTGGCGCCATTGACGCCCAACAATACCACATGTGCAAGGAGCGGCTGGACAAGTCAAAGAATTAACCGGGCAAATTTTCTATCACAGGGGAAATAGACCGCTTTAATTTGCGGTATCTGTCATGGTATCCGCTTCACCCGAATGGTAGAATATCTCCGTAACCGGAGATCGCACATTCTGAGATGTCCCCCTCTATACGTGCATGGGAGCCGGTTATTACACCGACTCCCATGCACCATTCTCTCATATTTTCACCCTGAGGGCCTCACAGAATTGTGAGGCCCTTTTTGCAACTCCCACAAAACACAGAAAGTAGGATGAACACCCGTATGGACGACGGCATAGGCACAAAAAACACGCAACTACTCTGGATTCACTGGTCAAACCACGTCATATCCTTCCACGAAGAGGCCGGATATGAGCGACTGGAATTCCATACCTATGAGAAAAAAATGGAATATGTTTTTGGAAAGACTTCCAATGGTTTTCGCATCCAATGATGGTCATTGGAGTTGCTGCTTCTTAAACATTTTTGATGTGCTGATGAAAGGCCTCCGCCGCTGGGGTCAGCGCCTGATCTTTTTTCCAGACCAGTACTGTCCCTGTCTCTATTTCCGGTGACAGAGGGAGAAACCGCAGACCATCAAAGGCCATATTCAAGTCAAAGCAAAGTGCCGTCCCAACTCCACAGCGTACCATATTGGCCGCATTGATGACCAAGTTAAAGGTAGCTGCAATCTGCAATCTGTCCCAGCACTCCCCAAACCAGCTGGCCAATTCCCGCTGCACCGTTTCCCGGCCGCTGATCAGCAGAGGAACCGCCTCCAAATCTTCCGGGGTGACTGCCTCCAGCGCTGCCAATGGGGAATCCTCCCGTACCAATACCCCCCAACGGTCTTTCTCCTCCATGCGGCAAAAGGCATACTTTCCCACATCCACCGGCTCTGTCAGCAGCCCCATGTCCAATAGTCCCATGTCCAGCCGTTCCTTCACATCATCTGCGTTAGCGCTGAAAATTCGAAAGCTCACTTTTGGGTAGCGCTCCCGAAAGGTGACAATGGCCTGGGACAAAAAAGACATGTTCCGGGTCTCTCCCGCTCCGATGGCAATCTCCCCCATCAGTTCCGTCTCCCGGGAAGAAAATTCGCGGACCGTTTTATCCGCCAAATCCACCAGTTCCTGGGCCCGTCGGCGCAACAACATCCCCTCATCCGTCAAGACAATATGATAGCGACTGCGATAAAACAGCTGTACCCCCAGTTCCTCCTCCAGCTGCATCAGCTGCCGGGAGAGGGTGGGCTGGGTCAGGTGGAGCAGCGCGGCCGCCTTGGTGATGTTTTCCTCCCGGGCCACCGCCAAAAAATATCTCAGAACCCGAAGTTCCATCATTCTCCCTCCTTTTTCTCCATCCTACCACGTCCGTACCCAGCTCACAAGGCAAACATGCTTGCATGGAATAGCTGGACATAGGAAATGAGTATTTTACATTTCTCTAAAAGGCGAAACATGGTGATCTCCGAACCCCGGAGGGCACCATGTTTCTCTTTTCCCAAGAACGGAACGCAGTTTCATAGCATTTCCGCCTTCTGTATGCTATAATGGCCGTGAGAATGAGGACAAAAGGAGGTATCTGCCATGGCCTTGGAGAATGGAGAATGGATCATGCGGGGACTGGAGTGGGACAACCCTTACCGCATCCGCAGCTGGCAGGAGCTCATAGACTGGGTGGACGAGGTGGGTTTTCTCCCCCTATTCAAAAATGAAATCGACGGGTTCTCGGTGGAAGAGCACACCTCCAACCTCTACTGGTGGAGCGGTGACCCGGAGCAAGACCCCTGGGAGTGGCGGAAGTTCATCGCCCGCAGTGGCCGTGTGGCCTACGGCAAATTTTTCGGTAAGAAAGCAGGGTTCATCTCTAAGGCCTGGTTCCCCCACTTCGCCAACTGGCGGCGGGACGGCTACGACTTTGACAGCCGGTGGGACGAGGAACTGGCCAGTCTGCGCCAGAAGCGCATCATGGACCAGTTTGCCACCCAGGAGGAGCTGTTCTCCTTTGAACTCAAACGCCTGGCTGGATTCGGCAAAGGTGGCGAGAAGAACTTCGAGGGCACAGTCACCGATCTTCAGATGTACGGATATCTGCTGATTCGGGATTTCCGTCGTCGCCTGAACAAAAAGGGCCAGCCCTACGGATGGCCCGTCTCGGTCTACACCACACCGGAGGCTCTCTGGGGCTATGAGCATATCTCCTCCGCCTACCACCAGGAGCCCACCCAGTCCAGGCTACTGGTTTATCAGCAAGTACAGAGGAATTTCCCAGCGGCCACAGAGGCCACCCTCCACGCAGTCCTGAGCTGGGATAAATGAAGGGAGCAAACCAATTATGATACGAGATATCTGCAAAGATGAGACCTTTCTGGCCCAAAAAGCTGAGCCCGCCACAACGGAAGACCAGTCCGTGGCCGCCGACCTGCTGGAGACCCTGGAGCACCACAAAGAGGGCTGCGTGGGCATGGCCGCCAATATGATCGGCGTCAACAAGCGCATCATTGCCTTTGACAACGAGGGCACCTACATGGTCATGTTCAACCCGGAGATCGTCAAGAAGTCCGGCCCATATGACGCCGTGGAAGGCTGCCTCTCCCTCACTGGGACCCGCCCCGCCAAGCGGTGGAACTCCATCAAAGTGCGCTGGCAAAACGAGAAGTTCCAGGAACGGCTGAAAACCTTCACCGGCTGGACCGCTCAAATCATCCAACACGAAATCGACCACTGTGAGGGTATTATCATATGAAAAAGTGTAAAATCACCGTCATGCGCATCACCCAATATCCAGACCTGATGGCCCAGTACGAGAATCCCATCTCCCACGCCTGTGACATGGAAGTGGGACAGGTCTTCCTCGCCAACGGCTGGGAAAAACCAGTTGGCTTTTGCCAAAGCGCCTGGGACACTCTCTCCCCCTTCGTCCTGGCCCTGAGCCATGGGGCAGAGAATTTCTATGACGGCTGGATGAAGAATCCAAAGTCCGCCATGCTCTCCTGCAACGATGGCTTTCGTCCGGTGAGTTTTCTGGTGGAAGCCCTGGACGAAGACGCAGAGTGAGGAGGGATCGCCATGTTTGAAAACGAAGGAACCGTGGCCACCGAACCAGGGATGAAAACTGCAATTTGCTACTATTCCCGGCACCACGGAAACACCTTGAAGGTATTGGAGGCCATGGCAGAGGAAGGCGAGGTAGACCTCATCGACGTGACTACTCGCCAGCTCGTCCGACTGGAGGAGTATGACTGTGTGGGCTTCGCCTCCGGCATCTACGGTTTTGAATTTCAAAAGGCCGTGGTGGAGTTTGCCCGTCAGTATCTGCCCCAGGGCAAGCCGGTCTTCTTCGTCTATACCTACGGCGGGGCGAAAGGCACCGGCGCAAAAGCGGTGGCGGAGATTGCCCAGGAGAAAGGCTGCCCAGTTCTAGGCGAGTTTTCCTGTAAAGGCTATGACACCTTCGGCCCCTTCAAGCTGGTGGGCGGTATCGCCAAAGGACACCCGGACACCGAGGATTTAAAGCACGCCCGCCAATTCTATCGAGCCATTCAAGAGACCTATCAGCGAGGTGAATCGGTATGAAACTCGCCATCCTCTCCGACACCCACGGCCTGCTGCGGCCCCAAGTGGTGGAGCACCTGAAAACCGCAGATGCCATCCTCCACGGCGGCGACATCAACAAGCCCGCCATTGTGGAGCAGCTGCAACAGTACGCCCCCCTCTACATCGTCCGGGGGAACAACGACAAGGAGTGGGCAGAAGACATCCCCCACGACCTCACCGTCACGTTAGAGGGCGTCACCATCTTCATGGTCCACAACAAAAAAGAGGTCCCAGCGGACCTCTTAGGGGTGGATGTGGTGGTATTCGGCCATTCCCATAAATATGTGCAGGAGGAAAAGGGCAGCGTTCTCTGGCTCAACCCCGGCTCCTGCGGTCCTCGGCGCTTCCACCAGGAGATCACCATGATGATGGTGAAGATTGAAGACGGAACGATTCAGGTAGAGAAGATCGAGATCCCCCATGAGACGCCATGAGAAAACAGCTTTCTTCCCACACATTTGATTTCCGTCTCTATCTCTCTTTGCTGGTTATGGGCCTATGTCCTGCCATTTACACCACTGTTCGCATCCATTTCTTAGGTCAAATGCCTGACCCATGGGCCTATTCCATTGCGGGACAGCTTGGATGGGTAAATCTGGCCTATGAAGTTATTCAAGAGGCCGTTCTGCTCCCCCTGTTCTACTTTTTGGGCCAATCAGGAAAGGAGACCACTGAATTTCATAACCGAGTCCGAAGTGGCCTGCTTGTCACCGCCTGCATCTATACAGTCATGTCTCTGGCGCTGTGCGTCTTGGTGCGCCCCTTGCTGCACTGGATGGCGGTGGACCCCGGCATGGTAGATGCCTCCGCATCCTACATCCGTCTGGAGTGCTTGGCCAATGGTCTGGGCATGCTGGGTTCTTTTGCCCTGGTGGCACTGATCACCCTGGGCCGAACCAGATATCTCTATCTTCTGACCCTATCCCGGTTGGTTTTGAGCGTTGTTCTGGATACCTTGCTCATCTCTCCCCTGCCCTGCTCCCTCCACTTGAGTATCAATGGAGTGGGATATTCCAATCTTCTCGTCAACACCTTGCTGCTGATGGTATCCCTTTTGATGCTGTCCAGAGAAGGCGTTCGACTATTTGCCAGGGAACCTATCTCTTTTGGCTGGCTGAACGAGTTTTTCAAAGTAGGAGGCCTTTCCGGCCTGGAGTCCTTTGTACGAAATCTGGCCTATATGCTGATGATTGTGCGCATGGTGAATGTAGTCCAGGAACAGGGCCTCTATTGGGTGGCAAACAGCTTTATCTGGAGCTGGCTCCTGCTTCCGGTGACACAGCTGGCAGAGGTCATCAAACAAGAAGTTTCCTCCAATCCCGCATCGTGTCCGGTGCGCCAACGTACCTACTTTGCTCTCACAGGCGTGATTTGTGTAATATGGCTGGGTTCCATCCCTCTCTGGAAGCCATTTATGCAGTATGTCCTGGGCTATGCTGACACGGACGCCCTGTTCCGCTTGGTGCTGCTGTTGCTGGGCTTTTATGTGGTATATGCCTTTCAGAATGTATTTGATGCCATCTTCTATGCGTTGGGCAAAACCAATTACATGCTATTTGAGTCCATCGCCACCAATGCGCTATATTATGGCGGTGCCTTTCTCCTCTATTGCACCGGAGTCTGGACCCCTTCCCTCACCGGGATTGCGCTGCTGTTCGGCTTTGGCATGGCCTTTGACGGTGTTGTGTCCCTGCTGGCCTACCTATATTTGATGAAAAAGAAGCGCTTTGCGTAAAAAAGCTAACACCAACAGAGCATGCCTTCCAAACAAGTCGGAAGGCATGCTCCTTTTTTGTCAGGAAAACGGGCAAACATTCCAGGTTCCCTTGGTAGCTTTTTTCTCGTGAGAACGGTATACTGGACATACAAGACACGGGAAACCAGGAGGAATACACCATGAGTTTTGGAAGCAGTTTATACCACGCCCGGAAAAAGAGCGGGCTGACTCAGGAAAATGTGGCGGGAAAGCTGGGGGTCAGCCGCCAGACCATCTCCAAATGGGAGACCAATGAGACATTGCCTGATATTCGCCAGTCCAAGGGACTGGCCATGCTCTACCACATGACCTTGGACGAGCTCATTGAGTACGACTTTGACGAGCAGCAGGCCCAACAGATGATTGACAGCGTCAGCGACGAGGCCCAGGCCCGCATTGACTGGAACAAAGTGTGGAGCAAGAAATATCCGGTGTTGGCCACCTACCACAAAACAGTACGCATCAACGACTACGCCCCTGCCCTGCGGGAGATGCTCACCCAGCTGCGGGTGGACTACGGCTACAACCACACCGACGCTCTACTAGTCCTCAAAGACATTCTGGCCCGGGTCTGGAAGGGACAGATGTAACCCCTCAGCGATGTCCACCCTGCCGCCGATGGAAGTCCGTCTCAATGGCGTCCTTCCAGTGGGCATCTAAGGGAGCACTGCACCGGACGGCGCTCACTACCTGGCTGATAGCCTCATAGTTGAGCTGGGTGCCCTGGCTGTCGCAGTGGTAGTTCACCGCTCGGTCCGGGGCAATGCCCAGCTCCCCCGCTGTCTCCACGGCGTCGATGTTAGCCCCCAGAAAGAGAAACTCCCAACTGTACCGTTCCTTTTGCCGCTCAATCATCTTCTTGACTTGCTGGGCGGAATAGCGGCGGCTGGCGTTCTCCATGCCATCGGTGGTGATGACAAAGAGGGTGTGTTCCGGCACATCCTCTGGGCGGGCATACTTGTGGATGTTTCCAATATGATGGATGGCCCCGCCCACAGCGTCCAGAAGGGCAGTACACCCCCGGACGTAGTATTCCTTGCGGGTCATGGGCCGGACCTCCCCCACCTGTACCCGGTCGTGGAGCACTTGGGTGCGGTCATCAAAGAGAATGGTGGACACTAACGCCTGGCCGGGCTCCTGTTTCTGCTTTTCCAGCATGGCATTGAAGCCGCCGATGGTGTCCCCCTCCAGCCCCTGCATGGAGCCGCTGCGGTCCAGAATGAATACCAACTCGGTCAAATTCTTTTTCATAAAAAATCCCCCTATTCTGTGTTGTGATTTTACAAACACAGGATAGGGGAATTTTCGTTCTATGTGGTCGCCTGGAAAGCGACAATTATATTCTCAACGGTGGAACAGTCTGGAACAAGGCATCTGTGTCACTTCGGCACGAGGCATGGTATCAACCTCCCAATAGACTCTGATCGAAGGCGAACAGCGCCTCATTGATTTCAAAGATGTTGTAGTTTTGATGGGCGATGAAATACTCCACGATGATGTCAAACTTGCTGGCGTGGGAAAAGGCAAAACCCGCTTTTTGCAGCAGTTCCCGGGCCTCCTCCAGAGGCAGCTCCAAGGCGATGGCAAAGGCCATGGCAGTGGGTTTGGAGGGCTTATAGTGAACATCCGAGCGAATCTTGGAGAACAGTTTGCGGTCAATGTTGGCCTTTTTATAGCACTGGGCGTCGGTCATGCCCCGCTCGTCGATTTTCCGCAGCAGCATCTGGGAAAAGCTCTCGTCCAGCTGGCCCAGTGCCTCGTCCAGACTGAGGGGCGCCGAGGCACACCACAGCTGGGCCTCCATGGGCACCTCTTCCAAGGACATATCCCGGCGGCTCTGGGTATGCTCATCCACATAGTGGTCGTCAATGTAGGCGGCGATGTTGGAAAAAAGCTTGCCGCCGATGGTATAGGCCGCCCGGTCAAAAATCACCAGGTAAACAGTCATGTCATGGCAGAGCAAAAAGTCCCCAATGGTGTCCACCGCCACTTTGAGGGCCTGGTCTTTGGGGTAGCCGTATGCCCCGGAGGAGATGAGGGGGAAGGCCACCGTCTGGCAACCATGCTCCACTGCCAGTTCCAGAGAGGAGCGGTAGGCGGAAATCAGCAGTTCCCGCTCCCCGTAATCTCCACCCCGCCAGATGGGCCCCACGGTGTGGATCACATAATGGGCAGGCAGACGGTAGCCCTTGGTGATCTTGGCCTGGCCTGTGGGACAGCCGCCCAGGGTGCGGCACTCCTCCAACAGCTCCGGTCCGGCAGCGCGGTGGATGGCTCCGTCCACGCCGCCCCCGCCCAGCAAGCTATTCTTGGCGGCGTTGACAATGGCATCCATCTTCATGGTAGTAATATCATTGCGTACCATCTGTAGGGGCATAGGGCCACCTCCTCCTTGGATGGGCTTATCATACCACGCTTCTTTCCCGCTGGCAATCAAAAGAGAGGGGGCCTGCACACAAAGCAGAGCCCCTCCTCATTTAGCATTTTTCCAGATGAATGTTCAGGCGATAGCGGGGCAGCCAGGTCTTCTCCTCCCTGTCATAGTCACAGGCGATGCTCTCCCCTCGCAGGACGGATAAAGCCAAACCAATCAGCCCCATGTTGACCACCGTGTTCCAGTTCCCCGCCACCAGTGGAAACGTCGAGGCAAACAAAGCATACCCAAAATTCCACGCAACACTGCACAGTGCCTGACCACAGAGGACGAACAGAACCGTCAAAATCACGGCTTTCCCCAACTGGCTTCTGTGCTTGAGGCAGCGGCATCCAATCCACGCCATCAGCCCCACAAACAGCAATACGACTGCCAGAAACGGTCCCCATCCCAGTTGATAGATGATGGTGGTGAGAAAGGCATCCGCCTCACAGCCCGGTACCATCCTCTCAAAGGGCAGAGAGCTGTTCCATGTGCCCTCTCCCAGCCACCGGGACGCACCCAACACGTCTCGGATGGTGCAAGCCTGGTATCCCATCCCCATGGGGTCTTGCTCCGGGTGGAGGAACACTTGCAGCCGCTGCACACCGTAGCCGAACCCAAACAAAACCATCCACGCCACGGCGGCAAAGAGCACACCACAGGTCAATACCAGCAACATGCCCTTCCGCTTACCCACGCCAAACCAGTCATTCCAAGCCGCCGCCAGCATAAGCGCAAACCCACTGACCAACAGGAGCAGCAAGCCAAGCATGTGGGGGACTCGCATGCAAATCCACGCCAGTGGGGCACCGCCTCCTATGGCCAACACCAACCCCCACCAGCCCTTTTTACGGCAGGTATACACCCACAACGCATACACCACCGGGTAGCACAAGGTGACATATCGGGCATAGATGGCACCCCCATGGATTCGTGGGGACAGCGCCACCGCCACTACACCAGCCACCAGGGCACCTGCATAGATGATTCTACCGTGGCGAGCCAGCCGGGCATCGTCCAAAAAGTAGCCCAGCAAAAGAGCCCCACACCCCAAAATAAACACCGCCGCCGTCCTCATCGGATTGAGGTCCAGATTTGGATTCTCCCATGTGGCCGTGAGCCACAGCTGGAGAACCGTACCCAGCAAGGCCAGCAAGATGGTACCCATCAGCAGCCCCCACTGGGGTCTGGGGCGGTGGAGTCCATCCAGCTGGGCCCCAATGGCTACGGGGTCCCCCATCTCCTCCACCGCCAGCTGCTCCGGGTTTTCCTGCCCTTCCGCGGCAAAGGCATCCCGCTGGTCCTCCAGGTGCTGTCGCAGCTCCTGAGTCACCACAGGCCGGGCCCGCCTCCACTTGATCTGTTCCGCCACAGCCTCCAAATAGCCGTCTATAGTCTTACCCTGCCGCACAACAAGCTCCCCCTTTCAGCACCTGATTCACCGCACGGGCGTATTGATTCCAAGACTCCTCTTTTTCTTGCAGGGTTCGGTGCCCCTGCTCCGTCAAGTGATAGTACCGTCTGGGCTTCCCCGCCGCTGCGTCCTGCTCATAGGCGCAGACACAGCCCTTCTCCTCCAGGCCGTGGAGCAGCGGATACAGTGAGCCCGCTTTTAGATGAAAGGTATCATCCGAGCGTTTTTTCAGCTCTTCGATCATCTGATAGCCGTACATGTCCTTTTCTTCCAGCAATTTCATCACCAGCAGTCCCATACTGCCGCTGACCAAGCTCTTGTCCAGTTCCATAAGCCCCTCCTATATAGGTTATCTATATACCAGATTATATATAGGCGCTCTATATATGTCAAGAGCAAAATCGAGGCGGGCGCTGGATGCGCCCGCCTTGGTGGAACCGCAATGCTCACGCCATCTCAATGGCAACCTTGATGACTCCGTCCTGCCGATTCTCAAACAGCTGATAGGCCTCCTCAATCTGAGAAAGTGGATAAGGTTGAAACATTGTAGTCTAAGTACCATTCCGAAAAAGGGCGCACAAACCCAAGCCCCCTAAAAGCGGGCAAAAATCGAATTTATGTTTAAAATCTAAACAGTAGGTGGAGCG
>NZ_NFIH01000026.1 GCF_002161675.1 Pseudoflavonifractor sp. An44
CTTGCCCCTCCCGAATCCCCCAGGGCAATACAAGGGAACCAACGGGCCGGGCAAGCCACGGCCCTTACCGCAGCGCAACAGGATGGTGCAGCAAAACCCCCGGCGGCGGGAACGCCGCTGTACCAGGGCAGGCCCGGAGATGGAAAGCACCCAGCCATAGGGCCAGCTGCCCAGGGTAACCTGGTGTGGTGGCAGTACCAGGAGCCACAGCAAGGGTGACGGGCCGAATTTAGGCTTGACGCAGGTCCAGCCTCGTACCCAAGGGAGGTCCTTAGGGGGGAACGCCCTAAGCGGGTTTTGGTACCTTTTGCCCGGTCAAAAGGTACCCCCAGCGGGAAGCGTCCCCGCCAGGCTGGCAAGCCGAAACCATGTGTGGTTAGAAGAACACCACATCGTCTACCTGACGGCAGACCGCTTCCCCCTGCACAGGGGTGGGCCTGGCAGAGACATGCCACCAGGCCGGAGGGCTGGAATAGAGAACCCATAGAACGAACAAACAACGGATGCAGGTTTAACTCTGCATCCGTGGTATTTTTCCTCCCGGCCCCATTGACACCCATACTTGAATGTGCTAATATATGAGCAGATGTTCATATGTTGTTTGAAAGGAGGAGCAGACATGGACCAGGATGAGAAGAAACTGGCGGCGGAGAACTGCTGCCACGGCCACAACATGGAACAGGTGGAGGAGATGATGCCCACCGACGAGTGTTTGTACGACGTGGCGGAGCTGTTCAAGCTCTTTGGCGACTCCACCCGCATGAAGATTTTGTACGCCCTCTTTGAGTCGGAGCTGTGCGTGTGCCACATGGCCCAGTTGCTGGGGCTGACCCAGTCGGCGGTATCCCACCAGCTGCGCATCCTCAAGGGCGGACGGCTGGTGAAGCCCCGCCGGGAGGGAAAAACGGTGTATTACTCCTTGGCCGATGACCACGTGCGCAAGATCATCGCCCAGGGCATGGAACATATTATGGAACAACAGGGGGTAATGGTATGAAAAAGGTATTCAAACTGGAGGAGCTGGACTGCGCCAACTGCGCCCGCAAGATGGAAGAGGCCATCGGAAAACTGCCCGGGGTACACAGTGCCTCCATCAGCTTCATGACCCAGAAGCTGACCCTGGAGGCGGAGGACGGCCGCTTTGATGAGATTGTGACGGAGGCCCAGAAGTGCATCTCCCGGGTGGAGCGTCACTGCCGTATCGTCAAGTGAGGATGTGAACAGCCATGACCAGACGGCATAAACAGACCTTGGCCCGCATCCTCGTGGCGGGCGTGCTACTCATTGCGGCGGTGCTCACCCCCCAGGCGTGGGGGCTGTGGCGGCTGCCCATCTTCCTCATCCCCTATTTTGTGGTGGGATGGGATGTGCTGTGGGAAGCAGTGTGCAACATCGCCCACGGCGAGATTTTTGACGAAAACTTCCTCATGTGCGTGGCCACCCTGGGCGCTCTGGTACTGGGTGAGTACACCGAGGCGGTGGGGGTCATGCTCTTCTACCAGGTGGGCGAGCTGTTCCAGAGCCTGGCGGTGAGCAAGTCCCGCCGCTCCATTGCCCAGCTCATGGACATCCGCCCGGATAGCGCCCATGTGCTGCGGGGCGGAAAGGAAGTCACCGTGGACCCGGACGAGGTGCAGGTGGGGGAGACCCTGGTGGTGCGCCCCGGCGAGCGCATCGCCCTGGACGGTGTGGTGGTGGAGGGTTCCTCCTCCCTGGACACTGCCGCCCTCACCGGCGAGTCCATGCCCCGGGACGTGGAGGAGGGCCAGGAGGTAAGCTCTGGCTGTGTCAACCTCACAGGCCTTTTGCACATTGAGGTCAGCCGTCCCTTTGGCCAGTCTACCGTGGCCCGAATTTTGGAGTTGGTGGAGAATGCCGCCGCCAAAAAGGCCAAGGCGGAGCACTTTATTACCCGTTTTGCCCGCTGGTATACCCCGGTGGTGGTGCTGGGCGCTGCGGCTCTGGCCATTGTAGGCGGCCTGGTTACCGGACACTGGGGGGAATGGGTGCGCCGCGCTCTCATCTTCCTGGTCATCTCCTGCCCCTGCGCCCTGGTCATCTCCATCCCCATGGCTTTCTTCGGTGGTATTGGCGGGGCCTCCCGGCAGGGCGTGCTGGTGAAAGGCGGCAACTATCTGGAGCTGCTGGCCAAGACCCGCACGGTGGTCTTTGACAAGACCGGAACCCTCACTCAGGGGAAATTTGCCCTCTCCGGGCTGTATCCGGTCCGGGACGAGGAAGAGGAGCCCCTGCTGCGGTGGGCGGCTCTGGCGGAGAGCCATTCCAACCACCCCATTGCCCAGTCTCTGCGCCGTGCCTGGCAGGGAGACGTGAAGGACCACACCGTCACCGACGTGGAGGAGATTCCCGGCCGGGGCGTCTGCGCCACGGTAGACGGGGTGGAGGTGCTGGCGGGTAATGCGGTCTTCCTCTCTCAGCATGGATATACCCCCGCCCAGGATGTCCCCGCCGGGACGGTGGTGCACGTGGCGGCCCAGGGCCGATATCTGGGCTTTGCTCTCATTGCCGACCAGGTGAAGGACCACGCCGCTGAAACCATCGCCCAGCTCAAGGCCCAGGGCGTGCGTACCGTGATGCTCACCGGGGACAGCCGGGAGGTGGGCGAGCAGATGGCCCAACGGCTGGGGCTGGACCAGGTCCACGCCCAGCTGCTGCCCCAGGACAAGGTGGACCAGCTGGAACAGCTGCTGGATCAAAAGCCGGAGGGTACCGCTCTGGCCTACGTGGGCGACGGAGTCAACGACGCCCCGGTGCTGTCCCGGGCGGACGTGGGTGTGGCCATGGGCGGCATGGGCTCGGATGCCGCCATTGAGGCCGCCGACGTGGTGCTCATGGACGACGACCCCGCCAAGCTGCTCACTGCCATGTCCATTGCCCGCAAGTGCCGGGCCATTGTCATTGAGAACATCGTCTTTGCCCTGGGGGTGAAGGGGCTGTTTTTGGCCATGGGTGCCTTCGGCGTGGCCACCATGTGGGAAGCGGTGTTTGCCGACGTAGGGGTGGCGGTGATCGCCATTTTGAACGCCAGCCGGATGCTGTATCATAAAAAGTCTATATAAAAAGAGACCCGCTTTCAGCGATGAAGAGCTGAAAGCGGGTTTTTCCTCATTTCAGGCTTGCCGGCCGGGGGACGCGCTCCGCTGGGCCCCATTTCTCCCCGTGGAGAAATGGGGGAAAGAATCGCCTAGGGGTTGTACCCCTAGGTACCCCCTGAGGTCTCCTTACATGGCGCTGGAGTATCCCACACCGACGCTGAGGTATTGGGAATTGGCCGTCCTCCTTGCGCCGCTGTCGCTGACATCTTCTGCGTAGAACTATGGTGCTTCTTTGGTAACAGCGTCTGAATTGGGTGCAGGCGGGCATATACCACCTACGGCAGGCCCTGTCCTTCTGGGGCAAGTGCTTCCCACACTAGAACATGCAGCGGTAGCGGATATAGCGGCACAGAGTATCGGCTTATCTCTGGGCCGGTTTGGAGTGCTCCGACAGCTTAGGGCTGCTGACCCAAGGGAGGTCCTTAGGGGGGAACGCCCTAAGTGGCTTTTCGTCCATTTTGGCCAGTCAAAATGGACCCCAGCGGAGCGTTTTCTTTTTCGTACACTCCGCACATTGCAATTCCCAGTAAGAAGGTGTACAATACCGCAGTTAGCATGATAAGAGAACGAGGTGAGCGAGTATGGTTCAAGAAGAGAAGCAGAACCTCTCTTTACAACAGCTGGAGCCGGGTCAATCCGGTATCATCCGGGCCATCAACAACCCCCGGGGCCCGGTGAAGCGTCGGCTGGTAGATATGGGGCTGACTCCCGGCACCAAAGTGACGGTGCGGAAGATTGCCCCCTTTGGCGACCCCATCGAGGTCAATCTCCGGGGGTATGAGCTGTCTTTGCGCAAGGAGGATGCCTGCAACATCCTTCTGTGTGCCCCTGGGGAGGAGCCCCACGGCACTCGTCCTGAGCACACCGCCCCTGACCAGGAGACGGTGCGGCGGATGACCCAGGCCCACGAGCACCATCAGCGGGAGCACGGGGGCAGCAAGCAGGACAACCACGACGTGCGGGAGATGAAAATTGCCCTGGTAGGCAACCCCAACTGCGGCAAAACCACCCTCTTCAATGCCCTCACCGGGTCCAACCAGTATGTGGGCAACTGGCCTGGCGTGACGGTGGAGAAGAAGGAGGGCGTGGCCCATGTGGATGGCCGGGACGTGACCATTGTGGACCTGCCCGGCATCTACTCCCTCTCCCCCTACTCCATGGAGGAGATTGTGGCCCGAGACTTTGTGGTGGGGGAGCACCCCGACGCCATCATCAACATTGTGGATGCCACCAATTTGGAGCGCAACCTGTACCTCACCGCCCAGCTTCTGGAGCTGGAGCGGCCCATGGTCATTGCCCTGAACTTCATGGACGAGGTGGAAAAGCGGGGAGATAAGCTGGACCTGGTGCGGATTTCCCGGGCCCTGGGTGTCCCTGTCATCCCCATCACCGCCCGCACGGGCCAGAACATCCAGAAGCTGCTGGAGGAGGCCCACCACCAGATGCACACCGGCTTCACCGTGGAGCCGGACGACCTGTACGACGACTTTACCCACTACATCCACCACCAGGTGGACGCCCTCATCCACGACCGGGCCTACGCCGTGGGCATCCCCGCCCACTGGGCCTCCATCAAGCTCATTGAGGGGGATGAACTGGTGGAGAAGGCCTTGGGGCTGGACGAGGCCACCCGCTGGAAGGTGGACCGGGTAGCTCAGAGCTATGAACAGGCCTATCCCCTGGGTGACCGGGAGACCCTCATTGCCGACGCCCGCTACCGCTTCATTCAGCGGGTGGTGAAGGTGGGAGTGCAGCGGGGCCAGCCCCTGGGCACCATGACCCTCTCGGACAAGATTGACGCCATTGTCACCCACCGCTTCCTGGCGGTCCCCGTGTTTTTGGTGATGATGTTGGCCCTGTTCGGCATCATCTTCGGCCCCGGCCAGATTCTGGCCGACGGGGTGGACTATTTCTTCAACGACTGGCTGGCTGGCGTGGTCAGCGGCGTTTTGGACCAGGCGGGCACCGCCCCCTGGGTGTCCTCTCTGCTGGTGGACGGCGTGCTGTCCGGCGTGGGCGGCGTGCTGGTGTTCCTGCCCCAGATCGCCCTGCTGTTCCTGTTTTTGTCCTTCCTGGAGGACTCCGGGTACATGGCCCGGGCCGCCTTTATCATGGACCGGGTGCTGCGCCGCTTTGGCCTGTCCGGTAAGGCCTTCATCCCCATGCTCATGGGCTTTGGCTGTACCGTCCCCGCCATCATGGGGGCGCGGACCATGGAAAATGAGAAGGACCGCCGTATGACCATGATGCTGGTGCCCTTTATGTCCTGTTCCGCCCGCCTGCCGGTGTACGGCCTGATGACCGCCGCCTTCTTCCCCAAGCATGCGGGTCTGGTGATCTTCTCCCTGTATGTGCTGGGCCTGCTGTGCGCCATTGTGTCCGGCATCATCCTGCGCCACACCATGTTCCGGGGCGAGCCCGCCGCCTTTGTGCTGGAGCTGCCCCCCTACCGCCTGCCCACCGTCCGAAACTGTCTAACCCATGTGTGGGAGCGGGTGCGGGGCTTCCTGGTGAAGGCGGGTACCCTGATTCTGGCCATGAGCGTGGTGCTGTGGTTCCTCCAGAGTTTCGGCGTCACCTCCCACGGGCTTATGATGGTGGAGGATACTGGCCACTCCATTCTGGGTACCATCGGGTCCCTGCTGGCCCCCGTGTTTGGGCCTCTGGGCTTTGGCACCTGGCAGGCCGCTGTGGCCATCCTCACCGGCCTGGTGGCCAAGGAGGCGGTGGTGTCCACCCTGTGCCTGCTCTACGGTGTGTCCACTCTGGACGCCGGGGCCACGGTGGCCACCGCTCTGTCCGGCACCTTCCACACCCCTGTAGCCGCCTACGCCTTCCTGGTGTTCATCCTGCTGTATGTGCCCTGTGTGGCGGCCGTGTCCACCATGGTGCGGGAGATGGGCAGCTTGAAGTGGACCGCTCGCTCCATCCTCTGGCAGCTGGCGGCGGCCTGGCTGGTGTCGTTTGTGGTGTTCCAGGTGGGAATGCTGCTGTTTTAAGGAGTTTTCTATGAAATATGTGATTTATGCCCTGGTGGCGGCCCTGGCGGTGTGGGCGGTGTGGTATGTCGTGCGCACCATCCGCCGCCAGCTCCGTGGCCAGTGCAGCGGCTGCTCGGGAGATTGCTCCCGCTGCGGCAAGAAATAGCGGACACGGGCGCACCCTATTAGCGGTGCGCCCGTGTTTTTTCACAAAAATGCACCCTGTGAATCTGTGTGGGCTGACAAAAGTCTGCGGATTCGAGGATTCTTTCTTGACAAACCCATGTCAGTGCGCTATTCTGTCCCTGGACAATTTCAAAGGGACTTGTGACTGGTCAAGCAGGCAAGATCAAACCGATGCAGTGGGAAACCATATCCGTATATGGCAAATGGCACTGTAGGTTTGGTCTTTTTATTTTTTCTCAGAGGAGGTGAGTACATGGAAAACATTCCACCGGAAAACCAAAAGCCTGGCGCATACCGCATTGTCCGAGCCATCGGCAACAATTTTGTGTGCGCCAAAGACAGCAGCGGCCACGAGGTGGTGCTGCGTGGACCCGGCATCGGCTTTAAAAAAGCCCCAGGGGACGTGGTGGCCCCGTCCCGGGTGGAGAAGGTGTACGCCCTGCAAGACCACAGTCAATCCCAGCGCCTGACCCAGCTGATGGTGGAGCTGCCTCCGGAGTACCTGGAGGTGAGCACCCAGATCATTGAGAGCGCCGAGCGTCTGTTGGGTCGGCACCTGTCGGGGAATGTGTACATCACCCTCACCGACCATATTTCCTTTGCCCTTCAGCGGCACAAAAACGGGGTGTATTACCCCAATCAGCTGCTGTGGGAGATCAAAACCTTCTACGCCCAGGAGTACGAGGTGGGTCAGATGGCCCTGGAGATCATCGAGAGCGCCTTGGGGGTGCAGCTGCCCGAGGACGAGGCGGGCTTCATCGCCCTGCACATCGTCAACGCCCAACTGGACGGGCGCATGTCGGACATGGTGCGCATCACCGAGCTGGTGCGTGAGATCATGGCGGAGGTGGCGGAGTTCTACGGGGCCGCCCCCTGTCAGCAGGGGCTGGACTATGAGCGGCTTATCACCCACCTGAAATTTTTGGGCCAGCGGTTGGCCCGGCCCAGGCCCCAGGCCCGGGAGGATGCCGCCTTCCAGGGGATGATCCGAGAGCACTATCCCCAGGCCTTCGCCTGCGCCCTGCGGGTGAAGGAGCGGCTGAAACGGGTTTTTGACCTGGATCTGCCCGGCGAGGAACTCACCTTTCTGACCGTTCATTTACAACGCTTGGCCCTGGCCATGGGACAAGCAAAGGAGGAGAATTTCTGATGAAAGACAAAGTATTCGGCGTATTGCAGCGGGTGGGCCGCTCCTTTATGCTGCCCATCGCCATTCTGCCCGTAGCGGGCCTGTTTTTGGGCATCGGCGGGTCCTTTACCAACACCACCATGCTGGAGACCTACGGCCTCATGGGCATCATGGGCCCCGGCACCTTCATCTATGCCATCTTGCAGGTGCTCAACGCCGCCGGTTCGGTGGTCTTTGATAACCTGCCCCTGATCTTCGCCATGGGCGTGGCCATCGGCATGGCCAAGCAGGAGAAGGAAGTGGCGGCCCTGTCGGCGGCCATCGCCTTCTTCGTGATGCACGCCACCATAGGGGCCATGATCAACGCCTTCGGCGCCCCCGACCTGTCCGGCGCCACCACTACTGTGGTGGGCCTGAACTCCCTGCAAATGGGCGTGTTCGGCGGCATTATGGTGGGCCTGGGTGTGGCAGCCCTGCACAATCGGTTCTATAAGATTCAATTGCCCCAGGTGCTCTCCTTCTTCAGCGGCACCCGGTTCGTCCCCATCATCTCCGCCGCCACCTACCTGGTGGTGGGCATCGCCATGTACTACATCTGGCCCACCATCCAGACTGGCATCAATCACCTGGGCGGCTTTGTGCTGGCCAGCGGCTACGCCGGTACCTGGCTGTACGGCTTCATTGAGCGTGCCCTCATCCCCTTCGGCCTGCACCACGTGTTCTACATCCCCTTCTGGCAGACCGCTGTGGGCGGCACCGCCACCGTGGCCGGACACCTGGTGGAGGGCGCTCAGAACATCTTCTTTGCCGAGCTGGCCACCCCCGGCATTGAGCACTTCTCCGTGGCTGCTACCCGCTTCATGAGCGGTAAGTTCCCCCTGATGATTTTCGGCCTGCCTGGTGCTGCTCTGGCCATGTACCGCTGCGCCCGGCCGGAAAACCGCAAGGTGGTGGGCGGCCTGCTGCTCTCCGCCGCTCTTACCTCCATGATTACCGGTATCACTGAGCCCCTGGAGTTCACCTTCCTCTTTGTGGCTCCCGCCATGTACATCGTCCACTGCGTGTTTGCCGGTGCTGCCTATATGCTCATGCACATCTTCAACGTGGGCGTGGGTATGACCTTCTCCGGCGGCCTCATCGACCTGACCCTCTTCGGCATCATGCAGGGTAACGCCAAGACCAGCTGGATTTGGGTGGTCATCGTGGGCGCGGTCTACTTCGTGCTCTACTTCCTGGTGTTCTCCTTTATGATCCGCAAGTTCAACTACATGACCCCTGGCCGTGAGGAGAACGCCGGCGAGATCAAGCTGTACACCCGCCAGGACGTGGACGCCCAGAAGAAGGGCGCAGAGGGTGCCAAGGGCGGCAACAGCGACGACGCCCTCAGCGCCGAGATCGTCCGTGGTCTGGGCGGCAAGGACAACATCTCCGACGTGGACTGCTGCATCACCCGTCTGCGCTGCACCGTCAAGGACGGCGCCAAGGTGGACCAGGCGGTGCTGAAAGCCACCGGAGCCTCCGGTGTCATCGTGGCCGGTAAGGGCGTCCAGATCGTGTACGGTCCCCGGGTGTCCGTCATCCGCTCCAACGTGGAGAGCTACCTGGCCAACTACCAGGAGCCTGCCGCTGTGGAGGCCAAGACCCAGGCTGCTCCCGCTGTGAAGGGCGGCATGGTGGCCAGCCCCTTCACTGGCAAGGTCATCCCCGTCTCTGAAGTGGGCGACGGTGTGTTCTCCGAGAAGATGGTGGGCGATGGCTTCGCCGTGGAGCCCGACGACGACAAGGTGTATTCCCCCGTGGACGGCGAAGTGACCATGGTGTTTGACACCAAGCACGCCTTCACCATCCAGACCGACGGCGGCCTGGAAGTGCTGGTACACATGGGCATTGACACGGTGCAGCTCCAGGGCAAGCCCTTCATGCTCACCATTCGCCAGGGCGACAAGGTACGTTGCGGCGACCTCATCGGCACCATGGACCGCAAGGCCATCCAGGACGCTGGCTACCGTACCATCACCCCCGTGGTGGTGGGCAACGTGGACGACTTCGACACCTGCCAGCTGGTGACCCAGGGCCAGGTGGAGCACGGCACCGACGTGCTGGACGTGCACTAAAACCCCATAGAGATATCCGAACAGGAGCGCCGCAGCTGCGGCGCTCCTTTTGCTATGCTTCACGGCCTGAAAAATTGACCTCTTCCCGGCCTTCTCTCCGCCTTGCCAGCCTGGCGGGGACGCTCCCCGCTGGGGGTGACTTTTGCCCGGTCAAAAGTCACCAAAACCCGCCTAGGGCGTTCCCCCTAGGTACCCCCCTTGGGTACGAGGCCGGGAATGCGTCAAGTCTGGATTCGGCCCGTCACCCTTGCTGTGGCTCCTGGTACTGCCACCACACCAGGCCACCTTGGGTAGCTGGCCCTATGGCCAGGCGGTTTTCACCTCCGGGCCTGCCCTGGAGAAGCGGCGTTCCCGCCGCCGGGAGCCAGGTCGCTGTGGTAGGGGAGGGGCTTGCCCCTCCCGAATCCATCAGGGCAATGCCAGGAAAGCAGCGGGCTGGGCAAGCCTGAATCGGGGAACTACAAAGGCGAAATTTCCGTACGTTGCAAACACACCCCTGTGCTGACAGAGTAAAATGAGGTATAATCAGGATAGATAAACCGAAAGTTGTCAGGATTACTGGAAAAGGAGGAAAAAGAATGGGATATCCAGAGGATGGAGTTGTTCAGACGTGGTTGGATGCGTTGCAGGGATTAAATGTCCGGGTCAAAAAGATGTTTGGGTGCTACTGCCTGTACTGCGACAATCAGCCGGTGGGATGGCTGCATGAGGGCGTTTTGTCCCTGCGGGAAGTGGGGCTGACGTATTTGCCCGACCATTTGAAACGGCCGTCCCCGGGGGATTCGATTCAGGAAATTCCCATCCCTCTGGATGACTGCCATTGCCTATGGCTGCCGCAGGCAGTGCAAGACACCGCCGACCGACGCAAGGAGCAGGGAAAGGGACCCCATGAGAGAAAATCAAGGGGGTAAAAAGGCTGTTGTATGAAAAAAGACGGTGCAGACCCATGGGGACTGCACCGTCTTTCCTTGTTTGTGAGGGAATGGAAACGGAAGGACTAATCCTCGTTATCCAGGATAGACAGAATCATTTCCTTTTGGTTAGGGGGCAGCGTCTCCGCAATCTCCCGGGCGCGCTGCTCCAGAGCTGGGGCCTGGTGCGCCTGATTCTCGAATAAAGGGCAGAGTTTGGAGAGTAGGGCACAGGTGAAAGCGATGCCCCAAGGTTCCTGTTCAGATTCATAGAGAGGGAGGGCTTGGAATAGGAGTGTCAGTGCTTGAGCGTAATCATTAGAATCCAGATAAAGAAAAGCTCTGCTTAGGAGTGTGTTTGCGATGCCCAGATTGTCCTGCTCCTGACGATACAAAGTTTCGGCCTGGGCATAAAGGTCCAGGGCTTGTTGGAGCTGCCCGGTGCGGGATAGGAGGTCGGCCCGGCTTTGGAGGGTGTTGGCGAGGCCCAGGTTGTCCTGCTCCTGGCGAAAGAGGGATTCGGCCTGGGCATAGAGGTTCAGGGCCTGGGGGAGCTGCCCGGTGAGGGATAGGAGGTCGGCCCGGCTTTTGAGGGTGTTTGCGAGGCCCAGGTTGGACTGCTCCTGGCGAAAGAGGGATTCGGCCTGGGCATAGAGGTCCAGGGCTTGTTGGAGCTGCCCGGTGCGGCTTAGGAGGTCGGCCCGGCTTCTAAGTGTGTTAGCGAGGCCCAGGTTATTCTGCTCCTGGCGATACAAGGATTCGGCCTGGGCATAGAGGTCCAGGGCTTGTTGGGGCAGCCCGGTGCGGGATAGGAGGTCGGCTAGAAGTATTGAAATTAGAGCCTCCAGAGGACAATTTTTCTGCTGCTGGGAAAAGGGAAGCAGCTTTTTTAAGAGGTCCAATCCCTGTAGAGTGGAAAATTGAAAGTAATTGCGTATTTTTTGTGTGAGAAAAGCGGTGGCAGGATATAGACGTTCTTGCCACTTTGGTGCCAGCATCCGCTCCAGCAGGTGGAACAGCTGGGGCAGGTGTTCTACCACATAGGTGTGGGATATCTGATAGTTGCTGTGATGAAAATTGTTGGTTTGTTCCAAAATGGGAGCGTAATAACTGCACCACTGGAGTATGCAAGATATTACTTCATCCGCTTCTGCCAGCAGGAAGTATCCCTCTTTCACGGGCTGGAGCATCACCAGGGCGGACCCAGTGTCGTTCCAGTCCACCAGACAGGCATCACAGAGCTGATCGATGCTGCATTGCCACTGTTGCCGCTTTTGCTCATCCTCTGCCAGCTCCATGAGCTGGGGGTAGTCCAGGGGACCGTAGTACAGGGCGATGAGCCCCCACAGGTGAATGGCCTGGGTGGAAGGGCTCAGGGCGTCCCAGACGGCTTGCAGGGCAGTGTCCAGGCTGGTGTGTCGGGAATTGGAGGTCTTCTGCTGGGCGTGGGTCCACCGCTCCAATACATTGTCCCAGCTGGGGGCATGGGCGGCCAGAGTGGCGGTGAGGAGGATGGACAGGGGATGGCCGTCCAACTGCTGGAGGAGGGTCTCAAAGGCCTGCCCCTCCAGGGGCAAGTGGCCTTTTTTCTCGTGATAGACGGCTTGAAAGAGTTCTCGGTCTTTGCCGTCCTTGCGATTTAACGATTCCAACGGGAGAACGTTCTGGGAGACATCATAGGAGGTGGGGGCCACCTGGCTGGAGAGCAGCACCGGGAGGTCCATCTGGCACAGTCGGGCCAGAAATTCCAGCACCTTGAGCCGTTCATCCTGCTCAGTAGCATGCCACACATCCTCGAAGTTGTCCAAGTAGAGGACGGCATTGGAGCGGGTGGACATCCCATCTAGGAGATAGTCCAGATAACCGGGAAGATCGCTGGCCTTGTCATCCGGGAGGGTGGGGATGCCCGCCCTCTGGGCGATGGTCTGACACAGTAGAGCGGGGGACTGAATCCCGGCGGCTGGGACATAGAGAATGTTGTGGCCCTCTCCTTCCAGTCGGCGCAGCACGGCATGGCACACCTCGGTCTTGCCCTGCCCACCCACGCCTGTGACAAAGACGGGGGCGGAGTGGTTGGTGCAATGCTCGTAGAGGGTCTGGATGAAGACATCCCGGCCCACCAGGGTGCGGCGGAGCGCAGGGATGGGAGAACGCTTCTTGGGCGTGGGGGCCTCAGGGGGGAGCAGGGCCTGGAGCAACCAGTCCAGAGCCTCATATTGACCGCAGGGATACCAGATGCACTGGATGTGGTGTTTGGACATAAATTGTCGGCGTTGGCGGTAGACCTCGTTTTCTGCGCCGTCGGCGTTGACCAGTAGGGGCTCCCAGGGGTTGGCTTTGTTTTCCGTTTCCTTGGGCAACTCCACCAGGGCGAAATAAGAGCGGTGTTCACAGCAGGCGTTCAGCACCTGTACCACCCGGTCCGTGTCCAGAGAACAGCCCAGAAAGAGGACGGGCCTGGAGCGGAAGATGGAGGACAGGGTTTCCGACAACGGGGTGGGCTCCTGGGAGCAGGGATAGACGGTGTCATAGGCCTCTTTGGTAAAGACCATGTGCTCCCGGTCTGACACACTGCCGTGGAGCTTGAACAGGATGGGGGCAGCCGTCTGGAGAGCCCGGTCAGCCTGGGGTAGGTGGTATTTGGTGTGCGGGCAGAGCACCTCTAAGCGGTGCCCATAGATTTCCTCCAGGCACAAGTCCACATTGGTGGTCATCATGGGGCCGTTGAAAATCCGGGGAATGGCCTTCCGGGCCGGGGTCAGCTTTTCCATGGCGTCCGGCACGGTGTGGGGGCCAAAGGTTTGACATAGTTCTTCCCGAAATTCAAACTCCCCCATTTCGGCGCAGAGGGTGGAGGCGGCCTCTTCAAATTGCCCGGCATTCAGCTGGTCTTCCAGCTGGGTCTGACAGTTGGGGAAGGGTTCTGCCATCTTCTCAAGAAGGGAAGGCCAGACGGGATAGACATATCCAGTGAACCCAGCCCCGAACAAGGGAATGAGATTGTTTTTGGACAGCTGTTCCTGAATACCCTGGAACGCCCGCTTATTTTGCTTATAAAGACGCTTTAAAGTTTGGAATTCGCCTTTGTAGTTGGCGCCCATCAAGTCCTCAAATGCCACAGTGCCACCTCCTGGCGATGTTTTTGGAATTATGTTCTATGATAGCACATGGTGGGGGATCTTTCCAGGGGAGGGATAAAAAATACCGCACGGAGATGTTTCGGCCATCTCGGTGCGGTATTTTGCAATTTCATTAGAAATCCAGCAGCACCCGCTCAATGCCCGCCACGGCTTCTTCCACCAGGGCATCAATGTCCAGGTTCTGCTCGGCCTCCACCAGCTCCTCCACTTTCGGCTTGGTGCGGGGGTGCTTGGGGGTGAACACGGTGCAGCAGTCCTCATAGGGGAGGATGGAGGTCTCAAAGGTGCCAATTTTGCGGGAAATGCGCACGATCTCCTCCTTATCCATACCCACCACCGGGCGCAGCACGGGCACGGTGCACACGGCGTTGGTGCAGGCCATGGCCTCCAGGGTCTGGCTGGCCACCTGGCCCACGGACTCACCGGTCACCAGGGCCTGGATGCCGTTTTTCTCCGCCACCCGGCAGGCAATGCGCATCATGAACCGGCGCATGAGGATGGTGAACAGGTTCTCAGGGCAGGAGCGGCGCAGCTCCTCCTGAATCTTGGTAAACGGCACCACATGCACGCAGGTCTTGCCGGTGTAGGGCACCAGCAGCCGGGCCAGGTCCAGCACCTTTTCCTTGGCCTCGGGGGAGGTGTAGGGGTAGGAGTAGAAGTGGATCATGTCCACAATGACGCCCCGCTTGGCGATCATCCAGGAGGCCACGGGGGAGTCGATGCCGCCGGAGAGGAGGGACAGGGCACGGCCACCCACGCCGATGGGCAGACCGCCGGCACCCTCGGTGGGGTTGGCGTGGACAAAGGCGTCAAAGTCCCGCACCTCCACGTGGACGGTGAACTGGGGGTGGTGCATGTCGGCGATCAGGTGGGGGTAGGCATCGTGGAGCTCGCCGCCCACGTACTGGGACAGCTGGATGGAGGTCATGGGGAAGGTCTTGTCCGCCCGCTTGGTCTCCACCTTGAAGGAGCGGGCCATGGCCAGCTGGTCCCCCAGATACTCCTTGACGCACTCCAGAATGGCGTCCTTGTCCTTGGCGCAGGCCCGGGCCCGGCACAGGCCCGCCACGCCAAACAGCTTGCCCATGGCCTCCCAGGCCCCTTCAAAGTCGCAGAACTCGTCCTGGGGCTCAATGTAGGTGGTGGACTGGCGGGTGTACACCTTGAAGGAGCCGTACTTTTTCAGCCGCCGCTTGGCGTTGCCCATGAGCTTCTCCTCAAAGGCCCGGCGGTTGAGGCCCTTGAGTACCATTTCGCCCTGCTTGAGCAGGATAATTTCTTTCATATTGTTACCTCCAATGAGTGGTGATGTTAGTGAGACAGGGCTTCCAGGGTCTGCTGGAAGGCCTCCAAAGTGGCGGTCAAATCCTCCCCGCTGTGGGCGTCCGAGAGGAACATAGCCTCGAACTGGGCGGGGGCCAGGTAGATGCCCCGCTGGAGCATTTCGCTGAAGTAGCGGGCGTACATCCCCACGTCACTGCCCTTGGCGTCCACAAAGGTGGACACCTCGGTGGGGGTGAAGAAGGGGGAGAGGAGGGAGCCCACCTGGTTGATGGCCACGGGCACCTGAGACTTCTCACACAGCTTGCCCATGTCCTGGGCCAGCGAGGCTCCCATGTCGTTGATGTGGGTGTACACCTGGGGATGGTCGTGGAGATAGCGCAGCTGGGCCAGACCGGCGGCCATGGCCACGGGGTTGCCGCTGAGGGTGCCCGCCTGGTAGACGGGGCCGCAGGGGGCCACGTGCTCCATGAGGGCCCGGCTGCCGCCGTAGGCGCCCACGGGCATGCCGCCGCCGATGATTTTGCCGTAGGTGACCAGGTCGGCCTTCACCCCGAAATACTCCTGGGCGCCGCCGGGGGCCAGACGAAACCCGGTGATGACCTCGTCGAAGATGAGCAGGGTGCCGTGCTGGTCGCACAGCTCCCGCAGCCCCTGCAAGAAGCCGGGGGCGGGGCCCACCACCCCCATGTTGGCGGCCACCGGCTCCACGATGACGGCGGCCACTTCGCCCCGGTTGGCCTCCAGAAGGGCCTGGACGCTGGCAAGGTCGTTAAATTGGGCGGTGAGGGTGTCACGGGCGGCCCCCACGGGCACGCCGGAGGAGGAGGGGTGGCCGCCCGCCAGAGCGGAGGACCCGGCGTTGACCAGCATACAGTCGCTGTGGCCGTGGTAGCAGCCCTCAAACTTGATGAGCTTGTCCCGGCCCGTGGCCCCACGGGCCAGACGCAGGGCAGACATCACCGCCTCGGTGCCGGAGTTGACCATGCGCACCATCTCCAGCCCGGGCACCATCTCCACCATCAACTGGGCGATCTCCACCTCCCGGGGGGTGGGGGCGCCGAAGCTCAGGCCGTCCACCACGGCCTTCTCCACCGCCTCCCGGATGACGGGATGGTTGTGGCCCAAAATCATGGGGCCCCAGGAACACACGTAGTCAATGTAGCGGCGGCCCTCCACGTCATAGATATAGCTGCCCTCCGCTTTCTGGATAAACCGGGGGGTGAGCCCCACGGAGCGGTAGGCCCGCACGGGGCTGTTGACGCCGCCGGGGAGCACCTGACAGGCGGCGGCAAAGAGTTCTTCCGAATTGTGGAGATTCATCCGATGTCCCCCCGTTTCATGGCGTCTGCCAGTTCCTTGGCGGAGTAGGTGATGAGCATGTTTGCCCCGGCCCGATAGATGGACAGGGCCACCTCACACATCATTTTATATTCGTCCACCAGTCCGGCGGCCGCAGCGGCTTTGATCATGGCGTATTCACCGGAGACGGAGTAGGCGCACATGGGCAGGTCAAAGGCGTTCTTGCACCGATACAGCACATCCAGATAGCTCAGAGCGGGCTTGACCATGAGGATGTCCGCCCCTTCTTCCACGTCCAGGGCGCACTCCCGCAGAGCCTCCCGGGCGTTGTGGGGGTCCATTTGGTAGCCCTTGCGGTCGCCAAAGGAGGGGGCGGAGCCAGCGGCATCCCGGAAGGGGCCGTAGAAGGAAGAGGCGTACTTGGCGGAATAGGCCATGATGGGCAGGTTGACAAACCCAGCTTCATCCAGGGCCTTCCGCATGGCCCCAATGCGGCCGTCCATCATGTCGGAGGGGGCCACCATGTCCACCCCGGCCCGGGCATAGGACAGGGTGATGTCCACCAGCCGGGGGAGGGTGGCGTCGTTGTCCACGTGCTCCCCGCAGAGGATGCCACAGTGCCCGTGGCTGGTGTACTCGCACATGCACACGTCGGCGATGACGTAGAAGTGGGGGTACGTTTCCTTGATGGTGCGGATGGCCTGCTGCACCACCCCGTTGTCGTCCCAGGCGGAGGAGCCGATCTCATCCTTGTGGGCGGGGAGGCCGAAGAGGATGCACTTGGTCACGCCGTGGGCCAGGCACTCCTCCACCGCCTGACACACGCTGTCCAGGCCGTAGTGGAACTGTCCAGGCAGGGAGGGGATGGGGCGGGTGCCCTGGAGGGTTTCATCCACAAAAATGGGGTAGATGAGGCTGTCGGGGGACAGCCGGGTCTCCCGGCACAGGCTGCGCACCTCGGGACAGGTGCGCAGGCGGCGGGGTCTATGAGTGAGTTCCATTGGGAATTCCTCCTTCTATTACAAAGTCTGGGCCAGCCGCAGCAGGCCGGGAATGGTGGCTTCCTCCGCAATGAGCACGGGGATGCCGTGGCGCATTGCCTCCTGGGCGGTCTGGTGTCCGATGCACAGGCCCGTGATGTTACCCAGAGGGGCGTCCTCCCCCACCGAGGCCACAAAGCCCTTCACGGTGGAGGCGGAGGTGAAGGTGACGTAGGACAGCTCTCCCGCCTCCAGCGCCTCTCTCAGCTCCGGGGAGCGGGGGTTATCATAGTGGGTGGTATACACGGCAAGTTCCTCATAGGAAATGCCACGTTCGGTGAGCGCCTGGGTGAGCAGGGGAGAACCCTCTTGGGCCCGGGGCAGCAGCACCGTCCCGGTGGCGGGGATGCCCTGGCCCAAGTCCTGGGCGGAGTACACCGCCGGGACATAGTCGGCGGTGAGGCCGTACTTCTTCAAAGCGGCGGCGGTGCCGGGGCCGATGGCGGCCAGTTTCACCCCAGCCAGAGCCCGGCTGTCTTTGCCCTGCCCGTTCAGGGCGTCGAAAAACACCTGTACCCCCACGGGGCTGGTGAACGCAATCCACTGGTAGGTCTCCAGCCGCTCCAAAGCGGCGGTGAGGGGAGGACAGGGGGTGATGGGAGTGGTATGAATGCAGGGGTACTCCCAGACCTTGGCCCCCAGCTCCCGCAGGCCCTGGGCCAGGGTGCCCTTGCGGGCGGCGGGGCGGGTGACCACAAAGGTGCGGCCCTTGAGAGGCAGAGCATCGAACCAGTCAAAGGAATCGGCCAGGGCGCACACCCCACCCACCACGCTGATGGCGGGGCTCACCACCTGGTGGTCCTGGGCGGCCTGGGCCAGGGTGGACAGGGTGGCGCTGATGCGCCGCTGGGCGGGGGTGGTGCCCCGTTCCACGATGGCGGCGGGGGTGTGGGGGTCCATGCCCGCCTTCAAAAGTCCTTCACAGATCTGGGGCAGGGCGGACACACCCATAAGGAACACCAGGGTGCCTTTGGTGGCTACCAGGGCGTCAAAGTCGATGTCCAGCGCTTTCCCCGCCCGCTGGTGTCCGGTGACAATGTGCAGGGAGGAGCAGCAGTCCCGGTGGGTCACCGGAATGCCGCCGTAGGCGGGCACCGCCAGGGCGGAGGTGACTCCAGGCACCACCTGGAAGGGCACCTGGTGCTGGGCCAGCAGCTCCAACTCCTCGCCACCCCGGCCAAAGAGGAAGGGGTCGCCGCCCTTGAGGCGCACCACGTTGGCGCCCCCCAGGGCCTCCCGCAGGAGAATCTGGTTGATCTCCTCCTGGGGCACCGGGTGGACGTTCACCCGTTTGCCCACGTCGATGGCCTTGGCGGTGGGGGGGATGAGAGCCAGAATTGACCGGCTCACCAGGCGGTCAAATACCACCACATCGGCACGTTCGATGGCTTTTTTTCCTTTTAAGGTGAGCAGGCCGGGGTCGCCGGGGCCTGCTCCCACCAGAGTCACATGTCCCATCATGGGTGGTCCCTCCTCATACGCACCGCCAGTTCCGCGCCCATCTCCCGGGCGTCGGCGCAGGCGGCACAGCTGCTTTCGATGTAAGATTCACCCTCACGGTCCACATAGAACCCGGTGAGGGTGACGGTGTCCCCGTCCACGGTGGCGTGGGCGGCCACAGGGGAGGAACAGCCCCCATCCAAAGCGCCCACAAAGGCCCGCTCGGCGGTGAGACACACCGCCGCCACCGGGTCATGGAAGCGGGACAGGCAGGACGTGTCCACATCCGCCCGGCTCTGCACCGCCAAAATGCCCTGTCCGGCGGCGGGGAGCATCTCCTCCACGGGGAAGCGGCGGGAAATGCGGCTCTCCAGGCCCAGCCGATCCAGCCCGGCACAGGCCAGCACCAGGGCGGAATACTCGCCCCGGTCCAGCTTGGCTAGCCGGGTCTGCACATTGCCCCGCACCGGGGCCACCTGGTGGTGGGGGAACAGCTTTTTTAGCTGAAGGGTGCGGCGCAGGGAGGCGCAGCCGATGGGGCGGGTGGGGTCCAGGGTGTCCACCCCCTGGGGGAGCACCAGGGCGTCCCGGGGGTCGGCCCGGTGGGAGAAGGCCACCAGGGGCAACTCGGGGGGAATATCCATGGGCAGGTCCTTGCTGGAGTGGACGGTGAAGTCCACCCGGCGCTCTAGAAGCGCCTTGTCCAGCTCTTTGACAAACAGCCCCTTGCCGCCAATCTGGCTCAGGGGGCGGTCCAAGATGAGGTCGCCGGTGGTCTTCATGGTCACCAGCTCCACCTCGGCGGTGGGGTCATAGGCCCGGATGGAGTCAATGACCATCTCACTTTGTATCACGGCCAGCCGACTGTCTCGGCTTCCAATGCGTATCTTCATATAGAGTCCTCCAAGAGTTCTCGAATCTGTCGGGCACAGCGGGCGGTTTTGGCGTGGTCGGAGCCGTCGCCTACCACCCCCGCCACCAGTCCCTCCCCCACGCACAGGGCGGGGAAGAAAAAGGTGCACGCTGTGGGGGCGTCCGCCACACTGATGGGGATGCCCCGGTCTCGGGCCTCCTGGGCCACCTGCCCGTTGGTCTCCCGGCAGTCGGTGGCGGCCACGGCCAGCGTGGCCCCTTCCAAGTCGCCGGGGCGATAGGGGCGGGATATGTGGGTCACCGGGGGCATGTCCGGGTGCAGAGTGGGGGCAATCACCACCACGTCCGCCCCGCACCGTTGCAGGGTACGGACCCGGCGCAGGGCCACCTTGCCGCCTCCTACCAGCACCACCTTCTGGCCCGTCAGGTCAATAAACAGGGGAAAGCGGGGGTAGCCGCTCATGACGGGGCCCCCTTTCCCGTGGTGTGAGCCCGGATTTTCTGGGCGCACTGGCGCAGGCTGTCCGGGTCGGGCGGGGTGGGCAGGCCGCCCAGCAGCAGCTCCACGGTGCGCTGCACCGTCAGGGCGATGACCTCCTCCTGGTCCAGCTCCTCCTCCTGGAGCTGGGGAGCGGCGGCCAGGCGCTGGACGATGGACAGCTTCAACTCCTCTTGCAGGGGGAGGCTGACTTTATAATTGAGCCAGCGGTAAAATTGACGCTGGTGCTTGTCCAAAATTTCCGTCACCTCCGGGGGGACGGTGTGGAGGGGAGCGGTGTCCATGAGGTCGTCCACGTTAAAGAGCTTCACGCTCTCCAGCTGTCCCACCTGGGGCTCAATGTCCCGGGGAATGGCCAAATCCACCATCACCTGGGGCAGCTGGGCCACCGATTCCAGCTGTTCCACCGTGACGGTGTAGTGGGGGCTGGCGGTGGCGGAGACCAGAATGTCCACCCCGTCCAGCAGCTCCAAGCGGCGGTCATAGGGCTGGGCCTCGCACCCCGAGGGGACCACGGTCTCCCCGTGGCGGTAGGTGCGCAGGGTCACCATCACCCGGCACCCGGCCTCGTGGAGGAGCCGGGCGGACAGCTTACCCATCTCTCCGTTGCCGATGACGATGGCCCGTTTTCCCTCCAGGCTGCCCAGGTGTTGGCGCAGCAGGGCCACCCCCTGGCTGGCCGCCGAGGTGGGCAGGGAGGTCAGGCGCACGGTGGAGCGGATCTCCTTCCCGGCGGAGATGGCGGAGCGAAACAGGGTCTCCAGCATGGGGTGGGCGGCTCCCGCCTCCCGGGACAGGGTGATGGCCCGCTTGACCTGGGCCAGAATCTGGTCCTCGCCCCATACCCGGGAGCGCAGACCCGCTGCCACCTGCATCAGGTGTTCCACTGCCTCCCCGCCCTGGCGGGTGACAAAGGCGGCGGAGAAGGGGGCAAACTCCACCCCGGCGGCGTGGCACAGCATTTGGCCCGGGTGGCAGGTGTCTTCACAGCACAGGTAGATTTCCGTGCGGTTGCAGGTGGACAAAATCACACAGCCGTGGATTTTGGGCAGCTGGGCGATGTGGGCGTCCAGCCGCTGCACGTGGGTGGCGGTGAAGGACAGGGCCTCCCGCAGGTCGATGGGGGCCAGATGGTGTTCCAGGCTGGACATGACAACGAGCATAGAGGATCCTCATTTCTCTCTCCGAGTGAAAAATTCGTTCCCTGCCGCCTCCAGGGCGTGGGCCACAAAGAGGCGGCGGATGGCAGGGCAGTCCCCCAGCCCTTGGGAGACGGCGGACACCGGAACCCCCAGACGTTCCAGCTGTCCGCACCAGCTTTGTTCCCCGGCCAGCAGGTCCCGGGTGGCGTGGACGCCGCACACCACCATGAGGGGGTGGACGTGGAGCCGGGTGACGGCCCCGGCCTGACGGATGTGGCGGGCGGTCTCCGCCGGGGTGGGGCCATCCTGGAGGGTGCCCACGAAGGAGCGGGTGTGGCCCTGGCGGTGCAGGGCCTGTTCCAGCTGGGCGTAGACCCCGTGGGCCTCATGGCTGGCGCCGTGGCCCAGAAACAGCGCCCCCTCCTGGGGGTTCAGGGAAGGCAGACAGGTGGGCAGGGCCTCTGCCACGGCCTCGATGTCCTGGGACGTAGCCAGCAGGGGCTGGCCCACAGACAGGTCCAGACGCTGGGCGTAGGGCTCCAGCTGGGCCACCATGGCCTGGTATTCCCCGGCAAACAGCAGATAGGTGGGCTGGATTAGCACGTGCTGGGCTCCATCTTGAGTGAGCTGGGCCAGGGCCTCGGATACCAGAGGCACCCGGGGGCCGCCGCCCCGCACCAGGGCGTCCCGGAGCCGGGGGTGGGCAAAGGCGTGGATGAGGGGCAGGCGGGGAAAAGCCGCCCCGATTTCCCGGGCCAGATTGGCCAGAGTGGGCAGGGCGGAGACTTGGCTGGTGCCGTAGGACACCACCAAAACCGCGGCGGGGTGTTCCATGTCCGTTCCTCCTCTCCCCGCAGAGCATTCACATTCCAGTATACTATATTTTCCCCGCCTGTCCACCCCTTTTCCCCACAAAAGGGTGAAAAAAGGTGGAAGCCATGGGGCTTCCACCTTGGTGTAAACGTATATTGTTTTGTATCTGTGGAGAGAGGAAGAGGGCCTGCTCCTCTCCACGTTCGATTCCAGCCCTCCGGCCTGGTGGGGACGCTCCCCGCTGGGGGTGCCTTTTGGGCGGGCAAAAGGCACCAAAACCCGCTTAGGGCGTTCCCCCCTAAGGACCTCCCTGGGGTACGAGGCTGGGCCTGCGGTGGTTCTCAGGCCGGGCCGAAAAGCAAGTACCATACCAAGGGAGTAAAAAGCTCTGATTTTCTCTATTACTGCCGGGATAGTGCACGTTTCTCCAGGTTTCGGCCCTTTCTGGTCCCCCGGCCCACGGCGGCCGGGAATCGGCCGCACACCGCCAAACTTGAGGCCCTGGCAAAAGAAACGGAATCTATCAGCGGAGTAGGTATATCCCAGAGAGGCTATACGCCATCTATGTGACCTCTCCAGGTCCAGGGCCGACTACGGCCCCACCGCACAAAACAAAATAAAATCATTGGGGTTTCAAAAGGGGCGGGCCCCTTTTGTGGCTTTTCGTCCATTTTGGCCAGTCAAAATGGACCCCAGCGGAGCGTCCCCGGCGGGGGCGCAGGTCTGCACCTGAGAAATGGGAGAAGGACCGCCCCTCACTCTGCCTGATGGCAGAAACATGAACCCCCAGCGGGTAGCGTCCCCACCAGGCTGGCAAGCCTGCGTCTGGGCCTTGGAGACGGTCAGGCCACGGGAAAAGACAGAGTAATGACCAGCTGCCCCTCCTGATATTTGGCCTCCAAAGTGCCCTCCATCTGCTGGGTGAGCAGCTTGGCGATGGACAGACCCAGGCCGGTGGAGTGGCGGGCGGTCTCCACGGTAAAAAAGCGGTCGAAGAGCCGCTGCACCAGCACCGGGTTCAGGTCCGGGGCGGAGTTTGCAAAGGTGATGACCCCGTCCGGGGTCATGGTGACGGCAAAGTCCCCGACGCTGTACTTTAGGGCGTTGCTGATGATGTTGCTCAGCACTCGCCCCGCCGCCGTGGGGTCCAGATTCCGCTCCACCCGCCCTTCCGGCAGCTGGATGGTGGGCTCCATGCCCTGCTGCTCCATGGCCCCGCAGTAGGACAGCAGCGCCTCCTCCACCAGGCCCCGCAGGTCCACCCGCTGGGGGTGGAGGGGCTGGGGAGCGGTGAGCAGGGCGTAGGCAAACAGCTCCTCGGACAGCTGGTGGAGTACCTGGGTGCGGTTGGAGATCTGGGACAGGTACCGCTCCACCGCCTCCGACTTCTCCTCCCCCTCCAGCAGGGCCAGATAGCCCACGATGGCGGTGAGAGGGGTGCGCAGGTCGTGGGAGATGTTGGTGATGGCCTCTTTCAGCTCCAGGTCCCCGTGCTGGTACCGCTGCCGCTCCGCTCGCAGTTGGGCCAGCTGCCCGTTGAGGGCGTCGGCCAGCGCCCGCATCTCCCGGTCCCCAGAGGACACAGAGAGCAGGGTGTTGGTCTCACGCTCCAGCTGTTGGGCCATCCCTTCCCGGAGCTGGCGGGCGGATTTGCGCAGCGTGTACACCTTCCCGGCCAAAATCAGGAGGAGAACCCCCAAAAGAGCCACCAAAATCCAGGGTAACAGCTTCATAAGCCCTCCTCGGTCAGTTCAAATCTTTCCGCCGGAATCCCCACAGCCCTGCCCCCGTGGTCACCACGGTGAGGGCGGCGGAGTATACGGGCAGAAGGGGTAGGTTGGGAGCGTCCCAGACTACGCACTGCATGATCTGTCCGCCGGGGGTCACGTCGCACAGCAGCTGGAATATCTCCCGCTTGGTGCCCTCCAGATAAAAGGGGTATGGCGCTTCTTGCTCCTCCCATACCTCCAAGACCGGGTTATAGGTCATCTGGGTGTAGGTGGGGGGATAGTTCAGATAGGAATAGAGATAGCTGCCCCCCAGCAGTAGGCCAAAGGACAGCACCAGGGCCACCACCGCAGACACGGTGCGGTTTGGAATGAGCATGGCCAGCATGGTGTACACAGAGGCCAGGGCCACGGTGAGCACCAGAGTGGCGCCCAGATAGGCCAGAACGGTGCCCATATCGGTCTCCAAAGGGCCAAACAGCGGGGTACCCACCGCCAGATAGGGCAGAAGGTAGCCCACACACATCAACAGACAGGCCACGGTGCAGGTGACCAGGTGGCTGAGGTAAATTTCCCAGCGGCGGTGCCCCACCAGCAATTTATTGCGCATAGAGCCGTCGCTGTAGTCGGTGCCAATAAACAGAGCACAAAAGAGGGCGAAGAGAATGCACACAAAGGGGATAAAGTTCAAAAACTCTGCATCCAGGTGCTGAGAATAGGGAATGGGATGCCGGAGTTCATACAGATAGCAGGACACCGGGGCAAAGGCACCTGTCCCCACCTGGAAGATCATACACGCCCAGAAGCTCTTGCTCCGCCACAGGCGGAAGAAGTCGGCCCGCAGCAGGTTACCCATGCCCCTCACCTCCCACCAGACTCATGTAATAGCTCTCCAGACTCTCGTCCTGCTGGTGCATGGCGGACACCTGGCACCCGGCTTCCGCCAGGGCCTGCACCAGCTCCGTCACATGGGGATGGGCGTAGATGTTGGCGGTGTGGGAGGAGTCAATGGTGTAGTCCAGCCCCATCCCGTCCAGCACCCGGGCCAAAATGGCCACGTCGGACACCTCCACATGGGTGCATTTGCGGCAGGCGGCCTCCACCTCTCCGGCGCTGACCTCCTGGACCATGCGGCCTCGGTCCAAAAAGCCGTAGTGGGTGGCCAGCCGGGCCAGCTCGTCCAGAATGTGGCTGGAGAGGAGAATGGTGATCTGGTGTTCCCGGTTCAGCCGCAGCAGCAGCTCGCGAATTTCCACAATTCCCTGGGGGTCCAGGCCGTTTACCGGCTCGTCCAGCACCAGAAAGTCCGGGCTTCCCACCAGGGCCATGGCAATCCCCAGCCGCTGGCGCATGCCCAGGGAGAAGTGGCGCACGGTTTTCTTCCCTGGGTTCTCCAGTCCCACCAGCTCCAGCAGATGGGGGAGGTCCCGGTTCGAGGGCAGACCTAGCACTTGGGCCTGCAATTTGAGATTATTTAGGGCGGACAGGTCCTGATAGATGGCAGGGGATTCCACCACCGCCCCCATCCGCCGCCGGACCTGCTGGATGGCGGGGTCCCGAAATGGGGTGCCGTACAGGGTGTAGCTCCCGGCGGTGGGGGATTGCAGCCCGCAGAGGATACGAATCAGGGTGGTTTTTCCCGCCCCATTCCGGCCCACCAGGCCGTAGATGGACCCTTTGG
The DNA here is from genome assembly GCF_002161675.1 of Pseudoflavonifractor sp. An44. Lineage (GTDB taxonomy): Bacteria > Bacillota > Clostridia > Oscillospirales > Oscillospiraceae > Enterenecus > Enterenecus faecium. Next base: position 25,376 of record NZ_NFIH01000026.1, read on the forward strand.
GCACCTGCATGGTGAGGTTTTGCAGGGCGTAGGTGTGGCCGTATTGTTTGGATAGGCCGTGGGCTTCGCAGACCAGTTCCATGCTCACGCCTCCTGCTGAATCCACACCCGGGCGTGTACCGTCACGTAGTCGGCCACATAGTCCAGCACCAGGGCCAGGGCCACCCCGCAGAACAGGTCAATGACGCTGTGCTGCCGCAGCAGCACCGTGGAGGCCAGAATGGACAGATTTAGAAGCTGCATACACGTCCCTACCACCCGGCGCTGGGTGGAGGGCTTGGCCTTGGCCCAGCGGTGATAGCTCAGGGCCACCGTCATGGAGTTGAAGGCGTGGATGGAGGGCCAGACGTTGGTGTCGGTGTCCACTCCCCACAGCTGCCGCACCACCTGGGTGAAGAAGTCGTTGCCGGGGATGGAGTCCGGGCGCAGGTCCACCCCGTTGGGGATGAGGGCGCACAGGGCCACGCACAGGGTCATGCCCCCGAACAGGGGCAGACACAGCCGCCAGAACTCTTGCCGGGGCTGGGTGAACAGAAGCCAGAACAAGGTGGCAGGCACCCACACAAACCAGGCGAAGTAGGGGATGACGGCATACTTACAGAAGGGAATCCAGTCGTCCAGAAAACAGTGGACGATCCACTCCGGTTTGATAAAGTGCTCCAGGGCTCCAAAGCACACCAGATAGAACACCAGATACCCGGCCATAAAGAGGATGGGATGACGTTTACACCAGTCGATCATAATTTATCTCCTTGCGCTTGATGGGGATAGTGTACCAGAGAGGGGTCAAGGAAGCGGTGAAGAAATGGGTCAAGAAATCATCAAGATTTTAAGAAGCAGTCAGGCGAAAGCCAATGCCCCACACAGACTGGAGGTACTCTTTGCCGCTGGCCTGACGCAGCTTCTTCCGCAGGTTGCTCATGTGCTGTTTCAGGGAGCTGTCGGTGCAGTCCGGGGTGTCCAGGCTGATGCGCTCCAAAATGACGCTCTTGGACAGGGCCTGATTGGGGTGCTGGAGAAACAGCTTCAAAATGGCGTACTCCGTCTTGGTCAGGTGTACCTCCTGCCCGGCCACCGTCACCTGCCGGGACAGAGGGTCCAGGCTCAGCTCTCCCACGGTGAGCACCTGGCCTTCCTCCTCCCCACGGGGGCGGCGGAGATGCACCCCAATGCGGGCCAGCAGCTCCTGGGGGTGGAAGGGCTTGGTGATGTAGTCCACCGCGCCCGCCTGGAGCAGTTCCACCTTGTTCTCCACATCCCCCTTGGCGCTGAGGATGATGACGGGGAAGCTCTGGATTTTGGGCAGTACCTCCTCCCCAGACAGGCCGGGGAGCATCAAATCCAGCAGCACCAGGTCGGGCCGCTGCTGGGAGAGCAGGTAGAGGGCCTCGGTGCCCGAGTATGCCCGCAGCACTTGATAGCCTTCCCGGCGCAGCAGCTGCTCCAGGACATCTCCAATGTGGATGTCGTCGTCGATGATGGCGATGGTTTTCATAGGGCACCTCCCAGCCGATGAATGGTCACGGATATCACACATTATAGTGACGGAGCGGGGAAAAGGCAAGAGGGGAGGCTGTGCTGTACCAAGACAGGGAGCCAATAAAAATTTCCCAGCCCTATTGACAAGGCTGTAACTACTGTATATACTGTGTATACACAGAAAGCAAACGAGGTGATGGTTTGAATCTCTACATTGACAACCGCAGTGGGTCCCCCATCTACGATCAGATTTACACCCAGATCAAAAACCAGATCATCAGCGGGGAGCTGGAGGCGGACCAGGCCCTCCCCTCCATCCGAAACCTGGCCAAGGACCTGCGCATCAGCGTCATCACCACCAAGCGGGCCTATGAGGAGCTGGAGCGGGAGGGATTTATTTACACCCTCCCCGCCAAGGGCTGTTTTGTGGCCCCCAAGAATGTGGAGCTGCTGCGGGAGGAGACCTTGAAGCAGATTGAGGCCCACATGGAGGAGATTGGGAAGCTGGCGGCCAGCTGCCAGTTGACGAAAGAGGAACTGCTGGAGATGTTCCGCCTGAGTATGGAGGAGTGAGACCATGAACGCACTGGAAATTCGGAATTTAACCAAAGACTACGGGGAGTTTACCCTGGACAACCTGAATCTCACCCTGCCCTGTGGGTGCATCATGGGGCTCATTGGCGAGAACGGAGCGGGCAAGAGCACCACCATCAAGCTGATTCTGGACATGATCCATCGGGATGAGGGCACCATCACCCTCCTGGGCCGGGACAACCGGGAGGATATGCTCCTGACCAAGCAGGACATCGGGGTGGTGCTGGATGAGGTGGGCATTCCCTCTTGCTTGAGCGCCGTGCAGGTGGGAAAAATCATGGCTCACACCTATACCAAGTGGGATAAAGAGCTGTACGCTCAGTATCTCAAAAAGCTGAATCTCCCGGAAAAACGCCCCTTTAAGGAGTATTCCAAGGGCATGAAGATGAAGCTGGGCATTGCGGTGGCCCTGTCCCACCACCCCAAGCTGCTCATTTTGGACGAGGCCACCTCGGGGCTGGACCCGGTGGTGCGGGACGAAGTGGTGGAGATGTTCAGCGAGTTTACCCGGGACGAGAGCCACGCGGTGCTCATCTCCTCCCACATTGTCAGCGATTTGGAGAAAATCTGTGACTACATCGCCTTTTTGCACAAGGGAAAGCTGATGCTGTGTGAGGAGAAGGACCGACTGCTGGAGGAGTACGGGCTCATCCACTGCTCCAAGGAGCAGCTCTCTGAGTTGGATGCCCAGGCCGTGCGCGGGGTCAAGGCCTCCCCCTACGGGGTGGAGGCTCTGGTGCGCCGGGACGGCGTGCCTGCCGGGATGCAGGTGAGCTCTGTGAGCATTGAAGAGCTGTTTATCTTTATGGTGAAGGAGGCGGCGTAACATGAAAGGGCTGCTTTTGAAGGACTTTTATCTGTCGTGGCGGTACTGCCGGGCGTTTCTTGTAATCGTGGCGGTGTTTTTGGCCGTATCGTTTACGGGCGATGATAATATCTTTTTCCTGATTTATCCCATCATGATTGCCAGCGTGATACCTATGACTTTGGTTTCCTACGATGAACATGACAAATGGACGGCTTACAGCGGTACCCTGCCCTACACCAGGGCTCAGCTGGTGAGCACAAAATATTTGGTAGGCATGTGTTTCGGTTCCGTGGCGTTTCTCATCTCCATGGCAGCTACCACTGTGCGGATGATTCTGGGGGGCGGCTTTGTCCTGGAGCAGTTTGCTGTGGTGGGCACGGCATTGTTGGTATTGGGGTGTTTGGGTCCTGCTTTGATCCTTCCCTATGTATTCAAATATGGAGCAGAAAAGGGACGTGTAGCCTTTTACATCACCGTGGGAGTGTTTAGTGGTGTGGCTGCGGTACTGGCCGGAATGGGCTTCCAGATCCAGGGACTGTCGAGCGGCCTGTGGCCTCTGGCCGCAGTAGCCGGGGTGTCTATCCTCCTGTATGCCCTGTCCTGGTGGCTGTCCATCCGCTTCTACCAGAAGCGAGAACTGTGACAAGAGGCAAATTCGACAAAAATACCCTCCATTTCTCGTAAGGGAAATGGAGGGTGTTTTTTGAGAAAATCCTTGTTTGACGGTGGGATATGTGATAAAATTTCGGGGATAATGTGTAAAGAGGGAGGATGGCTTCCGGGTGGCCGGGAGCCGACGTGTGAGGATGGCAAATAAAATCGGTTTTGACAATCAAAAGTACCTGGAGATGCAGTCCGCCCACATTCGGGAGCGAATTTCCCAGTTTGGCGGCAAGCTGTACCTGGAGTTTGGCGGCAAGCTCTTTGACGACTACCACGCCTCCCGGGTGCTGCCTGGGTTTGCCCCGGACAGCAAAATCCGCATGCTGTTGGAGCTGCGGGACAGCGTAGAGGTGGTCATTGCCATCGCTGCCGCCGCCATTGAGCAGAACAAGGTGCGGGGCGATCTGGGCATTACCTACGACGAGGACGTGCTGCGCCTCATTGACACCTTCCGCTCCAAGGGCCTGTATGTGGGCAGCGTGGTCATCACTCAGTACGCCGGACAGCCTGCCGCCGACGCCTTCAAGCGCCGCCTGGAGGACCTGGGTGTCACGGTGTACCTCCACTATCCCATTGCCGGGTACCCCCACGACATTCCCCACATCGTCTCCGACAAGGGCTATGGCCGCAACGACTACATTGAGACCACCCGGCCCCTGGTGGTGGTCACGGCTCCGGGCCCTGGCTCTGGCAAAATGGCCACCTGCCTGTCCCAGCTCTATCACCACCACCGCCGTGGGGTGAAGGCGGGCTATGCCAAGTTTGAGACCTTCCCCATCTGGAACCTGCCCCTCCAGCACCCGGTGAACCTGGCCTATGAGGCCGCCACCGTGGACCTCAACGATGTGAACATGATCGACCACTTCCACCTCCAGGCCTACGGCCAGACCACGGTGAACTACAACCGGGATATTGAGGTGTTCCCCGTGCTCCGGGCCATGTTCGAGCAGATCATGGGAGAGAGCCCCTACAAGTCTCCCACCGACATGGGCGTGAACATGGCGGGCAATTGCATCGTGGACGACGAGGCGGTGCGAGCCGCCGCCTGTCAGGAGATCATCCGCCGCTACTACACCGCCCTGTGTGACGTGCGTCGGGGCCAGGGGGACAAGGAGAGCGTGTACAAGCTGGAGCTGCTGATGAAGCAGGCCGGGGTGTCCACCGCCGACCGCCCCGTGGTGGCCGCCGCTGAGGCCCGGGCCGAGGAGACGGGAGAGCCCGCCGCCGCCATTGAGCTGCCCGACGGCACCATCGTCACCGGCAAGACCACCGAGCTCATGGGCTCCTCCTCTGCCGCCCTGCTCAACGCGCTGAAGAAGCTGGCCGGGCTGGGGGATGAGGTGCACATGATCTCCCGGGAGGCCATTGAGCCCATCCAGAAGGTGAAGATTCAGCACCTGGGCAGCCAGAACCCCCGTCTGCACAGCGACGAGGTGCTCATTGCCCTGGCCATCTCCGCCGCCACCGATCCCCAGGCGGACCTGGCCCTGTCCCAGCTGGACAAGCTGCGGGGCTGTGACGCCCACTCCTCGGTGATTCTCTCCGCCGCGGACAGCAATGTGTATCAGAAGCTGGGCCTGCGCATGACCTGCACCCCCCACTATCAGAGCAATAAGCTGTATCATAAGTGAGAAAGGGGGGCTATAAAGTGCCTAAATACGGAGTGATGATTCACTATTCAGATGGAACCAGCCAAATGGAAGATGAAGTTTTTGAAACCGAAGAAGCCGCAGAAGATCATGGGTCTTATATGTGTGCTTGCATCGAGCAGGGTGCAGAAGATGGCTATAACTTAAATCCGGGTGATTATCCTCTTGAAGATGCCGTCAGTGCTGATTATGAAGTAATCGAAATTGGCGATTAATTTTTTGCTTTTTATTACCAAAATTGATATAAAGAATATCCATAGAAAAACAGGAGACTACCCCAAAGGGTGGTCTCTTGTTCTAAATAAAGATGTTTGGCTTCCCTGTGTAAAGGGAGCTGGTAGCTGTAGGGCTGACAAGGAGTTGACCATCTAACCGCCTATGGTTCCGGCTTGCCAGCCTGGCAGGGACGCTCCGCTGGGGTAACTTTCTGCCGCCAGAAAGTCACCAAAGACCGCCAAAGGCGGGGCCTTCCCCCGCCTTGTGGAATCCACCCCGCGGTACTGGGTGTCCCTGCGTCCTCTTCTTTTCGGCCCTTGGACTGGTGGGGTCACATAGATGGCGTGGACATTCTACGGAACGTACCTACTCCTCTGGCAAAGGGTACTTCTATCACCAGGGCCTTACCTTGGTGCGCCGCTGTTCCCAGCTACCGGAAGTCTGGCCCCCGGCGGCGGGAACGCCGCTTCTCCAGGGCAGGCCCGGAGGCGAAAACCGCCCAGCCATAGGGCCAGTTGCCCCGTGTGGCCTGGTGTGGTGGCACAAACAGGAGCCACAGCAAGGGTAACGGGCCGAACCTAGCCTTGACGCACGCCCAGCCCCGTACCCCAAGGGAGGTCCTTAGGGGGGAACGCCCTAAGTGGCTTTTCGTCCATTTTGGCCAGTCAAAATGGACCCCAGCGGAGCGTCCCCGCCAGGCTGATAAGCCTGAATCTGAGAGATTGTGAATATTTGATTCCTAAATATGAGCAAAAAACACCCTGGAAACAGCTGCTTCCAGGGTGTTTTTTTCATAGTTGGGTGACATTGGCCCCGTGCTGCTCCCCCCACGCCGCGTCCCGGCTGTGGCAGGAGAAGAGAAGCACTTGCCGCTCCTGGGCTTGCTGGGCCAGCAGCTCCAGGGCTGCGGCGGCCCGGGTATCGTCGAAGTTTGCCAGGGTGTCGTCCAGCACCAGAGGGGCCTGGGGGGCAGTGAGGTCACAGAGGGCCAAACGCAGGGCCAGATACAGCTGCTCCTGGGCACCCGCTGAGAGAAACAGCTGGGAGTGGGGCAGCTGTACCCCCTCCTGCTCCACCTGGGCGGACAGGTCCCGGGCCAGGGTCAGCCCACAGTGCCGTCCCCCGGTGAGTCGGGCCAGGAGCTGCCCCGCCTTCTCATTCAAAGCAGGGGAGAACCGCTGGCGCAGGGTGGCGTTGGCCTCCTCCAGCCCCTCCAGGGCCAGGGTGAGGGCCTGGTACTCCTCCTGTCGCTGGGCAATCTGTCCCGCCAACTCGTCCCGGCGGCTCTCCGCCTCCAGAGTGTCCCGGCCCAAAGCCCCGGTGGCCTGGTCCAGGCGGGTTTGCCACTGGGCCATCTGGCCCTCCACCTGCCGCAGCTGGGCGGTGAGCACCTGGGGGTCTGCGGTGGGTGGCGTCACGGAAGATACGGGACGCTGGGCCCCCTGGGCCTCCAGGTCTGCCACACGCTCCCCGGCGTGGTGTACCTGGGCCTCCAGCTGCTGCCGCTGGGTCAGCCAGCCCAGATACCGCTGCAACGCTTCTTGCATGCTTTCCCCCTGGGGCGGGGCGGGGGAGTACAGAATTTTGTCGTATTTGCCCATTATGGCCACCAATACCATGGCCACAAGGACAGCCACCGCCATGCACCCGAAGCCCACAAAGGACAGGGGGTACAGGGTGAGGAAAAAGCCCAGGATAATGAGCAGCAGGCCCCCCACACCCAGTATCGGCACCCACAGCCTCAAAGCGGCGGACAGGCGGTTCCGGCTGGCCTTGGCCTGCTGCCGCTGGCGGCTGTGATCCTGGCCCTGCTGACTGAGGTTTCCCGCCTGCTCCATGGCCTGGGCGGCGGTGAGCCCCCGGAAGCGGGGGTCCGGGGCGGGGAGAGACTCCAGAGCCTGTTGGGCCTGGGCCTGCTGCTGGAGGGCCTGGGCATACCGCTGGTTGAGCGCCTGCTGGCGGTAGGCCTGGTGCTGCTCCAGTTGGCGCTCCAGCTGCTGCTTGCGCACTTGCAGCCCAGACAGCTCCTGCCGAGCTTGGGCCTGGGTCTGCCGAGCCTGGGCGGTGTCCTCCAGGGTGCGGCGCACCTGCCCCAGTTCTCCCTCCAGCTGGGGGATGAGCCCGGTGGAGCGGTTGGCCTGGCGGCGGTTGCGCCAGTCCTTCAAGGTGCGCACGGTGGCGGAGTAGGAGACCTCCTCCTCTCCGGTGGTGGCCAGAGCGGCAATGCGCCGCTCCAAATCCGGGGCGGCGGTGACGGCGGTGTCCCCCTGGCCCACCAGGGCGCAGCGGACAAACACCTCCCGGCTCACCCCTGTGAGGGTCTCTCCCACGTTGGCGGCGGTGAGGAAGGGCACCGGGTCCCCGGTGGCGGTGTACACCGCCTCAAAGCCCCCGAAGGGGCCGGAGCGGTTGGCAAAGCGGCGCAGAGTGATGCGCTGCCCCTGCCACTCCAACCGGAGTTCTCCCGCCATGGCGGCCCCAGACCAGGGCTGATACCGGGTCTTCTGGGCCAGGTGCCCCGCCTTGTCCCGCTCCCGGGTGTCGATGCCGTAGAGCATGGCGGTGAGGAAGGCCGCCCAGGTGGATTTTCCACATTCGTTGGGGGCGGTGAGGATGTTGAGACCGGGGGAGAGGGTGAGGGTGGCCCCCTCCAGCTTGCCGAAGGTGGCGGTCATGGAGATGATGTTCATGCTCGAATGTCCTCCTCTCCCTCCAGGGCGGCCAGCCCGAAGCGGGTGGCCAAAATGAGCGGGGCCTGCTCCTCTGGGGGAGCCACCCGGATTTTTTCAGACATGGTGCGCAGGAAAAGGCCCGTCAGCGAGTCCTCTCCCGCCCGCTGCCACAGCTGTTTGGGCAGGGTGGTGGCATCGGTGACCTCCACATAGAAGAAATAGGGGGCCGCCTGCTGGGTGATGGAGGCCAGAGACGGCACCGTTTCCGCCTCTCCCGTGAGGGTGAGGCGTACCAGGTCGTCGCTGTACTCCAGCCCCGCCAAGGTCTGGTACAGGGTGGAGATGTCCACTTCCTGGGTACGGTACTCCCGGCAGCACAGGGGGACGAACTTGGCAGTAGTCCCCTGGTGGGTCACGTCGACAATCAGACAGCCCTTTTCTCCCGCCTCGTCAAAGCCCCGGCCCTCGGGACAGCCCGGGTAGGCCCAGGCGGTATTGCCCTCAAATTGCAGCCCCGAACAGCGGTGGATGTGGCCCAAAGCGGCATAATTTGCCCCGGTGGCCCCTAGCTGACCGGGTAAAATGGGAGCGTAGCGGCCCATGGGGGCCACCTCCCCGTGGACACAGAGAAGGTGCAGCCGCCCGTCCTTTGGTACGGTGTACCCGGACAGGGGGGAGTCCTCCCGGTGGGGAGCAGTAAAGGCGCAGCCGTGGACCACAGCGCCCAGGGCGGGAAGTTCCACAGCTTCCATCTGGGGTGTGGAAAAGATGTGTACGTTGGTGGGCCACTGGGCGGTGACGTAGGGGGACTGGGGAGTGTAAGGGTCGTGGTTGCCGGGGGCGATAAAGACGGGGACGGACAGTTCCCCCAGGGCCTGGGTGAGGGCCTGGATGGACTGGGGGTAGACCCGCTGGGCATCCAACAAATCTCCCCCCAGCAGCACCAGGTCTACCCCCTCCGCCTGGGCCAGTTGGGCCAGACGGCGGGGGAGGTCCCGCAGTTCCCGCCGCCGTTGGGCGGCCTGGG
>NZ_NFIH01000027.1 GCF_002161675.1 Pseudoflavonifractor sp. An44
CACTCTTGTATTCAGCGGACTCTGCCGCAAGGAGGGAAAGGAAGCCTCACCCATACGACGGTATTATATCATCAGCCTACTGGCTGCTGATACCAAATCTTAATCTTTATAGTAGGAGGAACACACCTATGAATGAACAAACACTTTGGGAGGACTGCGTGGCCTTCCACGGCCACGCCTGCGGCGGCCTCATCATTGGCTATAAAGCCTCCCTCTACGCCATGGAGCTGCTGGGCCTGTCCCGCTCCGAGGACGAGTCCGTGGTGTGTATCACAGAAAACGACGCCTGCGGCGTGGACGCCATCCAGGTCGTTCTGGGGTGCAGCATCGGCAAGGGAAACCTGTTGTTCCACCTGCGGGGCAAGCAGGCCTTCTCCTTCTACGAACGCAACAGCGGGCGGTCTGTGCGCCTGGTGCTCCGCCCCACCCCGGACACCATCACGAAAGAGGAAAAGTTCCACTATCTACAGAGCAAGTCCCCGGCGGAGCTGTTCGACGTAAAAGAGACGGTGCTCTCCCTGCCGGAGCGCGCCCGTCTCTTTGCCTCAAAACCTTGTAGTTGTTGTGGGGAACTCACCGCCGAGTCCATGCTGCGGCTGGAACATGGGCAGCTGGTGTGCCTGGACTGCGCACACCCCTACCACCGCTTTGACATGTGAGGGTCACTCCTCCCCGATGTAGCGAAACCGGGGCACTTGCTGGCCGGACACCTCCACCAGTTCGCTCCACATCTTCGCCGGGCGCACCCACAGCCCGTATTCCCCGTACAGAGCCCGGTACACCACCATGGGCTCCAGGGTCTCCGAGTGGGTAGCCAGGCCCAGAACCTCATAATCGTTGCCCTTGTAGTGGCGGTATTTGCCCGGACGGATGTCGTATTGACTCATATCCATTTCCCCCTTCCATCAAAATTACTGGGCATAAAGTATACCACACTCCAAGTATCTTTTCCATATGCACATCAAAAACGGAGTCAGGGTTTCTCCTGACTCCGTTTTTTTGCGGAGGGTGTTACTTCTCTTCCAACTTGTTCTTTCGATACACGAGACAAGCCATGCCCACCAGAGAAATGGCACCCGCCATGCTCCACAGCATCAAACCGCTGTTGTCCCCAGTCTGAGGCACCTTATTCTCAGGCTTCTGGGTCGCCTCGGGCTTCTGAGAAGTCTGGGGCTTATCGGTAGCTTCCGGCTTGTCGGTGGTCTCGGGAGCGCCACCGGCAGTGAGGCCGTCCATGGCGGCGGTGAGGGCAGCCACAGCGGCATCCACGGTCGCCTGGTCGTCCTCGGAGAGGCTGTTGTCCGCCATCACGGCCTGGGCATTGGCCAGAGCCGTGCGGAAGGTAGCCACGGACTCGGCAGTGTAGCCGTCCAGGTTGATGCCCTCGGCCTTGTTGATCAGGTCGTCCAGGATGGACTTGTCCGCCTTGAAGCGCTGGGCCAGGATGGCATTGAGCAGTGCCTCGGCCACGGGCTGGATGTCCTCTTCCATGGCGTCGCCGTCCGCCATCACGTCCTTGGCAGCAGCCAGGGCGTCCACCAACTCCTGCCAGTGGTCGGCCATGTACTTGTCCTCATTGGGAATCATGCCCTCGGCCTTGTTGATGAGCTGCTCCAGCATGGTCTTGTCGCCCTGTACCAGGCCCAGACCCCAGATGCCAGTGAGCAGGTTATCCCAAGCGGCATTCACCTCGTCCTGAGTGGCGTTGGCATCGGCCATGACGGCCTCGGCCTCGGCCAGAGCCTTCTCAAAGGCGGCCTTGGCAGAGTCGGTGACACCGATGGTGTCCAGACCCTTGGCATAGGCAATGGTCTTCTCCAGCAGGGTCTTATTGGCAGTCTGGGCATCCGCCTGAGCCAGCAGGACGAATGCGGAGTCGGCGCCGTTGGCGTGATTGCTGGTCCAGCAGACCATGCCATTGTTCACGGTGAAGGTCACTTCCTCATAGGTGCCATCCTGATGGAACTCATACAGGGCCAGGGTATCCAGGTCCATCTCGCCCACGGGCATGGAGATCATGATCTCCCCGGAAGGAGTCACGGCCTCTTCCCCGCTGGTCAGGCTAACGGACTGAGCGTTGATGGAGCAGCCCTTGAGGATGGACTCCGCCATCTCCTGGAACTTCTCGTTGCTGGACTGGTCGGCCACCTGGAGCACGGTGTCAGAGGGCAGCACACCCACATCGCCGTGGACACGCACACCGCTGTCCTCATCATACAGATCCACGGACAGATTGCCAACCTGGTCGGCGGTGGCGGCAAAGTCGTACAGTCTCAGGCTGTCGATCTGGCCCTGGAAAGCCTTGGTCTGGCTGCCGATGCGCATGAGCGGGGTAACCAGAGAAGCCCACTTGTTGCCGCCTTCCTCAGTGCGCTCCAGAGTCTGAATCTTCTCACCGTTGACATACAGGGTGGTCTTGGTGAACTCCATCACCATGGTGATGTGCACCCACTCGCCCTTGGGCAGAGCATAGTTGAAGGAGTAGTCTCTGGCCTCGCGGGAGAAGCCCAGGTTTCCGGTCTCCTTCTGCACGGCCTTGATCTGACCAATCTCAGACTCGAACAGGATCTGCTCCTCGTCGCCGCTGTTGGCGTCCCGCTTGACCCAGAAGTCCAGAGTGGTATTCAGCCCCTTATCCTCCAGAGGAGTCTCCACATAGCTGGAGCCGCCCTTCAGAGTCAGAGCAGTACCATCATGGCCCTCTTCATAGGCCACGTTCTCACCCTCGGACACCAGGTCGTAGTCGTTCATGGAGTTGTCCTGAGTCTTAGCGTCCTCGTCAAAGTCGTAGGAGAGGACGGTGTCGTTCTTGGTCTCCACCTCATAGGTGGGGTTGGTGTTGGGGGCGTAGCCGGTCTCGTCCACAATGGCCTCCAGCTCGGACAAGGTGTTGTCCTTGCCGTCGCCCCAAGTCTTGGCCGCCACAACGGGCAGGGCGTCAAAGAGGCGGTCCAGGGTCTCCATGTCGGCGGTGCCGTTGTCGCTGCCGCCCGTCTTATCATTCCACAGAGCGTAGGAGCCGCCCAGGATCTGGGGATCGCCTGCGGGAACCTTGAAGGAACGATAGATGTTGCTGGGATCAAAGTTGTTGTAGATGTGACCCTTGTTCAGGTAGTCGTAGTAGTAGCCAGCGCCGGGCACGATGTAGGTGTCGCCGTCGTTGATGTTGATCATCTGGTAACCCAGGTCATACATCTCCTTGGCATTGGCGTAACCGGTGTACCACATGTACAGCTGCACGCCTTCCACCTGCACGGGGGTGGTGCCGTGGTTCTCGGTCTGGGAGCCCCAGGCACGAGGTGTATGGCCCTTCTCCAGGATGTACTTGAGCATGGTGTCCTGGTAGACTCGGAAGGCTTCCTTCTCCTCCTGGCCACCGCCCTTGTACTCATCGGTACCGATGTTGATCACGGCGTCCTCCAGGAACACGGGGTCCTCACCATCCAGATACTCGTCAAAGACGCTCTGAACGAAGGGAGCGGTCTCGGGGTTCTGCACATCCAGATACTCCTTCTTGCCGGGGCGAGCCAGGTCGGGGCGGGCCTCGGTGAAGGGCAGAGAGTGTCCGGGAGTGTCGAACTCAGGCACAATCTTCACACCCTGTTCTTTGGCATCCAGCTGGAACTGACGGAACTCGTCCTTGGTGTAGTACATGCCCTCGGGGTTGGTCAGGTTGGGCACATCAGACTCCAGGGGGAAGCCGCCAAAGGATAGGTCAAAGGTATTGTCGCTCATATGCGCATTGAAATCGTTCATCTTGTACCAGGACATCTGGGAAATCCAGTCCTCCAGGAAGTACAGAGGCACATAGCGGCGCGCAATGTCCATGCTCAGGCCACGGACCTTGTACTTGGGGTAGTCACGTACATCGCCCTGAGGGATGGTATCCCCGGTCTGCTTGAGGATCTGGAGGATGGACCGGGTAGACCAGTAGGCGCCGGTCTGGTGGCTGGCCTCGATGGTGATGTATTCCCCAATGTGCAGATCATAGGTCTCCTCATCGAAGGGGATATCGCTGGCCACAAAGTAGAAGTCACCAGCAGCGGGCTCCGTGCCCCGCTCCACGGCAATCGTCTTGCCCACGATGTCCTCATAGTCGTCGGCAAAGCGGTTGGCCATGGTGATGTACTCTTCACTCAGAGCGGGGTCCACCAGGATGCGGGCACCGTCCCGAATGGTAAAGTCACCGGTGGTACCGAACCACTGCTGCAGCTCGGGGATGACCTTGGGCTTCTCGTTCTGAGACTCCTCGGTGTCGTGCAGGCCAGGAACCTCCACACTCACCTCATAGAGCTGGTAGTTGTCGGGCTGGTTCTTGCTCTCCAGCCGGAAGCCCACCGCCACCGTGGTGTCCACAATGGGACGGATGATGTTGCGGTCGGCGTCAATGACCTGCTCGTAGTCAGTGCCCAGATAGGTCACAGCAATGGACTGGGGGAACTTCTCAGGCAGTGTCAGGCTGGTGTCATCCTCGTCGATGGTAATACCGTCCAGCAGCTGCTTGGCCTGGTCAAAGACGTTGACAAAGTCCAGATCCTGATGAAGGGAGAACTCCTTGACTGCGCCGTCCCCGTCTAGGGTTACCCGGACATAGCGCTGGTTGTAGGCCAGGTCCAGGGTCACTTCCGTAGCGGCCTCCGGGGCCTCGCTGGTGGTATACACACCTTCCCAGTTCTTTCCGTCGCTGGAGACCTCCACATGGTAGGCAGCTGCGGTGGCCCACTGGATCTGATAGCGGTTGTACTTCAGGGAGGCACCCAGGTCCACGGTGAAGGAGTCGCCGCTGGCACCCTGCCACACGGTCTCCAGATTATCGTCGGTGACCACAGAGGCGTCTGTCCCGTTGGACACGCTGATGTCCTTATTGGTGGTCTTGTCGGTACCGCTCACGTCAGGGGTATAAATTTCCACCTCGTACAGGGACAAGCTGGGATAAGCCCCCTCCTTGAGCTTGTCAATGGCCACCTTCACATACCGGGCAGTCACAGGGGTGTCCAGAGTGGCCCGATCGGACACCGGATACCCTTCCGTGTTCTTCTCTGCGGTGTAGACCGTGGTCCAGTCGGAACCGTTATCGGAAACCTCAATGTGGTAGTCCTCCACCACGGGCTGCTCCCACTCCAGATTGATGATCTGGAACTCCTGGGGCTGACGCAGGTCGATTTGCACCCAGCCGGGAGCGCCTGCCTCGCTGGACCATCTGGATTGGTCGCCCTTGGAAGCGGTGCGGTTGATGACGCCGTCTGTCAGCTTGTCCGGACCCCAATAGGAGATGGGAGAAGCGCAGGCACTGGCTGTCTTGCCCAGAGCCAGGTTAGCAGGGTCTTTGTTGAGCAGCTCCTGCACCACTTCGCCTTCCTCGCCAAATACACGGAACTCATAGACGCCGATGCAGGGATAGCCTCCGCCCTGCTTATTCGCCCACATACGGGCATAGCGCATACCCTCCAGGGGCTTGTCCAGGGTGTAGGTCAAGGTGTGGGGATCAAACCGCTGGCCACCGTTGACATCCTTGGTGTGCTCGGTATACTCGTCCACATTGACCCCGTCTTCATCGGAGTACGCATCCACCCAGTTGGTTCCGTCCGCACTGAACTGAATCTTGTACGGATTGGCGTGGGGCTCCACCCACACCACCTGGAAGCTGTGAATGGTGGCATAGTTCTCTAAATCCACCATCAGCCAGGTCTCGCCCGAGCTCATGGCGCTGGACCAACGGGAATTGGCGTTATCGCCGGTACAAGAGCCATCCACGGCATTGGAGGCCACCAGCCCATAGCCCTCGTCGTTCTTGGACGTAGCGGGCTTGCTCAGCGCCAGGTTGGGGTATTCCCCCTGGGCATGCGCCTGGGGTACAAGGCCCACATTTGCCACGCTGGAGACCATCATTGCGCCTGCCAACATCAGAGCAGGCCAACGACCATGTTTTTTCATGTTCTTACCTCCCAAGTCATACGAAATTGAAACGCTCTCTCCAAACCATTCTTTCCTCTATCACCTTCCATTCTTACGCTGTATCGGATCTCCGACCCAGGGCGGCACGCCCCACACACGAACCCTTGACCAATCCCTGTGGGGGCGTGTACCTCCCATGTTCAACTGCTTTTTACAGACAGCGCCGTTCCAGCTGACGCATCACTGTCTTTTCTTTTTCAAGAAAACGCTTACTGCTCCGCCCAGAGAGGCCAGGCCAGCTGTCAGCCACAGCATCAAACCGCTGTTGTCCCCAGTCTGAGGCACCTTGTTCTCAGGCTTCTGGGTGGCCTCGGGCTTCTGAGAAGTCTCGGGCTTATCGGTAGCTTCCGGCTTGTCGGTGGTCTCGGGAGCGCCACCGGCAGTGAGGCCGTCCATGGCGGCGGTGAGCTGAGCCACTGCCTCGTCCACCACAGCCTGGTCGTCCTCGGAGAGGCTGTTGTCCGCCATCACAGCCTGAGCATTGGCCAGAGCGGTGCGGAAGGTAGCAACGGATTCGGCAGTGTAGCCGTCCAGGTTGATGCCCTCGGCCTTGTTGATCAGGTCATCCAGGATGGACTTGTCCGCCTTGAAGCGCTGAGCCAGAATGGCGTTGAGCAAAGCCTCAGCCACGGGCTGGATGTCCTCTTCCATAGCGTCGCCGTCCGCCATCACGTCCTTGGCAGCAGCCAGGGCGTCCACCAGCTCCTGCCAGTGGTCGGGCATGTACTTGCCCTCGTCGGGAATCATGCCATCAGCCTTGTTGATGAGCTGCTCCAGCATGGTCTTGTCGCCCTGTACCAGGCCCAGACCCCAGATGCCCTCCAGCAGAGCATCCCAAGCAGCATCCACCTCAGTCTGGGTGGCGTTGACATCGGCCATGACAGCCTCGGCTTCGGCCAGAGCCTTCTCAAAGGCGGCCTTGGCAGAGTCGGTGACACCGGTGGTGTCCAGACCCTTGGCATAGGCAATGGTCTTCTCCAGCAGGGTCTTGTTGGCGGGCTCGGAGTCCACGTCCACCAGGTCCTTTACCTCGTCGGCAGTCAAACTACGGTCGAAGACGCTCAGCTGGTCGATGGTAGCATTCAAGAAGCCACCGCCAGCCAGATTGACGGAATTGTTGCCGCCGATACGGTTCATAGGCCCGTTGATGGCCAAATCGATGTGATCCTGCTCCACACCATTGACGTACAGAGTGGTACCCTGATCGTTGCTGACAAAGGTCAGATGCACCCACTCACCCATGGGAGCGGAGTAGTCAAAGGTGGCATCCTCCACACCGTAGGCAGTAACACCTACCTTACCGGTGTTCTGGTACTGGTCCAGCTTGATCTCGCCGGTTGCGCCGGACATCAGCACGGCATTGTGCTCCACGCTCTCTCTGCGGTTGACCCACAGACCCACAGTCCAGTTCTTGTCCAGATCCCGGTAGCCCAATTCAATGCGGCCAGCGCCGCTAAAGTCCAGGCCACTGCCCATCTTACCATCGGTCCAGGTGATGCCGTCACCCAGGGTGAAGGAGTGAGCACCGCTGGTGTCGGTGATCTGAGTGCCCTCGCCCTCGTCAAAGTTGAAGATCATCTCATTCTCGAAGCCGAACGCGTCTTCCTTCATGTCCATGATCTCCTCTGCACTCAAAGCACGATCATAGATCTGGACATCATCCACAGCACCCTTCATGTAGCCACGGTCGGACAGGCCATCCTTGTAGTTGGCACCGATACGGCTGACAGGGCCGTTGATGGTGGCATCCATGTGGTCGGTCTCCACACCGTTGACGTACAGCGTGGTGCCCTGATCGTTGGAAACAAAGGCCAGGTGGACCCACTCGCCGATGGGAGCGGTGTAATCGAAGGTGTAGTCGTCCACACCGTAGGCGGTAAGGCCAACCTTACCCGTGTTCTTCCACTGCTCCAGTTTGATCTCACCCTCAGTACCAGCCAGCAGAGCCGCATTGGGGGCGCCGGAGTCCTCACGCTTGACCCACATACCGGCAGTCCAGTCGCCGCCAATGTCATCGTACTTCAGGTCCACATAGCCAGAGCCGTCAAAGACCAGGCCGGAGCCGTAGCGGCCCTCGCCCCAGGTCACGCCACCTACCATGGTACCCTTGAAGTCGCCAGTGGTGTCCTTCACGGTGGTGCCGGTGCCCTCATCCAGAGGCATACGGAAGTTCACGGGCTTCTCCCAGATCAGGGTGTCTTCCTTGTAGCCAATTTCCAGGCTGTCCAGACGATCCTTCTGCTGAGCGATGCGCTCTTTGTACTCGTCCCAGCTGCGGTTTTCCTTGGGTGTCCAGGCGACCTCGGCAATACCGGGCAGTCTGGGGTAGTACATGTAGTCAATATGTTCTGGATCGGCAAGGGTCTCAGCCCACAGGGCACCTTCGACGCCGATAAATTGATCTGCACTGCCGAAGTCGGTGGGATCCCAGTTATAGGTATCGTCCACAGGGGCATAACCAGCCCACTGTAGGCCCAGAGGACAGCTGGCATCGTACTTCATATCCAAATAGGCGTGGTCAGCCGGAGAGGCAATGTACGTCACGCCGTCCAGGGCTCTCTGATCTCCAGTGTTCCAGTACTGGGTGATGGTGTTCTCCTTATCCTCCACAGCAGCGTCATAATTCTGCCAGCCGATAGGGGTCTTGCCGTACTTCTGGGCAATCTCGGTGACCCGGTTGACAAAGTACACATAGTCGTCATGAGCCGTCACGTGGGCCTCATCGCCGCCCACATGGATATACATGGAGGGAGAGATCTCGGAAATCTGACGGAACACCTCGTCAATGAAGATATAGGTGTTCTCGTTGCGGCACTCCAAAGAGGCCCAGCCCACATCCCAGCCCTGGTAGGGCTTGGTGTTGTCATAACCGTTGGCATGGGGCTTGCCGTCCTCGGTGGAGTTCAGCATGGGCATGGAAACCAGAGCCGCCCAGGCGTGGGCAGGCATATCAAACTCGGGAATGATCTCCACGTTCCGCTCTGCGGCGTAGGCCACGATGTCCTTGAACTCCTCCTGGGTATAGTATCCGGCTCTCACGCCATTGTGGTCACAGGAGGTGGAAGCACCCAGCTCCGTCAGGTTGCTGAAGTCCACGGGATTGCCGTCCTTGTCCACCACATCGGGGTTATTCTTGATCTCCAGGCGCCAGCCCTGGTCATCACTCAGGTGCATGTGCAGCTTGTTGATCTTATACTGGGACATGTGGTCGATCTGTCGCTTTACCTCTTCTACCGGGAAAAAATGGCGGGACACATCCAAGTGCATACCACGATACCCATAAGTGGGCTCGTCAGAAATGTCCGCACAGGGTGCGGTCCAGGCCACGTCGCTGACCAGCGTGTCGCTCTCGATTTGGCCGGGGAACATCTGGCGCAGAGACTGCAGGCCGTAATACACGCCGCCTGCGCTCTTGGCGGTGATGGTCACACCGTCTGCGGTGACGGACAGCTGATAGCCTTCCTCCTCTGTCACAGCCTCACCATCCAGGCGGATGATGATATCTCCGCTCTTGCCTTCCTCACCCTGGACCACAGGCAGGTCATAGCCGGTGGACTTGCGGAATTCCGAGGCCACCACTTCGGTAGAGTCTGCCGCCTTCTCATCGGCCTGGGCCAGGACAAAGCGGGTCTCCGGCTTCAGGGTAAAGTTTCCCTGGGTCTCCTCATACTGCTGGGGCAAAGGAATAATGGTACATCCACCATTCTCCTCTGCTGCCAGGGTCTGTGTACCCTGGGCAGACAGAGCGGTCGCCCGCAGAGACATGGGTGCCAAGCTCAGCAGCATCGCTCCTGACAACAGCAGAGCTGCCCACCGTTTTTTGTTTCTCACGTTGCTCTCCTCCTTTGACTTCTTTTGAATTTACGATGGCAATGCCGGCTTTTATTTAGGAAAACATGTCATTTCCCTCCACCGGCCACCCCATCGTTTTTCAGTCTAAGTATCTCATGTTCCCCAAAGACTGTAAAACAAAAGTTTTTTGTGCATGAACAACGCCTATTTGTATGGCAAGATTTCTTTGGGTAATTTGACTGGTTTTCCCGGTCTGCTTTGTACAAATATACATTTTTGTCGTATTTATCCTCCATTTCCACGAATTGTTTTTCATCATGTTGCATAGACACTCTTTTTTTCTTGTCAATTTTTGTGAATATGTTATAATACAAATGGTCTTTCCAGATATTTGATAGTAAAATCCACCACACATTACTCCCTGTCATATGGAAGGTGACACTCTGTGAATGTAAAAAAACTCTATTATTTTTGTGAAATTTGCAAAGATATGAATCTGACTTATACAGCTAAACGGCTCTACGTCACGCAGCAAAGCCTGAGCTACGTCATCCGCACGCTGGAACAAGAGCTCAAGTGCACCCTGTTTATTCGCACTGCTTCGGGCGTAGATTTGACCGAGGAAGGTAAATATTTTTACCGCCGGTGCTCTCACATCCTCCAGGAGTTGGATGACACCTGTCAGGTGCTCCGCCAGGTATCATCGGAGTTTGCCGGAAATCTGCGCATCTCCTTAGCTCCCTGTTTCTATAACATGCTGCTTCATGCGCTCCCAGATTCCTGCGGGTCCTCTCCCGTGGTCTACACCTATTGCAGCGACTACTTCTGTCTGGAGCACCTGCAAAACCACCAGGCCGATGCCACCCTTCTCCCCTATCTTCCCTCTGAGCCTGGCCTATCCTCCACCCTTCTGGGCTATATCCCCATCTCTGTGATTCTCTCTCTGAATCATCCGTTGGTGCGGCGCACATCGGTACCAACCTCTGATCTATCTCAAGAGCCGCTGTTTCTCCCCGAGCAGTATCAGCCCATCTATGAGGCTCTGTTTGCCCGGTACCCCACCCTTCCCACCGCCTTCAGCCGCACCCTCTCTCTGCCCTCCCCCCTTGCCGCCATTCACAAGTGCGCCCAGGGAGACGGCGTAGTGCTCATGGATGAGCAAGCCCTGTCCAATTGTACCGTTCCCCTCCCAGCCGTCCGTGCCCTTCCTATGTCTGACCCGCTGTTTGTGCCCCTCTACTGTGTCTCTGCGCAAAAACAACATTCTCCACCCCTCCAATCCTTCATTGACCGTATTCAGCTGGCGCTGAAGGCGTCTCAGTCCGTATAACTCGGGATATCTTAATAAGCCCAGACAACCGCTGTTTGCATGGAAGAATGCAGACAGCGGTTTTTCCATAACACACACTGTTTTATCATCTTGCCTTTTTCCAATATTTTGGTATAATGTGTAGTATATACAGTTTTTTCTTCATATCGGAGCTGATGTTATGCATATTCACCCTGCCCATATTCGTATTGAGCACATGGACAACTCGTCCATAGAGCACATACAACCCGCCTGGCGTCACTGTCGAAATACTGCCAGATTTGCCTCATGGGCACTTTCACCCATTTCCTTATCTGATACTGCCTATTTGTCCGGACTTCTTCATGATTGCGGAAAATTTACCTGCGCTTTTGAATCGTACCTAAGAAAAGCCGCACACGGTGAAAAGGTCATCCGAGGCTCTGTAAACCACACGTTTGTAGGGGTGCGATATCTGCTCAGAAACCACCACTCGCCCCAAATTACCACCTCTGACATCGTCAGTGAGTTGCTGGCCTATGCCGTAGGCGCACATCATGGCCTCTTTGACTTGGCAAGAGGCCATGACACCTCCGGCTTTGCACACCGTCTGCAAGCTTCTCCTGATTTGCTCTACGAACAGGAGGCTCTCAATAACTTTTGGATGGAATGCAGCACGCCCGAGGAAATCCAACAGCTTTTTCTCCGCAGTACGGATGAATTGGCCGCCACATTTCAAACTCTGATGTCACTATCCCAATCCCAAGAGGAGCATGTTCCGTTTTACATGGGACTGCTATCCAGACTTATCCTATCCGCTGTCATTCAGGGAGATCGCAGGGATACGGCGGAATTCATGACACAAACCTCCCAACCGTTTTTTTCACAATGTGGAAACACAAACTTGGACACCTGGTCCGCTTCCCTCGCCTATATGGAGCAGAAATTGGGGGAATTCCCCCAAGAGTCCCCAATCCAACTGGCGAGAAATCGTATTTCAGAACTTTGTCTCCACATGGGCACATCGGACCGTGGACTGTATTCACTGAATGTGCCCACTGGTTCAGGGAAAACCCTATCCTCCCTTCGCTTTGCCCTGGCCCACAGCAAGCACCAAAACATGCAGCGAATTTTCTTCATCATGCCACTTCTCTCCATTATAGAACAAAATAGTGATGTCATCCGGGAGTTTGTTGGCAACCCTTCTCTCGTCTTAGAGCATCATTCCAACGTCGTTGCGCCACAGGACGATGATGATAGCTTACACACCCAGGAGCTTCTTACAGAAGATTGGAGTGCGCCCATCGTCATTACCACTTTAGTCCAATTTTTAGAGACACTCTTTTCCGGCAGAACCACTTCCATCCGACGCTTTCACGCTCTTTGTGACAGTGTGATTGTCATAGACGAGGTGCAGAGTGTCCCTGGACATATGCTCACCTTGTTCAATTTGGCACTTAACTTTTTAACAACGGTGTGCAAGGCAACGGTGGTGCTGTGCTCTGCAACACAACCTACCTTCGAGAAGACCATTCATCCGTTGTACCGCTCTCCCACCCCCATTGTCCCCTACGACAAGAGTTTATGGGCCGTCTTTGAGCGTACCACCATCCAGTATGCAGGCTCCATGACATGTGCCGAAATATCCGAGTTTCTCTTACAGCTTTTGCCCCAACACCGTAGTGTTCTCATCATTTGCAACAAAAAAAGTACCGCTGCCCAGCTCTATGCTTCTGTTTCATCTGACAGCTTTGCCAGCTGTTATCACCTTTCCGCTTCCATGTGCATGGCTCATCGCCGCTCTACATTGGAACAGATGAATGCCGCACTTCGCGACCCACAAAAGCTGGTAATCTGTATCTCCACCCAAGTCATAGAAGCTGGGGTTGACATCTCCTTTGGCTGCGTTGTCCGTCTTACGGCCGGAATGGACAGCATTATCCAGGCTGCAGGCCGATGCAACAGAAACAAGGAATCCACCCAGCCAGCTCCCGTATATATCGTTGGCTGTGTAGACGAGCACCTCACACACCTGCGGGAAATTCAAGCAGCGCAACATGCCACCGAATGTCTCTTGGCTGCCTTTGAAAAAGACCCCCAGGCGTTCCACCACAGTCTGACCTCTGACGAGTCGATTTCTTACTACTACCACCAACTATATCGAAGTATGCCAGATGAATACCAGGATTTCAAACTTCCAACCATGAGGACCAGCATTTATTCCTTGCTATCCAATAACAAAGATTTGGTGTCCGATGAAAGCTGTCAGTTTTTTATGCAGCAGGGATTCCAGACTGCCGGAGCCCAGTTCTCCGTATTTGACACTCAAACCGTGGATGTCTTGGTTCCCTATGGGGAAGGTTCCTCTATTATCGCTGATTTTTGCTCCGAACAAGCCATGTACGACATATCCTTCCAGCTATCCCTTGTCCAAAGAGCCAAGCCATACACCATATCCCTGCTGCAATACCAAAGGCAACAATTAGAACAAAGCGGAGCTCTGACCCCCATCTGCCATGGAACCATGCTGGCATTGAACGAGGCATATTACCATGAGCATATCGGACTGGTCATGAACCCCACAAACGAAAACTCACTGGAGGTGACCGCATGCGACATCCTAATATTGTAGAATTTGAGGTTTGGGGAGATTACGGACTCTTTGCAGAGCCTATCCTCCGGGTAGGCGGAGAAAAATGTACTTATCAGGTTCCAACCTACGAGACACTCAAGGGCATCCTGTCCTCAGTGTACTGGAAACCCACTTTTATTTGGTATATTGACGCTGTCCGAGTCATGAATCAAATTCAGACAGAGGTCAAAGGAATTCGTCCCATCCACTACAACGATAGCAGAAACGACCTCTCCTACTACACCTATCTTAAAAACTGTCGGTATCAGGTTCGTGCTCACTTTGAATGGAACGAAAATCGGCCGGAATTAGCCAAAGACCGCAACGAAAACAAACACCACGAGATTGCAAAGCGTATGATTACAAAAGGCGGACGGCGGGATATTTTTTTGGGAACACGGGAGTGCCAGGGGTATGTGGCGCCTTGTGTATTCGGCGAAGGCGAAGGGTTCTACGACAGCCTCGCAGAACTGAGCTTTGGATTGATGTATCACGGCATCACCTACGCCGACGAGGCTTACTCCACACAAACTCAGGCAGCCATGACCGCTCACTTTTGGTACCCAGTGATGAAAAACGGAGTCATTTCCTTTTTGCGTCCCGAAAGCTGTCCGCTGCATAAACGACTGGGTGATATGCGCATGAAAGTGTTCGGTGCAGATACAGGAAATTTTTCAGGCTTACGTGAATTTGGGGAGGTGACATAAGTGGGATTATTCCAAAAAGCAGTGGAAACCTATGATTCTTTTATCCAACAGGCGGGACATATCACCGAAGGAGAGGAACCTTTAGCACCATGTTTTCACACGCTAACCCGAGCAGATTTAGACATTACAGTTGGCTCAGATGGTGCATTCATATCTGCTTCTGCCGTAGATAAAACTGAATCAAAAATTATCATTCCGGTCACGGAGGAATCCGCCAGACGCACCTCACATCCCTGTGCACACCCTCTCAGCGACCAACTGAAGTATCTGGCCTCCTATGATAAAAAACGCCACGAAGACTACCTAAAGCAATTGACAGACTGGAGCAATTCCCCCTATACACACCCGAAACTCGCCCCAATTCTGCGTTATATTCAAGGGGATACCATTTTAACCGATCTTCTCCGCGCCAATCTCATTAAGATAAATGAGCATAGTCTCCCTGTAAAGGACGACCTGCTGGTGCGCTGGCGGGTCATTGGTCTGGGCAAAGATTTGGACGGCCCTTGTTGGACAGACAGAAGTTTGTTCGAAGCTTTTCGGAAATATATCGTCCACTGCAAAATGACTGCCTGTCCCGTTCTCTGTATGATAGAGGGCACTCTGTCTACTCCCGCTGAAAAGCATCCCAAGGGCGTTGTCCCCTTCCACGGAAATGCCAAGCTGATTTCCGATAATGACAAAGACAATTTCACCTTTCGAGGCCGCTTTGTGACCTCTCAGCAGGCAGCTACAGTCGGCTACGAGGCATCACAAAAAGCCCACAACGCCCTTCGCTGGCTTGTGGCAAACCAAAAAGTTTCATTTGGTGGAAGGACTTTTTTATGTTGGTGTCCCCAGGGTATGGTGATTCCCAAACCCCACAATCCTCTGATGCCGCAACATCAGCAATCACAATCGGTAAAACCGTCAGACTATCAGCGGCTTCTACAGGAGGCTTTAGAGGGCTGGGAGAATTCCCTGCACGCAATCCACCCTCAGGCTGTGATTGCAGTCTTTGATGCAGCAACTTCTGGCCGTCTCTCTTTGACATACTACAATGAACTGCAGGCTTTTGACTTTGTCAATCGCCTCTACCAGTGGGACCGCATCTGCTGTTGGACCTTTCAGAACATCGGTGTGAACTCCCCATCTCTATGGCAAATTATAAATTGCGCCTTTGGCACCGAGCGAAGTGCTGGAAACGCACCCCAATTAGAAACCGACGACAGGGTGTTGCGCCAGCAAATGCAGCGCCTGTTGGCCTGCCGCATTGAGCAGGCACACATCCCCTCAGATGTGGTTCAGCTTCTTGTGCAGAGAGCTTCGACCCCTCAGTCGTACACGCCAAAAACCAGAGAGAAAATCTTATTCACCGCTTGTGCCGTAATTCGCAAATTTCACTATGACAGGACAAAGGAGGAATGGGGCATGGCACTAGAGCCTCAAAAAAAGGACCGGAGCTACCAATATGGACGCCTATTGGCTGTGTTGGAGAAAGCCGAACGGGATACATATCGAGACAATGAAGAGCGTGAGCCCAATGCAATCCGAATGCAGTCGGTCTTTTCCCAGCGCCCTCAGCGCACAGCTCGTACCATATGGGAACAGGTGAAAAAAGCATACTACCCTCGCCTGAAGCCAGCTTCCCGTGCTTTCTATGAAAAGCTACTATGTGAAATTCTGGACATCATCTCAGAGTTTCCCGATGAGCAACAAAATCGCCCTCTGTCCGACAGTTACCTCCTGGGGTATTATCTCCAGAGAAACAGCTTGTATGCCAAGCGAGAGAACCACACAGAGAACAATAAGGAGGAATCATAATCATGGGTGTATTGCAGAATAAAATTGATTTCGTGGCGCTGGTATCCGCTCACATGGCCAATGTCAACGGCGACCCGCTCAACGGGAATCGTCCCAGAACGGACTATAACGGGTTTGGTGAGATGTCTGATGTGTGCATCAAGCGCAAAATCCGCAACCGGATGCAGGACTTAGGTCATTCCATCTTTGTGAAATCCGAGGACCGCTGTGACGACGGATTTAGCAGCTTGAAGGAACGTGCAGCTGCCCAAATGGGCAAAGAGAAGGACAAAGACATCTATGCACAAAAAGCCTGTGAGACTTGGCTAGACGTCCGCACATTTGGACAGGTGTTTGCATTCAAAGGAAATAACGAAGTGTCCTTGGGTATCCGTGGTCCAGTTTCCATTCACCAGGCTGTCAGTGTCTCTCCTGTGGAGATACAGTCCATGCAAATTACGAAAAGTGTAAACGGAGACTCCAGTGAAAAGCGGTCATCTGACACCATGGGCTCCAAGCATTTTGTGAGATTCGGCTTGTACATTGTCAAAGGCTCCATCAATGTCCAACTTGCTGAGAAAACCGGATTTACAGAGGAGGATGCACAGGTCATCAAAGAATGTCTGCGTACGCTTTTCGTCAACGATGCCTCTTCTGCCCGCCCAGACGGCTCAATGGAAATCGTCAAGCTGTTTTGGTTCCAGCATAATTGCAAAGACGGGCAATACTCTTCTGCCACAGTACATCGTTCCGTACACGTTGCTTTGAAGGAGGAGAGCATCCTCCCAGAAAGTGTGGACGATTATACCATTGAATTGGAACCTTTGGATGGTCTCGTCCCTGAAATTATGGTAGGGTTATGAGCAGTTGCAGCCAGGAAGAGTATCTCCAGCTCTCCGGCCTCCAGCATTTCGCCTTTTGTCGGCGGCAATGGGCGCTGATTCACATCGAGCAGCTGTGGAGGGAAAACCTGCGCACGGTGGAGGGGCAGCTGCTCCACCGCCGTGCTCACGATGAGTCCCAACGAGAACGACGGGGAAATTTACTCATCCTCCGGGGCCTTGCCATCCAATCCTCCACGCTGGGCGTCTCTGGTGTCTGCGATGTGGTGGAATTTCACGCCTCGCCCCAAGGTGTCCCCATTCACGGGGAAGAAGGCCTTTGGCTTCCCTATCCCATCGAGTACAAGCGTGGGAAACCAAAAACCAACCAAGCCGATGAGCTGCAATTGTGTGCCCAAGCCATGTGTCTGGAGGAAACGCTGTGCTGCTCCATCCAAGAAGGGGCTCTCTTTTACGGAGAAACCAAGCGGAGAACCGTGGTTTCCTTTGACTCTGCATTGCGGAAACAGGTGGTTTCCCTGCTCCAGGAGATGCACCAGCTTTATCGCCGGGGCTATACCCCCAAGTGCAAACCAACCAAGTCCTGCAATGCCTGTTCCCTGAAAGAGCTGTGCCTTCCCAAACTCATGAAGAAACAGAATGTATCGGCCTATCTGCGCTCAGCCATGGAGGAGGACGTGCCATGAGACAACTGCTCAACACCCTGTTTATCACCTCACCCGATATTTACTTATCTCTGGATGGGGAAAATGTGGTGGCCAATCGGGAAAAGGAAGTCCTGGCCCGGTATCCTCTGCATACCTTGTCCGGCATTCTCTCCTTCTCCTACTCCGGTGCCTCTCCCGCCCTCATGGGTGCCTGCGCCAAGCGAAATATCTCCCTGTCCTTTTGCTCTCCCAACGGACGGTTTCTGGCCCGAGTATGTGGGGAAAGCAGCGGAAATGTGCTCCTTCGCCGCACGCAATATCGAATTGCCGACGACCCCGCCTCCAGCTGCCGAATTGCACGCAATATGATCTTCGGAAAAGTCCACAATGCCCGTTGGAGCATTGCCCGAACCAAACGAGACCACGCTCTGCGTGTGAATGTGGACGATTTAGCGCAGACCATTGAAACCCTCAAAGGATTACTGCCTCAAATTCTCTCCGAGACCGATCTGGACGCTCTGCGTGGACTGGAAGGAGCCGGAGCTACCGCCTACTTTCACGCCTTTGGCCAGATGATTTTGGGGGATCCCACCGTATTCTCCTTCCATGGCAGAAATCGCAGACCACCGCTGGACCCAGTCAACGCTCTACTGTCTTTTGCCTACAGCCTTCTGGGTAACGACTGCGCCTCTGCCTTGGAAGGGGTGGGTTTGGACGCCTATGTGGGATTCCTCCACCGAGACCGCCCCGGGCGAACCTCTCTGGCTTTGGACTTGATGGAGGAATTACGCCCGTGCATGGCAGAACGCTTTGTCCTGACCTGCATTAACAACCGTATCTTCCAGGCCCAGGATTTCGTCTATCAAGAGAGCGGAGCCGTTCGTCTCACCGATGAAGCCCGGCGCATCTTCCTGCAACGGTGGCAAGAGCGAAAAAAGGAGCTCATCACCCATCCATATCTGGAGGAGAAAATTCCTTGGGGGCTGGTTCCATGGGTGCAGGCTCTCTTGCTCAGCCGTCATCTCAGGGGCGACTTGGAGGAGTACCCACCGTTTCTCTGGAGGTAGAAACATGCTGGTTCTGATTACGTATGACGTGAATACCCAGGATGCCGCTGGGCGCAAGCGGCTGCGGCAAATCGCCAAACAATGTGTCAACTACGGACAACGTGTCCAATGTTCTGTGTTCGAGTGCCTGCTGGACGCTGCGCAATGTCGCATGCTTCAGGCCAAGCTGTGCAGCATTATGGATGCCGAGAAAGACAGCCTGCGTTTTTACTACCTGGGCAATAAGTATGAGAGTAAAATCGAACACTTCGGCGCCAAACAAACCTATGAACCCGAGGGTGCGCTTATCTTATAGGTTTGCCAGGTGCGAAGGGGAAGCTCTCATAACATCCCTGGGAGGTTCGCACACACATTTTTCCAGTTTATGTGAGGAGTAGAGATTTTCTCACCTCCGCAATTGTAGCACTTAGAATTTATACTGTGTAATCTGTGCAAGGAACACAACGATTCACCTCGTACCTTGTATAGATTTGCTGTCGCACCCCACACGGGGTGCGTGGATTGAAATTTACTAGCTTTCAGCGTAAGAGGGAATAGAGGTAGTCGCACCCCACACGGGGTGCGTGGATTGAAATTGCATCAGGCAATCCACTGAACTACACGAAAACGAGTCGCACCCCACACGGGGTGCGTGGATTGAAATCTGAACACCAAAACCGTGCAAGACGAACTATGGACGAGTCGCACCCCACACGGGGTGCGTGGATTGAAATACTGATGCAGAGTTGGACGGTGTGGTGAAAAAGAAGTCGCACCCCACACGGGGTGCGTGGATTGAAATAATTATGCCTTAACAGCAAAAGACCGAAAGTCGGTCGCACCCCACACGGGGTGCGTGGATTGAAATATAATCGCCTCGGTCAGATCGCAAATGAAGTAAGTCGCACCCCACACGGGGTGCGTGGATTGAAATTGGTTTGGGAAGAAACCGGTGACAGCACGGAAAGGTCGCACCCCACACGGGGTGCGTGGATTGAAATAAATCTGTGGTCAAGCCAATACGACGGGCATTGAGTCGCACCCCACACGGGGTGCGTGGATTGAAATTCCTTCCAGTGGGACGGATTGATTATCCGGGCGTCGCACCCCACACGGGGTGCGTGGATTGAAATCGCTCTGACGTGGCCAAGGCTCTGGGCTCCAATGGGGTCGCACCCCACACGGGGTGCGTGGATTGAAATACAACCAGCGGGCTATTAGCGAACGACGTGTGCACGTCGCACCCCACACGGGGTGCGTGGATTGAAATTCCGAGGGCTGGGCGGTCTCTCCCACCGTCCAAATCTCGTCGCACCCCACACGGGGTGCGTGGATTGAAATGGTAGTGGAACTGGAAGCAGTCGAGTCCATGGTCGTCGCACCCCACACGGGGTGCGTGGATTGAAATACAATCACAGTGTTCATTGGAATACAGCCCCCTCGTCGCACCCCACACGGGGTGCGTGGATTGAAATGGGGAGTGGGTAAAGACCAAGACAGGGTACTCCCAGTCGCACCCCACACGGGGTGCGTGGATTGAAATTTGCCCACCGTCACCTCCCCGTCGGTGGTGTCTCCGTCGCACCCCACACGGGGTGCGTGGATTGAAATCGCCCTCCACAATGGCCTGCTTAATGTGGATGGGTCGCACCCCACACGGGGTGCGTGGATTGAAATCTGCAGAGGAGCGGGAAGAGTTTGCCCGGGAGAACGTCGCACCCCACACGGGGTGCGTGGATTGAAATTGGTGGCCGTGGTGGCTGTGTGCGCCTTTGCCATGGGGTCGCACCCCACACGGGGTGCGTGGATTGAAATCCCGTGTCAGAGGATGATGCACTAAACAATATATGGTCGCACCCCACACGGGGTGCGTGGATTGAAATCACACTCCGCCACCCGGATTACCGGGGTTGTCAAGTCGCACCCCACACGGGGTGCGTGGATTGAAATTTTGTTTTGCTTTGCGGCAGAAATCCTTGCCAAAAGTCGCACCCCACACGGGGTGCGTGGATTGAAATGTGCCGCTCATGCCCTCCAACGCCATCCGGCGGATGGTCGCACCCCACACGGGGTGCGTGGATTGAAATCTGCGGGACTTATACAAGACACTCCTGTCCACATAGTCGCACCCCACACGGGGTGCGTGGATTGAAATCGAAGGCTCCGGCGAATCTCCATGCACTTGCACGGGTCGCACCCCACACGGGGTGCGTGGATTGAAATTCAATATGTGGGATCACATCAACACACATCCCGTGTCGCACCCCACACGGGGTGCGTGGATTGAAATCTGGGTGAGTGGGCGGCCACAGTTTGGGCAGAAGGTCGCACCCCACACGGGGTGCGTGGATTGAAATGCCTGGATTCTGCTGTTTGCCCTTTTCGGCGGTGGTCGCACCCCACACGGGGTGCGTGGATTGAAATGGTGCGTTGGTCACGGCGACGACCTAAAAAGCCGTCGCACCCCACACGGGGTGCGTGGATTGAAATTGAAAGACCTTCTCAGCCCCCGCTCCAGTTGCCGCGTCGCACCCCACACGGGGTGCGTGGATTGAAATGACATGATATGGCAAGATGCAGTTGTCCCGGCCATGGGTCGCACCCCACACGGGGTGCGTGGATTGAAATTGTGAGGTGACACATGGAAGTATTGGTTATCAACGGGTCGCACCCCACACGGGGTGCGTGGATTGAAATGCTTGCGTCAGGTGACTTTATACGCACCCAGGATGTCGCACCCCACACGGGGTGCGTGGATTGAAATGCAAACTCTTGGGCACTCAACATTTTATCACCTCCGGTCGCACCCCACACGGGGTGCGTGGATTGAAATATCAAAATCCCTCCCATCAAACCCGCTCAAATCTAGTCGCACCCCACACGGGGTGCGTGGATTGAAATTCTTTGTCCGGTGTAATCTTCCGCACCGATACGATGTCGCACCCCACACGGGGTGCGTGGATTGAAATAATCCACCTCACAATCTCAAATATCGCCAATCCCGTCGCACCCCACACGGGGTGCGTGGATTGAAATAGGCCAGTGCATCAGATCCGCCCCGCTCGCTTTGGTCGCACCCCACACGGGGTGCGTGGATTGAAATTTTGACAGTGAATTTACCGTCGGCGCAGCTGTCTCCCGTCGCACCCCACACGGGGTGCGTGGATTGAAATCGCAGGATGCGGAATGTTTTACCGTTAAACTACCGCGTCGCACCCCACACGGGGTGCGTGGATTGAAATGACTTCTCCACGTCCGGCACGGCGTGGAACGGCGGGTCGCACCCCACACGGGGTGCGTGGATTGAAATCGGTCGACTACATCATTGACCACGACTACCGTGGGTCGCACCCCACACGGGGTGCGTGGATTGAAATACGGACGAAATGAAGCAGAAATACCTTGAGTGGTGGTCGCACCCCACACGGGGTGCGTGGATTGAAATACTCACTGGCCGAAAATGGGGGCAGGTGTATATTCGTCGCACCCCACACGGGGTGCGTGGATTGAAATTCACAGTACACGGATATGCCTGTTGCCATGAGGCTGGTCGCACCCCACACGGGGTGCGTGGATTGAAATGTTGGTAGGCTTGACGGGGCCGAACAACGGACAACGTCGCACCCCACACGGGGTGCGTGGATTGAAATACTCACTGGCCGAAAATGGGGGCAGGTGTATATTGTCGCACCCCACACGGGGTGCGTGGATTGAAATTGCTTGGCCTGTCCGCACCCGGAAGAGCCGTGCAGTCGCACCCCACACGGGGTGCGTGGATTGAAATGAATCCCACCCCCGGCTCCACGTTCCAACCCAAGTCGCACCCCACACGGGGTGCGTGGATTGAAATAATCAATGGCGCAACAAATCTTACAGGACGAAGCGTCGCACCCCACACGGGGTGCGTGGATTGAAATAATCGGCTGAGAATGTCGTCCGCCATGTCTTGGGGTCGCACCCCACACGGGGTGCGTGGATTGAAATAACGGCAACTGCGGCGGCGGCCTGTTTGGCGGCAAGTCGCACCCCACACGGGGTGCGTGGATTGAAATTGGTTTGGGAAGAAACCGGTGACAGCACGGAAAGCGTCGCACCCCACACGGGGTGCGTGGATTGAAATTTCGGCCTGGACGACCCTGGGAAGATAAAGTCCAGTCGCACCCCACACGGGGTGCGTGGATTGAAATAATCAATGGCGCAACAAATCTTACAGGACGAAGCAAAGTCGCACCCCACACGGGGTGCGTGGATTGAAATACCGCAAGATAAAGGCCGGAGAGGTAAGGGAGTTCGTCGCACCCCACACGGGGTGCGTGGATTGAAATTCACAGTACACGGATATGCCTGTTGCCATGAGGCGTCGCACCCCACACGGGGTGCGTGGATTGAAATCAGTGTGATTACACCGACCAGATACCCAGCAGCGGGTCGCACCCCACACGGGGTGCGTGGATTGAAATCCCTCTGTCTACCATGCGTCAAGCCATGCTGGAGGTCGCACCCCACACGGGGTGCGTGGATTGAAATTGCATTGCCAAGATGGTGGGCACAGCCCCCCTCTGTCGCACCCCACACGGGGTGCGTGGATTGAAATTCTTGAAAAAATGTAAAGCTAGCTTATATAAAGCAGGTCGCACCCCACACGGGGTGCGTGGATTGAAATCCACAATTATCCAAAATTTGCCCCAGATCATAAGTCGTCGCACCCCACACGGGGTGCGTGGATTGAAATACAAGTGGAGCGAAAAGGCAAAAAAGGAGATCCTGGTCGCACCCCACACGGGGTGCGTGGATTGAAATTTGCCAGTGTAGTGGATATTGAAGGGGATCTGATGTCGCACCCCACACGGGGTGCGTGGATTGAAATAAAACCGAAACCCCGCCCCCGTTCGCAGCTGGAGTCGCACCCCACACGGGGTGCGTGGATTGAAATGTATGACTCCGGGTCGCTCCAGCAGATAGTCGGGGTCGCACCCCACACGGGGTGCGTGGATTGAAATGTATAGGTTGGATTTGTTGAGGCATGGCAGGCGAGGGTCGCACCCCACACGGGGTGCGTGGATTGAAATGTGTGGTCGGTGGAATGGTCGTCCACCAGTTCAGTCGCACCCCACACGGGGTGCGTGGATTGAAATTGTAATGGTTGTACAGCCTCATTGCGGCTGGCAGTCGCACCCCACACGGGGTGCGTGGATTGAAATATCGGAGCATAATGGATATCGCAATAGGATTCCCCGTCGCACCCCACACGGGGTGCGTGGATTGAAATCGAGATGGGGCCGGACTTGATGGCATCGGGAAGGTCGCACCCCACACGGGGTGCGTGGATTGAAATCCACAATTATCCAAAATTTGCCCCAGATCATAAGTCGCACCCCACACGGGGTGCGTGGATTGAAATTCCCAAGCCTGTCCAATCTGGCGGAGGCGTTTGGGTCGCACCCCACACGGGGTGCGTGGATTGAAATTGTAATGGTTGTACAGCCTCATTGCGGCTGGCATGTCGCACCCCACACGGGGTGCGTGGATTGAAATACCGAGGCAAGAAAAGAGCACCCCGCCGTTTTTGTCGCACCCCACACGGGGTGCGTGGATTGAAATGTTGCCGCCCTCAGTGTACAGCAGACAGCCGGAGGTCGCACCCCACACGGGGTGCGTGGATTGAAATAATCATCCAGCGGTAAAGGTTGAGCTGGGCAATCGTCGCACCCCACACGGGGTGCGTGGATTGAAATGGGACTGATTAAGTCCATTCCCACAATTATCCAGTCGCACCCCACACGGGGTGCGTGGATTGAAATTCCAGAAAAAAAGAGGAAGAAAAAGAAAGGAGGGTGTCGCACCCCACACGGGGTGCGTGGATTGAAATCCATCCTCACCAGGCCTTTTCCCAACTGCCAGAGTCGCACCCCACACGGGGTGCGTGGATTGAAATATGGCCTCGGAATCAATCCGACAAGCACAACCAAGTCGCACCCCACACGGGGTGCGTGGATTGAAATAAGCAGAGCCTTGATCCCTGCATACTTAGCCGTGAGTCGCACCCCACACGGGGTGCGTGGATTGAAATCCCTGTCGTCCTTTTTTGTGATGCCAGTCTCAAAAGTCGCACCCCACACGGGGTGCGTGGATTGAAATCTCAAGGCGGGGAAGGTCCAGCTGGCCTGGGGCTCGTCGCACCCCACACGGGGTGCGTGGATTGAAATACCGCTTGTCCAATTAAGCTGGCCACCGTATACTGGTCGCACCCCACACGGGGTGCGTGGATTGAAATACCTCCCCACACCATCAGGCCGCACAGGCCAACGTCGCACCCCACACGGGGTGCGTGGATTGAAATCGTCCGAGGCCACGGCGCAACCTGGAAAGGTTTAGTCGCACCCCACACGGGGTGCGTGGATTGAAATGCCGTTGGTTGTGCTTGTCGGATTGATTCCGAGGCGTCGCACCCCACACGGGGTGCGTGGATTGAAATATCAAGCTTATTGGCAAAAATTATTTGGAGGAATGTCGCACCCCACACGGGGTGCGTGGATTGAAATTGATGAATAGGAGGAAAAGAACATGATTGACAAGTCGCACCCCACACGGGGTGCGTGGATTGAAATTATGAAAATGACTGACGGAAAGCGCACCATCGACGTCGCACCCCACACGGGGTGCGTGGATTGAAATTCCCTTGCCAGTCAGCATGGAGAAGTAGACATAGGGCACAGTCGCACCCCACACGGGGTGCGTGGATTGAAATCGGGAGCCTGTGCAGATTGCCCGGCGGGCCCCGCGTCGCACCCCACACGGGGTGCGTGGATTGAAATCTTATGAGGATATCACCATGGCCATGCGCTGTGAGTCGCACCCCACACGGGGTGCGTGGATTGAAATAGGCCCGCATGCCCAGCATCCAATCCGCTATGTCGTCGCACCCCACACGGGGTGCGTGGATTGAAATTAAAGCAACTGTAGAGATAACAGGGCAGACTCCGTCGCACCCCACACGGGGTGCGTGGATTGAAATTTCTCCAGCGTCAAAGCCTATCACGATGGTATATAGTCGCACCCCACACGGGGTGCGTGGATTGAAATCGGCACTCCACAACTGCACCAGATCACTGACCTGGGTCGCACCCCACACGGGGTGCGTGGATTGAAATTCAACGAGACGAAAGCTGTGGCCCAGTCCGTCCGGTCGCACCCCACACGGGGTGCGTGGATTGAAATGAGCGTCTGGCCCTCGCTGACCAACGACTCGCCGGGTCGCACCCCACACGGGGTGCGTGGATTGAAATCCCGTGTCAGAGGATGATGCGCTAAACGATATTTGGTCGCACCCCACACGGGGTGCGTGGATTGAAATGCCGAGAGAACCGCCAACATGAAACTTGCAGACCGTCGCACCCCACACGGGGTGCGTGGATTGAAATTTGCGTGGACACGGCATTAAGCAATGGGACTTCGGTCGCACCCCACACGGGGTGCGTGGATTGAAATCACCAGCTGACCAGGGCGGCCACGATGGTGAACCCGTCGCACCCCACACGGGGTGCGTGGATTGAAATAATCTCCAGAACAACTATGGCTATGCCCAGAAGGTGTCGCACCCCACACGGGGTGCGTGGATTGAAATAATTCTGAGGCCGTACACCTTTTGGGTGCCGTCCGTCGCACCCCACACGGGGTGCGTGGATTGAAATAAACCAACACTAGCACTGCCAGGGATATGCTCAGAGTCGCACCCCACACGGGGTGCGTGGATTGAAATTCAGCCATGGCGCACACAGCCATTTTGTGGCCCGTCGCACCCCACACGGGGTGCGTGGATTGAAATTGCATTGCCAAGATGGTGGGCACAGCCCCCCTCTAGTCGCACCCCACACGGGGTGCGTGGATTGAAATGCCGCCTTTTGACGGTGGGAGCGTTCGGCCTCGATGGTCGCACCCCACACGGGGTGCGTGGATTGAAATTTAGGCCCGTAGTATGTGCGGACATCCAGGTACACGTCGCACCCCACACGGGGTGCGTGGATTGAAATGTGCCGCTCATGCCCTCCAACGCCATCCGGCGGGTCGCACCCCACACGGGGTGCGTGGATTGAAATCTAGCCCCCGAAAGGGGGCGCATGGAGTGTTACCCGTCGCACCCCACACGGGGTGCGTGGATTGAAATATCTGCTCCGGCGTGAGCAGTGCGGGGCGGGTGTTGTCGCACCCCACACGGGGTGCGTGGATTGAAATAGGGAAAAACCTTTTTAACATTTCGGGGGATATAAAGTCGCACCCCACACGGGGTGCGTGGATTGAAATGTGGTTCTGGAGTATCTTGATGTTTTTGCAGACGTGTCGCACCCCACACGGGGTGCGTGGATTGAAATGCCGCTACGGCAATCGAAAACTTTGGCATGTCCACGTCGCACCCCACACGGGGTGCGTGGATTGAAATTTGATGGTCAGGCGGTTATCAGGCCCGATGGTGCGCGTCGCACCCCACACGGGGTGCGTGGATTGAAATGGTGAAGCATTCATCAAGCCATACCCATCCGGTGTCGCACCCCACACGGGGTGCGTGGATTGAAATATTGCGGCGGCCCACGGCGGCAACATGATTATCAGTCGCACCCCACACGGGGTGCGTGGATTGAAATCGTTTCCTCCAATCTCTTAATCTGCTCCGGCGTGGTCGCACCCCACACGGGGTGCGTGGATTGAAATTGCTGGGACTGCCCAGGGAGCTGCCACCACGGCCGTCGCACCCCACACGGGGTGCGTGGATTGAAATCGGCCCAAGACCTGGAGTTCCCCATGCCTATGGATGTCGCACCCCACACGGGGTGCGTGGATTGAAATTTTAACTCCAATATCAACCCGGAAGTCCCTGTTGTCGCACCCCACACGGGGTGCGTGGATTGAAATAGGACATCAGCGGCTCCGGCAAGTACATTGGGGCAGTCGCACCCCACACGGGGTGCGTGGATTGAAATTGACTGAGCAGTTCGGCCCGTGCGGAATCGGCTGGTCGCACCCCACACGGGGTGCGTGGATTGAAATTCGTATCGACGCACTGGAGAAAGCCGCAATGGGGGGTCGCACCCCACACGGGGTGCGTGGATTGAAATACGTCAAGTCCACCGTTGGCGGACAACAGTTTAGTCGCACCCCACACGGGGTGCGTGGATTGAAATCTGACTGGGTGCCCGGCATTGGCGGGAACCGTTTGTCGCACCCCACACGGGGTGCGTGGATTGAAATTGCTGGGACTGCCCAGGGAGCTGCCACCACGGGTCGCACCCCACACGGGGTGCGTGGATTGAAATATCAATGCGGACGCCACAGGCAGTTCGCCCGCATGTCGCACCCCACACGGGGTGCGTGGATTGAAATGAGTTTAAGACCGGGGTTGAGTTTGGCAAACGCAGGTCGCACCCCACACGGGGTGCGTGGATTGAAATTAAACAATTTTATACTGCCAGTCGTTGGGTGGTTGTCGCACCCCACACGGGGTGCGTGGATTGAAATTTTTGTCAAACTTGCCAAAAAGAACAAAGACATCGTCGCACCCCACACGGGGTGCGTGGATTGAAATTCTTTGAGCCGCATGGGCAGGAACAGGCCTACCGTCGCACCCCACACGGGGTGCGTGGATTGAAATTGTCAAGTATGGCATGGTGTACACCATCGAGGGCGTCGCACCCCACACGGGGTGCGTGGATTGAAATTTGAGAAACGAGCTGGACCGCCTGCCGTTCGAGGTCGCACCCCACACGGGGTGCGTGGATTGAAATTCCTTTCTGGCGGTTATTGCCCAATAGGTACAGGTGTCGCACCCCACACGGGGTGCGTGGATTGAAATCTTTGTCTGATTCTACCGGCCGAGCGATTTATAATGGTCGCACCCCACACGGGGTGCGTGGATTGAAATTTGTATCTATGCATTTTAGCATACGTATCATAACGTCGCACCCCACACGGGGTGCGTGGATTGAAATTCTGCGTGGGTTGGGCCAGTCCTCACCGTCTGCTGTCGCACCCCACACGGGGTGCGTGGATTGAAATTCTGCGTGGGTTGGGCCAGTCCTCACCGTCTGCTGGAGTCGCACCCCACACGGGGTGCGTGGATTGAAATCCGTGGTCACACGGGGCGGGATGGAGATTCCCGGGGGTCGCACCCCACACGGGGTGCGTGGATTGAAATAAAAGCCCCGCAGCGGTAAGCTGCGGGGCTTTGTCGTCGCACCCCACACGGGGTGCGTGGATTGAAATACCTCGTAAATTTTAATTAACCGCGAAACTAAAAGGTCGCACCCCACACGGGGTGCGTGGATTGAAATCACCACGGACAACACTTCATTGGCAATGAAGGCAATGTCGCACCCCACACGGGGTGCGTGGATTGAAATGGATTGCACATCCTCCAGGGTGCGGGTGTCTACCTCGTCGCACCCCACACGGGGTGCGTGGATTGAAATCGCCGCTGGTCTTTGCGGCGGAACACGGGCCCACGTCGCACCCCACACGGGGTGCGTGGATTGAAATGGCGTTGAGCCGGGGCCATTTGCCACCAGCTGGAGGTCGCACCCCACACGGGGTGCGTGGATTGAAATCGGCCCAGGACACTCCAGCTGGAGGACTCTGAGCGTCGCACCCCACACGGGGTGCGTGGATTGAAATCGCCACCCTGTCGGGCGGCCCCCAAATGGATGGGCCGTCGCACCCCACACGGGGTGCGTGGATTGAAATCGCACGGGCCGAACTGCTCAGTCAGAACCTTCAACCGTCGCACCCCACACGGGGTGCGTGGATTGAAATATGCTCACCTTGTCTTTGGTTACGCCTGCACGATACGTCGCACCCCACACGGGGTGCGTGGATTGAAATTGCTCAGTCAGATCATAAGATATAGCAATGTCAGGTCGCACCCCACACGGGGTGCGTGGATTGAAATCCCGATCAGATGCTCATGGACATCTGGGGGTATACCGTCGCACCCCACACGGGGTGCGTGGATTGAAATCATCGCTGGAGAGCAGCGGTGACCCACTGCGTGGCGTCGCACCCCACACGGGGTGCGTGGATTGAAATCTGCTCGTGGCGGGCCAGTCTTTGCCGGATGAGGTCGCACCCCACACGGGGTGCGTGGATTGAAATCGTTCGGGCCCCGGGCGGCTCCCCCGCCCGGCGTGGTCGCACCCCACACGGGGTGCGTGGATTGAAATTGAGATCTTAGACGGTCGGTGATCCTGGCGGCGGGTCGCACCCCACACGGGGTGCGTGGATTGAAATGTCCCGAGGCGGGCCGTCCTTTGGCCCGCCTGTCCGTCGCACCCCACACGGGGTGCGTGGATTGAAATTGCACCATGACCAGGACTTGCCTGCCTGGTTGCACGTCGCACCCCACACGGGGTGCGTGGATTGAAATTTTTCAGTTCCAGGTCTAACGCACGGTTGAAGTGGTCGCACCCCACACGGGGTGCGTGGATTGAAATAGCATTTGCATGACCTTGTAAACATTCATGCCGCCGTCGCACCCCACACGGGGTGCGTGGATTGAAATCCATCTGCTTCTCAGCGATCAGCCACCAGCTGTCGTCGCACCCCACACGGGGTGCGTGGATTGAAATCTCGGCATCCACTCCCCATCAACCGTGTTTGCCGTCGCACCCCACACGGGGTGCGTGGATTGAAATTTATGCTGTTCAGGCACAATAATCCAGCGAAACGTCGCACCCCACACGGGGTGCGTGGATTGAAATATATCAAAGACTCCCAAATGTCAATTTGCCACCGGTCGCACCCCACACGGGGTGCGTGGATTGAAATTTATGTTGCTCAGGAACAATTAGCCAACGAACCCCCCGTCGCACCCCACACGGGGTGCGTGGATTGAAATCGAAAATCACGCTTATATTTCAGAGCCTTCCCCCGTCGCACCCCACACGGGGTGCGTGGATTGAAATATTAAAGAATCAAGCCCGTTATACTCAACAACCTGTCGCACCCCACACGGGGTGCGTGGATTGAAATTGTCTGGCGGTTAGATAACCGTACCCAAAATTAAGTCGCACCCCACACGGGGTGCGTGGATTGAAATAGCGGGCAAGGATGGTGGGGCAAGCACAACAACAGTCGCACCCCACACGGGGTGCGTGGATTGAAATTTCCAATCGGCCGGGCTCAAAAACCCGGTGACCGGTCGCACCCCACACGGGGTGCGTGGATTGAAATTCCATCAGACGGTGCAAAGTGAGCAGGGCAGAGGTCGCACCCCACACGGGGTGCGTGGATTGAAATGTGGAGCGGCCTGGAGCTGCAAGCGCAGTTTTCCGTCGCACCCCACACGGGGTGCGTGGATTGAAATACCGGGGCGGTAGAGGCCGTCTATGACGGCTCTGTCGCACCCCACACGGGGTGCGTGGATTGAAATCTCCTCATATTCGGCCAGGATCTCCCGGTCCAGGTCGCACCCCACACGGGGTGCGTGGATTGAAATACGCCTTTGTCTCCACGGGTGAGCAGCTGCTCCTGTCGCACCCCACACGGGGTGCGTGGATTGAAATGTTATCATCAAGGCTACCGAGGGAACCCCCCTGGTGTCGCACCTCATGCGGGGTGCGTGGGTTGAAACATCGTTACCTATGGGCGGATGATTGAACTATATCTGCTCTTTCCATTCTCTGAACTCGTCTCTTCTTTTCCCCGTATAAAATATCCATCGAACCTCATCGAACAATAAAAAATATCCACCCTCCCTGTGCTGCATGAAAGCCACCTGCTTGGAGATACTTACATACAGTATCTTCCAAACGAGGTGGCTTTTTGTGCAAGGTAAGGTGGACTTATGCGGCGTGAACACGTCGAAACTCAAGGTTCTGAAAAGTGAAGAGAGCATCGCCCTGCTCCGCCGGGCCCGACAGGGAGACCAGGCAGCCCGAGAAGAACTGATTGCCGGGAATCTGCGCCTGGTACTGTCGGTAATTCAAAAGTTTGCCGGCCGGGGCGAACACATGGACGATCTGTTCCAGGTGGGGTGCATCGGCCTCATCAAAGCCATTGATAACTTCAATGTGGACTTGGACGTAAAGTTTTCCACCTATGGGGTGCCCATGATCATCGGAGAAATCCGCCGCTTTCTCCGGGACAACAGCACCATCCGGGTCTCCCGCTCTCTGCGGGACACCGCCTACAAGGTGCTCCAGGCCAAAGAGGCATTCCAGAATGAGCACCAGCGGGAGCCCACACTGGACGAGTTGTCCAAGCTCCTGGACCTGCGCCGGGAGGACATTGTCACCGCCATGGACGCCGTCATGGACCCCATCTCCCTCTTTGAGCCCATTTACTCCGACTCTGGAGATGCAGTGTGCGTCATGGACCAGGTGCGGGACGGGAAAAACACCGACGAGGCGTGGCTGGACCACATTGCCCTCAGCGACGCCATCTCCAAGCTGGGCCAGCGGGAACAGGAGATTTTGGAGCTGCGGTTTTTCCAGGGCAAGACCCAGATGGAGGTGTCCGCCGAGATCGGCATCTCCCAGGCTCAGGTGTCCCGGCTGGAGAAACACGCCTTGAAGCAAATCCGAAAAGAGTTCTAAACAAAGCCGTGGGTGCTGCGCCCACGGCTTTGTTCTACATCAGCTTCAAAATCTCCTGCTTCAGCCGTCCGATGATGCGCTTTTCCAGTCGGGATATGTAGGACTGGGAGATGCCCAGTAACGAAGCCACTTCCTTCTGGGTGCGCTCCGCCTTCCCATCCAAGCCAAAGCGCATGGTGATGATGGACCGCTCCCGAGGATTTAATTTGCTCACTGCCTGGAACAGAAGGTCCCGCTCCACATCCTCCTCCATAGGCTTTTCAATGACATCGCTGTCCGTGCCCAACACATCAGAAAGAAGCAATTCATTGCCGTCCCAATCGGTGTTCAGTGGCTCCTCCAGGGACACCTCTCCCTTCCGGTTGGCGTTTTTTCGCAGGTACATGAGAATCTCATTTTCAATGCACCGGGAGGCATAGGTGGCCAGCTTGATGTTTTTTCCCGGGTTATAGGTCTCCACCGCCTTGATGAGGCCAATGGTGCCGATGGAGATGAGGTCTTCAATGCCCACGCCGCTGTTTTCAAACCGGCGGGCGATGTACACCACCAATCGGAGGTTGTGCTCAATGAGCTTGGAGCGGATGGTCGGACTGGGCCCGTCCCGCTCCCAGGTGGCCAAAACCTCCCGCTCCTCCTCCTTGGACAGGGGCGGCGGCAGAGTATCGCTGCCCCCGATATAAAAGATAGTCCCCGGCAGGTGGAGCCCTAGCCGAGACAGGAACCCACACAGCTTGATGTACCACAGTCCTCTCATCTTCATATCCCTCCAAACAGTCCTTGATAGGATCCCCCGTCGCTGACCGGTGTGGGGGACAGGGCCAGCAGCAAGCTGCCCATGTCCCGCCCGTTCACCCGTACCTGCTGGGTGGGAAAGGCCAGCAACATCCCCGACTCCACTCCTACCGCCCGGTAGGGCACCAGCCGCACCCCATGGATGCCCCGGTCATGGCACAGCCGGGCGCACTCGATGGGGTGGGCCACATCCGCCCCCGCAGGCAGCAGCCAGGCCATATCCCGCCAGTAGGCCACCACCACCGGGCGGTTGGTCACCGGGTCGGCCAGACTCAGCCCCGTATCGTGGAGGGCAGTCATGGACACCACCCGCTGGGGAAAGGTGAGCTCCATATGTACCAGCTCTGCCCCCGTGTGGGCGCCCAGCCGCCGCAGCAGCAGAGAAAACACAAAATAACACGCCAGAAAGACCACCAGCAACAGTCTCAGGTCCATCTGCGTGTACAGCACTCCAGATTGCAGGGTCAGGGTGGTATTCCCCAGCCATTCAAACCCCAGCACCGCCCCGGCCAGTGCCGCAGAGGCGGCGAAGAACAGACCCAGCACCCGCCACAGCCGCACCTCTCCCCCGTAGGCACATAGCACCATCACCACCGCCACCGCCAGCTTGCAGGGCAGCGTGGACAGCCACCCCATACCGGGGAGAAAGAGGGCCACCGCATACAGTGCCCCCAAGGCCGCCCCCAGAGCGATGCGCCATCGGCGCAGGCCCGCCCCAGCCAATCG
>NZ_NFIH01000028.1 GCF_002161675.1 Pseudoflavonifractor sp. An44
GCAGGATCTGGTGGACGCTCTGGATGCCGCCAAGAAGGTGGCTGAGGACGGCGACGCCATGCAGGAGGACGTGGACAAGGCCGCTGGTGACCTGCTCAACGCCATTCTGGCCCAGCGCTTCAAGGCGGACAAGTCCATCCTGGAAGACCTCATCGGCAAGGCCAAGGGCATGGACCTCACCGGCTACACCGCTGAGTCCGTGGCCACCTTCCGCACCGCTCTCAAGGCCGCCCAGGCTGTGATGGCTGACGCCAACCTGTCCGAGGACGACCAGAAGGTCGTGGACGACGCTGTGGCCGCTCTGAGCGCCGCCATGGACGGCCTCACCGCTGAGGGTGAGACCCAGCCCAGCGACAAGCCTGAGGCCACGGACAAGCCCGAGGCCACCGATAAGCCCGAGGGCACCGACAAGCCCGACGCCACTCAGAAGCCTGAGGGCGAGAAGCCCGCTCAGACTGGCGACACCAACAACGTGATGGTTCCCGTCATCGTGGTCGTCGTCTGTGTGGTGTGCCTGCTGGCTGTGGTTGTGGTTGCTCGCAAGCGCAGCAGCAAGCACTAATCCACGCCTGAGCACACATTAGAGCTCTGATAAGCGACAAGAGCCCGGAGGAAGCAACTGCTTCCTCTGGGCTTTTTTGTCCGTTTATAGGGCTCCCTTGTGCCACAGGAGCGGTCAGCCGCTAGGATGATGGAAGGATTGTACTCCTCCGATTTCCTTGGCGCAAACCAGCGCCCCCGCCGGGGACGCTCCGCTGGGCCCGATTTCTCCCCGATGAGAAATCGGGGAAAGAATCGCCAAAGGCGGGGCCTTCCCCCGCCTTGTGGAATCCACCCCGCGGTACTGGCTGTCCCTGCGTGCTCCTCTTTTCGGCCCTTGGACGGGTGGGGTCACATGGATGGCATGGAAGTTCCACAGAATACACCTGCTTCTGTGGAAACTTGTACTTCTATCGCCGGGGCCTTACCCGGGTGAGCCGCTGTTCCCAGCTATCGGCGGCGGGAACGCCGCTTCTCCGGGGTGAGGCCCTGGAAGGAGAGGCACCATCTTACAGAGAAGGGGGCGCTTCCCATAGACTTGCCAGGCCATCCATGTGACCCCACCAGGGCCTGGGCCGACCGTAGGCTTGACGCAGGTCCAGCCTCGTACCCCAGGGAGGTCCTTAGGGGGGAACGCCCTAAGCGGGTTTTGGTTCCTTTTGACCGAGCAAAAGGAACCCCCAGCGGGAAGCGTCCCCACCAGGCTGGCAAGCCTGAACTGGTTCAAAAAGAAGGACAATCCCCCTGTGATTAAAAAAATATCCCCGTGAAACCAAAGCTTCACGGGGATGGATAGAAATTACAAATTCAAATACATAGGAATACAGCCCTCAATAAAACGATTGGACGGCATTTCCATCAGCTCCACAAAGGAGCCAAATCCATGACGCTGATAGAAGGTTACGGCTTCGGGCACCGAGTATAACACAATGTGGTTTGCTCCACACTGTGTTTCCACAATGGTGTAGATTAACTGGATGAGATAGTACAGGCAGTAGTCGCTCCAATGCCCCTGATCTTCGCCGGAGTTGGGAAACACCTGATGTTGATACGTTTCATCCA
The DNA here is from genome assembly GCF_002161675.1 of Pseudoflavonifractor sp. An44. Lineage (GTDB taxonomy): Bacteria > Bacillota > Clostridia > Oscillospirales > Oscillospiraceae > Enterenecus > Enterenecus faecium. Next base: position 1,603 of record NZ_NFIH01000028.1, read on the forward strand.
GAGCAAAAATCTTAATTTCAATGGCGGGTGTGAGATTGAAGTGGGAGCCGGAGTGAATCACAATGCCGCTGCATGACAGGGCAGCAATTCCCACAAGCTGTGTTTTGTCCGAGTCAGCCCAGAAACAATATGGTACAGCATCCTCATCCCACAGAAATTTCTCACGAAAATAGTCGTTGATACCGGCATGGCCGCAGTGAAAGGAAATCTGGTCCAGATCCTCTGGGGTGGCCTGAGAACAAATCATGGGTTGCGGCTAGATCGTCTGGTTTTCACAGCCTGAATCTGACGGTCCAGCTGTTGCAGACGGGAAGGACTAGCTGTGTGAAGTTCAGCTTGCCGAATCTTCTGGAGAGCATCCAGAACAGTGGTGTTGGGCTGGTGTAACTTCTGCTCCATGTTGGAATCCATGCGAAACGCCTCCCGACAAGGGACTGCAAACAACGCCATTTTGGTGCCTCCTTTCTTTTGTATGCTATGTTTCTTCTTGGTTTCCTTTCGTTTCAATCATATCACGCCCTGATATAAACTTCAAGAAACATTATATATATTTTATCATATAAATATTCCTTTCAGATTTTTCAGTGCGGTATCACCTGAATCTCGGCACACAAGTTTTCAGCCGTGGAAACACCTCTCCACCAGGGTAGTCTGGCAACGCAGTTTCCAGTGTGCTGGGCGTAGGGGCCGGGCTTGCCCGGCCCGAAACCAGGGCAGTGCCAGGGGAGAAGCGGGAGGGGCAAGCCCCTCCCCTACGGCGGTCTGCCCGGCAGTATGGTGAAAAAGGGCAAAAAATCCCCGTGAAACCTGAGGTTTCACGGGGATTTGATGTACTCACTTGATCTGGTAGTCCTTGCCAAACTGCAAGTCGTCAAACCGGCGGGTAGCATCCAGATACAGATCGTCCACGGGGTCGTTCTTGGGCTGCTGGGATTGCTGGAGGGGCTGAGAAATGGTGGGCTCCTCCACTTCCTCCTCCTCAGAGGTGAGGTCCTCCACGGGGGTGGTGGGCCCTTCCGGGACAATGGACTGGGCCATGGCGGCCTGAGCCATCTCGGGGGGGACCATCTGGCCCAGACGGGACAGGTAGTCCAGCTCCTCCTGGTGGAGGGCGTGGAGCTTCATGACGTAGTCCGCCGTGGCCTTCTGGGCCTGCTGGAGCCGGAACTCCTCTGCGGCGATCTCCGCCTCCAGCTTGGATTTGCGAGCCTGAGCCTCCTGGGTGGCGTCCTGCTCCAGCTGGGTCTTCTTCTTCTCCGCGTCGCTGACCATGGAGTCGGCCATCTGCTGGGCAGCCAGCAGGGTCTTACGCATGGCCACGTCGGTGGCCCGGTACTCTTCGATGGAATCGGAGAGCACCTTCAGCTTATTTTTCAAAATGGTGTTGTCGTTGTACAGTGCGGTGTAGTCCTCGGTGAGCTGATCGAGGAACTCATCCACCATGGTCATGTTGTAGCCGCCAAAGGTCGCTTTGGCAAAGACATGGCTGGCTACCTCCTGCGGAGTCATCATTGTGCAAGTCTCCTTTATTTCTATTTCTCACAACAAACAAAACCGGGGCTTAGAAATACAGCCCGTTGTTCTCCAGTTCATCAATCAGGTCACCCATGATCTCCACGTTGTAGGGGGTCATGATGTAGGTGGCCATGGACACCTTCTTGATGGTGCCCTCGTTGGCGTAGGTCACGCCGGAGAGGAAGTCGATGAGACGGCGGGCCACGGTCTTGTCGGTCTGCTCCAGGTTCAGCACAACGGTGCGCTTCTCCCGCAGGTGATCGGCGATTTCAGAGGCATTTTCAAAGCGTTCGGGCTTGACCAGCACCACCTGCAGCTGGGTGGTGGTGTGGATGTTGACCACCTTGTTGTTGCGGCGCTCAGACTCGCTGGTGCGGGTGGTCTCGCTGGCGGGTGCGTTGTGGTTCACAGGGGCAAAATCCTCCTCGTAATCATCGTCGTCCTCATCCTCGTAAGGACGGGCCAGACGCTTCAGTTCATCCAAAAAGCTCATGGGTGAGAACTCCCTTCTATATATCGTTCAAAATGGGTTGGAAATGGGCGAACGAGGGCCAAAAATCGCCGTCCCCACCCGGATATGAGTGGCGCCGGCGGCAATGGCTGCGGTGAAATCGCCGCTCATCCCCATGGACAGTATCTTGGTATCTGTTTTATTATCTCCCATTCTGTCCTGTATGTCAACAGCAAGAGCCTGCAATTTATGAAAAAACGGTAAATTTTCCTCAGGAAAGGTTGCGGCGGGGGGAATGCACATCAGGCCTCTCAGGCGCACGTGGTCCAGCTGCCCACACAGCTGGGCGGCGGGCAGCACATCGGGGACAAAAAAGCCGGATTTGGACGGCTCCTGGGCCAGATTGACCTCCAGCAAAATGTCCTGAACCAGCCCGGCCTTCCCTGCCTGCTTGTCAATTTCCAGCAGCAGCTTCTGGGAGGACACCGAGTGGATCAAATCCACCTTGCCCATGAGGTATTTCACCTTGTTGGTCTGCAAGTGGCCGATGAAGTGGACCTGTGCCCCCTCATAGGCCCCCGCTTCCCAGTGGGCGGTGAGCTCCTGCACCCGGTTCTCCCCGCACACCGTCACTCCGGCGGCAATGGCCTGCCGGATGACGTCGTCGGATTGGGTCTTGGTGGCGGCCACCAGGGTGATCTCCGCCGGGTCCCGGCCAGCGGCCAGGGCGGCGGCCCGGATTTCTTCCACAACGTGGGCTAAATTTGTGGAAATACTCATGAGCGCACCACCATCCCGTCGGTGATGTTGGTGGTGTTGAGGATGACCTCGTCCCCGGCCCGGAGGCGGGAAGAGGCGGTCTCATCCACCGGCTGGACCAGGTAGAAGGAGTCGTCGTCGCTGTAGACCACCTTTACCTCCTGCCACTCGGCCTGGGTGCCCACCACGGTGTACACGCCGTAGGAGTTGACCTGGCTCTGGTTGCCCTGGTCGTCGGTGACGGTCTCGGTGTTCACCCGCAGGGCCTGGCGGGGGATGCGGATGCCCTCCACCTGCTGGGCGATGATGTCCACCGTCTGCTGGCGCAGAAGAGTGGTGTCAGACAGGTTGGTGTTGGTGGAGAAAATGGCCATGGTCTGGTCGTTTTCCATGACCAAACGCTCCAAATTCATGGAAATCATGCCGTAGTAGTCGTCCGAGAAAGAAATTTTGTAGGTCTTGCCCTCCAGCAGGCCCTCCACCGACGGCTGGTCGATGAGGGTGGCCAGATACCAGGTGTTGTTGGTCACCACCTTGCCCAGGGCGGCCGGGGGGTCCGCCACCTCCTTGTGGAGCAGCTCGTTGAGCTGCTGCATGGTCAAAGAGGAGAGCATGGACGGGGTGATGAGGCTCTCAAAGCCGTCCACTTCCCCGGAGAAACACCCGGAGGCGGGGGAGGTGATGGTCTGAGACACCTGGCTGAGGGAGGCGTTGAGGGAGTCCAACTGCTTTTGCTTGTCGGAAATCAGTTGTTTGATCTGGGTGGCGGCCTCGGTGTTGCCGTAGCTGTAATCCCGCTGGAACACCATGGTGCGCAGGTGGAGGGCGGAGTCCTCCAGAGTGGACAGGTCACCGGAGGCGGCCAGGGAACGGATGGCCACCATGGAAGAGATCACCTCTTCGTCCAGCTTGGAGGAGTTGGTGGCCTGGGTGCCGGTGGACAGAGAGTACTCCAGCTGCTGAATCTCCGCCTCCAGGGACTGGATGGTTTGGCGGGTCTCCAGCGAGTCCTGACTGGCGTGAATCAGGGCAATTTGGCCGCCTTTGGACACCTTTTCCCCTTCGTCCAGTAGGATATCCACATACTGTCCGGTGGTGGAGATTACCTGTTCGTCCCGCACCAGAAGGGCGGAGGCCTCGGTGCCGATGTCCACCGAGTAGGAATAGGCGGTGGTGGTCACCAGGTCGGGTTTGAAGCCCAGGGCCAGATAGACGGCGAAATACAGAATCACCGCGGCGCAGATGACGCCGATGATGACTTTATTGACCAATGTACTCTCTTTCATAGGCTCATTCCTTTTTTTATGTGGGAAACCTGCCCTTCCACTTGGCTTCGGTATCTTGTGGCTCTTTTGCGCCAGAAATGCGTTGCATCTTCTTGAAATACACAAAGTATTTCTGCAAAGCTGCGCCTTTTTCTGACACAAAATATCTCACAATCTACTCTTGCCAATGGAACGGCACGTTTCCCGGTTTGGGAAACCTGTGCCGATGGATTGGCACGGTTCCGTGGGGTTGGAACACGCCTTCCGAGTTGGGGATTATTCCTCCATATTCACCGGTCGTTCCGGGGTGATGGTGGAAATGGCGTGTTTGTAGATGATTTGCTGTTTTCCGTCACTGACCAGCACCACCACATAGGGGTCAAAGGCGGTGATGACCCCCCGGAGCTGGAACCCGTTGATCAAAAAGACGGTGACCCGGGCGGCGGTGCGGCGGAGGGTGGACAGGACGGTGTCCTGGACGTTGGGCTGTTTGCCCACGGCGACTGCGGTAAAACTCATATATATCAGCACTCCTTTTCTTTTTTGGGCCAGGCGTGGCCTGTCCCAGAGTGCTGTTATTGTAAGCCATGGGCGTGGGCGAGTTCTGTCGAACTCGCGACGGCTTGGGAAAAATTGGGGTTTTCTCCCCAGCGAATCCAGTGGGTGTTGGGATTGCGGCGGAACCAGGTCAGCTGCCGCTTGGCGTACTGCCGGGAGCGCAGCTTCACTTCCTCCGCCCCTTCCTCCACCGGGCGGCCCTGCTGAAGGGCGGAGATGATCTCTTTGTAGCCGATGGCCTGCATGGCGGTGCAGGTGGGAGGGATTCCGGCGTCCAGTAGCCGCCGTACCTCTTCCTCCAGCCCCTGCTCCATCATCACATCCACCCGGCGGTCGATGCGCTGCCACAGGTGGGGGCGCTCCTGAAAATCCAGGCCAATGGTCAGGGGATGATAGCGAGGCGGAATGGCCTGGGACTCCCGGTTGTGCTGGGAGATGGTTGTTCCGGTGGTGAGATACACCTCTAAGGCTCGGATGATGCGCTTTTCGTCGTTGGGGTGCAGCCGCTGGGCGGACTCCGGGTCCACCTGGGCCAGCTTGTCCCGCAGGGGCTCCAGCCCCTCCTCCCTGGCCTGCTGCTGGAGCTGCTGACGCACTCCGGCGGTGTCGGGGGCGAAGGGGGCGAACTCCCGCCCGGCCATGAGGTGGTCGATGTACAGCCCGGTGCCCCCTGCCACAATGGGCAGCTTGCCTCGGGCGAGAATGTCGTCCATAACGGGGATGGCCTGGGAGACATAGCGGCCCACGGAGAAGTTCTCCCAGGGGTCGGCCACGTCCAGCATGTGGTGGGGCACTCCCTGCATCTCCTCCGCTGTGGGCTTGGCGGTGCCAATGTCCATGCCACGGTAGACCTGCATGGAGTCGGCGGACACCACTTCCCCGTTCAAAATCTGGGCCAGAGCCACCGCCAGGGCGGTTTTGCCGGAGGCGGTGGGGCCGCAGATGACCAGACAGTCGGGCGTGTGGTTCATCGGATCCACCCGCTTCCCAGCACTTGGTCGCCCTGGTAGAACACCGCCAGCTGGCCCGGCGTGGGGGCCCGGGCGGGGTGCTTCATGTGGATGTCCACCCGTCCGCCCCCCAGGGGAAGGATGGTGGCGGGGTCCTGACGGCGGGAGTGGCGCAGGCGCACCTCCACCTCTATGGGGGCGGACAGGGGGTGTTCGCCCAGCCAGTTCAGGGAGTCGGTGTGCACCATAAAGGCGTGGAGCCCCTCCCCATGGGAGAGCACCACCTCATTGGTGTGGGGGCGGATTTCGGTGACAAACAGCCGCCCGGTGGAGGAGACCCCCAGACCCCGGCGCTGGCCGATGGTGTAGTGGTGGAAGCCCTTGTGGGTGCCCAGGACGTTGCCGTTGGCGTCCACAAAGTTCCCCGGCGGGGGTGTGCCGCCCCGGGCGTCCAGCCAGGCGGCGTAGTCGTCGTCGGGGATGAAGCAGATCTCCATGGAGTCGGGGCGGTCGGCGGCGGGCAGCTGCCCGGCCTCCGCCTCCTGGCGGGTCTGCTCCTTGGGGCCGTCCCCCAGAGGGAAGAGAACGTGGGAGAGCATGTCCCGGGTGAGCCGGGAGAGCATGTAGGACTGGTCGTTGGCGGAATTGCCCCGCAGCAAGATGGGGCCGCCGTCGCACCCGGTGCCGATGCGGGCATAGTGTCCGGTGGCCACCCAGTTGGCCCCGATTTCCCGGGCAAAGGAGATGAGGGCGGGGAACTTCACCGCCCGGTTGCACACCGCGCAGGGAATGGGGGTGCGGCCGGACAGGTAGTCGGCGGCAAAGGGGGCGCACACGTGCTCCTCCAGCTCCTGCTGGATGGAGCGCACGGTGAGGGGAATGCCCAATTTGGCAGCGTTGTCCCGGGCGGACTGTTCGCCTCCCAGCCCGATGTCCAGGTACAGCCCGTGCACCTCATAGCCCTGGCCCAAGAGCCGCTGGGCGGCTACGGCGGAATCCACCCCGCCGGAGAGCCCCAAAACCACCTTCTTGTCTGCCATGTGCTGCGTCCTCCTGTGGAAATGATTTACCGTTTAGTATACCAGAAAATTGTGAACGGTTCAACCAAATGAAGCATGAAAAATAGGGGGGAAGGGATGCAAAATCTGGCGGGTTTTGCACCGCCCGGAGGGAGCCATAGGACTCCGCCGCACTCCCTGTGTTACTGTGGTAGGGGCCGTGGCTTGCCCGGCCCGTGGCTACCCTGGCATTGCCTTGGGGGATTCGGGAGGGGCAAGCCCCTCCCCTACCGCAGCGTAGCAAGATGGTGCAGAAAAAGCATCTGACAACGGGAACGCCGTACTGAAAAGGCTCCCTCCGGGAGGGAGCTGTCTGCGAAGCAGACTGAGACAAGGGGTTGTTCTTCTAAAAGGACTGTTTCCGGCTTGCCAGCCTGGCAGGGACGCTCCGCTGGGCCCGATTTCTCCCCGATGAGAAATCGGGGAAAGAATCGCCAAAGGCGGGGCCTTCCCCCGCCTTGTGGAATCCACCCCGCGGTACTGGGTGTCCTTGCGTCTTTCTCTTTTCAGCCCTGGGCCCGGTGGGGGCACATAGATGGCTTACCGTTCTATGGTTTGCACTCACTTCTCTGTTCATGTGTCCTTCTACTGCCAGGGCCTTACCCTGGTGAGCCGCTGTTCCCAGCTATCGAGAGGCCGGCATCCGGCGGCGGGAACGCCGCATCCCCAGAGTAGGCCCGGACGTGGAAACCAACCAGCGATAGGGCCAGCTGCCCAGGGTGGCCTGGTGTGGTGGCACAAACAGGGGCCACAGCAAGGGTAACGGGCCGAATAGAGACTTGACGCAGTTCCAGCCTGGTACCCCAAGGGAGGTCCTTAGGGGGGAACGCCCTAAGCGGGTTTTGGTTTCTTTTGCCCGCTCAAAAGAAACCCCCAGCGGGAAGCGTCCCCGCCAGGCTGGCAAGCCTGAAACAAGGGCGGTTAGACGGACACCCTCTCCGCCAGCCCTGACGGGCTGCCACCTCTCCCAGAGGGAGAGGCAAGGCCCCCTTCGTGAAATTTCATAAATTTGGTGTGGCACATTGAGGCAGTGTGTGCTATACTGTCCTTAGTGACTACTCTGGCGACGGGAGGTAAATCCCAATGAAGAAACATGAACTCACCGTTCAGATTATGTTAGGCGGCCCCTCCAAGCGGATGGGGACGGACAAAGCCCTGGTGACCCTGGGGGGCAAAACCCTGTTGGATCGGGCGGTGGAGACCTGGAACCATTACGGCGCAGGAGTCCAGCTGTCTGTGGGCGCTCCGGAGCGGAAGGCTCTGGCCCCTGCTGGCACTTTGGCCGTGGCAGATATTTATCCTGACCGGGGCCCTCTGGCCGGACTCCATGCGGGTCTGCGGGCCTGTACCACCCGCTGGATGCTGCTGGTGGGCGTGAACTTCCCCTTCCTCACCCCGGCCCAGGCCGACACCCTGGTGGATGCCATCGGCGATGCCGATGCCTGTGTGTACACCATCGACGGGGTGCCTCAGCCCCTGTTTGGCGTGTACCGCAAGCGTTGCATGTCCTTTGCAGAGACCATGATGCTCAACGGCGATTACGACATCCGCAATCTGCTCAATTGGGCCAACACCGTGTACATCCCTCTGGAGGACACCGCCCCCTTCCGCAGCGTGGACACCCCCGCCGATTTGGAAGAGGCCGAAAACCTGATCTGAACCACCCTAAAATGAGACAAAGCCCCCCCTTCCCAAACCCTTTGGGAAGGGGGGGCTTGTACTTGAACAGCTTGTGGAAAACTTTGTGGAAGTTGTGGAAGCTGTGGAAATTGTCCCTATACCGCCCCTGCAAAATTGTGACCATGGGAGAGAGGACGGTACACGGTGCGGTACATGGTGAAGAAACACAGGAAACCGCAGACGAATTGAGAGACCGCTTCCGCCACAAAAACGCCGTTTACCCCCCACAAAAAGGCCAGAAGCACGGTGAGGGGGGCGTTGATCACCGCTTTGCGGAGGATGGAGAAGAAAATGGACTTCTTGGCCTGGCCCAGCCCCACAAAAATGGACTGGCTGGAGATCATCAGGGCCATGAACACGAACATGGAGAAGTACACCCGCAGGGCAGGCACACCCGCCTGGAGCATGTCCGGGTTGTTGTTGAAGATGCGGATGAGCAGGCCGGGAATGGTCATGTTCAACAGCCAAATGAGGGCCGCATATCCCACCGTCACCCCCACGGCGAAGCGGATGCAGGCGCACACCCGGCGCTTCTCCCCTGCCCCGTAGTTGTACCCCAGCACCGGCTGGACGCCGCTGCTGAAGCCCTGAATGAGCATGAAGGTGACCTCTCGCAGGGAGTTGATGATGGTCATGACCCCCACGTACAGGTCGCCGCCGTAGATGTGCAGCACCTTGTTGCACACAATTTGCACCAGGGAGTTGGTGATGCTGGTGAAGAAGCCGGACAGCCCCAGGGTGATAATACGCCGCAGGTGGTCCCACCGGGGGCGCAGGTGGCACAGATGCAGGGGAAGCAGCGATTTCTTCCCGGTGAGGAAGCTCAGCACCCACACCGCCGAACAGGCCTGGGCGATGATGGTGGCGATGGCCGCCCCACGTACCCCCAGGTTCAGCCCGTAGATGAGAATGGGGTCCAGCACCAGATTTACCACCGCCCCCAGCATGACGGTGAGCATTCCCTTGTTGCCGAAGCCCTGGGAATTGATGAAGGGGTTCATGCCCAGACCCACCATGACAAAGGGGGTGCCCAGCAGGTAGATGAAACTATAGTCCTTGGCGTAGGGCAACGTGGCGTCGCTGGCCCCGAAGGCCATCAGAATGGGGTCCAAAAAGGGAATGGTCACCAGAGGGATGGCAAACCCAAAGAACAGCAGCAGGGACAGGGTGTTGCCCATGACGGCGCTGGCCAGCCCCTCCTCCCCTTTGCCCCGGTAGATGGAGCACAGGGGGCTGCCCCCCATGCCGCCCAGGTTGGCAAAGGCCAGCACAATGGAGATGAGGGGCAGGGTGAGGCCCATGCCGGTGAGGCTGGTGTGGCCCACCCCGGGGATGTGGCCGATATACATGCGGTCCACCAGGGAGTAGAGAATATTCACCACCTGGGCCACCGTCATGGGCACGGCGATGGAGAGAATGTTCCGGGCCACAGAGCCCTGGGAAAAGTCGTTTTGTACGGGGGTCAAGACAGGTCCCTCCAGAGGAAAGTTTAGTGCAGCAAGGTATTTTCCTGATCGGTGACGCTCAGGTTGTCCTCATTGGAGAAGTACTCCTCCAGCATGGAGGCCGCCAGAGCCGCCAGATTGCCGCCGGCGGAGCCCTTCTCCGCCACCAGGCACAGGGCCACCTGGGGGTCGTCGTAGGGGGCAAAGCAGACGAAGGTGGCGGTGGCGTCGCTGCCCGACACCTCGGCGGTACCGGTCTTACAGCCCACGGACACGGGCAGGTCGTCAAAGTACCGGGCCATGGAGGCGGTCTGGGACAGGTCGTACATGCCCTGTTTCACGGCTGCCAGGTCCTCGGGGTCAATGTCGATGGTGGAGGCCAGCTTGGGCTCATATTCATACACCACTTGGGAGTAATCGCTGGACTTCACCTCTTTCAAAAGGTGGGTCTCGTAGCGGTTGCCCCCGTTGACCAGGGTGGCCACGTAGTTGGCCAGCTGGATGGGGGTGAACTGGTTGTCGCTCTGGCCGATGGCGGCAGACAGGGTCTGACCGGCGTACCACACGTCCCCCAGCCTCTCGGCGGTCTCCGGCCCGGCCACAGTGCCCTTGGACTCGGGCAGCTCGATGCCGGTGTACTGGCCCAGGCCGAAGGCGGTGGCGTAATCCACCAGCTTGTCAATGCCCAGGCGGCGGCCCAGGTCGTAGAAGAAGATGTTACAGGAGTCCTTGATGGCTTCGCTCACCGTCTCGCTGCCGTGGTTCCCTCGGGTGTTGGTGTAAATCCAGCATACGGGCCGATAGTCCGGGTAATAGGTGTAGATGCCGGAGCAGTAGGTGGTGCTGGACGGAGTGATCAGCCCCTCGGTGAGGCCCCCCACGGCGGTGACCATCTTAAAGATGGAGCCGGGGGCGTACACGCCCTGGGTGGCTCGGTTCAGCAGAGGCTTGGCGGGGTCGGTGAGCAGGTCGTTGTAGTCCTCCGTGTAGGTGGACAGGTCGTAGGTGGGATAGGAGGCCAGGGCCAGCACCCCGCCGCTCATGTCCACCATCACCGCCGCGGCGCCGGCGGGGTCGGACAGCCCGGACACGAAGTCCCCCAGCAGCTGCTCGGTGTGGGCCTGGAGTTCGCTGTCCAGGGTGAGCACCACATGGTTGCCCGGCTGGGGCTCGGTCTGCCACTGCTGGCTCACCACCGCCCCGTTCTCGTCGGTCTCCAGCAGCCGGGTGCCGCTGGTGCCGTGGAGGTAGGACTCAAAGGCCAATTCCACCCCGTCCTTGCCCACATAGGCGTTCATGGGGTAGTTCAGGGCCTGGTAGGTGGGCCACTCCTCGGCGCTGATGAGGCCGATGCGGCCCAGCACATGGGCCGCCGCCTTGGTGTTGTATACCCGGTTGGTGGAGGTGACAATGGACACCCCGGGCAGGCCCAGCTCTTTGACCTGGGTGATGAAGGAGATGGACACGTCGGTGGCGAAGGTGTAGGTGTTGTAGGTGATCTGCTCCTGGCGCAGGGCCACCTCGTAGAGCACCCCCAGCAGCGCTCGCACCTGGGGAGTGAGGGTCTCGGTCTCCACCGAGAAGGTCTCACCCATGGCCTCCATCAGCTCTTGGGCGGAAATTTGAGCGGTTTCGGCACGTTTCACCCACTTATTTTTCTCCGCCAGCTTGCCCAGCTGGGTGGGCAGAATCTCAAAGGTGCCGTCGTCGTTGTCCGCCCGATAGGCAAACAGGTTCTCGCCCTTGGTGTAGGTCCAGGGGGCCTCTTTGGAGATGGGCAGGGTGTCGGACCACTCCACCCCCTCCTTCTCACACAGCTCCAGCAGCTGGGAGATCACCTCGTTGACGTGGTCGCCCATGGAGGCGGTGTCCAGTTCCACGGAGTAGCCCAGGGAGTTGGACACCAGCACCCGGCCGTAGCGGTCCAGAATCTCTCCACGCACCCCGTCCACCGTCTCGGTCTGGGTGATGTTGTAGTTGGCATTGGCCCGCCACTGGGCCCCGTCCACCACCTGCAACTGGTACAGGATGGAGAAGAAGCCCAGGAGGAGACAGCCGAACAAGACCATCAGAAGGGTGGAGCGCACCCGCAGCCGATGACCTTCGTCCTCGGTGTGGGTGTCTTTGTTGTTGGAGTTAAAGTCAATAAATCTACTCATGATAATTCCTTCCGTATCGGAGACAAAAAGCCCTGGTCAAATCTTATTCGTGATAGATTCGACCGTAGTGGACGCAGCAGAAACGGTTCATGCCATAGATGGGGAACGCACACACCAGGGAGCACAGCCCTTCCCCTGCTGCCAGGGAGAGCAGCACCCCCAGGGGGGCGGAGGTGGAGGTGGCCACGCCCAGCAGCTGCACCGCCTCCCACACCACCAGCAGCACCACGCAGCAGATCACGTGGCCCCACAGGTCCTGACGCAGGACGTACTGGCCCAGCAGGCCGGACACCCAGCCCACAAAGGCCAGCAGGGCCACATAGCCCCAGCCGCCGTGGCCCAGGGTGGCCAGCAGCAGCCCGGAGGCCACCCCGAAGCCGGCCCCGAACTGGCCCCCCTCCAGACAGCCCGCCGCCACGGTGCACACCGGCAGCAGCAGGGGCACAGGGAGCGGGGTGAGGGGGAACACAAAGTAGTTGAATATGGCGCACAGCACCAAAGTGATGCCGTAGGCCAACAATTTTAAGATGAAATCCCGGCGGGTCAAAACGGCACCTTCCTTTCAGGAACGAAGAATGAATAGTGAATAATGAATAATGCAAATATCGAGCACTTGTGCGGCCTTCTAAACCTGCAAGGGCTTTCGGTAGAGCTCGTAGGGGCGGATGCTATCTGCCCCTACGTCTGGACGCTGCTAGGCCCCCACTCCAATTTAAATCCGTGCCGCTTGCGGCACACCACAATTATTCATTCTTCATTTTTCATTATTCATTCACAAAAGTGTTCCGAACAGCGCCCAGGTGGAACAATCGGTGATCTTTACGTCCACAAACTGACCGATGAGCCCCACGTTGCCGTTGAGGTGCACCAGGCGGCCGCCGGGGGTGCGGGCGTTGAGGTTGTTCCGGGGGTCTTCGCTCTCCCCGTCCACCAGACAGTGCTGAATGGTACCGATATAGGCCTGGTGCTTTTCCAGGGAAATGCGGTTCTGAGCCTCCACCAGGCGGTTGAAGTTGGCGGACTTCTCCTCGCGACTCAAAGGGTCCTCCATCTCGGCAGCGGGCGTGCCCTTCCGGGGGGAGTAGATGAAGGTGAACAGGGCGTCGTAGCGCACCTCCTCAATGAGGGACAGGGTGTCCTCAAACTCGGGGGTGGTCTCGCCGGGGAAGCCCACGATGACGTCGCTGGTGAGCACCACGTTGGGAATCCGCTCCCGGAGCGCCTTCACCTTGTCCAGGTACTGCTCCCGGGTGTAGCGGCGGTTCATGGCCTGCAACACACGGGTGTTGCCGGACTGGAAGGGCAGGTGGATGCAGGGGGCCACCTTCTCACACTTGGCCATCACGTCAAAGAGCCGCTGGGTGGCATCCTTGGGGTGGCTGGTCATGAAGCGGAGCAAAAACTCCCCTTCGATGGCGTTGGCCTGCTCCAGCAGGGTGGGAAAGTCCATGCCGGTGCCCAGGTCTTTGCCGTAGGAGTTGACGTTCTGGCCCAGCAGGGTGATGTCCTTGTACCCTTCCGCCACCAGCTGGCGAATCTCACTCAAAATGATCTCCGGCTCTCGGCTGCGCTCCCGGCCCCGGGTGTAGGGCACAATGCAGTAGGTGCAGAAGTTGTTGCAGCCGTACATGATGGACACCCAGGCCTTGATTTTGCCGGAGCGGCGCACGGGCAGACCTTCGGCGATGGCCCCTTCGGCGGGGGCAGTCTCAAAGACACGGCCCCGGCGCAGGTAGATGCGGCGCATGAACTCAGGGAAGCGCCACAGCACCTGGGGCCCAAACACCAGGTCCACATGCTGGTAGGACTGGCGCAGACGCTCCACCACGTGGGGCTCCTGGGCCATGCAGCCGCACAGGCAGATGATCTGGTTGGGGTTGCGCCGCTTGCCGTGGACCAGGGCGCCCACGTTGCCGAACACCCGCTGCTCGGCGTGCTCTCGGATGGCGCAGGTGTTGATGAGGATGAGGTCGGCGTTGTCGCCGTCGTGGACGATTTCATAGCCCATCTCGCACAGCATACCCCGCAGCAGTTCCGAGTCCGCCTCGTTTTGCTGGCACCCGTAGGTGTCCACAAAGGCGGTGGGAGCCTGGGCGTGCTGGGCGTTGATGGCCCGGATTTCCTGACAATATTCCCGCTGTTTTGCCACGTCCTGAGCGGGGATGACGGGGGTCGTTCTCTCCATGGGGAGTTCCTCCAGTATTCATAAGGTTATAACATATATGATACCAGGACGGCGAAGCCGACATGGTATCATGCCATGTTTGTTCGGTTGCCCCGTAAGGGGCGAGAAAAACGGCAAAATCAAAGTATAATAGCCGCAGCTGCGGCTATTATACCATGAGACAGATAGCAAAACAAGACGAACCGCACCCGGGGGATTCCCAGGTCTTGTGCGTTGACAGCCTCAGGGCAACGTGATAGAGTAGAGCAAATTGTTTGGAATCCCATAGGTTCCCCATAAGGAGACTGATTATGCTGCATACTGCCCAACGTCTGCGCCAGGCCCTGCTCCGCCGCTGTGGGGGAGCCCCTGTGGTGCTGCCCGTGGCCGTGGTGCTCCACGCCCTGGTGGTGGCCCTGGTGGACCAGGTGGTCGTCCACCAGAGCTTGGCCGTCCTCCCCTCCTGCTTCACCGCCGGATGGTTTTGGTGGACGGTGGGGCTCATGGCCCTCTTCACCGGCCTGCTCACCTTCTTCACCCGCACCATCCTGCCCGGGGCCGTTCTCACCGCCGTGGCCCCCACCATCATGGTGTTTTCCAGCTACTTCAAGGCCCTCATCACCTCGGTACCGCTGACGGTGCAGGACTTCCTGCTCCTGGGCCAGCTGGGGGACATCACCCAGCTCAACGCCTCCTCCCTCCACTTCTCCCCCCTCAGCCTGGGGTGCATCCTCTTCTTGGTGCTGTGGCTGGTGGCGGTGTGCCTGCTGCTCTACCCCGTGCGCCTGGAGCGCAAGGCCAGCCTGTGGGCGGGAGCGGGCTGTGTGGCCGCTGTGGCCCTGGTGTACGGAGTGGCAGCCAATGCCCTGATCTTCACCCCCATGGGGGTGAGCACCGACCAGAAGCTGTCCCAGGCCACGGTGAACCGGGAGACCGGGGTGCTGTTGGGCCTGTGGCGGGGCGCCCTCAACCAGGTGCACATGGCCCTCAACGAGGGGGACACCTCCCCGGAGGAGCTGGAGCGGGCGGCCCAGAAGGCCGTGGAGCTGGCCAGCCAGGAGGAGGACACTAAGGTGGCCCAGCAGCCCAACGTCATCCTCATCCTCTCCGAGTCCTTCTTCGACGTCACCCGCCTGCCCGGGGTCACTTTTGACGGAGACCCCCTGGAGACCTTCCATAACCTACAACAAGAAGGAGTATCTGGGACCTTTTATACTCGGAGTTTAGGATATGGCACCTGTAACATTGAGTTGGAGATCCTCACGGGGATGAACACCGGCCTGTTGTGGGGGGAGGACCTGTACAACATGGCCCCCCAGGTGTTCTCCCGTCTGCCCTCGGTGCCCTCGGTGCTGCGGGACAGCGGCTACTCCACCGAGATGGTGCACATGTATGACGACTCCATTTACAAGCGCACCCCCATGTTTGAGGCCATGGGCTTTGAGGAGACCTACTTCCAGGACGACTTTGCCGCCATTGACCCCCAGGCTGCCGACGAGGCCTACTTGGAGGGGCAGCGGGAGGGCAGCTTCTACTCGGACGCCTACCTGTCCAAGCTGCTCATGGACCTGTACGAGGACGGCAAGGGGGAGGGGCCTCAGTTCCTCTACGGCATTTCCATGGAGAACCACGCCCCCTATGACAAGAAGAAGTACGACGCCCAGGAGCTGACGGTGGCCTTCCAGTCCGACCTCAAGGGTCAGGCCCAAGAGATGTTCCAGGCGGTGGTGCAGGGCACCCACGACGCCAGCGAGGCCCTGGGGCAGCTCACCGACTACTTCCGGGACCAGGCCGAGCCCACGGTCATTGTATTCTTCGGGGACCACCGACCCGGGGTGGGGCTCACGGACGGCGGCACGGTGTACTCCAAGCTGGGGCTGTGCTCCTCGGATTACAGCCGCTGGTCCACCCAGGAGATGAAGGAGCTGTACTCCACCGACTATCTCATCTGGTCCAACGACCCGGCCTACCTGCCCAGCCAGCCCGGGGAGCGGGTGGACCGGGGGTCCAACTACCTGGGAGTGGATTTGCTGAACCTGGCGGGGGTGGAGAAGCCCGTGTACTGGAAGCTGTTGCAAAACCTGTCCCACACCCGGCTCAACGACACCTGGGTGTATAGTTTGGCCCAGGACGGCACCCTCACCTACAAGCACCCCACCACCGGGGGCGACGGGGAGAAGCTGGACCTGCTGAGTACCCTCCTGGACGACACCTTGTACGGGGACCAGGTGGCCACCCCTGTGCTGAGGGAACGGGGGATCAAATGAATAGTGATGAATGAAAAATGAAGAATGCAGGCCCTTGGATTGGCCAGACTCCCGGTGACCCGTTGTAGGGGAGGGGCTTGCCCCTCCCGAATCCCCCGGGGCAATACCAGGGTAACCACGGGCCGGGCAAGCCACGGCCCCTACCACAGCACCACAGGGGGTGAGTCCATGCTTCCGGCGGCGGGAACGCCCTAAGCGGGTTTTGGTTTCTTTTGCCCGCTCAAAAGAAACCCCCAGCGGGTAGCGTCCCCACCAGGCTGGCAAGCCTGATACAGGGACCGTGGAATGCTCCATTCTTCTGTGATGGTTGATGCCAGGATGGGACAAATCCCGTCTTGACACCTGGGGAAAAACGTGATACAGTGGCTCCAATATGCGAAGACGGAGATAAGTACCCAGGTGTGGAAGGTATTTAAGAGAGAGGATGGTCGGTGCAAATCCTCACCTTTGCCCTGTGGGAAGGCCCTCCTGAGCTGTGACCCCAACGGGAGACCCTAGTAGGCGTCACCGGCCCCCGCCGTTACCGGGTGAGAGTGCGCACATACCCTGTGCGAATTCAGGTGGAACCACGGACATTTTGTTCGCCCTGAGCCGCTGGCTCAGGGCGTTTTTCTTTGGGTCAACACCGAACCCGTTACGCCTAACGGCTCAGACGGCACCTCGCGCCAAAATTTTCCGTGATATTTTGCAAAAATACTCGCCAATACACAAAGTATTGCCTGCGCTTTTTGCTGCATCTGACGAAAAATTTTCTGGTGCGATCTACCGCCTGAACGGATTCGATGCTGCCCCTTGAGCCAGCGAGATATGGAAGGTAAAAACGAAAAAAGGAGTGTCATACATGAAGAACACCGAGAAAACCATGGAGAAGATTGTAAACCTGTGTAAGGGACGCGGCTTCATCTTCTCCGGCTCTGAGATCTACGGCGGCCTGGCCAACACTTGGGACTACGGCCCCCTGGGCGTGGAGCTGAAGAACAACGTCAAGAAGGCCTGGTGGAAGAAGTTCGTCCAGGAGAACCCCTACAACGTGGGCCTGGACTGCGCCATCCTCATGAATCCCCAGGTTTGGGTGGCCTCCGGCCACGTGGGCGGCTTCTCCGACCCCCTCATGGACTGCAAGGAGTGCAAGGAGCGTTTCCGTGCCGACAAGGTCATTGAGGACTGGTGCCAGGAGAACCATTTTGAGCTGGGCAAGCCCGTGGACGCCATGAGCCAGGCTGAGATGAAGGCCTTTGTGGACGAGCACCAGATCCCCTGCCCCTCCTGCGGCAAGCACAACTGGACCGATATCCGCCAGTTCAACCTGATGTTCAAGACCTTCCAGGGTGTCACCGAGGACGCCAAGAACACCGTGTATCTGCGCCCCG
Organism: Pseudoflavonifractor sp. An44; assembly: GCF_002161675.1. Lineage (GTDB taxonomy): Bacteria > Bacillota > Clostridia > Oscillospirales > Oscillospiraceae > Enterenecus > Enterenecus faecium. The sequence goes on from NZ_NFIH01000028.1 coordinate 19,244, forward strand.
AGACCGCCCAGGGCATCTTCGTCAACTTCCAGAACGTCCAGCGCACCACCCGCCGCAAGCTGCCCTTTGGTGTCTGCCAGATCGGCAAGTCCTTCCGCAACGAGATCACCCCCGGCAACTTCACCTTCCGTACCCGTGAGTTTGAGCAGATGGAGCTGGAGTTCTTCTGCACTCCCGGCACCGAGCTGGAGTGGTTTGCCTACTGGAAAGACTTCTGCCACAAGTGGCTGCTGGACCTGGGCGTGAAGGACGAGAATCTGCGCCTGCGTGACCACGACCCCGAGGAGCTCTCCCACTACTCCAACGCCACCACCGACTTCGAGTTCGTCTTCCCCTTCGGCTGGGGCGAGCTGTGGGGCGTGGCCAGCCGCACCAACTTCGACCTCACCGCCCACCAGAACACCTCTGGCAAGGACATGACCTACTTTGACCAGGAGAAGAACGAGCACTATATCCCCTACGTCATCGAGCCCTCTCTGGGCGCGGACCGTGTGACTCTGGCCTTCCTGGTGGACGCCTACGACGAGGAAGTGGTGGGTCAGGACAAGAACGGCAAGGACGACGTGCGCACCGTCCTGCGCCTCCACCCCGCTCTGGCCCCCTACAAGGTGGCTGTGCTGCCCCTGTCCAAGAAGCTGTCTGACAAGGGCCGTGAGATTCAGGCCGAGCTGTCCAAGTACTTCATGGTGGACTTCGACGACGCCGGCTCCATCGGCAAGCGCTACCGCCGCCAGGACGAGATCGGTACTCCCTACTGTGTCACCGTGGACTTCCAGACCGTGGGCAGCGACACCGAGGAGGCCGACCACGCCGTCACCATCCGGGACCGCGATACCATGGAGCAGGTGCGGGTGCCCATTTCTGAGCTGAAGGCCTGGCTGGACGCCAAGCTGGCTTACTAAGACAGGCTATTTACTTGAAAAGACCGGGAGACGTTGGTGTCTCCTGGTCTTTCTTTTGGAAAAGCCTGTGCTTCTTCCCTGTGTGCGCCGGGGTGCAGCGCCCCTGCCAGGGACGCTCCGCTGGGCCCGATTTCTCCCCGATGAGAAATCGGGGAAAGAATCGCCAAAGGCGGGGCCTTCCCCCGCCTTGTGGAATCCACCCCGCGGTACAAGGCCGTTCCTGCGGTGGTTTTCAGGCCGGGCCGAAGAGCACGGACCATACCAAGAAAGTAAAAAGCACTGTTTTTCTGCATCGCTGCTGAGAAAGTGCAGGTTTCTCCTGGTTTCGGCCCTTTCTGGTCCACCCGGCCGACGGCGGCCGGGAAGCGGCCGCATACCACCTAGACTTGAGGCCCTGGCAGGTGTAGCACACCCTTACTTCGTAATCACGCATTGTCCTGAGAAATGCTCAGCCATCTCTGTGACCCTGCCAGGCCCAGGGCCGACTACGGCCCCACCGCATAAAACAAAATAAAACCCTTGGGGTTTCAAAAGGGGCGAGCCCCTTTTGTGGCTTTTCGTCCATTTTGGCCAGTCAAAATGGACCCCAGCGGAGCGCGTCCCCAGGCTGGCCAGCCTGAAAGCTCCATATCATGGGAGAATGCCTTGATGACATACAACATGTTGTGCTGCGCAATTTTTTGAAACTTTTTTGAAAAAAGGTGTTGACATTTTAGGACAAAGTGGGTATACTATCTCTTGCCCTGTTGGGTACGACTTACGGCGGCATAGCTCAGTTGGCTAGAGCATACGGTTCATACCCGTAGTGTCATGTGTTCGAATCACATTGCCGCTACCACCCGGAGAGGCGGCAATGGCCGCCCCTTCGGGACCCAACCTAGCGCCCGCTGTGGGCAACATGGCCCGTTGGTCAAGCGGTTAAGACACCGCCCTTTCACGGCGGTAACACGGGTTCGAGTCCCGTACGGGTCACCATATATGGAGGCTTAGCTCAGCCGGTAGAGCGCTTGCTTCACACGCAAGAGGTCACAGATTCGAGTTCTGTAGTCTCCACCACAAGAAAGGACATCCAATCGGATGTCCTTTCTTTTTTGCGTTCCAGCCACTCTCTTTCCTAAACTATCCACTCGGGGTCAGGCCACCTAGAAGTTATGGACGATGCCAGCACAATATGGTATACTTTCCAAAATAAATATCGTGGGGGAACATAACGTGCATGAGATTTTTTTAGGTGATGTGATCAAACGACGGCGGTTAGAGTTAGGAATGACACAGGAGCAGCTGTGTGAGGGGATCTGCGAACCGATCACCATATCCCGATTGGAAAACGGAAAGCAAACGCCATCTCGCAGCCGGATTAATGCGCTGCTGCAACGACTAGGGCTACCTGGAGAGCGATACTATGCTCTGGTGAGCAAAAATGAGGAAGAAGAAGCTCGGTTGAGAAGAGAGATCAACGATGATATCGTTCAATTCTATCAGAAAATTGGAGAGGAAAAGGTGCAGGTCTGGGAACAGGCGACAAGAGCCTTGGATGAACTGGAAGGGATCACAGACTCGGATGACACGCTTGCCAGGCAGTTTATACTGCGTAATCGTGCTCTGTTAGGAGAGCGTAGTGGGGCCTATCCCTACGAAAGGCAGTTAGAAATGTTGCTGGAGGCCATGCACCTGACCGCACCTCGGTTTGACCCGGAAGAAGTGGGACAGTTGAGGTATACTTGGGATGAGATTCAGCTTATCAACCAGATTGCCATGGTATATGCGCTGACGGGACAAAGAAAAACAGCAATTGGCTTGTACAGCCAATTGCTGAAATATTTGCAGAAGTATATGGAGAGCAAGAAGTATCTTTGCCTGGTAACTTTCAACTATGCCCGGGAGTTAGTTGTAGCCAAGCGATACGAAGATGCCATTGAAGTGGCGGAAATTGGCAGGAAGACATGCATCGATCGAGGGCATTATCAATTTTTGCCCGGCCTTCTGGCGATTAAGGCGGAGTGTGCGTATTTCTTGGGCGACCGAGCTTGCAGCAAGGAGCTATACTGCCAAGCACGCTACATATACAAAGCCATTGGTGATGAACATAACCTTAAAAAGCTCGAAATTGATGCCAGAGAACAGCTAGGAACGGAATTTTCCTTTTAATGTTCAGTAGGATGCGGATCAGGTACGTCTATGGGATTGGGTAAATCCCCTGGCACTGTATCATCTGGTTGTGTTGGTTCAACGGAAGATACGGGAGTGGGGCTTGGTTCAGTAGCCTGCGCATTCCGGGGAAGGACGATCCAGACCGAGAGGGTCAGAAGTAAGGTTGAGAGCAGTATCGTCGATTTTTTCATTCTATTCACCTGATTCTTTTGATTCTGTAGAACTGTTGTAGGAAGCTGTGGAGATAACGGGCTCCAATTCAAATACCTTGGTGAATTGTGCCTTGCGTTTAGATGTCAGATGGTGGCTGACCAAGATTAATGTGAGATTTGGGTTATTCAACAGGCTCTGCTCCACGATATCTGCATTTTTCTGGTCCAGTGCGCTGGTTCCTTCGTCTACCAGAAGAATGGACCGATCATGGATGAGGGCGCGGGCGATGGCGACCCGTTGCTTTTGGCCGCCGGAAAGGTTGCTCCCCTCCTCACCGACAGGGGTGTCCAGCCCCAGAGGCATATTTTTCAGGTCTCCATCCAAGGCACTTCCTTTGATGGCGCACTCAAGCTGCTGGTCGGTAAACTGTCCGCCCAGGGTGATGTTGTCCCGGATGGTGGTATTAAACAAAAATACGTTCTGCTCGATGTAGCTCATCTGACTTTGCAACTGTTGCGGAGTTACCTCCCGCACATCCAGGCCGTCAAAGCGAATGATGCCCTTGTACTCTGGAAGCCAGCCTAAAAGAAGCTTGAGTATGGTGGACTTGCCGCAGCCAGAGGGGCCCGTGAGTGCGTACTTGCCGCCCTTTTGGAAACAGAAACTTTGATCGTTCAAAATGGGCTTTCGTTCATCATAACTGAAGCTGATGTGCTCCAGCGTGATGTGCTCTCGCAGAGGCTCCAGTTGGGGGGCGGTGGCGGCCTTCTCCTCCCCGCCGTGGGTCACATTCTCAAAGTAGGGCTTTGCTGAAGCAAAGGACAGGCGGATTTCTGCAAGATTGCTCAGACCGTTGCTCACTGCACCGCATAGGTTGCCGCCACCCATAATGGCGGCCTGTAAAATAGCTCCCTGAATGGACAGAATGCCAATGAATACATTAACCAGCAGTTGGGTGGCAACGATAAAGAAACCCATTACGCTGTTGACATAGCTGGCGATGGTCTTTTGATGACAGGCGGGCTGTTCCATCTCCCGACTGGCATTGTCACATTGCCGGAGAAAGCGGTCAGACAGCCCAAAGAACCGGAGGACATCGAAGCCGCCTAACAGGTCCTTCAGTTTTCCAGTGGCGGCGGCCTGAGCATCGGCAGTCTTTTTGCCCAATTCTTCCAGCTTTTTCTCGAAGAGTTTGGGCAGGACCATGAGAATGACAAAACTGAACAGAGACGCTACCAGCAAAGACCAGTGGAGAGAGGCCAGGGCTATGATGGCCCACACCACTTGCGAGGCCAGACCTACGCCTTGAAAGAACGGCTCCCATGCTAGCGACTCCACCTTGTTGGTATAGTTGGTCATCCAGGCCAAATAGGTACCGTTATCCTGGGCGTGAAATTCCCCATAACTCTTGTGCAGCAGAGAGTGGGCTACATCGTGGCGGTATTGGTTGTTCATGGCCATCACAGCCTGGTACTGAACCTTGGTCTGGAGACTTCTGACCAGGAAATACAAGGTCCAGCCCAGCCCGGTGATACCAAGCCAGGTGAGGAAATACCGGATGTCCCGGTCAATAATTCCCTGAAACATCTGCATCATCAACAGGTTTAGGCTGACGTGAATGCCATAGGTAATGACCTGTAAAAAGGCTGCAAGGCTGTTAATTCTCCAGAATTTTTTGAGATAATATGTCATAGTGATCTCCTTTGGCATTCTGTCGCTGTTTTTTGATACGTGTGGATCATTGATAGGCACAAATATAGTTGCAATTGGAAGCTCCATAGAGAACGGTATTCCTCTTGCAGCTCAAATTGAGACAACTGAGTGCCTGGGCGCAAGATACACATTCTATGGGGTTCTTTTCGGTAAGAACCTCCATGTGTAACGCTCCTTTCTTTTGTTAGTGCAACACAAAGCTGTACTTTGTGTCGCTGAAGAAATCATATAATTTTTTCCCCCAATGCACCATATCGTTTCATGTTAATTTCTAGTATCTCATAACGATGACTCCAATAGCTTGAGGCTTGGAAAATCCACATTTCTAGAGAGGAAATTTCTCTTCCCACTACAAGGTCGCTGACCCAAATGCGAAAGCCGTGGGTTTCTCTGCTTTACCCGTGCGACTCTCCGCACAGCATTCCTTTCTGTAAATAAATGCTGAATGAGTAAAATGGTCATCCCTTGACTTTTATGGCCATTATGGCTATCATGTAAGAAGCAAAGGAACAGACAGCCACAAGATGGTCTGTCGCAACGGTGAAGCACGGTGTCGGTCCAGTTTCGGTGCAGTGTGGAGTTTTATGAGGGGTTGTGCAACAACCACAGACTGGATAGCCGAAAGGCGAAAGAAAATGCTAAAAGGACTCTGCGTGTGGGAACACAGGCAGAGTCCTTTTAAACTCGGATGGGAGGTCCCTATGAAATTCTCTTCCCTTTGGCGCAAACACGCGGTAATCGTCCTGCTGCTGGCGGTGATTGCCCTGGTGGCCTGCTTCTACCAGACCCAAAAGGTGGGTTTCCACGAGGACGAGGTGTACACCATCGCCTCCGCCGTCAACCCCGGCAACGGCCTGCTCACCGCCTACGAGGACAACCTTATGCCGGAACACGGCACCCCCGTGTGGAAAACCTCCCAAGAAGTGCGGGATTTTGTCACCCTCAACCCGGAAAGCTACTTCAACCACATGAAATTTTTACCGGAAATGATGATCTACGACCACTCCCTCATGCTCAACACCACCCGGGGGGAGTTGGACGTGTTGGCAGATGACCCGATGTTGGAACGGGGGGGCGTCTGGTGGTGTCTTTGCCTGTCTATCTGGACCATTCCGCCCTGTTGGAGCAAATTTCCCAATCCACCGGGTTCCATCAGGTCACCACCCTGTGTACCAGCCCCGACGGCCCCAGGGACCGGGAGGTTAAGGCAAATCTGTACCTGGTTTCCCGCTGAATTCCCATTTTTTCCACGCAGTCGCCTCCAAATGGAGGCGGATGCGTGTTTTTTGTAAAATTCAATTCCAATTCCTTCCTCGCTTATCGGCGTTTTTTTGAAGCCGGTTCAGCGCTTTTGCCAAAAAATGGCCCAAATGTTTTGTGCTGTTTGTCAATTGTAAATTGTATAGGCCAGTGGGATAATCTAGAGTGAAAATTTTCCACACAAATGTGGAATGTCTATTCAGTAAAAATTCCGACACCGGAAAGGGGTGGAGCGTCGCAGCAAACATCTTGTCATCCCAGCGCCTCTATACTATGAAGAGAAAGGACGGAAAACACCCATGCGAAATCGCAACAAACGAGTGGTATCCACTGGTTTGGCCCTGAGCATGCTGCTGAGTATGATTCCCCTTCATACCATGGCAGCCGAGCCGGGCAACACCCAGGCTGGGTACAAGGACCCCTGGAACGCCTCCGCCTCCATTCCCGTGCTGGAGAAGAAAGACGCCATCACCTCTCCCACCTTTACTTATAAGGAGTGGACCGGTGAGGACGGCAACGAGGACGTGTTTGCAGTCAACCGGGAGGAGGCCAGCATGTTCGCCACCTCCAGCGTCATCTACGACAGCGTGGATGCCGCTCTGGACAGCGCCATCAACTTCAACAAGGAGGCCTCCGGCTACGTGCAGTACCTCACCGGTAAGAACGATGCCGACTGGTCCCTGCGCGTGGTGAAGAACGACACCATCGCCAAGGAGAGCTACGCCAACTTCTACGAGACCGACTACACCCCCGATGACTCCTGGAGCAGCGGGCTCCAGCTGCCCGCCAGCTGGACCTATTGGGGTCTGGACTATCCCATCTACACCAATACCCAGGTGCCCTGGCAGGAGGACAACACCAGCAGCGACACCGCTCCTCTGGCCCCGGTCAACTACAACCCCGTGGGTATGTACCGCAAGACCTTTACCCTGGATGAGGGCCTGTCCACTCTGAAAGAGAGGAACGGCCGCATCTACCTGAACTTCCAGGGCGTGGAGGCTGCCTACTATGTGTACCTCAACGGCCACGCCGTGGGTTACAGCGAGGACACCTACGCCCCCCACAGCTTCGACATCACCGACTACCTGGTGGACGGCGAGAACCTGCTGGCTGTGGAAGTACATAAGTTCTGCGACGGCACTTGGTTCGAGCTGCAGGACATGTTCAAGGACGGCGGCATCTTCCGTGACGTGTACGTCTACGGCGCCCCTCAGGTGCACCTCAACGACTACTTCGTCACCACCGACCTGGACGAGACCTATGAGAACGCCAACCTGGATTTGAGCGTCACCGTGGAGAACGAGTCCGCCCAGGCCGCCTCCGGCTACAAGGTGGACGTGCGTGTGTACAACGAGGACGGCTCCATGTTCGTCAACGGCATGACCGCCGAGGTGCCCACCATTGATGCGGGCTCCAGCCAGACCGTGGACCTGTCCAAGTACGTGCAGGACCCCGAGCTGTGGAGCGCGGAGCACCCCAACCTGTACTACCTGGTGGTGAGCCTCTACAAGGACGGCGGCGCCTACCTGGGCTCCATGTCCCAGCAGCTGGGCTTCCGTGAGATCGAGTTCACCCGCACGGAGGTGGATGGGAGCGGCAACCGCACCACGCAGGACAGCGAGTACAAGCCCATCACCATCAACGGTCAGCCTCTGGTGTTCCGCGGCACCAACCGCCACGACACCGACCCCGTGTACGGCAAGGCCGTGAGCAAGGAGGTCATGGAGAAGGACGTTGAGCTGATGAAGCAGTACAACCTCAACGCCATCCGTACCTCTCACTACTCCAACGACGACTATCTGTACTATCTGTGCAACAAGTACGGCCTGTACATGATGGCCGAGACCAACCTGGAGTCCCACCAGCTGATGAACAACGAGGGCAAGCAGGTGCTCTTCAAGGAGCTGGCTATGGACCGCACTGTGACCACCTTCAACCGTTTGAAGAACGTCAGCGCCATCGTGTCCTGGTCCACCGGCAACGAGAACTACTACAAGAGCAACGCCAACTATGCCGACTACATGTTCTATGATCTGATCTGGTACTTCAAGGACAACGATCCCACCCGTCCGGTGCACTCCGAGAGCTCCAACAAGGCCAACGGCACCGACATGGGCTCCAACATGTATCCCTCCGTGTCCACCATCCAGGGTGAGGCCCGCAACAACATGCCCTACGTGATGTGCGAGTACGACCACGCCATGGGCAACGCCGTGGGCAGCATCAAGGAGTACTGGGATGCCGTCCGTTCCGGCGACAACATGCTGGGCGGCTTCATCTGGGACTGGGTGGACCAGGCCCGTGTGGTCACCTATCCCACCAGCTATGAGCTGGCCGACTATCCCGGCAGCGTGGCCGGCGCCCAGAGTGTCAACAAGGAGCCCGGCGAGGGCGCTTTGTCCGACACCAGCCTGGTCAACGGCTATGTGGGCTTTGAGGACACCGACGGGGCCTACAACGCCGCTCTGTCCGGCGACCGCAAGGCCTTCACCGTGGAAGTCATTCTCAAGCCCACCGAGTTCAAGGCCAACGAGGTCTTCGCCGCCAAGGGCGACAAGCAGTTCGCTCTGAAGCTCAACGGCGACAACAACCTGGAGTTCTTCGTCTACAACGGCAGCTGGAACTCCCTGGTGGTGGAGCAGTCCAAGCTGGGCGACGACTTTTTGAACAACTGGCACCAGCTGGTTGCCACCTATGACAACGGCACCATGAAGGTGTACCTGGACGGCCAGGAGATCGGCTCCAAGTCCGGCCCCACCTCCATCTCCTCCTCCGGCGCCCTGCTGAGCCTGGGCTACCAGAGCGATTACAGCGGACGTCAGTTCGCCGGCGAGATCTCCATGGGCCGCTTCTACAACGTGGCTCTGACCCAGGACGAGATCCGTGCCCAGAACTCCGCCACGCCTGCCATCGGCAAGGACGACGAGCGCGTCCTGCTGTGGGCTGAGATGAGCAGCATCCAGGAGAAGGAAGACGGCACCTACAACTACTATGCTCAGGATTATGCCTACTACAACGAGGAAATCTATGGCCAGGCCCTGGACGGCAAGTTCTTCGGCTACGGCGGCGACACTGGCGACTGGCGCAACAACTCCGGCAACTTCTGCCAGAACGGTCTGGTCACTCCCGACCGTGTGGCTCAGCCCGAGCTGGAGGAAGTGAAGTACCAGTATCAGAGCCTGTGGTTCACCGCCTCTGAGGCCGATCTGATGAGCGGCCAGGTGCAGGTGAAGAACGAGAACGGCTTCACCAACCTCAACGAGTACCATGTGGTGTGGCAGCTGATGGAGAGCGGCACCGTCATCGGCGAGGGCACCGTCAACGCCGACGTGGCTCCCCAGACCACTCAGACCATCACCATCCCCTATGCTCAGTACATGCCCAAGGAGACCAAGGACGGCGCTGAGTACTACCTGAACATCTCCGTGCAGCTCAAGAGCGACACCCTGTGGGCCCCTGCTGGCCACGAGGTTGCCCATGAGCAGTTCCAGGTGCCTGCCAACGTGGAGCAGGTGGCCCTGACTCCCTCCGCCAACGAAGTGGTGGTGGACGACTCCGCTGAGGACGTCATCGCCATCACCGGTGAGGGCTTCTCCTTCAACATCGACAAGGCCAGCGGCGCCATCTCCAACTATGTGTACAACGGCGAGACCCTGCTGACCCAGGGCCCTGTCCCCAACTTCTGGCGCGCTCCTGTCAACAACGACAACGGTAACTTCGACTGGGCCTGGCAGAATGCTGGCAAGGACGCCCAGGTCTCCGGTGACATCCAGGTCATCCAGGCCAATGGTTTCACCTCCATCGCCTTCACCCAGACCTTCCCCAACATGAACGGCCTGTCTCAGACCGTGGTCTACACCGTGGACGGCTCCGGTGCTGTCACTCTGGACCTCACCGTGGACGCCACCAAGACCAGCACCAGCCGCAGCCGCTTCATGCGCATCGGCACCACCATGGTCCTGCCTGAGGGCTATGAGAACGTCAGCTGGTACGGCAACGGCCCCGTGGAGGCCATGTGGGACCGTGAGTCCTTCGCCCGTGTGGGTGAGTACTCCTCCACCGTCAACGAGCTGTTCTTCCCCTACCTGGACACCGAGGACACCGGCACCCTGACTGGGGTGAAGTGGTTCACCGTCACCAATGACCAGAGCAACTACGCCATGGCCATTGCCGCCCAGGACACGGTGGAGGCTCAGGCTCTGCACTTCACCGCCGACGACCTGACTCAGGCCCGTCACCCCTATGAGCTGACTTACGAAAACGAGACCTATCTGTCCATCAACTACCGTTCCCAGGGCACTGGTAACGCCAGCTGCGGTCCCGACGTGCTGGGTCAGTACACTCTGCCCACCTCCAAGACCTACAGCTACTCCTACACCATGGTGCCCTACACCGTGAAGGACGCCGACCTGTATGACGTCACCGCTCCCTTCCGCACCGCTTCCGTGGTGGATCAGGACTCCGCCGTCAAGGAGCTGAAGGAGGCCATTGAGTCCCTGGTGGTCACCTCTGTGGACCAGGAGGCCGAGGTCAACAAGCTGGTCAACTCCTACAACGGACTGTCTGACGCCCTCAAGGAGCAGCTGGCTGACGCCAAGGCTCACCTGGACGAGCAGGTCGAGGTCCTGGAGACCATGAAGGCCGATCCCTACTACCACGCTGTGGTGGCCGATCAGAGCGCCAACGGCTTTGATGTGGACGTCACCGAGAAGTATGACACCGTGTCCATGGGTATGGATGCCGAGCAGGGCACCTACATGAGCGGTCACTTCCTGGTGGACAACGAGGGCGCCAAGGAGGCCATGAACGAGGTCATCGGCGGCTCCAACAGCTTCACCATGGAAGCCGTCATCCGTCCCAACGTCTATGACACCTCCGGTTCCTCCTTCAACATGATTATGGGTAAGGGCGACAGCTCCGCTGCCTTCCGTATCTCCGGCGGCAACCTGTACTTCTTTACCTACAACGGCTCCAACTGGATGCCCACTCCTCCCGACGGAGAGGCTTCCAACTTCCCCATGAACAACGAGCTGGTGCAGCAGTGGCTGCGTGTGGCTGCTGTGTATGACGGCAGCAACGGCGGCACCATCAGCGTCTACCTCAACGGCGAGCTGTCCAGCACCCGCAGCAACGTGGGTGAGGTCCAGCCCTCCGACCTGTACCTGGGCATCGGTATGTGCCCCGACACCGGCCGTACTTCCATGAGCGACTTCAGCTCCGTGCGTCTGTACTCCAGCGCTCTGGACACCGAGGCCCTGAAGGCGGACGACGAGACCAACCTGGCCCGTGAGGACGTGGCCCTGTGGTACGACTTCAGCCAGATCAACTACACCACCACCACCGAGGTGGAAGTGGTGGAGGACCTGCCCGCCTACACCTACCTGGGTGAGAAGCCCGCCCTGCCCGACGCCATCTCCGTGTCCGTCAACGGCGGCGAGCCCTTCGACATGAACGTGACCTGGAACCTGGACAACCTGAACCTGGACCAGGTGGGCACCTATGAGATCTCCGGCTCCCTGGCCAATGGCCAGACTGTGAAGCACACCATGGCTGTGGTGCCCGACGACGTGGTCTACTTCGTGGACTCCGGCGCCACCAACTTCACCTCTCTGGGTCAGATTCTGGTGGACGCCAACCAGGACACCATCCGCAATGCTGACGCCGACGTGGCCTACACCGCCGAGAACGGCTGGGGCTACCTCAACGGCGAGAACACCGGCACCGACAACGGCAGCACTGGTTCCGCTTACGACACCCTGCGCCACATGACCAAGGAGGCCACCGGCAAGTCCCTGAGCTATCAGTTCGACGGCCTGAAGGCTGGCACCTACAACGTGTATGTGGGCTATCAGGATCCCTGGACCCAGTGGAGCACCACCCGTCCCACCACCATCACCCTCAACCAGGGCGAGACCAACCTGGCCACCCTCAACGGCGTGGAGCTGTGCACTGCCACTCCTGCCTATGTGACCATGGAGAACGTGGAAGTGGCTGCGGATGGCACCGTCACCCTGACCCTGGCCCCCGAGAAGACCGGCGACTCCAACTATGACGTGCTGGTCAGCTACATCCTCATCACCGCCGTGGGCGGCGAGGAGCCCGAGCCCAGCGGCGTGAACAAGGGCCTGCTGGAGAAGACCGTGGCCTATGCCGAGACCCTGTCCACCGACGGTGTCACCGACACGGCCAAGAAGGCCTTCGAGGACGCTCTGGCCAACGCCAAGGCCGTTCTGGCTGACGCCGACGCCACCCAGGACGAGGTCAACGCCGCTTGGAACCAGCTGCTGGAAGGCATCTGGGGCCTGGGCCTGGTTCAGGGCGACAAGGACGAGCTGAACCGTCTCATCGCCAAGGCCGAGGACATGATGGCCAACGCCGACAAGTACGTGGAGACCAACTGGCAGCAGCTGGTGGACGCTCTGGCCGCCGCCCAGGACGTGGCCGCTGACGGCGACGCCATGGATGAGGACATCAAGCCTGTGGCTCAGGACCTGCTGGACGCCATCCTGGCTCAGCGCTTCAAGGCTGACAAGTCCATCCTGGAAGACCTCATCGGCAAGGCCGAGGGCATCGACCTCACCGGCTACACCGCCGAGTCCGTGGCCACCTTCCGCACCGCTCTGGCTGCCGCTCAGGCTGTGATGGCTGACGCCGCTCTGTCTGAGGACGACCAGAAGGTTGTGGACGACGCCGTGGCCGCTCTCCAGAGCGCCATGGACGGCCTCACTGCTGGTGGCGCCCCCGAGACCACCGACAAGCCTGAGGTCACGGATAAGCCCGAGAGCACCGATCAGCCTCAGGCCACCGAGAAGCCCGCTGAGAAGCCTGCTCAGACTGGCGACTCCGCTCAGCTGATGCTGTATGTGGCCGCTCTGGCCGCCGCTGTGATGGCCCTTGGTACTGTCACCGTGGTGCGCAAGCGCCGCGGCAACTAAGTTCTTTCCAGACGGAAGAACCCGCCAAACTAAGACGAAAGCCCGGAGGAAGCAAATGCTTCCTCCGGGCTCTCTCTTTTGGCGTATCCTCCGCCGTCAGCTTTTGCCGCATCATCCTGTGCCGCTGTGGTAGGGGCCGTGGCTTGCTCAGCCCACTTTGCCGGGGGCCTGTTCTTCTCCGATGTCTCAGGCGCAGACCAGCGCCCCAGCCGGGGACGCTCCGCTGGGGTGACTTTCTGGGTGGGCAGAAAGTCACCAAAGACCCACCAAAGGCGGGGCCTTCCCCCGCCTTGTGGAATCCACCCCGCGGTACGGGATGCACCTGCGTCCTCCTGGTTTCGGCCCTGGTCCTGGATGGGTCACATAGATGGCTTGGAGGCACGATAGACAGCACCTACTTCTCTGCCGGATGGTGCTTCTACTCCCCAGGGCCTTACCCTGGTAAGCCGCTGTTCCCAGCGATGGGTAGCCAGGCTCCCGGCGGCGGGAACGCCGCACACCGGGGTGAGGCCCTGGAAACAGAGGCACAGTCTTACAGAGAAGGGAATGCTTTCCATAGATGTACCAGAGCATCCATGTGACCCCACCAAGGCCAGGGCCGGCCATAGAATTGACGCAGTTCCAGCTTCGTACCCCAAGGGAGGTCCTTAGGGGGGAACGCCCTAAGCGATTCTTTCCCCCATTTCTCATCGGGCGCATTGTCAAGTCAAGTGCAACACCTGGTGATAAAAGACTTCCGCAGGAGTTTTCCATCCCAGGCATTTGCGAGGTCGAGTATTGAGCTT
>NZ_NFIH01000029.1 GCF_002161675.1 Pseudoflavonifractor sp. An44
CCCGCACCTACCCCCACGCCTGCGCCCACTCAGGCCCCCAATGAAGGAGCATAACCCCCGTGAGAGATCAGTTTCAAGGCTTTACCCCGGAGACGGTGGAATTTATGTGGGGCATTCGGTTCCAAAACGAGCGCAGCTGGTTTGAGGCCCACAAGGATGTGTACCTCAACACCCTCTACCGCCCCATGCAGAACCTGGGCCGTCAGGCCCAGCTGGCCCTGGTGGAGAAGTTTCCCCAGGAGCCGTGGAATCTGAAGGTGGCCCGCATCTACCGGGACGCCCGGCGGCTCCACGGTCGTGGCCCCTACAAGGACCATCTGTGGTTTACCCTCATCCGGGGCGACGACTCCGCCCTGGGCTCCCACCCCGCCCTGTGGTTTGAGCTCACCCCCGACGGCTGGAGCTGCGGCATGGGCTTCTGGTGCGCCAAGGCCTCCCTGATGGAGTGCCACCGCCAGGAGATTCTCCGAGCCCCCAAGCCCCTGCTGAAGCTGGAGCGCGCCTTGAAGCGGCAGGACCGCTTCGCCCTGGAGGGCCCGGAGTACCGCCGCCCCAAGTCCTGCCCTGAGGCAGAGCTCAGCGCCTGGTTTAACAAGAAGTCCCTGTCTGTGTCCCACGAGGAAGGGCTGTGCGAGCTGCTGTACACCCCCCAGCTGGCCCAGCAGCTCATTGAGGATTTCATCTTCCTCAAGCCCTACTACGATTATTTTTCGGCGCTATCCGCCAAATTACCCACACAAGTATAACATAAGCCCCTCTCGGCATCGCCGAGAGGGGCTTATCTCTTAGGTTGGGGGCTGATCGGCCAGTTCGTGCATCTCCTGTAAGGTCTGCATACAGTTCACCGCCAGGGTGTTGAAGTACAGGCTGTCCTGCAAGCGCCCGAAGGTGCGGAAGGAGGCGTCCGTCTGCAAGAAGGGCTCCAGCTCCCGGGCGGTATAGCTGCGCTGGACCCGCAAAATGGCGTCCTCCAGATTGTCCAGCACCTCCACCGCCGCCTGGCTGTAGGCGGTGCCCAACAGCTGGGGCCGGGAGCGCAGATAGGCGTTGATCTGCTCCAATTCGCTCACCAGCTTCCGGTTGATGGGGAGCAGCTGCCGATAATAGGTCTGCTCTGCGCTGCTCATCCCCTTCAAGTGGGCCTGAATCTGGTCCTCCAACAGGTGGATGCGCACCAGGCGGTCGGACATCTGGCTGCCATCCTGGGTCCCCTCCTGACACAGGGCCCGCACCTGCTGCAAAAAGCTGCGGTCCAACTCAAACAGCTCCTTCACGCTCTGCTTGAATTCCCGTCCGGCGGTGTTGGGCAGCAAGAAGCGGTTGGCCATGGTGGCATACCGCACCCCGAACACGCCCCACATTCCCAGCAGCAAGATGAGAGACACCACAATGATGGGCAGGGCGGACAGCCACCGGGTGCGCATCACCGGCAGGCGTTTGGCGCCAAATTCCTTCCACCGCTGCTGTATGTTCCTCTTCACGGGCTGTCCCTCCTCTCTCGTTTATGATACACCCATCCTCCCTCTCTCCACAAGACAGGAAACGCCCCGGCGCAATCGCGCCGGGGCAGATGTATTAGTTTTTCAGGCTGTGCATGGGGGCGGGAATGCGGCCGCCTCGGGCCACAAACTCCTCCGCCGAGCCGGTGTGGCAGGGCATCACCGGGGCGGAGCCCAGCAGGCCGCCAAATTCCACGGTGTCCCCCACCTTCATGCCGGGGGCGGGGATGATACGCACGGCGGTGGTCTTCTGGTTGATCATACCGATGGCCGCCTCGTCGGCGATGATGGCGGAGATGGTGGCGGCGGTGGTGTCTCCGGGCACAGCGATCATGTCCAGGCCCACGGAGCACACACAGGTCATAGCCTCCAGCTTCTCCAGGGTCAGGGCTCCAGAGCGGGCGGCGGCGATCATGCCCTCGTCCTCACTGACCGGGATGAAGGCGCCGGACAGGCCGCCCACCGAGGAGGAGGCCATCACGCCGCCCTTCTTCACGGCGTCGTTGAGGAGGGCCAGCGCGGCGGTGGTGCCGTGGGTGCCGCACACCTCCAGGCCCATCTCCTCCAGGATGCGGGCCACGCTGTCCCCGATGGCGGGGGTGGGGGCCAGAGACAGGTCCACGATGCCAAAGGGCACGCCCAGACGGCTGCTGGCCTCCTGGGCCACCAGCTGGCCCATGCGGGTGACCCGGAAGGCGGTCTTCTTGATGGTCTCCGCCACCACGTCAAAGGGCTGGCCCTTCACGGCCTTCAAGGCGTGGTGCACCACGCCGGGGCCGGACACGCCCACGTTGATGACCCGCTCGGCCTCGCCCACGCCGTGGAAGGCGCCGGCCATGAAGGGGTTGTCCTCCACGGCGTTGCAGAACACCACCAGCTTGGCGCAGCCGAAGCCGCCCTGGTGAGCGGTGCGGTCCGCGCAGGCCTTCACGGTCTCTCCCATGAGCTTCACGGCGTCCATGTTGATGCCCGCCTTGGTGGAGCCAATGTTCACAGAGGAGCACACCAGGTCGGTGACCGCCAGAGCCTCGGGAATGGAGGCGATGAGGTTGCGGTCTCCTCGGGTCATGCCCTTCTGCACCAGGGCGGAGAAGCCGCCGATGAAGTTGACGCCGGTCTCCTTGGCCGCCCGGTCCAGGGCCTGGGCAAAGGGCACATAGTCGTCGGTGTCCGAAGCCCCTGCCACCAGGGCGATGGGGGTCACCGAGATGCGTTTGTTGACAATGGGGATTCCAAACTCCGCCTCAATGTCCTCTCCGGTCTTCACCAGGTTCTGGGCGGAGGTGGTGATCTTGTCGTAGATCTTCTCACAGGCCACCTTGGGGTCGGAGTGGCAGCAGTCCAGCAGAGAGATACCCATGGTGATGGTGCGGATATCCAGGTTCTGCTGGTCAATCATGTGAATGGTGGATAAAATGTCCTGTTGATTGAGCATGTTCCGTCACCTCAAATCCGATGCATGGCGTTGAAGATGTCTTCCCGCTGCACCCGAATGTCCAGGCTCCGCTCCTTGCCGCTGTCACTGAGCTCCTGAGCCAGCTGTGCAAAGGGGATGGTGCACTTGGACACATCCACCAGCATGACCATGGTGAAATAGCCCTGCAAAATGGTCTGGCTGATGTCCAGCACGTTGACGTTGCGCTGACTGATTTCGCCGCACACCGAGGCGATGATGCCCACCTGATCCTTGCCGACTACCGTAATAATGGCTCTCATGAAAATTCCTCCCTATTCTTCGGGGTGTCTCCCCGCTGTCTACGCAATTTAACCCAGCTCGTCCAGGGTCAGGCCGAAGGCCTCCCCCATGTGCTCCAAAAACCAGGTCACTTCGTCCATGTTCATATCCTTCAGGGCGTGGAGGGTCTCCTCCTCCGCCTGCACAAACTCCCGGTTCCCCGCTTTCCGCTCTTCCAGGCACTTCAGCCACGCCGCCAGCTTGTCGGCGGCCTTGATGTAGCATCGCACCTTTGGGTCCTCCACCCGCAGCAGAGGTGTATAGGCCTCTGTCAACTCGTGGGGCAGCATCCCCAGCAGCTTGTCCTGGGCCACCGCCTCCACCTGGTCGTAGGCGGACTTGATGGCGGGATTGAAGTATTTGATGGGGGTGGGAAGATCGCCGGTGATGATCTCCGGGGCGTCGTGGAACAGCGCCGCCGTGGCCACCCGGTCCGGGTTGACGTCCTTGTGAAAGATCTCCTGCCCCACCACTGCCAGAGCGTGGGCCAGCACAGCTACTTCATAGGAGTGCTCCTCCACGTTTTCCGTGCGGGTGTTGCGCATGAGCGCCCAGCGGGCAATGTAGCGCATCCGGAAGATATAGGCAAAAAAGCTGGACGACATGACCCCACCTTCTTTTCACAAAGTAGGGGAAGTATACCACATTTTTGGTGAAATGTAAACCTATACAAAACCCTAGGGAAATGGTATCATTAAGAAAAACGCTGCATTCAGGAGGCCCTTATGGACATTGCCATCTACACCTTGGGCTGCAAGGTCAACCAATATGAGACCCAGGCCATGGAGCGCGAGCTGCTCCGCCGCGGCCACACCCTGGTCCCCTTTGAGGACCTGGCCGACGCCTACATCATCAACACCTGTACCGTCACCGCCGTCAGTGACAAGAAGTGCCGCAACGTCATCCGCCGAGCCAAAAAGATGAACCCCCAGGCGGTGGTGGCGGTGTGCGGCTGCTACGCCCAGACCGAGCCGGAGGCGGTGGCCGCCCTGGGGGTGGACCTGGTGTCCGGCACCGCCGGGCGCATGGAGTTTTTGGACCTGCTGGAGGGGCAGCTCAAAAGCCACGCCGCCCCCATCGTCCAGGTGGACGAGTCCCTGCGCCGCCGGGACTTTGAGCGGCTCACCGCCGGGGGCCAGGTGGGCCGCACCCGGGCCATGCTCAAGGTGGAGGACGGGTGCACCAACTTCTGCACCTACTGCATCATCCCCTACGCCCGAGGCCCGGTGCGCTCCCTCCCCCTTTCCGAGGCGGTGGACCAGGCCAAGGAGTTGGAGGCCCAGGGGTACCGGGAGATCGTGCTCACCGGCATTGAGATCTCCTCCTGGGGCCGGGATTTGAAGGAGGGCCAGACCCTCATCGACCTGGTGGAAGCCCTGTGCCACGCCGTGCCGGGGCTGCGGGTGCGCCTGGGCTCTCTGGAGCCCCGTACCATCACGGAGGACTTCTGTCAGCGGGCGGTGGCGCTGCCCAACCTGTGCCCCCACTTCCACCTGTCCATGCAGTCCGGGTGTGACGAGACCTTGAAGCGGATGAACCGCAAGTACGACACCGCCCGTTATCTCCAGTCGGTGCAGTGGCTCAACCAGTACTTTGACCGCCCCGCCATCACCACCGACCTCATTGTGGGCTTCCCCCAGGAGACGGAGGAGGAGTTCGCCCAGACCCTGGACTTCATCCGCCGCTGCGCCTTCTCCTCCATGCATATCTTCCCCTACTCCCGCCGCTCCGGCACCCCTGCCGCCACCATGGCCGGGCAGATTCCCCACGCCGTCCAGGAGCAGCGGGCCCAGGCGGCCCAGGCAGTGGCCCGGGAGATGGAGGAGGCCTATTTGCAGGCCTTGGTGGGGTCCACCCTCCCCGTCCTCTTTGAGGAGGAAAAGGAGGGGCTGTGGCAGGGCCACGCCCCCAACTATGTGGCCGTACGAGCTGTGGGAGAAGACCTCCACAACCAGCTGCGGCAGGTGACCGTCACCGGAGTGGGAGACGGCATTCTGCTGGGCACGATTCAATAAACCACCTTAAAGCCAGCAATATATTATAATGGTATCATGCCATGCGGTTAGGAGGAGCTACCATGGGGGATCATCACACCTGCTGTTTCACCGGGCATCGCCCGGAAAAGCTGCCCTGGGGCGACCAGGAGGACCACCCCCACTGTGTGGCCCTGAAAGAGAACATGGCCGCCCAGCTGGAGGAGATGTATCAAAAAGGATACCGCCATTTTCTCTGCGGCATGGCCCGGGGGGCGGATTTCTACTTTGCCGAGGCGGTGCTGGCCCTGCGGCAGGCCCACCCGGATGTGACCCTGGAGGCCGCCCTGCCCTGTGCGGGCCAGGCCAAGAAGTGGAGTTCTGATGACCGCAGCCGCTGGACCCAGCTGGTGCGCCAGTGCGACTCCCACACCCTGCTCCAGGAGCACTACGACCGCCACTGTATGCTCCGCCGGGACCGCTATATGGTGGACCAGTCCTCCGCCATTCTTGCGGTGTTCAACGGCACCCGTGGAGGCACTCAGTACACCTTAAACTATGCCATGGACCACCGACTGGATATCTACCTCTTTGACCTCAACCACCCCCACCTGTCTCCCACCCATCTGGTGCCCTGATTTTTCCGGTTCCCCGTTGACTTTCTCCCAGTTGTATGGTACAGTGTGCTGGTACGGGAGCCGTACTTCGTTTGATACATTATCGCCAACAAGTGTATGCTTGTTGGCGTTTTTTCTTGCTCCCAAAACTTGTGCCGGAGGTCATATCCATGGAAACCCCATCTTCTCAATCGTCCTTTCTGTCGGGGCCCATTCTGTCCCCCCTCATCCGCTTCGCCCTGCCCTTGATGCTCTCCCTGCTGCTCCAAGCCTTTTACGGGGGCGTGGACCTGGCAGTGGTGGGCAAATTCTCCCCCACCGCCTCGGTGTCCGCCGTGGCCACAGGCAGCCAGGTGATGCAGTCCATCACCTCCATCATTACGGGGCTCACCATGGGCGTCACCGTGCTGGTGGGCAAGGCCATGGGCTCGAGAGAATCCCAGCAAGCAGGCCAGGTGGTGTGCAGCCAGATTCGGCTCTTCACCCTGGTGGCGGCGGTGCTCACCGGGGCCATGCTACTCCTGGCCCCCCAGGCCGCCCGGCTGATGAACGTGCCCGAGGCTGCCATGAGTGAGGCGGTGGCCTACATCCGCATCTGCTCGGCGGGCATCGTGTTCATCACCGCCTACAACGGCATCAGCGGCATTTTTCGGGGGGTGGGCAACTCCCGCTCTCCCTTTCTCTTTGTCCTCATCGCCTGCCTGGTGAATGTGGTGCTGGATGTGCTCTTTGTGGGAGTGTTCCGCCTCCACGCCGCCGGGGCCGCTCTGGCCACCATCATCGCCCAGGCCACCAGCGTGGCCTTCTCCCTGGCCTACATCCGCCGCAATCCCCTCCCCTTCTCCATCCCCGCCCCCTGGCGCAGAGGGGGCCGGGCCGCCGGGGAGATTTTAAAGGTGGGCTCCCCCATCGCCCTCCAGGACTTTCTCACCAACCTGTCCTTCCTCATCATCACCAGCATTGTCAACGCCCTGGGGGTCATCGCCTCCGCCGGAGTGGGCATCGCGGAAAAGCTGTTCATCTTCCTGGCCCTGGTGCCCATGTCCTTCATGTCCGCCCTGTCCACCTTTGTGGCCCAGAACATGGGGGCAGGCAACCCCAAGCGGGCCAACCGGGCCCTGTTTCTGGCCGCTCGCATCTCCCTGTGCGTGGGCGCGGTGATGTTCCTGCTCACCTTCTTCTGCGGCCGCATTCTGGCCTCCGCCTTTGACAACGACCCGGCGGTGCTGGACGCCGCCGCAGGCTACCTGCGGGGCAGCTCGCTGGAGTACCTGATGGTGTCGGTGGTGTTCTGCTTCCTGGGCTACTTCAATGGCCGGGAGCGCACCAGCTTTGTCATGGCCCAGGGCCTGGCCGCCGCCTTTTTGGTGCGCATTCCCCTGTCTTACTTCCTCAGCCGCCTGCCGGATACCTCCATGTTCCTCATCGGTCTGGCTGTTCCCGCCTCGGCCCTGGTCAACCTCACCCTGTGCCTGGGGTACTTTTTGGTGCTCCGGCGCCGGGATGCAACATCATTGAAAAAAGCGCTTGACAATCCCATATCCACTTGATATAATACCAGAGCAAAACAAAGCAGGTATGGCACCGCCGTCCTCACCTCCAGCCCGAGGCAAAGAGGTTTACATGGTAAAAAACACGCAATCGAGTTCGGTTGTCGTTTTTTGTTGTGGATGTGGGTGCTTGTTCTGCACTCACATTTTTTGTTTCTCAGGAGGTGCTTTGCCATAGCTAACCCAACTCATCAGATCAACGAGGAGATTCGTGACCGTGAGGTTCGCCTGATTGGCGCCGACGGCAGCCAGCTGGGAGTCATGTCTGCGGCTCAGGCCCAGCGTCACGCCGACGAGGCCGGTTTGGACCTGGTAAAAATCTCTCCCAATGCCGTCCCCCCTGTGTGCAAGCTCATGGACTATGGCAAGTTCAAGTTCGAGCAGGCCAAGCGGGAGAAAGAGGCCAAGAAGAACCAGCACGTCGTTGAGATCAAGGAAGTGCGCATGTCCCCCGGCATCGACATCGGTGACTTCAACACCAAGCTGCGCAACGCCCAGAAGTTCCTGGCTGACGGCAACCGGGTGAAGGTGACCGTGCGATTCCGTGGCCGTGAGATGGCTCACACCGACATCGGCCGCAACCTGCTCATGGACTTTGCCCAGCAGTGTGCCGAGCTGGCCAACCTGGACAAGGAGCCTAAGCTGGAGGGCCGCCACATGAGCATTTTCCTCTCCGCCAAAAGCAGCAAGACCAACAAGTAATATCCTCCGGGCACACGCTGCCCACCATTCAAAGAGTAAAGGAGATAACCACCATGCCTAAGATCAAGACCCACAGCGGCGCTAAGAAGCGCTTTTCGCTGACCAAGAGCGGCCGTGTGAAGCGTGCCTGCACCAAGCGCCGTCACCTGCTCAACGGCCACGGCAAGACCACCAAGCTCAAGAGAGGCCTCCGCAAGGGTGCCTACGCTGACGTGACCAACCAGGCCACCGTCAAGCGCTTGATCCCCTACAAATAAGATAACCTGATACACTCACATATAGGAGGCTGAACGACAATGGCAAGAGTTAAGGGCGCAATGATGACCCGTAAGAGAAGAAATAAGATCCTGAAGCTGGCCAAGGGCTACTGGGGTGCCAAGAGCAAGCACTTCAAGATGGCCAACGAGCAGGTGATGAAGTCCCTGCAGTACGCCTACACCGGCCGCAAGCTGAAGAAGCGTGACTTCCGTCAGCTGTGGATCGCCCGCATCAACGCCGCCTGCAAGATGAACGGCATGAACTACTCCACCTTCATGCACGGCCTGAAGCTGGCTGGCGTGGAGATCAACCGCAAGATGCTCTCCGAGCTGGCCGTCAACGACAAGGCTGCTTTCACCCAGCTCACCGAGCTGGCCAAGAGCAAGCTGGCCTAATTTAGTTTGATAAACGCCCGATTCCCCAGGAATCGGGCGTTTGTTGTCCCTGGGACGGGGTTCCCGTTCCGGCGGGACCGCTACGCGGCTATTTCCACATTTCCGCCTCAATTCGGCGTTTTCCTTTACAGAAATCCCCCATTCTGATATACTGGGGACACCCCTAGGAGGTGAAACTATGTCCGCCAATCGACTCATTCAAATTCTCTCCCTGCTGTTGGAGCACGACCGCATCACCGCTCCCCAGCTGGCCCAAATGCTCCAGGTATCGGTGAGTACCATCTACCGGGAGATTGACGCCCTGTCGGCCGCCGGGGTACCGGTGTGCACCGCTCCGGGCAAAAACGGCGGCGTCACCCTTATGGCGGGCTGCGCCCCCGACCCCAACCTGTTCACCCCCGGGGAACAGCAGCAGCTGCTGGCCGCCCTGGACGACGACTCGGACGCCCAGCGGGAGGCCACCTTGGCCAAGCTCTCCGCCCTGTTCCGCCGCCCCGAGGAGGACTGGCTGCAAGTGTACCTCACCCACTGGGGCTCCTCGGCCGGGGACACCGAGGACTTCAAGCTGCTGCGAGAGGCCATTTTACAGCGCCGGGCCGTGCAGTTTACCTATGCCAGCTCCCAGGGGGAGCAGATGCCCTACCTGGTGCAGCCGGTGCGGCTGGTGTTCCAGGGCAACGGCTGGTATCTCCAGGCCTATTGCCCCTTCCAGGAGTGCTATCGCACCTTCCGGCTGACCCGGATGCTGGATTTGACCATCACCGACCAGCCCTTCCACCGGCTGATGAATCCCCCCGACCCGGAGCTGTCCGGGGAGATTCCCCCGCTGTTCCGGGTGGAGGCCGAGCTGCGCTTCGCCCCCAGCCTGGCCCACCGGGTGTACGACGAGTTTGACCGCCGCTGCGTCACCCCCCAGCCCGACGGCTCCCTGCTGGTGTCCACCGTCTTCCCCGACGGGGGATGGCTGGCCAGCTATCTGCTGTCCTTCGGTGGCGGCGTGGAGGTGCTCTCCCCCGCCAGTCTCCAGCGCCAGCTGGCCCAGGCCAGTGAAAAGCTGCGGGAGGCATATAGCCCAGTTAAAAATGAAGAATAAAAGTTAGAAAGCTGTACAATAAAAAGTGACACATCGAACATTCAAGATATAATAGGAACGGCAAAAAGTTCTAGGAAAAATCCTATGAGCAGATATTAAAGGAGACAATCAAGCGGTCGGTAGTAACCGAAAAACTATATCCTAATTCGTAAAGGTACACTTTGTAGAATTGTCTGGAGGGATATGGAAATGTTAGCCAATACATTGAAGGAATATATGTATCGTGTATACCAGCTGGAAGGGTCGCTATATCAACAACAAGTATCGGCGAATTCCTTGAATCAGGAAATTAATAGGCTAAAGAATCGTGAGGACCGAGAATTTCTAGGGAAGCCCAAGAAGCAATCTTTAATCAGTGACGATGGCTTTCGTCGGTTTATAGCACTTTTCTGGACGGCAGTTGGGTTGCTATTTTTTATTGGTTACGTCCAAAAAACAGAAATATTCTCGGATTGGATTTTATTGCTGCTCCTAATTCCATTTTCTGTTATTATCTGGAAGGTTTCCTGTGCGTTTGCAGACTTTTTTGTTTGTGGATTGTTTGGAATAGTAATAGGTATTATTATTTCTTTGTGTATAGGTTTCTTCTTTGCGGACAAATATAGCTGGACCTGGGATGGAATCATCACGTTTGGCGCAAAAATCGGATGTGTTGTAGGATTCCTAATTGGAGGAGCTGCGATACTATTAAATATAAGAAAGGATAAGCAGAATCTGTCCGAGATAGCGGTTCAGAACCAACAGATTGAAGCACAAAACGAGAATGAACGAGCGTATGCACAGCGGAAAATTACGCTGTTAGAGCAGGAGTTAGCTGCACTAAATCATATGATGTCGGAAACCAAACAAGTTCTGGATACATATTATCGCCAGGATATTATTTATCCCAAATATCGCAATCTGATTGCTGTCAGTTCGTTTTATGAATATCTTTCCTCTGGAAGATGTACTCATTTAGAAGGTCACGAAGGTGCGTACAATATCTTTGAAAATGAGATTCGTCAGAATTGGATCATCAACAAATTAGACGAAGTGATTGACCGATTGGATCGGATTGAAGATCACCAGTACATGCTGTACTCAGCAATCCAGGAGAGCAACAGCAAAACTGCAATTTTGTCTCAGCAGTTGGACCAGTGCGCTAGCAGTTTGCAAGGCATTGAGGAGAATGCCGCTATTACTGCATACAACAGCCGTATTACCGCCCAGAACACTGAGTTTCTGAAGTGGGTGGAAGTCTTGCGGTAAGCTTCTGTCAAAGACTGGAATGCAACAATTCCGCTCAGGGATAGTTTATTTTGGTGCGACAGCATCTCTTACACAAGGGAGCCTTCGGAGCGTCACGCTGTCTCGCCTTTTTATCCGTGCCGCACAATGGCACACATTACCTCTTCATAGTTCTCTATTACTTTTCACTTACAAAAACGCCCTGGAAAGCTTCCGCTTTCCAGGGCATTTGTCTTTCTTAGAACAAATCCTTCTTCTTCAGGATGATGGCCAGCACCACAATGATGGCCACGCTCATCAGCAGAGGTACCCACCAGAACTGGTCCAGGGGCAGGCCGCCGGTGATGTTCATACCGAAATAGCCAAAGATGATGTTGGGCACCGTCATGAGGATGGTGATGGAGGTGAGCACCTTCATGATGACGTTGAGGTTGTTGGAGATCACCGAGGCAAAGGCGTCCATCATGCCGGAGATGATGGAGGAGTAAATCTGGGCCATCTCGATGGCCTGACGCACCTCAATGAGCACGTCCTCCAGCAAGTCATGGTCCTCCTCATAGAGGGTGACGATGCGGCCCCGGAGAATCTTCTCCAAGGTCACCTCGTTGGCCTTCAAAGAGGTGTTGAAGTAGACCAGGGACTTCTCCAAATCCAGCAGCTGAATGAGCTCCTTGTTGCGCTGGGACTTGTACAGCTGCCGCTCCATGTAGTTGTAGGTCTTGTCGATCTGCTTCAGATATTGCAGGTAGCGCTTGGCCACCAGCAGCAGGATGTTGAGGATAAACCGGGTGCGCTGCTGGGTGCGCACGTCCTTGACCAGGCCGTCCTGCAAGTCCCGCACCACCGAGGTCTCCTTCAAACAGACGGTGACGATGTGCTTTTCGGTGACGATGATGCCCATAGGCAGGGTGGAATACACCACGCCGGTCTCATCCCGCTCCATGGCGGGGGTGTCCACGATGATGAGGGTCTGGCCGTCCTCGCTGTCAATACGGGAGGTCTCCTCCTCGTCCAGGGCGGCCTTCAAGAAGGGCAGCTCCACCCCCAAGATCACGGACACCGTCTTCAGCTCGTCCTCGCTGGGGTAGATGAGGTTGATCCAGCAGCCGTCCTCCACCGTATCCAGCTTGGTCATTTTTCCGTCAATGGTCTTGTAAATGCTAATCACATTGGTTCACACCTTTCCCGAGCAGGCAAAGGGGTGGTTTGTCCCCGTGCCGCTTCCGCTGATATTCCCTGTGTCACACAGGCGCGGACGCACGAAGACAGAAAGGATGCCAGGGCATCCCCCTCAATCCATACGCCGCAAACATATTTTCCAACTTCGACTAGATGGGTCACCTGCCACGGCGCATGTCACATCCTTTCGTTTTTGGGCAGATTTTTCCGGGCCAGTCCATGTTTTGCCCAGTCAAGTATCATTATATGACAGCCCCCGGTGGTTTGCAACCCTAAAAATCCCGCCACCGGAGGCTGTTTTTCGTCACTTTGCCCCCAACAAGAGAGGCTGATACTGTTTGCCCTGCATAGCCAGGGCCAGAGTGTCCCCGGTGAGGGAAAAATCCGACACCAGAGACGTGGGCTTCTCGTAGCAGTCATCCTGGCGGAAGGGGACAAAAAACACCCCTTTCCGCCCCAGCATGGTGCCCACATTGGGGGCAGAGGCCGCCAGGCCATCGTTGGTGGCCAGGGCCAGGACCAGGGGCCGCCCGTTGCGCAGATGGGCCTTGGCGGCCATGGTCACCGTGCCGTCGGTGACGCCGTGGGCCAGCTTGGCCAGGGTGTTGCCCGTGCAGGGGCAGATGACCAGGGCGTCCAGCAGCTTCCGGGGCCCGATGGGCTCGGCATCCGCCACGGTATGGATGACCCTTCTCCCGCATATCCGCTCCATCTCCCGCATAAAATCATGGCTGTTGCCAAAGCGGGTATCGGTGCTGGCCACGGTCTCGGAGACAATGGGCCAGATTTGGGTGTATTTTCCCGCCAGCTGCTCCAGGGTATCCAGAGCCCGGGCCATGGTACAAAAGGAGCCGCAAAAGGCAAACCCAATGTTTTTCGCTTCCATTCTTACACTCCCAACTCCTCCATAATGTGATAGACGGTGTCTTTGAGGTACTCCGCCGCCGTGTGGGGAGCCACCTTGCCCGGCAGGCCTCTGGCCCACACCACGGGCACGCCCAGGGCCTGGGCCGCGGGATGGTCCACGCCCCCCGGCTCCGAGGCCAGGTCCATCACCCAGGCCCCCTCCCGCAGAGCGGACAGCTCCTCCACTCCCAGCAGGGGGGCAGGCACGGTATTCACCACCAGATGGGGGCAGTGCAGCCACTCCCCCATGCCCCGGATGGGCTCGGCCTCCAGGCCTAAGCTACG
Source organism: Pseudoflavonifractor sp. An44 (assembly GCF_002161675.1). Classification (GTDB taxonomy): domain Bacteria; phylum Bacillota; class Clostridia; order Oscillospirales; family Oscillospiraceae; genus Enterenecus; species Enterenecus faecium. Next base: position 13,420 of record NZ_NFIH01000029.1, read on the forward strand.
GGCCAGGGCCCGCTGGGCGGGGTTTCGGGCCAGAATGCACACCTTGGCCCCCAGAGCGTGGAGGCGCACGGCCAAGGCCTGCCCCACCCGCCCAAAGCCCAAAATCCAGATGCGGGCGTTGTGGATGGTGGTGGGCATGCGCTCCATGGCCAGACCAATGGCCCCTTCTGCGGTGGGAATGGCGTTGAGCAACGTCAGCTCTTCCCGGGCATAATAGTCTATGACCCGCAGGTTCAACGCCTGGGCCTGGTGGAGAAAGCTGGAGGTGAGCAGCCCGCCGCACACCAGTTGCCCCGGCTGCATGTGCTCCAGCACCTGCTCCACCGACAGCCGAAAGGTGCTCAGCGGGGTGTACACCCACCCCTCCGGCCGCTGCGCCGGCAGGGGGAGAATGACGCAGTGGGCCGCACCGATGCCATCCAGGTCCGGCCCCTCCGCCGCCTCCTCCCCCAGCCCCAAGGTATGTACCCTGTGGCCGTCGTCTCGCAGCAGCCCGGCTAAGATGCTCTGCCGCTGATCTCCTCCAATGACCCAGATATGCGTTCGTTCCATGTTCCTTCCCATGCTCCTCTCCGGGGCCGTTTGCCTTCCGACACCGCCCTCATCCCAGTGTATTCCGCCCCTTCCGAGTGGTGACTTCTGGAAGAACTACAGAAGGAATGATTGCAATTTGTGTCAAGACAGCTTATAATAGAGGCTACGATTTTAGTTAAAGGGGGCCATCCCTGTGCAACATCACGTCAACTACACCATGCTCACCGACTTCTACGAGCTGACCATGGGCAACGGCTATTTTCAGACCGGCGTGGCCGATCAAATCTGCTATTTCGATATGTTCTTCCGCAGTGTCCCCGACGGCGGCGGCTTCGCCATTGCCGCCGGACTGGAGCAGGTGATCTCCTACATCCGGGACCTCCACTTCGATGAGGATGACATTGCCTACCTGCGCTCCAAGAATACCTTCTCGGAGGAGTTTTTGGAGTATCTGCGCACCTTCCACTTCACCGGGGACATCTGGGCCGTGCCGGAGGGCACCCCCATCTTCCCCCGGGAGCCCATTCTCACCGTGCGGGCCCCTGCCATTGAGGCCCAGTTCGTGGAGACCTATCTGCTGCTGACCCTGAACCACCAGTCCCTCATCGCCACCAAGTCCAACCGCATCGTCCGGGCTGCCCAGGGCAAGCCCGTGGCGGAGTTCGGCTCCCGCCGGGCCCAGGGGGCGGACGGCGCACTGCTGGGCGCCCGGGCCAGCTATATCGCCGGGGCCTCCGGCACCGCCTGCGCCATGGCCGACCAGATGTTTGACACCCCCGCCACCGGCACCATGGCCCACTCCTGGGTGCAGATGTTCCCCGACGAATACACCGCCTTCAAGACCTACTGTGAGATCTACCCCCACGCCGCCACCCTTCTGGTGGACACCTACAACGTGCTCAAGTCCGGCGTGCCCAACGCCATCCGGGTGTTCCAGGAGCTGGGCATCACCCAGGGCGGCATCCGCATCGACTCCGGCGATTTGACCTATCTGTCCAAGAAGGCCCGGAAGATGTTGGACGAGGCGGGCCTGACCGACATCAAGATCATCGCCTCCAACTCCCTGGACGAGTATATCATCCGGGACCTGCTGACCCAGGGGGCCGCCATCGACGGCTTCGGGGTGGGCGAGCGGCTCATCACCTCCAAGAGCGAGCCGGTGTTCGGCGGCGTGTACAAGCTGGCGGCCATCGAGGGCAAGGACGGCACCATCGTGCCCAAAATCAAGATCAGCGAGAACCCCGCCAAGATGACCATCCCCCACTTTAAGAAGGTGTACCGCCTGTACGAGATCGAGACGGGGAAGGCCCTGGCCGACTATATCTGCCTCCACGACGAGCACCCCGACTTCACCCAGCCTCTGGAGCTCTTCGACCCCGAGGCCGTTTGGAAGCGCAAGACCATCACCAACTACACCGCCCGCCCCCTGCTGGTGCCCATCTTCCAGGGCGGCCAGCTGGTGTACCAGGCTCCCACCATCCAGGAGACCCGGGTGTACTGCGCCCGAGAGGTGGACAGCCTGTGGGACGAGGTCAAGCGGTTTGAGAACCCCCACAACTACTATGTGGACCTGTCCCAGAAGCTGTGGGACGTGCGGGCTCAGCTGCTGTCCCACAACGCCTGAGGTGCGCCATGCGAGGCATTGTATACGCCATGCACAAGGAGGTGGCCGGGGCTCTGCGCCCCTCCGGCCAGGTGCAGACCATCGCTGGGATGGACTTCTACCCCCTGGACCCAGACACTGTGGTGTGCATCTGCGGGGTAGGTAAGGTCAACGCCGCCATGGGCACCCAGGCCCTCATCGACCGCTTTGGAGTGGATGAGGTGTGGAACGCCGGGGTAGCCGGGTGCTTCCACGACTTCCCCGTGGGCACCCTGGTGGTGGCCCGCCACAGTGTCCAGCACGACATGGACACCTCCGCCGTGGGCGACCCGTTGGGTCTCATCCCCGCTCTGAACCTCATTGAACTGCCCTGCCAGAGGGTGGAGGCCCATGTGGAGCGGCTCACCCAGGCGGGCTTTGCACCCCGCACCGGAGTGGTGGCCACCGGGGACTGGTTCGGTCGGGACTACGAACGGGCGGCCATGCTGCGGGACCACTTCTCCGCCACCGTGTGTGATATGGAGGCGGGGGCGGTGGCCCAGGTGTGCCTGCGCAACCAGGTGCCCTTCCACTGTGTGAAAATCGTCTCCGACCACCTGTTCCACCCCGCTCAGGGGGAGGAATACGCCCAAAACGTGCCCCAGGTGGTGGACAAGCTCAACCAGGCCCTGGCGGCCTTACTGTGGAGGTCTTAATATGGAAAAAATCGCAAGCTTTCAGGTGGACCACACCACCCTGCGCCCCGGTATGTATCTCTCCCGCCGGGACGGGAATGTGGTGACCTTCGACCTGCGCTTCAAGGTGCCCAACACCGGGGATTTGCTCACCAACGCCGAGATGCACTCGGTGGAGCACATCATCGCCACCCTGCTGCGCAACTCCCCCCAAAAGGATGGGGTGATCTACTTCGGCCCCATGGGGTGCCAAACCGGATTCTACGTGCTGTTGGACAACGAGCAGCTGACCATGGAGGACTGCATCACCCTGGTCCAGTCCGTCTTTGAGGCGGGGGCCAACTACACCGGGGAGATGCCGGGCAAGTCGGCGGTGGAGTGCGGCAACTACATCAACCTGGATCTGGACCTGGCCCGCACCCAGTGCCGCTACTACGCCGATCTCATCCGGGACTGGACCGTGGAACAGCTGGCCTATTAAATACACATACAAAAAGCCGATGTGGACGAAAAACGTCTACATCGGCTTTTTTCAGCACTTATTCACTCTTCACTTTTCCTTCTTCCCTCGCTGCGCCCCTCCGGGGCGCAGCTCATCCCGCCCGTTTGTCCCGCTCCAGGGCGATGCGGTCGGCGATCATGGCGATAAACTCGCTGTTGGTGGGCTTGCCCTTGGTGTTGGACACGGTGTAGCCGAAGTACCACTGCAGCACCTCCAGGTCGCCCCGGTCCCAGGCCACCTCGATGGCGTGGCGGATGGCCCGCTCCACCCGGCTGGCGGTGGTGCCAAACCGCTTGGCCACCTCGGGATAGAGCACCTTGGTCACGGCGTTGATCATCCCCATATCCTCCACCGCCATGGCAATGGCCACCCGGAGATACTGGTAGCCCTTGATGTGGGCGGGCACCCCGATCTCATGGATGATGGAGGTAATCTTCCGTTCTAAATCCCACTCTTCCTCCTCCTGGTGGGTCTGGCGCTCCTGGGTCTGATCGCACAGCTGGGCCATGCGCTCCACCACCGCAGACAGACGGCAGGGCTTGAGCATACAGTAGTCCGCCCCCCGCTCCTTCACCTGCTGGGCCAGGGCGGAATGGGAAAAGGCGGAGAGCACCACAACCCTGGGCCGATTGGGCCCCAGCTGCTCCAGTACCTCCAACCCGTCCATCCCGGTGAGCATCAAGTCCATGATAATCCCCTGGGGCTGATGCTTGGCCACCAGCTCCAACAGCGCTTCCCCGTCCCCGGTCTGGGCCACGACCTCCATATCCTCACGGTCCCCCAGGGCATCCGCCAACATCCCGCGGTACTCCTCTGAGGCATCCGCAATGATGATCTTCTTCACATCGCTCATCTGTGTGACAATCCTTTCTCAAGTGGAGTCAGTCTGGTTTTACCATCTTTTTCCTGTACCTCTAAAATACCACAGAATGCCCGATCTGGCAAGCCATAGTTTCCACTTTCGTTCGACAGGATTGTCAAATTTTGTAATCTATCAACTGCTGTTTTTCCTACAGGATGATTGAAGTTTCGTTATTTGTTCTTGTTATTGTAGTAAAAGAGCATAGAGCGGTACAACATGACCCCCACCACCAGAGGGAAGACAATCCCCAGCACCACCCCGTCCAGGGTGGCCAGGAAGGGCAGCCCGCCGTTGCGTGCCACCATCATCACCGACACCAAAATCATGACCAGGGGAATCCAGGCAAAGTGCAGCAGCTTCATGGCCCGCTTCTTCCCAGCGGGCAGATCCGGCTCCAAGGTCTCCGGGTGCTTGGCGGTGCAGCGCACCGTGGCAACCGGCGCCCGGCCCATCTGGGTGTACAGCCGCTCTGCGGTATACTCCACTCCATCCAACGTAAATTCCGGGTACATCCCCTCTTTGGTGATGGTGATGTCCACCTGGTTCTCCCGGGCGAAGTCCAACAGCGCCTGGGTAAACTCCCGGGCGTTGGTCACGGCCCCCTCGGGGATGTAGGTAAAGGTGGCCTTCTGGAGGAACTTGCACATCTTTTTGTAGTCCTCTCTCCACTGGGTAAACAGGTGCTTCCGGTTCTCCTCCCGGTCCATCTCCCGCAGAATGGCGTCCACCTCCACGTCCCCGCTCAGTCCTTGGAGGGATTTACAAAACCGGATAGCGGTCTGTACCTCCTGCACCCGCTCCCGCAGCTGCCGCTCCTGGGCCGTGGCGGCGTCCTCCAGGGACGTCTTCCCATCCAGTACCTTTTGAATCTCCTCCAAGGGCATATCCACCATGCGCAGGGCTCGGATGAGTTTGAGCCGCTCGATATCCTGGGACGAGTAGTCCCGGTAGTCGTTGTCCTGATTGCGGGCGGGGTGCAACATTCCCTTCTGCTCGTAAAATCGGATGTTGCGCTTGGAAATTCCCGTCAGTTTCTCTGCCTCTTTGATGTTCATATCATGCGCCTCCTCTCTGGCTCTGGTGTCAAAATACACCTTTCACCTGGTGGAAGGTCAAGGGTTTTTGCAAAAAAGATTTCCTTTCACCCACAGAAACAACCAGCCAAGAGGCGGACACATCCCGCCTCTTGGCTGCTCTCACGGGTTCTCTTGGGTTTCCTCGGCCTGTCTTCGGTTGTAGTTTTCCACCAGGGCCGAACGGAAAATAAAGGCGCCCACAATCAGGGGCAGCATGATGGCCGCTGCAACGCTGCCGTTGGCCAACACCACCGCCGCCTCCGTGGCGATCATGCCCAGCAGCACCCACCCCAGCCGATAGCGCCGGAAGGTGCTCACATGCTCCCGACGGCTGCGGGGGCTCTGAAGTTCCTTTTCCTGTTCCATTAACGTAGTTCCTCCTTCCCTCATCACAAAGGAATGCGCTCATTCCGGTAGACGGTAATCAGCTGGTTATCGCTGGAGAAAATGTACACATAGCCGTGGTAGATCAGCACCACGCCGTCCCCGTGCTGCTCCTGAATCTCCTGCACCAGCCGGGCGGAGGTGCGTTTGAGCTGCCGGGCGCTTTTGCCGAAGCAGTAGGCCTTCATGGCCAGGTCCTGGAGGTTCTCCAACGTATTTCCCTGCATCCGTTCCAGCATGCGCTCCTTGGCGTGGACCGTCACTCCCACCGGATAGCGCTGGGGGCTGAGAAAGCCCTCGGAGCTGTACAAGGAGTCTGCATAATCGGCCACATCGTAGAGGCGATTATACCGCCCCTGGAGGTCCTTGCCATGGATATTATATCCCCGACGGTCGTAGCCCTCCCGATCATAGCCCTGCTTATCATAACCAAATCGGTCATAGCCCTCTCGATTGTAGCCCCGGGAATCATACCCCTGCCAATCATACCCGTTGCGGTCATAGCCCCGGGTGTCGTACCCCAGGCGGTCATAGCCTTCCCGGTCGTAACCTCGGGGGTCGTACCCCTCTTCATCGTACTGCTTCTCCCGCCAGGCGGGCTTTCCGCTGGGGGGACCCGAGCGTCTGTTCCGGTGGGACGGGAGAACCGCCCACACAATCACCGCCACACCCGAGAGCACCAGCACTACAACCAGCCCGATCAGCAATTTCCAAGTGTCCAAGGTCTACACCTGCCTCATCTGTATTAGACTCATTCTACCATAAAGTCTTCAAAAAAGACAGAGGGAAAACATAAGGCGGAAGCGATCCAGCTTCCGCCCTGTTTTACCAGTACAATAATCCTAAGATAAAGACCGCCAGTGCCAACACAGGCAGGAGCGTCCAGGAGATATATCGACTGGCCATCTCCCACCCAGAGGGCTCTGCCTCCTCCACGTTGCTAATTTCAAAGAGGAGATGGAAGCGGAACAGCTCGTCGGCATACAGGATGGTGAGGGCCGTGGCCACACAGATGACCACGCCTAACACCCAACCCCACCAGCTTCCCGGATGGGTCAGCTCCGGGCCGTACATCACCTCCAGAATGGTGTAGGCCGAAGGCTCCATCATACTTGTAAGATTCCCGTATGCATCGAAGGATATCTCCATGGAGCTGTCCCGATGCATCTGGCTGCCATCCTGACGGTACACACGGAAGGTCTCGCCCTCCCCGGATACACCGCCGTAAAAGAAGGTCTCCCCTCTCCGCTGCAGCTGGATGCCCCGCACTCCATCCGGCAAATCCACCAGGTTCGGGTCTTCCTGGACGGTATAGGGGCCGTAGGTCTTCTCCCCGTAGTAAAACTCCACGGTTTGGTCCGGGGACACGGTGAAGCGGGCCGTTTCTCCATACACCTTCCCCTGGTACACCGTATTCTCTCCCTCCTGGGTACGCAGCAACAGGCCATCCCGGTAGGAAAAGGCCTGGCGGGAGGTGAGGATCGGATAGAGCACAGTGAACACCAGCACCATAGCCGCCATCAAAATCAAAACACCCTTTTGATATCCATTCAACTCTCTCAGACGCTGCATATTCACACCTGCCTTTCCCGTTTTTCTCTCTTCTGGTATTGTACCACATCTGCATGTGATCTTCCATATAGAGGGTGTAAAACAATCGTTCCCCCCGTCTACTCAAATCAGCATCAGCACACCCACAACCAACAATATGAACACAAGCCCCAGTGCCAACATCCATTGTTTCTCCCGAACGGCCTCACAGATGTCCCGCAAATACCGCAAACCCAGCAGCCCCACGCTGAGAAAGACAAACAGCAATCCCAAGGGGGCACCGATGCGAAACACCAAGCTGGGATATGCCGCTCCAGACAGCATGACCCCAAACAAGAGGACAAGGCCCAGGATTCCACTGGCAACGGTCAGTTTGGACAGCCTGTCTTTCATCGTGGAACACTCCCTTCCATGTATGCAATATTTTGTCTGTTTCCATTTGAACAGCACGGATAAGTGCCTATATTGTACTATGCTTTTTCTCCATAGTCACGAACTTTTTTCAGAATACTCGGGCTATGGCAAAAGCAGGATGGCCTACACCATCCTGCTTTTGTATCTCCATGTTATTCGTCCTTCCCGTCCTCATCGGTCTGAGACGGCATGTACTCCAAAATATCCCCCGGTTGACAGTGCAGCGCCTCACAAATGGCCTCCAAGGTGGAAAAGCGGATGGCGCTGACCTTTCCCGTCTTGATTTTCGACAGGTTTACATTGGCGATACCAACCTTTTCCGCCAGGGCATTCAGGGACATTTTCCGGTCTGCCATGACCCGATCCAATCGTAATACAATGGGCATAAGCTTCTCCTCATTCCACGTCACAGTGTCTCATCGGACAGCTGTTGCAAGGTCTCCCCGTAGATAAAAATGCGCCGAAACAGCCGGATCAAAAAGAACCAAATAATAAAATCACCATCTCCTACCACGGTTAAGGAGCAGGATTCCACCATGTTTGCAGCAAACAGGGAAGAAATATCAATCATCTGGTCGTAAACCATGTTTGTTGCCAGTTGAAGAATCAGTCGAACCACACCAAAAATCAAGACCGTATAGGATAGCTTTTTCAACCCGTCGCTCACCGCCGTGTTGAACGGTTTTCCCTGTGTCATTGGTTCAAAAATACCTTGAAGGATTCGGATCGCGTAACAGGAAAGGCCCCCGTAAAGGACAATGTTCGCCAAGGACATCCATAAAATGTTGATCAGTTGTGCGCGGGAGTACCCCTGGCTGAGTTTCAACCTGTAATTTCCAATCGTAATGGAAACACCCTGGATGACTGCTGTATCATCCATAAAAATCAACGATGCAATCATGATACATGCAGAGACAACGCTGACAACGACGACAATCCAAAACAGAATTCGCAGGATTTTCTGCACCAGCTTGGTGGATTTCATAATCTTCTCCATATGTCTCCCTCCTTATTTTGTGGGTTTCTCTACTTGCATTATACGAGGAGCATATATCTTTGTCAATATATTTTTAATGGTAAACATTAAATTTTATATGTGCAGCATATCAAAGGGCGAAGACACCATGTCGGTGTCTTCGCCCTGTTTTTACCCTGCCGCCTGGAGCATATCTCCAATATAGATGCCATAGCCAGAGGTGGGGTCATCCACCATGACATGGGTGACGGCCCCGATGATCTTGCCGTTTTGGAGAATGGGGGAACCGCTCATGCCCTGGACAATGCCTCCGGTTTTGTCCAGCAGCCGGGGATCAGTGACGTGGATGAGATAGTCCCGGCCCCCGTCCTGGCTGTCCGGGTAGACCTTGAGAATCTCAATCTCGTACTCCTCCACCTGGTTGCCGGAGATGTTGCTGAGGATGGTGGCTTTCCCCGCCTTCACCTCGTCCCGGCTGGCCACCTCCACCGCCTGGCCGGAAAACCAGCTGGTGTCGGTCATGGTGCCGTAGATGCCACAGGAGGTGTTGTCGTCCAGCTCACCCAGGGTCACGTCCGCCTCAAAGATGCCCCGCAGCTGTCCCGGAGTTCCACACTGCCCCTTGTCCACCCCGGAGACCGTGGCGGGCAGAATGCTGCCGCTCTCCAGGGGCATGAGCAGAGCCGTGTCCACGTCGTTGATGCCGTGGCCCAGGGCCCCGAAGGTCCCGGTCTGGGGACAGTAGAAGGTGACGGTACCAATGCCCGCCATGGAGTCCCGAATCCAGGCCCCCAGCTTATACTCCCCGTCGGCGGAGCACAGCACCGCCTGGGCGGTCAGCTGCACCTGCTCCTCATTGCGGATGGCCCGGATGCTCATGGTCTCCCCCTCCAGCTCCTGCAAGAGGGCGGACACCTCCTCAATGGTATCCACCTCGGTGGAGTTGATATGGGTGATGATGTCCCCCTCCCGCAGACCGCAGTCCTTGGCCGGATTCACCGCCCCGTTCTGGGTGGAAATTTCCGAAGTTCCCACCACCACAACGCCATCGGAGAAGAGCTTGATGCCCACGGCACGCCCCACTGGGACCACTTTCAAGGTGTCGGCTCTGGCGCTGCCCAGGACTGGCCACAGGGCCAGAGCTACCACCAGCACCACCAGGACGACCCGCAGCACCGCCTGGGTCATCCCCACCCATGGTTTGATCTCTTCGTTCAATGATCCTCACCGCCTCTTCGTTCACAATTTGGGCGTTCGCCCAATCCTTAATGTGCCTGAGACGGCGGGGTTTCTTCCGTGGAAAAGGGAGGGCCTTTTGGAAAAGCCCGAAATGGAGGAAAAAAACTTTTGTGTTTCACCACGGTTTCATTCATAGTTTGCCCCACTGCGGGCATAACTTGTAGTAAGAAACGAGGTGAGAGCTGTGAAAATTTTTCAAAAAAAGACGATTTTTACCCTGATTGCCGCCCTGATCTTGGGGGTAGGGCTCCATTTTCTCTTCTCCTGGCTGCCCAGCCCCATCACCGCTCTGGTCTCTCCGGTGCGGGAGAGCCTGTGGGAACATCTGAAAATCCTCCTCATCCCCCTGCTGCTGTCCGGGCTGTATCTCACCCATGGCCGAGGTCTGGACGGTCTGGCCCCCTGGCTGTTGACCCTGCCCATCATCGGCGGGGCCATGCTGCTGCTGAGCTACCTCTATCACGTCCCCTTCCAGGGCGACGGGATGGCCTTTGACCTCATCTTGTATGTGGTACTCATGGTGGCAGGGTTTGTGCTGGCCCAAGTCCTGGCCCCCCTCACCCAGCGGCCCTTTCTCCCCACCCTCTGCCTGCTGGCGGCTCTGGCGGTGGGTTGGATGATGATCTGGTTCACCTTTTTCCCCCCGGATATGGTAGTATTCCTGGACCTGAGCAAACATACTCCCACCTTTTATATCCTGCCCAAGTAAAAAAATCTGCACCGGGCTTCCGGTGCAGATTTTTTTACTTGAGGCTGTTGAGATACTCCTCTACGTCAAAGGGGTCCAGGCCGCTGTCCTTACGGAGGTACAGGGGGTGGTGGGGGTGGCCCTTCTTGGAGCGCTTTCCAGCGGTGTACCAGGCCGCCCCATGGGTTTGGCCGATGGCAATCATGTCCCGGACACAGGCGGGCAGATAGTCCCGCTTTTCGATGATGGTGCCCCAGGCCGCCCAGATGGCAGGCTGAGTGTCCTCGTAGAGGGAGAGGACATAGTCAAAGGCCTTCATGTTCTCCTGGTGGAGGGTGTCATTGCAGTGCTTTTCCATGTGGTCCGGGTCGGTGGCCCGCTGGGGGTAGACGTTGAACATGACAAAGCTGTCAAAGCCATTGTGGAGGGCCACCCGCTCCACCGACTTCAAGGTGTTGTCCAGATCATCGGGGGCAGCGGTGGAAGGGTTGATGCCCACACAGATGAGGGGCCGCTTGCCCCGGGTGGCCAGAATGTATCGGTACTCGCAGTAGAAGGGGGGCACGTACAGCCACCGATTGACGTCATAGTCCTCTTTGGGGGTGAGCGCCTGATCCAGCGCCTCTTGGAAGGGCAACAGCTCAAGCAAGCTGGTTTCGCCGCTGGGAATGTGCATGGAGGGTCCTCCTTGATGTTTTTTCCCATCATACCACGGGGACGGGGAAATGGAAAGCGTCCCCGCCTTGCTTTTTTTCTCCGGGTCGTTTATCATACTGATATCGACTTTGGAGAGGAGGGCTGTTTATGCCAAAGCAGCGCCATCACTGGGTGGGCATGCGCATGGTAAAGACCGTCATTGCCGTGTTTATCTGCGGTATCTTCGGCTATGTGCGGGGCGAGCCCGCCTTTTATTCCATGATTGCCGCGGTCATCTGCATGCAGAACTCCACCGACAAGACCATCACCTCCTCGGTGAACCGGGCCATCGGCACCCTGGTGGGCGGCCTGTACGGTATCATCATCCTCTACGGCCTGGAATTCTTCCACGCCGAGAATTTGGACTTGCTGCGCTATACCCTGGTATCTCTCACCATCATCCCCCTCATTCGCACCGCTCTGGTGCTCAAGCGGCCCTCCAGCGCCTCTCTGTCCTGCGTGGTGTTCCTGTGCGTCACCGTCAACCACAACACGGACAGTTCCCCCGCCCTCTTCGCCCTCCAGCGTATGGTGGACACCCTGGCGGGCGTGGCGGTGACCTGCGTCATCGACCTGCTGCTGCCCTACCACCCCAAGCCGGAAGAGGTTGCCGCCCCTGCCGAGCCCCCTTCCACCACCGACACCACACCCAAGGAGCCCAAATCATGACATATACCCAGGTCCTTCCCGCCCGTTTTCTCTCCCGCCCCAACCGCTTTGTGGCCCAGGTGGAGGTGGACGGGCGCACGGAAACGGTCCATGTAAAAAACACCGGACGGTGCCGGGAACTGCTCATCCCCGGCCGCACCGTCTACCTCACCCCAGGGGACAACCCCAAGCGCAAGACCCCCTATGACCTCATCGCCGTGGACAAGGACGGCCTGCTGGTGAACATGGACGCCCAGGCCCCCAACCAGGTCTTTGCCGAGTGGGCCCGGGCGGGACACTTCGTCCCCAGCCTCACCCTGCTGCGCCCCGAGACCACCTGGGGCAACTCCCGCTTCGACTTCTACTGGGAGGCGGGCCCCCGCCGGGGCTTTGTGGAGGTGAAGGGATGCACCCTGGAGGAAGACGGCCACTGCCGCTTCCCCGACGCTCCCACCGTACGGGGGGTGCGCCACCTGCAAGAGCTGGAGGCCAGCCTGCAAGAGGGCTATGAGGCCGCCGTGTGCTTTGTCATTCAGATGGCGGGCATGAAAGATTTCGCCCCCAATGATGCCACCCACCCGGAATTTGGGGCCGCTCTGCGCCAGGCCGCAGCGGCTGGGGTGCAGGTGCTGGCTCTGGAGTGTACCGTCACCCCGGACACCCTGACCATGGGGGGACCGGTGGCGGTTAAGCTGTGAGAGATTTCGCCGCCTGCGGCCTGGAAAAATTCGTTGCTTTTTCCCGGCTGTGACGGTATAATAAATAGGTTATTAACGAATGAAGGAGCGTGTCCCTATGCCTGAGGAACTCAACCCCGTAGTGTCCCAGAATTTTATCCACAATTTCATTGATGAGGATATTGCACAGGGCGGCCAGTACCAAGGCATGACCGTCCACACCCGTTTTCCCCCCGAGCCCAACGGCTATCTCCACATCGGCCACTGCAAGGCCCTGACCATCGACTTCGGCACCGCCGAGAAGTACGGCGGTCTGTGCAACCTGCGTATGGACGACACCAACCCCGCCAAGGAGGATACCGAGTACGTGGAGGCCATCCAGGAGGACATCCACTGGCTGGGCTTTGACTGGGGCGACCGATTCTTCTACGCCTCGGACTACTTTGAGAAGATGTACGAGTACGCCGTGGAGCTCATCAAGAAGGGCCTGGCCTACGTGTGCGAGCTGACCCCCGAGGAGTTCCGTGCCAACCGCGGCTCCATCGGTGTCCCCGCCACCTCTCCCTGGCGTGACCGTCCCATCGAGGAGTCTCTGGACCTGTTCGCCCGGATGCGGGCCGGAGAGTTTGAAAACGGCAAATATACCCTGCGTGCCAAGATCGACCTCAATAGCGGCAACTTCAACATGCGTGACCCGGTGATTTACCGCATCAACCACGCCCATCACCACCGCCAGGGCAACAAGTGGTGCATCTACCCCATGTACGACTTCGCTCACCCCATTGAGGACGCCCTGGAGGGGATCACCCACTCCCTGTGCTCCCTGGAGTTTGAGGACCATCGCCCCCTGTACGACTGGGTGGTGTCCAACGTGTCCATCCCCTACCACAAGCCCCGCCAGATCGAGTTTGCCCGCCTGGGTATCAACTACACCGTCATGAGCAAGCGCAAGCTGCGCCAGCTGGTGGAGGAGAACCGGGTGTCCGGCTGGGACGACCCCCGTATGCCCACTCTGTGCGGCCTGCGCCGCCGTGGCTACACCCCCCGTTCCATCCGCAACTTCTGCGAGCGCATCGGCGTGGCCAAGGCCACCAATACCATTGAGTACGCCTTTTTGGAGTACTGCCTGCGGGAGGACCTGAACGAGACCGCCCAGCGGGTGATGGCGGTGCTGCGCCCCGTGAAGCTGACCATCACCAACTATCCCGAGGGTCAGAGCGAGACCTTCGAGGTGGAGAACAACCCCAACCGTCCCGAGGACGGCACCCGCACCGTCACCTTCTCCCGCAACCTGTACATTGAGGCGGAGGACTTCCTGGAGACTCCTATCCCCAAGTACAAGCGCCTGACCCCCAACGGCCTGGAGTGCCGCCTGAAAGGCGCCTACCTCATCACCTGTACCGGCTGCGTCAAGGACGAAAACGGCAACGTGGTGGAGGTGCTGGCCACCTATGACCCCGAGTCCCGGGGCGGCAACCCCGCCGACGGCCGCAAGGTGAAGGGCGCCACCATCCACTGGGTGGACGCCGCCACCGCTCTGGATGCGGAGATTCGCCTGTATGACAACCTGTTCTCCGATCCCGATCCCGACGCCGGAGACAAGAACTTCCTGGACTGCCTGAACCCCCACTCTCTGGAGGTGCTCCAGGGCGCCAAGGTGGAGGCCAGCCTGGCAGGTGCCCAGAAGGCCGACCGCTTCCAGTTCATGCGTCAGGGCTACTTCTGTGCCGACAGCCGGGACAGCAGCCCCGAGCACCTGGTGTTCAACCGGGCTGTGTCCCTGAAGGACAGCTTCAAGCCTCAATAAGTGATGTTTTCGCCGGAAGCAGCAAAACCGCTGCTTCCGGCTTTTTCTGTCTCACCGGGCAGGTCTGGGCCGGAGAAATCCATGGAGGTTGGGCTTTACGGTATGCCGGGGGATATGATATACTACCTTAGACTATAATTGTACGAGATAGAAAGGACCTATACCATGGAAATTGATGGAGTTGTGGTACAAGATACCTACTTTTACAAAGATATGAACCTGTCCGAGGCCATTATGAAGGCCCTGGACAAAAAGGGATTCACCCAGGCCACCGCCATCCAGGGCGGTGCCATCCCCTACTTTATGCAGGGACGGGACGTGGTGGCCAAGGCCCCCACCGGCACCGGCAAGACCTACGCCTTCGGCATCCCCATGGTGGAGCATGTGGACCCCCAGTCCGACCAGGTGCAGGGCCTCATCCTGGCCCCCACCCGGGAGCTGGCGGTGCAGATTCGGGACGAGCTGCGGGACCTGTGCGCCTTCCGGGAAGGGGTGCGCATTGTGTGCCTGTACGGCGGCCAGCCCATTGACAAGCAGATTACCCAGCTGAAAAACCGGCCCCAGATCGTGGTGGCCACTCCCGGCCGCCTCATGGACCACATGAAGCGGCGCACCGTGCGCCTGGACGGGGTCCAGACCGTGGTGCTGGACGAGGCCGACCGGATGCTGGACATGGGCTTTATCCAGGACGTCACCCGCATTCTGGACAAAATCCCACACCGGAAAAACTTAGGCCTCTTCTCTGCCACCATCAGCCGAGAGGTGATGGACATCTCCTGGGTGTATCAGCGGGACCCGGTGGAGATCACGGTGCGTCCCGTGGAGGAGAACCGCCCGGACATCCAGCAATACCGCATTGATTTGGGGGGCCGGGAACAGAAATTGGAGACTCTCATCGCCCTGCTGGAGGGCGGGGAGTATGAGCGTGCCATTGCCTTCTGCAACACCAAAAACATGACCGACCGCCTGGCGGGTCTGCTGTCCATGCGTGGCATCTCCTGCAAGGCCATCCACGGCGACATCCAGCAGCGGGTGCGGGAGAAGACCCTCCAGCAGTTCAAGGCCGGACAGCTGCGGGTGCTGGTGGCCACTGACGTGGCCGCCCGTGGCCTGGACATTGACGACGTGGACGTGGTGTTTAACTACGACGTGCCCGACGAGCAGGAAAACTACGTCCACCGGGTGGGCCGTACCGGCCGAGCCAAGCGCCATGGCGTGGCCTACACCCTGGTGGCCTCAGTGACCGAGGCGGTGCGGATGCGGGACATTGCCCGCAATACCCGCATGGACATTCAGCTTTTGAAATATGATAAGGATGGCTGTCTCATGCTGGTGGACGGCGAAAACAGCTAAATTCTCGTTTGAAGGAAGGTATGTATGTCTGGATTTGACCTCTCCGTGTCCGTCTCCCTGGTCACTGTCTTTGTCCAGGGCATTCTGAGCTTTTTCTCCCCCTGCGTCCTCCCCCTCCTCCCCCTCTACCTGGGCTACCTGTCCGGCAGCATGGGAGACGCCCAGGGGGCCCAGACCTCAAGGGTGAAAACCCTGGTGAACACTTTGTTCTTTGTCATCGGCATTTCCGCCGCCTTTTTCCTGCTAGCGCTTGGCATGACCGCTCTGGGTCAGGCCCTGCACCAGTATCAGAAGATCATCATCCAGGTGGGCGGCATTCTCATCATCGCCTTTGGTCTGTTCCAGCTGGGGGTCTTTCGCCCCATGGCGCTGGAGCAGGATCGGCGCATCCGCTTCCCCCTGCAAAAGCTGGCCATGAGCCCGCTGGTGGCTCTGGTGTTCGGCTTCACCTTCTCCTTTGCCTGGACCCCCTGTGTGGGCCCCGCCCTGGCCAGTGTGCTGCTCATGGCGGGCTCGGCAGACACCGCCCTCCAGGGCTTTGCCCTCATCGGCCTGTACACCCTGGGCTTTGTCCTCCCCTTCCTGGCGGTGGCCCTGTTTGCCGGGGGACTTTTGAAGCTGTTCCAGAAGCACCGCAACGTGGTGCGCTACACCGTGAAGGTGGGCGGGGCGCTGCTGGTGGTCATTGGCCTTCTCATGGTCACCGGGTGGATGGACACCCTGTCTGGGTCTCTGGCGGGCTCTGACCCCCAGGCCACCCCCACCGTCCAGGTGACCCAGCAGCCGGAGGCCACAGACACTCCAGAGGCCACCGATGCCCCAGAGGAGAGCCAGGCCCCCATTCCAGCCCTGGACTTCACCCTCACCGACCAATTCGGCAACACCCACACCCTGGACCAGTACAAGGGAAAGACCATTTTGCTGAACTTCTGGGCCACCTGGTGCGGGCCCTGCCGCAGTGAGATGCCCGACTTGCAGGCCGTCTATGAGGACTACGGCAACAACGAGAAGGACCTGGTGGTGCTGGGGGTGGCTGCCCCCAACCTGGGCCAGGAGGGCTCGGCAGAGGACATCACCGCCTTTTTGGAAGAGAACGGGTACACCTATCCCACCCTCATGAACGAAGATGCCAGCCTCTTCTACTCCTACGGCATCTCCTCCTTCCCCACCACCTTTATGATCGACAAAAACGGCAACGTCTATGGATATATCATGGGAGCACAGTCCCGGGAGGTGTTTGACGACATCATCCAGCAGACCATGGACGGCGCAGGGTGAAACCAGTGGGTTTCGCCCTGCACCTATTCACTCTTCACTATTCACTCTTCACTTGCCTTTCTTGACACAAGGGAGGCGTTTGTAAAATCCACAACAGCAGGTGATTTTATGGAACTTCGTGTTCTGGCCATTGGAGACGTAGTGGGCGAGAGCGGCGTGGACTTTCTCTGCCGCCACCTGCCCACCCTCCGCCGCCAGTATGACATTCACTTCACCGTGGTCAACGGGGAGAACGCCGCCTCCAACGGCCTGATGCCCCAGCAGGCCCGGGACATCTTCTCCGCCGGGGCGGATGTGATCACCATGGGCAACCACACCTGGGGCAAGCGCCAGATCGTGGACGAGATGGAGCGCACCCCCTATATCCTCCGCCCCGCCAACTACACCAGCCGGGCTCCGGGCCGGGGCTGGGGTATCTTCGACGGCCCCCGGGGCACCACCATCCGGGTGGTGAACCTCATTGGCCGCTGCTCCATGGACTCCAACTTCGACAACCCCTTCACCAAAATGGACGAGATTTTGAAGGAGGGGGACGCCACCCTCACCCTGGTGGACTTCCACGCCGAGGCCACCAGCGAGAAGGGGGCCATGGCCTGGTATCTGGATGGGCGGGCCCAGGCCCTGTGGGGCACCCACACCCATGTGCCCACCGCCGACACCCAGGTTTTCCCCAAGGGGCTGGGCTTTGTCACCGACCTGGGCATGACCGGACCCACCCAGTCGGTGATCGGCATTCACCCCTCCCAGGCCATCAACCGCTTCCTGGGCGGCCTGCCCCAGCGGTTCCAGCCCGCCGACGGCCCCTGCGGCATGGACGGGGTGCTGTTTACCATCGACACCAACACCCGCCGCTGCCTCAGCGTGGAGCGGGTGGACATTGACGGATAAGGAGGGCTCCCCATGCGTATTCTACACGCCGCGGACCTCCACCTGGACTCCCCCCTCAGCAGCCTCCCCGCC
>NZ_NFIH01000003.1 GCF_002161675.1 Pseudoflavonifractor sp. An44
GCCATGGTCTGGGGGGCCATGACAGGCTGGGCCTCGGGGGTGGGCTGGGAGACCGGCTCCGGCTGGGCAGCGGTCTGGGGCGCGGCGGAGCCCATGACCCGGGCCCACACCCGCTCAAAGACCTCCTGGCTCTGGGAACGGGAATTCATGATCTCATCCATGGGAAAACACCTCCTAAATACCCCATTCTATGCCCCAATCCAGGGATTGCCACGGTTGACAGATGGGTATAATCATGATATACTAGCAAAACATATAAGAAAACTATGAATTATAAGCCGTCCCTCCCACGGGGGACGGCTTCAAACGGGAGATTTGCACTATGTTGGAACTGAAACATCTGACCTTCTCTGTGGAGGGAGAGGGCAGTCAGAAGGAGATTTTGAAGGACGTGTCCCTGAACGTCCAGGACGGCACCTTCCTGGTGGTCACCGGCCCCAACGGCGGCGGCAAGACCACCCTGGCCAAGACCATCATGGGTCTCAACCAGCCCACTTCCGGCCAGATCATCTGGAACGGGGAGGACATCACCCACCTGAACATCACCGAGCGGGCCCGCCGGGGCATCAGCTACGGCTTCCAGCAGCCCCCTCGCTTCAAGGGCCTGCGGGTGTGGGACCTGCTGAGCCTGGCCTCGGGCAACGCCCAGCTCACCCACGCCGAGGGCTGCCAGCTGCTGACCCAGGTGGGGCTGTGCGCCGCCGACTATATCGACCGGGAGGTGGACAACTCCCTGTCCGGCGGCGAGGTCAAGCGCATTGAGATCGCCACCATTCTGGCCCGGAAGTCTCCCCTGATGATCTTTGACGAGCCGGAGGCGGGCATTGACCTGTGGAGCTTTGCCAAGCTCACCGAGACCTTCCGCTATATCCACGAGAAGCGGCAGGCCACCATCATCATCATCTCCCACCAGGAGCGCATCATCAACCTGGCCGATGAGATCGTCATGATCGCTGGCGGCGAGGTGGTGGAGCGGGGGGCCAAAGAGGAGATGTTCCCCAAGATTCTGGAAAACACCCAATCCGGGTGCGCCTTTGTGAAGGGAGGAGCCCAGGCATGAATTCCATCGACACCCATCTGCTCCGGGAGATCGCAGACCTGGAGCGTGTGCCCCAGGGGGCGTATAACATCCGCAAGAACGGCCAGTTGGAGGGGCGCAGCAACTCCGCCAACATTGTCATTGAGAGCAAGGAGGACAAGCCGGGCATCGACATCCACATCGCCCCCGGCACCGTCAACGAGTCGGTGCACATCCCCGTTATCGTCACCCAGACCGGTCTCACCGACCTGGTGTACAACGACTTCCACATCGGCGAGAACAGCGATGTGAGCATTGTGGCTGGCTGCGGCATCCACAACTCCGGCTGTGAGACCGCCCAGCACGACGGCGTCCACACCTTCTACGTGGGCAAGAATGCCAAGGTGCGCTATGTGGAGAAGCACTACGGCGAGGGCGAGGGCACCGGAAAGCGCATTCTCAACCCCCACACCATCATCTATCTGGAGGAGGGCGCCTCCATCCAGCTGGAGACGGTGCAGATTCGGGGCGTGGACTCCACTCGCCGTTACACCAAGGTGGAGATGGAGGCCAATGCCGAGGCAGTGGTCACCGAGCGTCTGCTCACCCACGGCGACCAGTTTGCCGAGAGCAAAATGGAGGTCATCATGAAGGGGGAGGGGGCCCGCACCCAGGTGATCTCCCGGTCTGTGGCCCAGGACAACTCGGTACAGGTGTTCTATCCCCAGGTGCAGGGGGATGCCCCCTGCTTCGGCCACGTCCAGTGCGACTCCATCATCATGGACCACGCCAAGGTCAGCTCCATCCCTGCCATTGTGGCGGGCCACACCGACGCCCAGCTCATCCACGAGGCGGCCATCGGCAAGATTGCCGGAGATCAGCTGTTGAAGCTCATGACGCTGGGTCTCACCGAGGAGGAGGCCGAGCAGAAGATTCTGGACGGATTCCTGCGGTAATACAATTACACATAAATAAGAAAAACACCGTTGTGAAGGAGAAGTTTCCTTTACAACGGTGTTTTTTTGTGCTTGATGGGAATTGCGAAAAGCCTCCCTTGTGTAAAGGGAGGTGGCCCGGCGTAAGCCGGGTCGGAGGGATTGATCGGTCAACCCCTCATCAACCGCTTTTATGACATTGCCGACGGCAAGATTCGCTACGACGGCATCAACATCAACAAGATCAAGAAGGCGGACCTGCGCCGCTCCCTGGGCATTGTGCTTCAGGACACCCACCTGTTTACCGGCACCGTCATGGACAACATCCGTTACGGCAACATGGAGGCCAGCGACGAGGAGTGCATGGCCGCCGCCCGGCTGGCCAACGCCGACGGCTTCATCCGCCGTCTGCCCGACGGGTATGACACCATGCTCACCGGAGACGGGGCCAACCTGAGCCAGGGTCAGCGGCAGCTGCTGGCCATCGCCCGGGCCGCCGTGGCCGATCCGCCCGTGCTCATTCTGGACGAGGCCACCTCTTCCATCGATACCCGTACCGAGCGGCTGGTGCAAGACGGCATGGACGCTCTGATGACCGGGCGCACCACCTTTGTCATCGCCCACCGGCTGTCCACCGTGCGCAACGCCGACTGCATCATGGTTATGGAGCAGGGCCGCATCATCGAGCGGGGCACCCATGACGAGCTCATCGAGAAGAAGGGCAAGTATTATCAGCTGTATACCGGAAATCTGGCAGAAGAGTCTGCCTGATTCTCAGGGCTTCGCTGTGACAGAGGGATTGTCCTTCTCCGATTTTCTTGGCAGAAACCAGTGTCCCCGCCGGGGACGCTCCGCTGGGCCCGATTTCTCGCCGATGAGAAATCGGGGAAAGAATCGCCAAAGGCGGGGCCTTCCCCCGCCTTGTGGAATCCACCCCGCGGTACTGGGAGCCCCTGCGTCCTCCTTGTTTCGGCCCTTGGCATGATAGGGTCACATAGATGGCGTGGAAATTCCACAGAAAGCACCGACTTCTCTGACAAATACTACTTCTACTGCCAGGGCCTCACCCTGGTGCACCGCTGTTCCCAGCTGTCGGTGGCCTGGCTCCCGGCGGCGGGAACGCCGCTTGGCCAGGGTAGGCCCGGACCTGGAAACTGCCCAGCCATAGGGCCAGCTGCAAAGGTGGCTGGGTGTAGTGGCAGTGACAGGGGCCACAGCAAGGGTGACGGGCCGAACACCAGCTTGACGCAGTTCCAACCTCGTACCCCAGGGAGGTCCTTAGGGGGGAACGCCCTAAGCGGGTTTTGGTTTCTTTTGCCCGCTCAAAAGAAACCCCCAGCGGGAAGCGTCCCCACCAGGCTGGAAGCCGGTACAAGACAAAAAAGAAAGAACAAGTTCGTCAAGGCGGGACATATAAGAAATGCAAAAACGTGGGAGCACCCAGGGTACTCCCACGTTTTTTGCCTTTTATAGTTGTTGATACATGGCGCTGGCATCCGCCTTGCCCACAATGTCGGCGGTGGACAGCACTTCCACCCGGATGGCCTTCTCGCCGAATTTCATCTCCAGAATGTCCCCCACCTTCACCTCGTAGGAGGCCTTTACCACCCGGCCCCCCACGGTGATGCGGCCGTTGTCACAGGCCTCATTGGCCACGGTGCGCCGCTTGATGAGCCGGGACACCTTCAACCACTTGTCAAGTCTCATAGAAATCCTCCTATGTTTCTCCTTATGCTCCGATGCTGTCCTTCAGCGCCTTGCCGGGCTTGAACACAGGGGTCTTGGATGCGGGGATGTTGATCTGCTCCTTGGTGTGGGGGTTGCGGCCAATGCGGGCGGCACGGCTCTTCACCTCAAAGGAGCCAAACCCCACCAGCTGCACCTTCTCCTCCTGGGCCAGGGCCTGGGTAATGGCCTCCAGGGCGGCGTTGAGGGCGGCCTCGGTGTCCTTCTTGGACAGCCCAGCCTTTTCAGCGGCGGCGTTGATGAGATCAGCTTTGTTCATGGTCGTTTGTTCCTCCTAATGGTCTACAATTCAAGGCTGGTGCTTGATGGCGTTCCAGATGTCGTCCAGCTCGGTGAGGCTCATGTTCTCCATCTGCTTGCCCTGGGCGGTGACCGCCTCCTCCACCCGGCGGAACCGGGCGGCAAATTTGTCACAGGCGGCCTGGAGGGCGTCCTCCGGGTCCACCTTCAAAAAGCGGGCCACATTCACCGCGGCAAAGAGCAGGTCCCCCAGCTCCTCGGCGGGGTCTCCGTGGCCGGCGATGGCCTCTTTCACCTCGTCCAGTTCCTCGGAGAGCTTGTCCACCGCGCCGTCCACGCTGTCCCAGTCAAAGCCCACCTTGGCGGCCTTCTTCTGCACCTTCTCCGCCCGCCACAGAGCGGGCAGGGAGCGGGCCACGGCGTCTACGGCGTCGGCCTGGGTGGCCTGGCCCTTCTCCTTCTTCTTCAGCTCCTCCCAGTTGGCCAAAATCTCCCCGGTGGAGGAGACGGTCACATCCCCAAACACGTGGGGGTGGCGGAAGATGAGCTTCTGGCACACGCCGTTGGCCACGTCGTCCAGGTTGAAGCGGCCCTCCTCCTCCTCAATGGAGGTGTGGAACACCACCTGGAGCAGCACGTCACCCAGCTCCTCCTGGAGGTGCTCGGTGGACTGCTGGTCAATGGCCTCGGCCACCTCGTAGGCCTCCTCCAGGAAGTTGCGTCGGATGGACTCATGGGTCTGCTGGGCGTCCCACTGGCAGCCGCCGGGAGCCCGCAGCACTTTTACAATGTCAACGAGATCTTGGACGTTGTACTTGTCCTTGAGAGAAAAATCTACCATACTATCACCTACAATGCAAGGATTATTTCAAAATGGAACCTTTTTGCCGGGGAAGTTATTCGGCGGGAGTGATGCGCAGCAGGCGGCCAATCTTGTCGCCCTTGGGCATAAACTTCAAGTCCTGGGGAGAGATGGCCCGGAGCAGCACCACCAGAGCCAGGTACACCAGGCCGCCCACACCCACGGAGAAGAGGGTGCAAATGGCGTTGCCCGAGTTGCTCAGGGTTTTGGCGGCGGTCTGGAAGGCGGACATGCCACCCAGGACGGAGGAGGACAGGCCATAGCAGGCCCACACCGCCAGACCCATGACGACCGCAGATACCAGAGGCTTGGCAAAGGCCCGGAAGAGGCTCAGGGAGCGGGGGAGGGTGCGCTTGATGATGATGAGGTCCAGCACGGCGATGATGGCAAAGCACACCAGGGTGCTCACCGGAGCGCCGTGGATGTTGATGTTCTTGTTGCCCACCAGAATGTAGTTGATGGGCAGCTTGAACAGGCACCCGATGACGGTGGTGACCATGGGAATGGTCACCAGGCGGTGGGCCTGCATGATGGCGTTGCACACCAGCATGAAGCAGACAAAGATGACGGCGATGCCCAGCACGGACAGCATCCAACCGCCCAGTTCCACGTCGGTGGTGGGGTAGAGCAGCCGCATGATGGGCTCACTGAGCACGCACAGACCCACGCCAGCGGGAATGGCCAGCAGGGCGGTGGTGCGCAGGGCGGTTTCGCTGATCTGGGCCCCCAGCTTCCGGTTCTTCACCGCCTGAGCCGCCGACACCGCGGGGATGATGGAGGCGGTGAGGGGCACCATGAAGGAGGAGGGCAGGTTGTACAGGGTGGCCGCCTGGTCAAACACGCCCTTGAGGGAGCGGGCCTCCAGCTCGGTAAAACCGGCTCCGTCCTGGAGCCGCCCATAGATCATACTGGTGTCAATGAGGTTCACCAGACCAATCACCGAGGAGCCCAAGGTGATGGGAATGGCCAGCTGGAGCAGGGTGCGGAAAATTTTCTTGGAGGACTCCGGTTTGTCCTGCCCCACCGGGGTGCTCCCATGGTGGGAGCGGAAGCAGAAGGCGGTGTACAGCATGCCCAGGGCGCAGCCCACGGACACGCCGAAGATGGCGCCAGCGGCGGCCACGGACTCGTTATCCGAGGACTTGAGCAGAAAATAGGCCAAAGTCAGGCCAATAACCAGCTTGCTCAGGGCCTCGATGATCTGGGACACCGCCGTGGGAGTCATGATGGAGTGGCCCTGGAAGTAGCCCCGCATGGCAGACAGGGGGCACAGGAAGAAGATGGCGGGGGCCAGAGCCCGGATGGAGTACCAGCTCCGGGAGTTGTTCATCAGGTTTGCCAGCTGCTGGGGGAAGAAGAACATGAGGCAGAAGCTGATGGTGCCCAGGGCCAGGAAGGTGAGGAAGGCCACCCGGAAGGTCTTTTGCACCTGGTTGTGACGGCCCAGAGCGTGGGCCTCCGAGATCATCTTGGACAGGGCCACCGGCAGACCGCCGGTGGACACGGTGATGAGCAGGGAGTAGATGTAGTAGGCGGTGTTGAAGTCGGAGAACCCCGCCTCCCCCAGGATGTTGCCCAGGGGAATCTTGTACAGCGCTCCAATGAGCTTGACAATGACAATACCGGCGGCCAGAATGGCGGCGCCGCCAAAGAAGGTATTATTTTTGTTTTTGGAAGTGGGATTTGACATGATCTCAACCTTTCACCAAGAAGTCCAGGGTCAGTGGAAGAGGAGAGGGAGGGCATAGTCCCGGACCTCGGCCTGAATCCGCTCCACATCCAGCGTGTGGAAGGTACCGTTTTCATATATGATGTTGCCCCGGGCCATATTCATCACCACATTGGAGCCGTGGGCGGCAAACACCAGGTTTTCCACCACGTCATGGCAGGGGGTGAGGTTGGGGACGGTGAAGTCCAGCAGGATGAGGTCCGCCACCTTGCCCACGGCAATCTGGCCCGTGGGACGGCCCAGCGCTCGGGCACCTGCCACCGTGGCCATCTCCAGAGCCTGCCGGGGTGTGACCACCCCGGGGGTGCAGCGCACCCCGCTGGGCAGCAGCGCCGCCAGCTTTAGATCGGCAAACAGGTCGGCGCTGTTGTGGGAGGACATGCCGTCGGTGCCCAGGGCCACATTCACCCCGGCCTGGAGCATGTCGGGGATGGGGGCGATGCCCGAACCCAGCTTCAAGTTGGAGTAGGGATTGTGGACGCAGGACACCCCTTTTTCCGCCATAATGGCCCAGTCCTCCGGGGTGGTGTACACACAGTGGGCGGCAATGCCGCCGTTGTCCCACACCCCGTACTGGTTCAGCGTCTGGATGGGGGTGAGGCCGTGGCGGTCCAGGCTGGCCTGGTGCTCGCTCTTGGTCTCCGACACATGCACGTGCATCCGCTGGTTGTGGTCGTGGGCGAACTGGGCCATCCACTGCCACAGGGGGGCGGAGGAGGTGTACTCTCCGTGGATGGAGGCGTCTATAAGAATTTGCCCGTCTCCCGCCCCGTGGAACTCCTCGGTGAGGGCCCGCTGAGCCACGCAGTCCCCGCAGGTGTCGGGGTGAAAGTCGGCCGGGTCGCCAAAATACACTCCGCCACAGGACAGGTTGGCGCTGATGCCGGACTTCAAAATCTCATGGGCGATGGTGGAGGTGAACATGTACATATCCGCCACGCAGGTGACGCCGGAGGCGATCATCTCCGCCAGGCCCAGCCCCGCCCCGGCCTGCACCGCCCGGGAATCCAGCTTGCCCTCGGCGGGGAAGATGTAGTCGTGGAGCCAGGTCTGCAAGTCGCAGCCTCCGCCATACCCCCGCATGAGGGTCATGGGCAGGTGGGTGTGGGCGTTAATGAGGCCGGGCATCATCACCTTGCCCGAGCAGTCCACCACCCGGTCAACGTCGCCCTGGGGGCGGTCCGTGCCCACATAGGTGATGGAGGTGCCCTCCACCTGGACATAGCCATTTTTCAGAATGGTCCCCGCCTCGTCCATGAGGACGGCGGTGACGTTGGTAAATAGTACGGACATAGGTTCCTCCTTATAACTGGGCCAGACAGCCCAGGACCAGGGGCACAAACCGGTGCCGGGCGGCTTTGCCCGCCTCCAGCACTTCCTCTTCGCTCAAGGGCTTGGGCAGCATCCCGGCGGCCAGGTTGGACAGCAGCGAGAAGCCCAGCACCTCCATGCCGCAGTGGGCGGCTACGATGACCTCGGGGGCGGTGGACATGCCCACCGCATCCCCGCCCAGGGCCCGGATGGCCCGGATTTCGGCGGGGGTCTCATACTGGGGCCCGAAGCTGTAATAGTATACCCCTTCCCGCAGGGGACTACCCAGCTCCTGGGCCACCTGGCGGGCCACCTCCTGGAGCCGGGGGGTGTACAGATGGGAGGCGTCGGGGAAGCGCACCCCAAATTCCGGGAGGTTCTCCCCCCGCAGCGGGGACTCCCCGCCCAGCTTGATCTGGTCGGTGAGGAGCATGATGTCCCCGGCGTTCCAGTCCGGGCGGACGCACCCGGCGGCGTTGGTCACCAGCAGGGTGTCGCACCCCAACAGCCGCAGCACCCGCACGCCATAGGCCACATCCTCATAGGAGTACCCCTCGTAGTGGTGCACCCGGCCCTGCATCACCGCCACGGGCTTGCCTGCCAAGGTGCCAAAGACCAGCTGCCCCACATGTCCGGGGGCAGTGGAGCGGGGAAAGTGGGGAATGGAGGCGTAGGGCACCGCCACAGCGTTCTCCACCTCCTGGGCCAGATCCCCCAGCCCCGAGCCTAGAATCAGGGCCACTTTGGGGACAAATTCCCCCAGCTGAGCCCTCAGATAGGCGGCGCTTTCCTGATAATGGGAATACGGATGGGACATAGGCTTCCCTCCTGACAAAATCTTGGGAAATATGAGAGCATTACAAGATAGTTTACACCATTCAACCAGGAAAATCAATCCTGACCCCGTCCGCATTGGCAGGGGAGGGGAAATGTGGTATCATATATAAAAACAGATCCAATGAGGAGGAGACGACATGCGGGACACAAGACCCCTGGTGGTGGTGGTGGACGGCCACGGCGGCGGCATGGGCAAGGCCCTGGTGGCTCGGCTGAGAGAGCGGCTGCCCCAGGTACACGTGCGGGCGGTGGGCACCAACTCCGCCGCCACCGAGGCCATGCTCAAGGGGGGAGCCGAGGACGGGGCCACCGGAGAGAATGCGGTGATTTTCAATGTGGGAAAGGCGGACTTCGTGGTGGGGTCCGTGGCCATCCTCATGGCTAACGGCCTCATGGGGGAGATCTCCCCCCGTATGGCCCAGGCGGTGGGGGACAGCTCTGCCATCAAGGTGCTCATCCCCGCCAACCGCTGCGGCATCCGCATCGCCATGGGGGGCGAGCAGCCCCTGCGCCGCTATTTGGACGACTGTGTGGACCTGATTGCCGCCGAGCTGCAAACCTGAACAAAAAGCCCTCGGCAGAGTTTCCCCGCCCGCAGGCGGGGAAATAAATTGAAATCTGTTTTTTTCGGGGACATGCGCATCGAAAAAAACACATCTCAGCCCGCCAGTGTGTAATCGGGTCGCCCTTTGACCCGATTATGCATGCAGCGGGCTGCATCCCCTCGAAAAAATGCTGGCATTTTTGAGAAGCGTGTCGAACTTTTCGACACGCTAGAGGCCTGCCTTGGTTGACAAGGGAGGCCTCATCTTATAAAATATTTGTCGAGTGTTTAGTAACGGGTGCATTGCACCCCGAAATATGGCATTATATGGAAGAATTGGGCGGTCTTTGTCAAAAAGCAGCCCGGAGTGGAAGAGAATAAGGAGAGACGAATGTTACAAAGTGGAAGAAGAATGGAGAAGAAAACACGGACGCTGGCAGGGCTGGCGGCGGTGTTTTTTGCCTGCATGGTGGTTCTGTCCGCCTTTGTGGCGGTGTACGCCGGAGGCGTGCGCTACGGCGTGGTCACTGGCACCGAGGTGGGCCTGAGCGTGCGTGCGGGAGCGGGAACCTCGTACACCCGGCTGGGACTTATTTACGACGGCACCACCGTCACCATCACCGGGGAGAAAAAGGCCTCAGACGGCGCCACCTGGTATGCCATTGACTACAACGGCGGCACCGGATACGTCATCAGCACCTACATCAAGCTCATGGACAGCGGTGTGGATGACAAGGAGTTTGAGGCCTACCTCAAACAGCAGGGCTTCCCCGAGTCCTACTGGAGCGGGTTGAAGGTGCTCCACGCCATGTACCCCGAGTGGGTGTTCAAGGCCGACCACAACGGCTTTGACTGGAACTACGCCGTGGACCAGGAGTCCAAAATCGGCAACAGTTTGGTGCAGTCCTCCTCCAAGTCCAGCTGGAAGTCCACCGACCCCAAGGCCTACAACTGGGACACCGGGGTGTGGACGGTGTTTGACTCCGGCGGCTGGGTGGCTGCCTCCCGGGAGATTGTGGCCTACTACATGGACCCCCGGAACTTCCTGACCCAGAACAGCATCTTCCAGTTCCTCCTCCAGAGCTATGACGCCCAGGTGCAGAGCGTGGCGGGAGTGGAGCGGCTGGTGGACGGCACCTTCCTGGCCAATACCGTCACCGACACCGACGGCAAGCGAATTTATTACCCCCAGGTGATCTATGATGCGGGCAAGAAGGTGGGGGTCAACCCCTATGTGCTGGCCGCCATGATCATCCAGGAGCAGGGCACCAAGGGGCTCAGCGACAGCATTTCCGGCAAGGCCCCCGGCTTTGAGGGATATTTTAACTTCTACAACATCGGCGCGGTGGCCGGAGGCGGCAACACTGCGGTGAAAAACGGCCTCATTTACGCCAAGGGCGGTTCCAGCGGCACAGGCACCAGCTATGGACGGCCCTGGAACAGCCGGGTGCGGGCCATCAGCGGCGGAGCCCAGTTCTACGCCAACGGCTACGTCACCGCCGGACAGGACACCATGTACTTAAAGCGGTTCAACGCCCAGGGGGACAACCCCTTTACCCATCGGTATATGACCAGTGTGTGGGGCGCGGCCTCCGAGGGTCTGAGTCTGGCCGGGGGATACAGCGAGGAGCTGCGCCAGTCCCCCCTGGTGTTCTCCATCCCTGTGTATGACAATATGCCCAGCAGCCCCTGTGCCCAGCCCACCGGGGACGGCTCCCCGGACAACCGCCTGAGCACCTTGAAGGTGGGCAACTACGCCCTCACCCCGGGCTTTGACAACGACACCACCTCTTACAGTGTGGTGGTGCCCAACTCCGTCTCCTCTGTCACCATCACCGCCACCCCCAAGGCGTCCACCGCCAAGGTCAGCGGCGCCGGGACGGTGCAGCTGAAGGTGGGGGCCAATACCGTGAAGGTGACGGTCACCGCCCAAAACGGCAGCCAGCGGGTCTTTACCCTCACCATTGCCCGGGAGGGCGGCTCCGATTCCGGCGGCTCGCCCACCTTCTCCGTCAAGCCCAAGTACAAGGTCAGCGGGTCCAACCAGGTCTCCGGCATCACCTTGGGCACCAAGGTCTCCGACTTTGTCAAGAACCTGAACATCGTGGGGGGCTATGCCCAGGTGAAGACCGCCAGCGGCTCCACCAAGCAGAACTCCGCTGTGGTGGCCACCGGGGACACTGTGACCATCTACCGCAACGACGGCACCCAGTACGCCAAGTGGACGGTGCTCCTGTACGGCGATGTGAACGGGGACGGGAAGATCGACAACTCGGACCGTGTGAAGATTCGCAATCACGTTTTGGCGACCAGTAAACTCTCCGGGGTATATGCGGTGGCCGCAGATGTGAACAAAGATGGACAAGTGAACAATTCGGACCGCGTCAAGGTTCGCAACCATGTATTAGGTACCTCTCTCATCAACCAATAGGAGTAGATCAATGAAAAAATTCTTTCTCAATAAGTGTGCGATGCTGGTCATGGCGTTAGCCATGATTCTGGGTTTGGGTCTGACTACCCCCCGGAGTCAGGCGGCTGGAAGCTGTGTTGTCACCTTTTCGGATCCTACGGTCACTGTGGGGCAAACGTTTACCGTCAATGTGAGGGTGACTGGAGCTGTGGCCATTGCCACGGTGAAGGTGAACTATGACTCCAGCTATCTGCAATATGTTTCCGGTGATTTAGGCTACGGATATCCTAGCGGCAATGTGATTGTCATGGATAAAGAGAATGCTGGAACGGGTAACGTCAGCTTCTCGATGACCTTCAAGGCGCTGAAAGCGGGTAAGACTACCATCAACAACTATGAAAACTCCATTGTGGACAGCAATGGCGATTTCCTGGATGTGACCCCCGGCTGGTCTACGGTCACCATCAACGCCCCCTACACCGCCTCGGGGAACAACAACCTCAGTTCCCTGTCCATCAGCCCCGGCACCCTGTCCCCCGGCTTCTCCGCCGGCACCACCAGCTACAGCGCCTCGGTGTCCAACTCCACCACCAGCGTGGCAGTGTCCGCCAAGGCCGCTGATGGAAAGGCCAAGGTGGCGGTGTGGGGCAACACCGGCTTGGATGTGGGCAACAACACCGTCACCGTCCAGGTCACTGCTGAGAATGGCAGCAAAAAGACCTATACCATCACCGTCAACCGGGCCTCCGGCGGCGGTGGCGGGAATACCGGTGGAAATACCGGAGGAAACACAGGTGGCAATACAGGCGGGAACACCGGGGGCAACACGGGTGGCAATTCCCAGGCTCCCGAGGTCACCCAGACCCCTGAGCCCACCGCCACTCCGGTGCCCGATATCATGGTGACCTTGCCCGACGACACCCAGCTGGCGGTGTCCAAGGAGCTGCCCGAGGACGTGACCCTGCCCAAGGGCTTTGAGTCCTCCCAGCTGGAGGTGGACGGCCAGACCCTTCCCACCGCCGTGCACAAGGAGGGTGGATTGGTGGCCGTGTACCTGGCTGGCGACGAGGGCCATCCCGCAGGCTTCTACTTCTACAACGAGAAGACCCGGGAGGTCCAGGCCATGACCCCGGTGGCCATGTCCACCGGAAAGCTGACCCTGGTGGACCTGCCCCAGGAGCTGGTGGTGCCCCAGGGCTATACCTCCACCCTCATGGAGCTGGGCGGCCAGCAGCACACCCTGCTGGTGCCCGATGACACCGAGGAGCCCAACCACTACATCGTCTACGCCATGGACGAGGAGGGCAAGCTGGGGCTGTACCTGTACGACGTGGAGCAGGAGAGCTTCCAGCGCTACCAGTTCACCCAGCTGGGGGACGCCCCTCTGGTCCTGGCTGAGGTGGCAGAGGAGCCCCAGAGCGAGGGCTTTGTGTTCACCCTCTTTGGCCGGGAGATCCGCACCGGCTGGAGCAACCGCGCCGTGTCCTACCTGATGGTGGGGGTCACTGCCTTGGCCGTGGTGCTGCTGGTGGCCGTGATCGTGCTGGTGGTGTGCCTGGTGAAGGCCCGCAAGGCCCTGCATCTGGCCTGGATGCGGGAGGAGGAACAGCGGCAGTGGAAGATCATCGCTGGCCCCCATGCCGGCATCAACGTGGACGATATCGTGGCGGAGTACACCAGCCGCAGCAAGCCCATGTTGGAGGACCGGGGCAGCCGGACCCTGCCTTCCCAGACCCAGCAGCCCCCCCGAGAGACCATCGACGTGTCCTGGCAGGAGGCCGAGCAGCCCGCTGAGGACCAGGAAGATGACAACTAAATAGAATGCTATAAAACTCCCCACGGCCCACCGTGGGGAGTTTTTTCGAGGAAGGGCTGGAGGTTTGACTAAATTACCAAAAAATCGCATGTACTTTTGTATGGAATTGGAATGGACAAGGGGGAGGAAAAGGGCTATACTGTCCCTAGCAACTGAATATTCGGATTGTAACTGGTAAGGCAGGCAAGACCACGTAAAACTCGATTGCAACGGGTTTTATTTGTGGTGCCTGTTTTTTTCTTTGCCTGAAAGGGGGGATGAACCGTGGGAACCTATGTGGTACGTCGCATACTCAACAACAACGCCTTTGTGTCGGTGGATGCCAATGGCCAGGAAATTGTGGTCATGGGAAAGGGAATTGTATTCCAAAAGAGCGGAGGAGATCGGATTCCTTGCAGCAGAGCGGAGCAGGTGTTCCAGCTGTCTCAGGAAAACACCAGCCGCTTTCAGGAGCTGATTGCCCGCATCCCCATGAACTACATGGTCCTCAGCGAGAAAATCATCTCTATGGCTGAGAAAAACATGAACAAGACATTGGATGAGAGCATTCACATCACCATTACCGACCATATCTACTCCGCTGTACAGCGCTACCAGCGGGGGCTGGTGCTGCGCAACTCCATGCGCTGGGAGATCCAGCGCTACTATCCCCAAGAGTATGCTGTGGGGCTGGAGGCGGCCCGGATGGTGCGCCAGGCCCTGGAAGTGCCCTTTGCCGAGGATGAGGCGGCCTTTATGGCGCTGCACTTTGTCAACGCAGGTACGGGCATGGAGATTGGGCAGATGTATGAGGTGACAGAGCTGATTTCCGGCATCTGTACCATTGTACACGGGGAGTTTGGGGCGGAGTTTGACACCCAGGCCCTGGCATACCATCGCTTTATCACCCATGTCAGGTTCTTTGCCCAGCGTCTGCTGCTGGGCACCTATTACCAGGAGGATGACGGAGATCTGCTGGATATGATCTGCGTCAAGTACCCCCAGGCCTATGCCTGTACCCAAAAGATTGCAGCCTACATTTTGCAGCTGCGGGGGCAGAACCTGGGCCGTGAGGAGGAACTGTACCTCACGGTGCACATCGCCAGAGTAGCAAAACATGGACTTTTGCAAGATAAGAACTGACTTTTCTGGAATATTCAGTTGAAAAGAGGGATTAAACCATGGATTGGAAGAAGACTGCGGAACAAATTGTGGCCCATGTGGGCGGCAAAGAGAATATTTTAGGGGCGACCTACTGCACCACCCGGCTGCGTCTGGCCCTGGCCGATGAGACGCTGGCCAACGATGCGGCGGTATCTGAGGTCCCCGGCGTCATCAGCGTGGTCCACGCCAGCGGCCAGTATCAGATCATCATCGGCAACCGGGTGCCCAAGGTTTACGAGGCCTTGCAGGAGATGGGGGTGCTGGAGAACAAGGGCCAGCCCGTCCAGGAGGAAGAGGAGAAAAAGAAAAAGCCCATTCCCGCCCGGATGATGGACGCCCTGCTGGGTTCCATGACCCCCGTCATCCCCGCCATCATCGGCTGCGCCATGATGAAGGTGCTGCTGGTGCTGCTGCCCATGCTGGGGATTCTGGCTGAGGAGAGCTCCACCTATCAGGTGCTCAACGTCATCGGCGACGGCTCCTTCTACTTCCTGCCCATCCTGGTGGCCGCTTCCGCCGCCCGGTACTTCAACACCAACATCTATCTGAGCATCACCATTGCGGGTATTTTGGTGCACCCCACCCTCCAGGCCATGTTTACTGCCGGAGACCCCATCTCCCTGTTCGGGGTGCCTGTGACTGCGGCCAACTACCCCTACTCCATTTTGCCCGCCATCATCATGGCCTGGGTGCTGTCCAAGGTGGAGAAGCTGGTGGACCGCATCACCCCCGCCATCACCAAGACCTTCCTCAACCCCATGCTCATCGTGCTCATCTGCGCCCCCATTGCCCTGTGGGCGGTGGGCCCTGCCGGAGCCATTGCCGGTGAGGCCATCTCCGGCGGTCTGGAGTGGATTCAGACCAATCTGGGCTGGCTGGCCGTGGGCATCATCGGCGGCATTTACCCCGTGCTGGTGCTCTTTGGCATGCACCATGTGCTTACCCCCATCGCCATCGCAGCCATCAGCGGTCCGGCTGGCTTTGACGGCCTGGTGATGGTGGCCCAGCTGGGTGCCAACCTGGCCCAGGGCGGCGCCTCCATGGCCGTGGCCCTGCGCTCCAAGAACAAGAACATGCGTCAGACCGCCGCCGCCGCCGGCTTCTCCGCCCTGGTGGCTGGTATCACCGAGCCCGCCATGTACGGCGTCACCCTGCGCCTCAAGCGCCCCTTCATCGCCGTGCTCATCGCCTCCTTCGCCTCCGGCTGCTTTGCCGGTCTGATGCAGCTCAAGAGCTTTTCTGCCGCCTGCCCCGGCCTGGTGACCACCATCCAGTATGTGGAGGCGGGACGGCCCAGCTCCATCCTGTACATCGGCCTGACCTGCCTCATCGCCGTGGTGGTGTCCTTTGTCCTCACCTTTATCCTGGGCTTCCGTGACCCCCAGGGCAGCGGAGAGGCGGCTACCACCACCAAGAATACCGCCCCCAAGGGCACCCAGGTGCAGGCCCCTCAGCGCCTGGTGGTGAACAGCCCCATGACCGGCAAGCTGATGCCCCTCAGCCAGGTGTCCGATGAGACCTTTGCCTCCGGCGTGCTGGGCACCGGTGCGGCTATCATTCCCACCGATGGCCGAGTGTACGCCCCCTTTGACGGGGTGGTGGAGACCCTGATGGATTCCAGCCATGCGGTGGGCCTGCGCAGCGACGACGGCCTGGAGGTGCTGGTCCATGTGGGCCGGGACACGGTGGCCCTGAACGGCAAGTATTTTACTCCTCATGTGAAGGTGGGCGACGTTGTGAGAAAGGGCCAGCTGCTGCTCACCTGTGATTTGAACGGGCTTCGGGCAGAGGGCTATGATGTGACCACCCCGGTCATCGTCACCAACTCCGAGGAATACCTGGAAGTGGTGCCCACCAAGGAGATCAACATTGAGCACGGCGCACGTCTGCTCACCGTACTGTAAAAGGAGGAACCACCATGAACCGGAGCTTCCCGGATGGCTTTTTGTGGGGCGGCGCCACCGCCGCCAACCAGTATGAAGGTGGATGGAACGAAGGGGGCCGCGGCCCCTCCATTGACGACGTGTTCACCGGGGGCTCGGTGAACACCCCCCGCCGCATCACCATTCCCGCCCAGCCTGACGCCTTCTATCCCAATCACGAGGCCACCGACTTCTACCACCACTGGAAAGAGGACATCGCCCTGTTTGCTGAGATGGGCTTCAAGGTCTACCGCATGTCCATCTCCTGGTCCCGCATCTTCCCCCGGGGGGATGAGGAGCAGCCCAACGAGGAGGGGCTGGCCTTTTACGACCAGGTGTTTGACGAGCTGGCCAAGTACGGCATTGAGCCTCTGGTCACCCTGTCCCACTATGAAAATCCCCTGTACCTGACCACTCAATATGGGGGGTGGAAGAACCGCAAGCTGGTGGACTTCTTTGTTCACTACGCCAAGACGGTGATGGAGCGGTACAAGGGCAAGGTGCGCCGCTGGCTGACCTTCAACGAGATCAACATGCTGTCTGTGCCCTTTGGCACCTTCATCGCCGGAGGTATGCTCCCGGAGACCACCACCGAGCAAGACCGCTGGCAGGCCATGCACCACCAGCTGGTGGCCTCCGCTCAGGCGGTGCGCCTGGGCCACCAGATCGACCCGGACAATCGGCTGGGCTGTATGATCGCCTACATGTGCGTCTACCCCCGTACCTGCGCCCCGGAGGATCAGCTCACCCAGCTGTCCATGGACCGCCTGCACAACCTGTTGGCGGGAGATGTGCACGTGCGGGGAGCCTATCCCAGCTATGCCCGCCGCCTGCTGGCGGAGAAGGGGGTCACTTTGGACATCACCCCCCAGGACGAGGTGGACCTGCGGGAGGGCACCGTGGACTTCTACACCTTCAGCTACTACGACTCCCGGTGTGTGGGCACCAAGCAGGAGGGAGACCCCTCCACGGGCAACGGCGCTCTGGGCGGCATTCGAAACCCCTATTTGCCGGTCACCGAGTGGGGCTGGCAGATTGACCCTCAGGGTCTGCGCTGGGTACTCAACCACCTGTATGACCGCTATCAGATTCCCCTGATGGTGGTGGAGAATGGCCTGGGGGCCATGGACACCATGGGGGCGGATGGCACCATCCACGACCCCTACCGCATCGACTACCTGCGTGAGCACATCACCGCCATGGCCGAGGCGGTGGCCGATGGGGTAGACCTCCAGGGCTACACCCCCTGGGGCTGTATCGACCTGGTGTCTGCCAGTACCGGAGAGATGCGCAAGCGCTACGGCATGATTTACGTGGACAAGCACGATGACGGCAGCGGCGACCTGTCCCGCCACCGCAAAGACTCGTTCTACTGGTATCAGAAGGTGATTGCCACCAACGGCCAGGACCTGACCTAACAGAAAATCCCCGGTTGGATGCTCCTGCATCCAACCGGGGATTTTAGATTATCCAAAAGGCAAAAGTTCGTGGGGGGCTTAGGGTAAATAGGCCCTCGGCAGAGTTTTCCCATCCGCAGATGGGAAAATAAATTGAAATCCGTTTTTCCCGGGGACATGCGCATCGGGAAAAACACATCTCAGCCCGCCAGTGTGGAATTGGGTCGCCCTTTGACCCAATTATGCATGCAGCGGGCTGCATCCCCTCAAAAAAATGCTTGCATTTTTTTGATTACTTTTAGGAGTTGGGGCGGCAGGCCCGCACCACCGACAGGGGGGGCACCGGGCGAGGGAGCTTCATGTGAAATACCATCTGCGGGTGCCGGGGCTGGGCCAGGGTGAAGCCCTCCCCGTCGGTCATGAGGGGCGCGGTGAGGGGGAAGGCGGGCACATCGGGGCCCACCACTTCGATCTGGTCCCCGGCGGTGAACTTGTTGCGCAGGGAGAGGGTGGCGTTGCCGTCCTGGTCGCAGTCGGTGACGATGGCCAGCACCTGCCAGTCCCGGATGTACCGGGCGGAGTCGGTGTACTGCCCCGGCTGGCCGTAGTAGAAGCCGGTGGAGTAGTGGCGGTGGCTGACCTTGTCCACCTCCGCTCGCCAGATGGGCTCCAGGGGCTTGCCCTCCACCGCAGCGTCAATGGCGTGGCGGTAGGCGGCGGTGGTCATGGCGGCGTAGTAGGCGCTCTTGGCCCGGCCCTCGATTTTCAGAGAGTCCAGACCCGCCTGAAGCAGCTCGGGCACGTGGTCGATCATGCACATGTCCCGGCTGTTCATGATGAAGGTCTCGCCGTTTTCCTCGAAGACGGGGAAGTACTCCCCAGGCCGCTTCTCCTCCATGAGGGCGTACTGGTAGCGGCAGGGCTGGGCGCAGGCGCCCCGGGCGGCATCCCGCCCGGTCATATAGTTGGACAGCAGGCAGCGGCCGGAGTAGCTCACGCACATGGCGCCGTGGACAAAGGCCTCCACTTCCAAATCACGGGGGGCCTTGGCGCAGATCTCCGCCACCTCGTCCAGGGACAGCTCCCGGGCCAGGATGACCCGCTTGGCGCCCAGGTCGTGCCACACCCGGGCCATCTCATAGTTGGTGATGCCCGTCTGGGTGGACATGTGCACCTCCACATGGGGGGCGTAGCGGTGGGCCAGGCTCAGCACGTCCACGCCTGCACTGATGACGGCGTCCACGCCGATGGACTCCAGAAATTCCAGGTACTCGGGCAGACGGGCGATCTCATCGTTGCGGGCCAGGGTGTTGCAGGTCACATGGACCCGCACCCCCTTGTCGTGGGCCAGCTGCACGGCCTGGGTCATCTCGTCCCGGTCGAAGTTGCCGGCAAAGGCCCGCATGCCGAAGGCGTTGCCCGCCAGATACACGGCGTCAGCCCCGTAGGCCAGGGACATGGTCAGACGTTCCATGTCCCCGGCGGGGGATAATAACTCTACGTTTTTCATTCTTCCACTCCGTACTTCTCCACCAGGGCCTGGTGCTGGGCGTAGGTCTTGGTGAACTCGTGCTTCTTGGTCTCGGGGTTGAGCACATAGTAGTAGTAGCTGGTGTTCTCCGGGTTGAGAGCCGCATACAGGGCGGTCATACCGGGGTTGGAGATGGGTCCGGCGGGCAGGCCCTTGTACAGATAGGTGTTGTAGGGGGAGTCAATGGCCTTGTCTGCCTCAGTGGGCACCTTGCCGCCGTTGAGATACACCAGGGTGGCGTCGATTTGCAGGTAGCCCTGGGTCTCGGCATTGGTGTTCTCCAGACGGTTGTAGATCACCGAGGAGATCTTGGCGTAGTCCTCGCCGTCGGTCTCCTTTTCAATCATGGAGGCGATGGTGACAATGTCGTGGAGGGAGTACTTGCTCTCCTCGTTGAACTGGTCCATATAGTCCTCCATCTTGGACTCGAAGTTCACCAGCATCTTGTTGATGACGTACTTGGGGTCCTCACCCAGATAGAAGGTGTAGGTGTCGGGGAAGAGGTAGCCCTCCAGACGGTGGTAGTCGCCCAGGGGCAGGTCCTTGAGCCAGCTGAAGTTGTAGTCCCAGTTGGCGGACATATCCTGGAGCTGCTCCACCGTAGTGACCCCCTTCTCCTCCAGCAGCTGGAAGATCTGGTCGATGGTGTAGCCCTCCTGGATGGTGATGTCAATGGTCTGACGGGTGGACGAGGACGAACTCATGTTGGTCACCAGGGCCCGGTAGTCCATATCGGTGTTCAGCTCGTAGGTGCCCGGGGTGATCTTGTCGCTGGCGTTGGAGAACAGGCCATAGAGGTGGAAGAGGAACTTGTACTCAATGAGGCCGTTGTCCTTGAGGGAATCCACCACATCGCTGAACTTCTCGTCGTTTTCCACCTTGACGATGGCGGAGGTGTACTCCTTGTTCAGGGCCAGCAGGTCGTTGGCCCAGATCCAGCCCACGGTGGCCAGCACGGCGGACAGACCCACCACGAACAGCACATACAGCAGGGCGCTGGCCGCCTTGGTGCGGTGGGTTTTCTTCTGGTTGCGGGAGACCCGTGGCCGTCGCTGGGGCTCCTGG
Organism: Pseudoflavonifractor sp. An44; assembly: GCF_002161675.1. Classification (GTDB taxonomy): domain Bacteria; phylum Bacillota; class Clostridia; order Oscillospirales; family Oscillospiraceae; genus Enterenecus; species Enterenecus faecium. The sequence continues at coordinate 20,507 of NZ_NFIH01000003.1, forward strand.
GGGGCGTGGGAACGTTGTTCTGACATGTCTTGTTTCACTCCTCATCAGGATAGGTTATCTGAAAAATTTCTTCTAAGGTTGGGGAACCAATCTCGCCGTGACCACATAGTATAACGCAGAAACGGGGACGGGCGCCGACTCCGGCGCCGCAGACCATGTGGTGTGCGGCGTCCGAGCCGGTACCTGTACCGGAAATCTTATGTGAGGTGACTTGTTATGTGTTGTGGTAACAATGGTTTCGGTGGCGGCTGCTGGTGGATCATCATCCTGGTACTCATTCTCTGCTGCTGCTGCGGTGGCGGTAACATGGGCGGCAACGGCTGTGGCTGCGGCAATGGCTGTGGCAACAACTGCGGCTGCGGCTGCAACGACGGCTGCTGCTAAAAAGCGCACGTATCCGTTGGGCGGAGAGGGGACCCCTCTCCGCCCTTGGCGTTTGTCAGGCGTCGGTGAGTACCAGCTGCACCGGCACGTCGTACTCGGCGTGGGGCAGCTGCTCCTGGAATCGGTCGGCGGGACACACGGACACGGTGAACCCGGTATAGCCCTTCAGCCACCGGTCGTAGTAGCCGCCGCCCTGGCCCAGGCGGTATCCCGCCCGGTCACACATCATGTTGGGCACCAGCACCACGTCCACGTCCTCCTGGGGGACGATGGGGCACACCCCGTCCGGCTCCGGAATGCCGTAGTGGTTGGGGATGAGCTGGTCCTGGCTGGTGATGATACGGGCTTCCATTTTCCGCTGGGGCAGACACACCGGAAGGGCCACCCGCTTGCCCATGGCCAGAAGCTGGTCAATGAGGGCGGTGGTGTCCGGCTCCCGACCCACGCCGTAGAAGACCATCACGGTGTGGGCCGCTTCCACCTGGGGCAGAGCCAGAAACTGCTCCAACAGGTGGGGGACATTGGCACGGGGAAGGGCTGCGGCCTGCCGGCGCAGCCGCTCCTTGAGCTCCTGGGGGGTCATGCCATGTAGTGAATGGCGTTCTGGACCTGGCGGGCCACGTCAGCCCCAGAAAGAGCGGTGAGCAGAGCCAGACCGAAGTCGAAGCTGGACCCGGCGGCCCGTCCGGTGATGAGGTGTCCCTCCACCACGAAAGGCTCCGTCATACAGGGCTCCACGCCCGCCTTCACCAGCTCCCCCTCCATGCCGGGGTAGCACACGGCCTTTCCTCCGGCGGGGATGAGCCCGGCCCGGGCCAGCAGGGTGGGGGCGGCGCAGATGGCGGTGAGCCACACCTGGGAATCGGCAGCGGCCTGGCGGATGAGGGCCATGGCGGCCTCGCTGTGCTCCAGGGCGTCCACACCACCCAGACCGCCGGGGAGCATCACCATGTCGCCGGGAGCCAGGGTCACCTCGGCCAGGGCCACGTCGGTGGTGACGGTGACACCCTGGGCGCTTTGGACGGTGGGGCCAGTGACACCCACCAGGGACACGGGCACATTGCCCCGGCGCAGCACGTCGGCGGGGGCCAAGGCCTCAGCGGTTTCAAAACCAGTGGCTAACAGAATGTAAACCATGATATCGTCCTCCTTATTCCAAAATCAGTTGCATAATTTCCTCATGAATGGCCTCTACGCCGCGCAGCTGGCCCTGGTCGTTGACACAGGAGATGCGCTTCCAGCCGTAGAGCTGGGCGGCCTGAGCGGCGGCCTGGGCGCAGGCAGTGAGGTAGTTGTTGTCCTCCTCGTGGATGTCCGCCTGGGTGTGGGTCGCCGCCTCCCGGCGGCGGAGGTTGGCCACCGCCAGATGGGTGGGCATATCCAGCCAGATCACCTGGTCGGGGCTGGGCAGGCCCATGCGCTGGTACTCCAAATCAAAGAGCCAGTGGAAAAACGCCTCCCGCTGGTCCTCCGGCAGCTTGGAGGCCTGATGCACGGCGTTGGAGGTGGTGTAACGGTCCATCACCATCAGTCCTCCAGCTTCATAATAGGCCCCCCACTCCTGCTTGTACCCGGCGTACCGGTCCACAGCAAAGAAGGTGGAGGCGGCATAGGCGTTGACATCGTCGGGATGGGAGCCGAAGGCGCCCCCCAGATACATCCGCACCAGGGCCGAGGATTCCTCCCGGTAGCGGGGATAGACGGTGGTACGGAATTCCCGCCCCGCCTCATTCAGTGCCTGACAGCACAGTTGAAATTGGGTGGACTTTCCCGAGCCGTCCGTTCCCTCAAACACGATCAGTTTTCCAGCCATGGGGCTGACCTCCTTGGGCATACCTATCTATATCTCGAACATGCCAGCATTTTCTCGAGGGGGATGCAGCCCGCTGCATGCACAATTGGGTCAAAGGGCGACCCAATTCCACACTGGCGGGCTGAGCAGTGTATTTTCCCATGCGCATGTCCTGGGAAAATACGTGATTTCAATTTATTTTCCCATCTGCGGATGGGAAAACTCTGCCGAGGGCTGCTGGGTGATGCGAGATGATGGGGCTTCTTTACCATGAAGTTTTTTGGCAATCTACCATTGAACAGTATATCATACTCCCATGGGAAAGTCCATGCCCGGCCAAGTTGTTTCCCTTTCGTTCACAAATGTGTAAATCCCCCCTTGACATCAATGCATTAAAGCATTATACTGTTTGCAACGAGCCGGGAGGCTCTTTGTTCAGACTCAGACACTTTGATGGCTAAAAGCGTTGAAGTGCCCATTTGGATAGGAGGAAGGAACATGAAACACAGTTGGAGAGCAGGCGCAGCGCTGTTGGCGCTGACCATGGCAGCGGGACTGGCAGGCTGCGGCGGCCAGACTTCCCAGAAGACCCAGTCCGGCGGGGAGAAGGACAGCTATACCATCGGTATTGTGCAGCTGACCCCCCACGAGGCGCTGGACCAGGCCACCAAAGGGTTCCAGGACGCGTTAAAGGAGGCGTTTGGGGATAAGGTGACCTTTGATCTGGAGTACGCCGCCAACGACCCCGCCACCTGTGCCACCATCGCCAACACCTTTGTCTCCAGCGGGGTGGACCTCATCATGGCCAACGCCTCCTCTGCCTTGCAGGCGGCGGCCTCTGCCACCGGGGATATCCCGGTGCTGGGCACCTCAGTGACCGAGTACGGCGTGGCGTTGAAAATTGACGACTTCTCCGGCACCGTGGGCACCAACGTCTCCGGTACCTCCGACCTGGCCCCCCTGGACCAGCAGGCGGCCATGATTCAGGAGTGGTGTCCCGAGGCCAAGACGGTGGGCCTGCTTTACTGCTCCGGGGAGCCCAACAGCCAGTACCAGGTGGACACCGTCCAGGAGCATCTGGAGGAGCTGGGCTACACCTGCACCCAGTACGCCTTCTCCGACTCCAACGACATGGCGGCGGTGACTCAGACGGCGGCGGACAACAGCGACGTCATCTACGTGCCCACCGACAATACCGTGGCCTCCAACGCCTCCATCGTGGATAACATCTGCCGCCCCGCCAAGATCCCCGTCTTCGCCGGAGAGCAGGGCATTTGCAAGGGCTGCGGCGTGGCCACTCTGTCCATCAGCTACTATGACCTGGGCGTCACCACCGGCGAGATGGCGGTGAAGGTGCTCCGTGGGGAGGCGGACATCTCCCAGATGCCCATTGAGTACGCCCCCCAGTTCACCAAGATGTACAACCAGGACATCTGCGACGACCTGAAGCTGACGCCCCCGGAGGGCTACACTGCCATTGAAGCAGAATAAGAGAATACATCAGCAAGAGAGCGGGGGAACCCCCTCGCTCTCTTGTGTCTTGATTGCAAGGAGGAACAACCATGCTGGATTTTCTCAACGCCCTGCCAGGGGCGGTCTCCCAGGGCCTGATCTGGGGCATTATGGCCATTGGCGTCTACCTCACCTATAAGATTCTGGATATTGCCGACCTCACCGTGGACGGCTCCTTCTGCACCGGAGGTGCGGTGTTCGTAGTGCTCTTCTCCCAGGGAATCAACCTGTGGGTGGCGCTGCTGGCGGCCACGGCGTCGGGCATGGCTGCGGGGCTGGTCACCGGACTGCTCCACACTGTGTGCGGCATTCCCGCCATTCTGGCCGGAATTTTGACCCAGCTGGGGCTGTGGTCGGTGAACCTGGCCATCATGTCCATGAAGGCCAATGTGGCCTTGAATATCATCAACCCCGACGTGCTCAACAAGCTGCTGGTGTCCCTGCGCTTTGTTCAGGACGTGGGGAAGGGCACCCGCCCCTTCTATCAGCACCCCATCTTTGTGGTGGGTGTGGTCACGGTGGTCATCATCGCGATTTTGTACTGGTTCTTCGGCACGGAGCTGGGCTGCTCCATCCGTGCCACCGGCGCCAACCAGGCCATGGCCCGGGCCCAGGGCATCAACACCCGGCTCAACCAGGTGCTGGGCCTGATGATCTCCAACGGCTTGGTGGCCCTGTCCGGGGCCCTGCTGAGCCAGTACCAGGGCTTTGCCGACGCCAACATGGGCCGGGGCGCCATCGTCATCGGTCTGGCCGCCGTCATCATCGGTGAGGTGCTCTTCTCCAAGCTCTTCCGCAACTTCGGTTTGAAGCTGCTGGCGGTGTCCATCGGCGCCATCATCTACTACATGGTCATCCAACTGGTGCTGTCTCTGAACCTTATGGACTCCAACTACCTCAAGCTGCTGTCTGCGGTGGTGGTGGCCGTGTTCCTGTCGGTGCCCTACTGGAAGGGCAAGTACTTTGCCAAGCCTGTGAAGCGGGGAGGTGTGAACCGTGCTTAAGATTGAGAGTATCTACAAGACCTTCAACGCCGGGACGGTGAACGAGAAGACCGCCCTCAACGGCGTGTCCCTCCACCTGAAGGAAGGGGACTTTGTCACCGTCATCGGCGGCAACGGAGCGGGCAAATCCACCCTCCTCAACGCCGTGGCCGGGGTGTGGCCGGCGGACGAGGGCACCATCACCATCGGCGGGGTGGACGTGACCCGTCTGCCCGAGCACAAGCGGGCCCGCTACATTGGCCGGGTGTTCCAGGACCCCATGATGGGCACCGCCGCCACCATGCAAATTGAGGAGAATCTGGCTCTGGCCGCCCGCCGGGGCAAGCGCCGTTTTCTGGGCGCTGGCATCACCAAGGCGGAGCGGGAGGAGTACCGGGAGATGCTCAAGCTGCTGGACCTGGGACTGGAGGACCGCATGACCTCCAAGGTGGGGCTGCTCTCCGGCGGCCAGCGCCAGGCCCTGACCCTTTTGATGGCCAGCCTGGTGAAGCCCAAGTTGCTGCTCTTGGACGAGCACACCGCCGCTCTGGACCCCAAGACGGCGGCCAAGGTGCTCGCTGCCACCGAGACCATCGTGCAGCGGGACCACCTCACCACCCTGATGATTACCCACAACATGCGAGACGCCATTGCCCACGGCAACCGACTCATCATGATGTACGAGGGCCGGGTGGCTCTGGATATCTCCGGGGAGGAGAAGAAAAAACTCACCGTGGAGGACCTGCTGGCCAAGTTTGGCCAGGCCACCGGGTCCGACGAGGCGGACGACAAGCTGCTGCTGGGATAACAAAAAGGCCGCCTGTGGCATGTCCACAGGCGGCCTTTTGTAATGAAAAATAGTCGTAACCATTGATGGACTTCTTGGGCATCTGGCGTAGGGGAGGGGCTTGCCCCTCCCGAATCCCCCAGGGCAAGGCCAGGGTAGACACGGGCCGGGCAAGCCACGGCCCCTACCACCGTCTGCCGGGAATCCGACGTTATATAAATCCGTGCCGCTCTGGCGGCACACCACACCTATTCACTATTACCTATTACTTCTTACTTTCCAAAAATCCCGGGCAGGCAGTAGAAGTTAGTGAATAGGGAAGAGGGAAAAAGGAATAAGTAAAAATCCCGAACGCATTCGCATTCGGGATTTTTGGTGGAGGAGGATGGATTCGAACCATCGAAGTCGAAGACAACAGATTTACAGTCTGCCCCCTTTGGCCACTTGGGTACTCCTCCATATGAAATTGTAGAAACGTGGAGCTGGTGGACGGATTCGAACCCCCGACCTGCTGATTACAAATCAGCTGCTCTACCAGCTGAGCTACACCAGCGTGTGTGGCACATCACGTTTGCAGCGAAGATTATTATAGCAGGGGTCCCCCCTATTGTCAACATGTTTTCTCAAAAAAATGAAAGTTTTTTTCAGCAGCCCCGGAACCCCCGGTCCCGGGGCTGTCATCGCCTTATTTCTCGCAGGCTCCAATGAGCTCCTTGGCGTAGGGCAGGGTGAGAATCACGTCACACAGGGTGTGCCACTCGTCCAGCTTGTGATTGCGCCGGGCATAGTAGATGTTGGCCAGCACCTCATAGTTGAGGGTGACGGTGCGCATCTGATTGTAGCTGGAGGGGAGCAGCTGGATGAGGTCATACCAGTGGGTCTTGTCCTTGGTCTCCAGATAGCGGTTGCGCACCTGCTCTAAGTAGGCGATGGTGCCGTCGAAGTGGGCCAGGGTTTCAGGGGTCATGTGGTCACAGCTGAAGTCGCTGCGCTCAAAGGCCTTGGCGTGGATTTTGTGCATGGTAGAGGTGGAGTTGGCCACGGTGCCCACCTTGTAGGTGTCAAACTCCTTCCACCAGTACATGGGGGCGGTGATGTCCATGGACACCATGATCTGACGGATGAACTTCCGGTGGTCGGTGCCAGCCGAGCATAGGCGTTGGGCCAGGCCAAGGTCGTTTTCACCCAGAATGTAGTTGCCCTGCTCGTCGTAGTGGCTGTCGCTGCGGGCCCAGCTGTTCAGGGGATTGCGGGCGCCCCGCATGGCGTTTTCCAGATTCATCACACTGATATGGTCAACGGTAAGCATGAAAGAAATACCTCCTGTTAGGTATGAATTTTCTCCAGTATACCAGAACTGGGGCAAAACTGCAAGAAAGATTCCCGCTCACCCGAGGGTGGGCGGGAAAAAGGAACTTAGACGGTCTGGGATTCCTGGGCGATGTCGGACAGAGCGTCCATGGCGCTCCAGTAGAAGGCGGATTCGCCCATCAGCTGGGTGACGCCGCCCCGGTCCATGGCTGTGCGGAAGGCGGGGCTGGCTCCGGTAAAGAAGACCCGGGTGCCGTGGGCCTGCTGGGCCTGGATGAACCGGGAGAAGGTCTGGATGCCTGTGGCGTCCACGGTGGACACGCCCCGCACCGAGAGAATCACCGAGGTGGTGTCGGAAGGCAGCTGGGCCAGGGACCGCTCCAGATACCCGGCAGAGCCGAAGAAGATGGCCCCGGAGATGTACACCACCCGCACCGAGGAGTGGCGGGGGTGATAGGACAGGTTGATGCGCTGGAGCCGCTGGGGGTCCACCTCGCTGATGGTCACCTCCACATGCTGCACGCACTTGACGGTGAAGATCACGCAGCACAGGGCCATACCCGCCACAATGGCGATGGACAGGTCAAAGAGCACGGTGCAGGCCAAGGTGACAAAGAAGGCCAGGGTGGCGCCCTTGAGTTTGTGGGAGAAGAGGTAGCGGATGGAAAAGAATTGCAAGATGGAAACATAACACCACTGCAAGGGACCTTGCAGTGGTGTTATGTACAAAAAGCTGAATTTAGTTGGCGTTGATGTAGTCGCCCATGATGTAGCCGATCTTGGTGCTGGAATAGCGGATCTCATACCAGTTGTCCCCGGCGTAGGAGACCACGGTGATGGAGTCGCCGTTTTTCAGGCTGGCCAGCACGTCATAGCTGGTGCCGGGGCCGGAGCGCACCCGCAGGCCGTTGGCGGCGTTCATGATGGTGCCCGTGGAGCCGTTGGGGATGTCACCGGACTCAGGAGTGGGTTCGGGCGTGGGCTCGGCCGTGGGGGCGGGGGTGACGGGGGCCGTGGACTGGCAGTACACGGTGCAGGTCACGGTCTGGCCGCCTGCGGTGGCGGTGATCACGGCCCGACGCTGGGTGCCGGAAGCATTGACGTTGGTGACCACGCCGTCCTCGTCTACGGTGGCGCAGGTCTCATCGGAAGAGGTCCAGGAGACGGTGCCCTCCCAATCGGCGGGGTCAAAGGTGACGGTAAGGGTGTGGGTCTGCTGGGGCTGGAGGGTGAAGTCGGTGGTGTCCAGGGTCATGCCAGCCAGGCCCTCAGGGGACAGGGTGGCGGTGGGGGACACGGATACCGACGCGGAGGGGTTGGCATCGGGGTTGGTCACATCCCGCAGATGGGGGTAGACCACGGTGAATACCATCACCAGAGCGGCGGCGATGATGACCAGAGAGCACAGGAAGGTGATCAGTCGGGGCCAGTTGATGGGCGGGGGCGGAGTGGGAGCCTGACCGCCGGCTCCGGGCAGACGCTTGCCGCCCTTTCCGGCGGGCTGGGCGTCGGGGCGATCAAACACATCCTGTCCGTCAAATTCATAGCCGCTCTCATCGGCCATGGCGGGCTGGGTGGTGGGGGTTTGAGCGCCGCCGCAGAAGGGACAGAACTTATATGTGGCACTGTAATCCTCGCCGCAGGATGCACAGTGCACCACGTTGGAATCTTTTTTACGAACCATGGTGTCATACCTCCGTTGACCATAGATACACATATAGTACACGTTTTGCACCATTTCGTCAATCCCTGAAACCGTAGATTCCAGTCTGGCAGCGGAGAGGGAAGAGGGAAAATAACAAAATTTTCTCTTGCGAAATGGGAAATAATATAGTATAATACCACTCGCACCATGCCGGTGTGATGGAATTGGTAGACGTAGTGGACTCAAAATCCACCGGTGGCGACACCGTGCCGGTTCGAGTCCGGCCACCGGCACCAAAAATCGACAAGCACCGTCAGGGGCTTGTCGATTTTTACTTATTCGCTATTCACTTTTCACTCTTCACTAAACTGGATGGGTCGATTTTTGGAAGTGAATAAGTAATAGTGAATAGTGAAGAAGTAAGGTGTGCCGCCAGGCGGCACGGATTTTATTTTTGGGGAGAAGATTATGCCCAGTCCCCTTCAAGATAAATCCAAGGCATTTGCGTTGGAAATCATCAAAGTGTGCAATGAGATGAAACACTCCAAACGGGAAAGCGTCCTGACCAATCAACTCATTCGCTCGGGAACCAGCATCGGTGCCAACATCCGGGAAGCCATGTATGCCCATGGAAAGGCTGATTTTATTGCAAAATTGCAAATCGCACTGAAAGAATGTTCGGAAAGCGAATACTGGCTGGAGCTGCTCATCGAAAGTGGCTACTATGATGATCCTACCATTTTGAAACAATGTACCGAGGTCAAGCGATTGCTCATTGCTTCCATCAACACAGCGAAAAAGAATCAGGTATAAGGGTATCTATATTGTTGTGATATTTAAAAAATCCCGAATGCAAGCGCATTCGGGATTTTTGTTTTATGATTCTTGGTTTGGTTGCCCCGAATGCAGCGGCATTCGGGGCTTTTTCTTACTCGTTTACAGGGAATTGAGCAATCACCTGGTGCTTGGCCTCCATGAGGGTGTCCATGCCCTGCTGGGTCTGGGTGCAAAATTCATGCCAGCGTGCTTCCTTGTACAGAATCGTGTCTCCCTGGCCTTCCTCCACCTCTGCGTTCCAATCGGTACAGCAGAGAATGGGGGTAAGGGTGAGATCGTCCCGGAGCTGGTAGACAGGCTGTTCGTAGATGGGCTGGAACTCATCCGCTGGGCCCTGGAGAAACACCAAGTATTCCCAGTTGTTTTGGGGCAGGTTGACATAGCCGGTCTGTAGATGGCCCGATGTGGGGGACTCCGGAAGTTTCCACTGGGAGCTGGTGAGCCAAATGAGATCACCATTCTGTAGTCCTTCCCCGGCATACACATCCACCACATAAAAGCGCTGTGGTCTTGCCGCTGCCGTTGCGGCCCACAAAGCCGTAGATGGTGCCCCCCTCCAGGGTGAGGTCCACGTCCTGAAGAATGGGGGCCCCGTGAATGGTCTTATATACATGTTCTGCGGTGAGTTTCATAGGACTTTCTGCAAAACTTAATCCGTGAACACGATATGCCGCCGAAGCCTGTCCTTGAAATAGATATGGCAGAATTCCGTACCATACAAAAGCTGATGATAAAGGCGCAGGATAAGGCGAAAGAAATCCGGCACTTGCAGGATACGGTACTTCCGAAACTGAAACAGCAACTTGCCGACACAAAAGGGATTTTCAAGGGTAAGGAGCGCAAGGCGCTCACAGAGCAGATAAAGCGGACAGAAAAGGAAATCGCTGAAAAACTGGATAAACTGCCCGATGTTCTGAAAGAGGACGGTTATCCCGATGTGCAGGCGTTCATGGCAACCTACCGCAAGGCGGAGGCTGTTGTGGAGCAGTACAATCGTGACCTTGCCGCATGGGAGCGGCAAGTCAGGGAAAAACGAAAACCGCCCAAAAAAGAGCAGGCAAAGCCGCCTGAACGGGAGAGCGTACTGGAACGCCTGCGCCAGCTTCAGGCGGAGGGCAAGCAAAGAAACCAGCTGAGACAGAGAAAGAAATCCTTTGACAGAGACAGCCGATAAAGGAAACACCGTCAGCGTGTGACTGCTGGCGGTATCGTACATATAAACACTTTTGAAAGGAATGTGGGACTAAGTTTTTTATTCATACGATTTATCATTTTCTATATTGCTTTCAACTTGTTTCAATGCGTCTATGATGTTTTTTCTAATTGTTTCTTCATTTATGTTTTCATCTCCAAAACGAAATGTCATTACCGCTGCATGACCTTGTATATGATATAGACAAGTTAATTGTCCCCAACATGGGATGCTGTAGTAGTTAATTTTACCAGTAGAGAAACTTCCAGCCTCTTTAGGGTACATAATTTGCGGAGTATCAACGCTGTTTAGAATTTTTTGTACCATTTCAAAAATTCTATCTATTGAATCAGAGTTATCCTCGTTTTCATTGCCTTCAATCCCTATGGTTTCCTCTGAATAATCAACACTAAACCCATATTCTTCAGCAATATCACTTACCTCTTTTAGATAATCCTGGCTTTCCAACAGAACTTTTAAATAGTCATTTCTACATCCAAAATGATATGTATTATCATAGACCAGACCATGTACTGTAAATTCTATTCCATTTTCGTCTTGAAATTTTCCTGAATCATTTTCTTTATTATACGATTCCACAATCACAAAATCATGTTCTGGATATTCTTCCTCGAGACACATTAAAATGCGTTCATCTGTATCTTTCCCGCTTAAAGGATTATCAGAATTATCAACATCCTGCACTAATTTACCTATTTCAGAACAGCCAGAAAAAGCCATACATAATAATAGGATTATCAAAATCATTCCTATTTTTTTCAGCTCTACCATCCCCTCAAAAATTTATTTATCACTTTTTCAGAGTTTAAGAATTCCCATATATAATTTATTCTTGAATCCTTTTATAACATGTGTCCAGTCGTTGCTCAATCTCTTGCTGAGTCAAATTCACATCATCAAAAGAAAAAATCTCATTAGAAGCATTGTTGTCTGCTTCACATCGGCACAAAAGCATTCCCCAGTTTGGGCGGGTATAATAATTTACTTCACCAGTTGAAAATCCTTGTTCTTCCGGCAATTTTACCTTTGGAACATTTACAGAATTTAATATTTCTGAAAGGGCGGCAGCGTATTCTGATATTGTGTTTTCCTCATCAGTTTCTAATCCTACTGTTTCGTTTTCGTCATCATATCTTAAACGAAGATGATATTTTTCTGCAATTTCAGCAATGCGCTCGATATATCCTTGTTCTTCAAGCAACGTTTTCAAATAATCATCGCAGCAACCAAAATGATAAGTATTATTATAGATGATATTTGATACACTAAATTTCACTCCGTTTTCATCGGAATATACCCCGCAGTCTTCGCCTTCATCAAAAGGTGTAACGATATTAAAAGTGTGCTCAGGGTAAGCTTGCTGGAGACACATTATAATACGTTCATCTGTATTTTTTCCGCTTAAAGGATTATCAGGATTATTAACATCCCGCACTAATTTACCTATTTCAGAACAGCCGGAAAAAGCCGTACATAATAATAGGATCATCAAAATCGTTCCCATTTTTTTCAAAACATATCCCCCCTCAAATCATGGAGCTTCGGTGTAGTTTGCTTATTGTTATTATACAATAAAGCCTGACCATATTCAATCTTAGTGATCGCAGACATTTATCTGAACATCAGAAAGTATCGGATTTTTTAATCTAAGTCAAAATAGACGCAATAGATAATATAAGCGGCAGGGCTTTTCTCCCCACCGCTCTCTACTTATGCAAAGATGATTTCCTTTTCTACAATCTCCTTTGCACACGCTCGTATGTTATTTACTTTCTGTGTCCATTCTAAAGCGTTTTCCGCCTTTAGCTGCTCTGTGATACCCTGCGCCCGTTTCATCTGCTCTGTGAGCCTTTCGATGCGCTCCTGTGCTTGCTTATCTATATCGGCAAGGTAAGTGTTCAGTCTGCCGCTTGTAAGTAGCGTTGTGTATGTATTTCTGCGATGTTCTTTCAGATACCGCAAATGCCGCTGCCCCCACAAACCGATAGGCTGTTCTTTTTCGGCTGGTAAGATAAGACAAGGAATATAATAATCTCCTTGCAGTTCATACCACAGACCATTTTTATCATCGTAAATATACTTGTCCATTGAAAAATCCTCCGTTATAATATATTCGCACATACATCACAGTTCTCCGATTGCCACACTCTGTTATATCTTGTTATGAGATTTTCTTGCCCTTGTATTTGCCCTTATGAGCAATAAGGAAAAGAGTAAACTTGTGTGTAACCGTATAAAGAGATAGGGCGAACACATTGCGATAAATCCTTTGTTTTCAAGGCTTTTGGAGGATTTTATTAAAGCACTGTAACCTCTGTTGAAAGGTCATAATTTACTGATATTCAAATATAAATTTGACTATTTGAGGAGGCGATAGGAATGATTGAACTGTTTGGAGAGTGGAACTTCGCCACCTCTCCGGTGGTGGCCTTGCTGGAATTGGTGATCATATATCTGTTCTTTTCTCGGCTGGCAAAGCCGCGGATACCCGAATGGGAGCTGCTGTTGCTGGGCCTTACGGTCTTGGTGGTACAACCCATGCTGGTGGCGGAACTGTCCCATATGGGGCTGTCTGTATGGAAAGCTTCCGGTGCCGGTGTATCTGTGTCCTGCCGCTGTGCTGGTGGGGGTGGTATGGCTGGCCAAAGGCATAGCCCAGGAGCCGGTGACCATGTCCGGGCGCACGATGATGCTGGTGGTCAGCATGGCCCTGTGCGTGGCCACAGTAGTGGTGGTGTTGGTGTACCAGCTGGGGTGGGAGCGGAAACGGATTGCCTTGGCCCAGCGGCAAAAGGAAGAGCAGCTCCGGATGGAGCAGTCCTATTATGAGATTTTGGAGCGGCAGAACCAGCAGCTGAGAAGCTACGCCCACGACGCCAAAAATCACCTGGAGGCCATCCGAAACCTGAACCAGGACCCCAAGGTGGAGCAGTACATCGCCCAGATGGAGCAGCAGCTCCAGGCATACACCCGCCGCTGCCACAGCGGCAACCGGGCCCTGGACGTGATGGTGGACAAGTACGTCACCGCTTGTGAGCTGAAGAACATCGCCTTCACCTATGATGTGCAGCTGTGCAACCTGGGTGGCGTGGAGGATTTCGACCTGGTGGCCATTCTGGGCAACCTCCTGGACAATGCCCTCACCGCCGCCCAGGACTCCCAGGGAAAGTGGATGGAGCTGGCCACCGCCCGGCGCAACGGCTATCAGGTGGTGGTGGTGGAAAACAGCTGTGATCGGCCCCCCATTGTGGGAGAAGAAGGGCTGCGCTCCACCAAGGCAGGGGGAGAGGACCACGGGTTTGGCCTGAAAAGTGTGGCCAAGGCCCTGAAAAAGTATGAAGGGGACTTCCAGTGGGACTATGACCAGGAGAAGCGGCGGTTTACCATGACGGTGATGATTGGGCAGAGGGTATCGGTCCGAGAATCACGGAGGATGGCACAGGACGCAAAGTGTTGACAACCGCCGAAAAAAGGACTAAACTGGCATGTTGACAGGGGAGCTCCAGGGAAGGAGCTGAGAGGCAGGTATATCCTGCGACCCTTAACCTGATCTGGGTAATGCCAGCGTAGGGAGCATCCGTGTTTTGTCATGCCCCGCCGGTATTGCCGGCGGGGCATTTTTTATGGATATGGAGGAAGTGCTATGAAAGCAAGTGTTGCCATTCAGAGTCTGCCCCAGGCGGACAACGACCAGGAACTGGTGCGCATGGTGGACGAGGTCATCGACTACATCCGCTCCACGGGCCTGAACTACTATGTGGGCCCCTTTGAGACCACCATCGAGGGGGATAACTACGACCAGCTGATGGATATTGTCAAGGAGTGCCAGCACGTGGCCGTCCGGGCGGGTGCCCCCAAGGTGTCCGCCTACATCAAGGTGGTCTACGAGCCGGAAGGGGAGATTCTCACCATTGATCAGAAAGTTACCAAACACCACCAGGGCTAAACTGCCCGGGATTGCCGGGGTGGCGGTGCTGCTGGTGGTGTGGCAGCTGGTGTGTGTGTCCGGGCTGGTGCCCAGCTACATGCTGCCCTCCCCGGTGCAGGTGGTCACCGCCTTTGTCACCGACGCCCCCTCCCTGTGGGAAAACCTGCTCATCACCTTGCAGGAGGCCGCCCTGGGCCTGTGCATCGGGGTGGCGGTGGGCTTTGTGTTCGCCGTGGCCATGGATGCCTTTGAACTGCTGTACAAGATTTTCTACCCCATTCTGGTCATCACCCAGACCATCCCCACCGTGGCCATTGCGCCCCTGTTGGTGCTGTGGTTTGGCTACGAGATGACTCCTAAGGTCATTTTGGTGGTGCTGGTCACCTTCTTCCCGGTGACGGTGGGGCTGCTGGACGGCTTCCGGGGGGTAGACCCCGACGCCGTGGGACTGCTGCGCTCCATGGGAGCGGGGCGGTGGCAGATTTTTCGCTACTTAAAATGCCCTTGGGCTCTGCCCCAGTTCTTTTCCGGGCTGCGCATCGCCGCCGCCTACTCCATCGTGGGCGCCGTCATCAGCGAGTGGCTGGGCGGCTTCGGCGGCCTGGGAGTGTACATGACCCGGGTGAAAAAGGCCTTTGCCTTTGACAAGATGTTTGCTGTGATCTTTTTAATTTCCGCCCTGTCCCTGGCCCTCATGGCCCTGGTGGGGTGGCTGGAGCGGCGGTGTATGCCCTACCGCTCCGTGGATGAGGAGAAGAGGAGGAACAAAGGATGAAGAAATGGACGTATCGCCTGCTGGCCGGGGCGCTGACCCTGGGTCTGGCGGCGTCTCTCACTGCCTGCGGGCAGAAGACCGAGAACAACACCCAGGACGGAGAGAAGGACCTGGAGAAGATCACCTTCGTGCTGGACTGGACCCCCAACACCAACCACACCGGCATCTATGTGGCCATGGCCAACGGCTACTTTGAGGATGCCGGCCTGGAGGTGGAGGTGGTGCAGCCCCCCGAGGACGGCGCGGAAGTGCTGGTGGCCTCGGGCAAGGCCCAGTTCGGCGTGTCCTTCCAGGACTACATCGCCCCCGGCCTCATTGGGGACGACCCCCTGCCCATCACCGCTGTGGCTGCCATCATCCAGCACAACACCTCCGGCATCATCTCCCGGGCTGGAGAGGGCATGGACACCCCCAAGGGCCTGGAGGGCCACAAGTACGCCACCTGGGATCTGCCCGTGGAGAAGGCTACCATCCAGCAGGTGATGGAGGCCGACGGCGGCGACTTCTCCAAGGTGGAGCTCATCCCCTCCACCGTCACCGACGAGGTGTCTGCTCTGGAGAGCAAGTCTGTGGACGCCATCTGGATTTACTACGGCTGGGCTGGCATCGCCTGTGAGGTGGCGGGTCTGGACACCGACTACTTCGAGTTTGCCGACATCGACCCGGTGTTTGACTTCTACACCCCCGTGATCATCGGCAACAACACCTATCTCAGCGAGCACGAAGAGGAGTCTAAGGCATTTATGGCCGCTGTGACCCAGGGCTATGAGTACGCCATGGAGCACCCCGAGGAGGCCGCCCAGATTCTCATGGAGGCCGCCCCCGAGCTCAAGAGCAATGAGGAGCTGGTGGTGGCCAGCCAGAAGTACCTGGCCAAGGAGTACCAGGCGGACGCGGAGCGCTGGGGCGAGATGGACCCGGACCGCTGGAGCGGCTTCTTCACCTGGCTCAACGACAACCAGCTGCTGGAGGGCACCGTGGACCCCAACGCCGGATTCTCCAACGACTACCTGCCCCAGAAGTGACCGTGGACAAGCTGGAAGTACGCAACGTCAGCCTGGCCTTTGGAGACAACCAGGTCCTCCGTGATGTGTCCATCCACCTCAAGGAGGGGGAGCTGGTGTGCCTGCTGGGGGTGAGCGGCGGCGGAAAGACCACCCTCTTCAACGTCATTTCCGGCCTGCTCCGCCCCGATGAAGGGCAGGTGTTTCTGGACGGGGAGGACGTGACGGGCCAGCCCGGCCGCATCAGCTACATGCTGCAAAAGGACCTGTTGCTGCCCTACCGCACCATTGAGGACAATGTGGCGCTGCCGTTGATGCTGCGGGGGATGAAGAAAAAGGAGGCCAGGGCCCAGGCCGCCGCCCTGTTTGCCCAGTTCGGGCTGGAGGGCACCGAGAAGAAGTGGCCGGGGCAGCTGTCCGGCGGCATGCGCCAGCGGGCAGCGCTGCTGCGCACCTACCTGTTCTCCCAGAACGTGGCGCTGCTGGACGAGCCCTTTTCCGCCCTGGACACCCTCACCAAGTCCTCGGTGCATGAGTGGTATTTGAAGGTGATGGAGGACATTCGCCTGTCCACCCTCTTCATCACCCACGACATTGACGAGGCCATCCTCCTCTCCGACCGCATCTATCTTCTCATGGACGGGCGCATTGGGGAGGAGATTGTGGTGCAAGAGCCCCGGCCCCGCCACGTGGAGTTCAACCTCACCCCGGAATTTTTGGCGTACAAGCGGCGCATCATCGCCGCCCTCCACGCCCAGGGGTGAGAGAGTTACATTTTATACCAGAAATTTACCCCCGTACCCCCGGGAAATTGGCGAGGCCGTGCCTTGACTTGTCCCGGGGTACGGGGGTAAAATATTGCGTATTATTTTTTGACAGGGCCGGGCAATGGGGTCCGGCGCAAGGGCGCATCTTCCTGTCCAAAGGAGGAAGCACATATGGCCATGAACACGAAATTTATCTTTGTCACCGGGGGTGTGGTGTCCGGTCTGGGCAAGGGCATCACCGCCGCTTCACTGGGCCGCCTGCTGAAACAGCGGGGGCTACGGGTGAAGGTGCAGAAGCTGGACCCCTACCTCAACGTGGACCCGGGCACCATGAGCCCCTACCAGCACGGGGAGGTGTTCGTCACCGACGACGGGGCGGAGACCGACCTGGATTTGGGCCACTACGAGCGGTTTATTGACGAAAACCTCACCTTTAACTCCTCGGTGTCCTCGGGTAAGGTGTACTGGAACGTGCTCAACCGGGAGCGGCGCGGGGACTACCTGGGGGGCACGGTACAGATCATCCCCCACATCACCAACGAGATCAAGGCCAACATCTACTCTCTGGAGGGGCCCGACACCGATGTGGCCATTGTGGAGATCGGCGGCACCGTGGGCGACATTGAGTCCCAGCCCTTCCTGGAGGCCATCCGGCAGGTGGCCGCCGAGCGGGGGCGTCAGGACGTGATGTTCATTCACGTCTCCCTCATTGTCTCCATTCCCGGCTCTGGGGAGCTCAAGAGCAAGCCCACCCAGCACTCGGCCAAGGAGCTTCTCAGCCTGGGGATTCAGCCGGATGTCATCATGTGCCGCAGCGATGCCCCCATTCCCCAGGATATTTTGGACAAGATTGCCCTGTTCTGTAACATTCCGGTGGAAAACGCCATCCCCAACCTCACCGCCGACATTCTCTATGAGGTGCCCCTGATGCTGGAGCGGGAGGGGCTGGCCAACGTGGTGGTGCGTCGTCTGGGGCTCATCTGTCACGCCCCCGACCTCACCGAGTGGGCTACCATGGTGTACCGGGCCAAGAACGTGAAAGACACCGTGGAGATCGCTTTGGTGGGCAAGTACGTCTCCCTCCACGACGCCTACCTGTCCGTGGTGGAGGCCCTCACCCACGGCGGCATTGAAAACGACGTGAAGGTGCACATCCGCTGGGTGGACTCCGAGACGGTCACCCAGGACAACGTGGCCCAGGTGCTGGAGGGCGTGCAGGGTATTCTGGTGCCCGGCGGCTTTGGCAACCGGGGCATTGAGGGCAAAATTTCCGCCATCCGTTACGCCCGGGAGAACAACATCCCCTTCCTGGGCATCTGCCTGGGCATGCAGCTGGCTGTGGTGGAGTTTGCCCGCCATGTGTGCGGCATGACCGACGCCCACTCCTCCGAACTCAATCCCGCCACCACCCATCCCGTCATTGACCTGATGCCCGACCAGGTGGGGGTCACCGACATGGGCGGCACCATGCGTCTGGGCAGCTACCCCTGCCACCTGGTGGAGGGCACTCGGGCCGCTGACATCTACGGGGTCCAGGACATCCACGAGCGCCACCGCCACCGCTACGAGGTAAACAACACCTTCCGGGAGGAGCTAACCAAGGCGGGGCTGGTGCTCTCCGGCCTGTCCCCGGACGGACGGCTGGTGGAGATGGTGGAGCTGCCCCAGCACCCCTGGTTTGTGGCAGGTCAGTTCCACCCCGAGCTGAAGAGCCGACCCAACCGGGCCCATCCCCTGTTCCGGGGCTTTGTGGGGGCAGCCAAGGCGTACCAGAAGTAAAAAGATACACAAAAGCGGATGCAGCTGTGGAAGTTGCATCCGCTTTTTCGACGTATTTCTCAGGTGTGGGACCTGCGCCCCTGGCAGGGGACGCGCTCCGCTGGGCCCGATTTCTCAGCGATGAGAAATCGGGGAAAGAATCGCCAAAGGCGGGGCCTTCCCCCGCCTTGTGGAATCCACCCCGCCGGTACTGGTTGGAGTGTGCGCCGTTCTATTTTCAGCCCTTGGCCCGGTGAGGTCACATGGATGGCTTGGCGTTCTATGGGGGGTATCTACTTCTCTGCTGGAGCGTCCATCTACCGCCAGGGCTTTACCTTGGTGAACCGCTGTTCCCAGCTACCGGATGCCTGGTTCCCAGCGGCGGGAACGCCGCTTCTCCAAGGTAGGCCCGGGCATGGAAACCACCTAGCTATAGGGCCAGCTGCCCAAGATAGCCTGGTGTGGTGGCACAAACAGGGGCCGCAGCAAGGGTGACGGGCCGAATAGAGACTTGACGCAGGCCCAGCCTCGTACCCCAAGGGAGGTCCTTAGGGGGGAACGCCCTAAGCGGGTTTTGGTTTCTTTTGCCCGCTCAAAAGAAACCCCCAGCGGGAAGCGTCCCCACCAGGCTGGCAAGCCGGAAGCAGAAATACGGTAGAAGGACAGGCCTTCTTCATTACAATTATAAATTTCAGAGAAAAAGGACGCTGCACATGGAATGCAGCGTCCTTCTTCAACTTATTCCACGGGAACCACCCAGCCGTGGGTGTCGGGAATGGTGCCCCACTGGATGCCGGTGAGGGTGTCGTACAGCTTCTGGGTCAGCGCTCCGATTTGACCGCCGCTGACCTCCACCTTCTGGTCCTCCCAGGCCAGCAGGCCGATGGGGGAGACCACGGCGGCGGTGCCGGTGCCCCAGGCCTCTTCCAGGGTGCCCGCCTTGGCGGCGTCAAACAGCTCCTGGGCGGTGACCAGCCGCTCCTCCACGGGGATGCCCCAATCACGCAGCAGCTCCAGGCAGCTCTTGCGGGTGATGCCGGGGAGCACGGAGCCGGTGAGCTGGGGAGTGATGACGGTGCCGTTTACCTTGAACAGCACGTTCATGGCCCCCACTTCCTCAATATACTTGCGGTGCACGCCGTCCAGCCACAGCACCTGAGAGTAGCCCTGGGCCTCTGCCCGTTCTCCAGCCCGGATGGAGGCGGCGTAGTTGCCGCCGCACTTGGTGTAGCCAGTGCCGCCCCGCACTGCCCGCACGTCCTCGCTCTCCACGTAGATTTTCACCGGGTTGATGCCCTCGGGGTAGTAGGCGCCCACGGGGCAGCAGATGATGGCAAACAGGTAGCTGTGGGAGGCGTGGACACCCAGGGAGCAGTCGGTGGCGATGATGAAGGGGCGGATATACAGGGAGGTGCCCAGTTTGTTGGGCACCCAGGCCTCATCCACCTTCACCAGGGCCTTCACCGCCTGCACAAAGTCCTCCTCGGGAATCTCGGGGATGCACAGGCGCTGGCAAGAGGAGTTCAAACGCCGGGCGTTCTCCACCGGGCGGAACAGCTGCACGTTGCCCTCGGGGGTGCGGTAGGCCTTCAAGCCCTCAAAAATTTCCTGGGCGTAGTGGAACACCATGCAGGAGGGCTCCATGGACAGGGGGCCGTAGGGCACCACCCGGGCATCGTGCCAGCCCTGGCCGGCGTCGTAGTTCATCAAAAACATGTGGTCGGTAAAGGTCTTACCGAATTGCAGGGTGTCGGGGTCGGGCAGGGGCTTGCGCTGCTCCGCCAGCTTGACTTGAATATCCAGCATGGAACTCGTCTCCTTTACACAGTAAAGCGGTAAATGCTCGGGGTGAGAAGATTGCGTCAACCGAGAACCTCGGCTGACGCAGATACCTCCAGGCAGATACCTGAATGATTGGTAAAAACTATTATAGCAACTGGGACGGGGATGTGCAATGGCATTTTATCCAATCTGTCCACATTTCTTGCGGCCCTTCCATTTTGATTTCCAATCCCTTGTTTTTACGGGTGGGATTTGATATAATGATTCATCTATATGGAGTTTTATAATTTCCCGGGGGAAGGGGGCGAAAAACCGCCCAAACACCCCGGAGGACCCCTGTGAGACGGGGATTTTGGGACAAAAGGAGTGAATGAGATGAATCGGACATTGTCCCGGCTGCTGGGCCCTCGATTTGGCCTGTACTTTTTGGTTATGATTGTCTTTGCCGCCATCACCGCCCTGCTGGGCAATGTGCAGATGGCCTTGGGAGAGGCTGCGGTGGTGCTGGTGCTGTACCTGCTCTATCTCCGGGCCTCTCTGCTGCGCCGCCGGGAGGCCACCCGGTACCTGGACCAGCTGCTGGGCAGCGTGGACGAGGCCACCCGGGACAGCACCCTCAACTGCCCCCTGCCGGTGATGATGTTCCGCCCCGACACCGAGGAGATCGTGTGGTCCAACGACCGATTCCTCCACCTGTCCGGGGACCGGAACCGCCTGTTTGACACCAAACTCACCGACATTGCCCCCCAGTTTGACAGCCGCTGGCTGCTGGAGGGCAAGCACGAGTGCCCCCACGAGGTGGCCATGGGCCGCCGCCGCTACCAGGTGTTCGGCAACGTGGGCCGCACCCAGGAGGAGGGCCAGGAGAGCCTGCTGGCCACCACCTACTGGCTGGACGTCACCGAGGCCAGCAATTTGAAAGAGATCTACCAGGCCACCCGTCCGGTGGTGGCCATCCTGCTGCTGGACAACTACGAGGACACCATCAAGGGGCTGCCGGAAAATGTGGCCTCCAACATGATCGCAGACATCAACCAGCGCATCTCCCAGTGGATGGGGGATGTGGGGGGCATCTTCTGCCGCCTGGACCGGGACCGCTTCCTCTACATCTTTGAGGAGCAGTATTTGCAAGGGTACAAGGAGGAGAAGTTCTCCATTCTGGACTCCATCCGCCAGGTGCAGACCCCCAACGGCATCTCGGTGACCCTGTCGTTGGGGCTGGGCGTGGACGGGGAGACCCCGGCGGACCTGTACCGCTTTGCCTCTCTGTCCGTGGAGATGGCCCTGTCCCGGGGTGGCGATCAGGCGGTGGTGAAAAACCGCTTCAACTTCGAGTTCTTCGGTGGCCGGGCCAAGGAGACGGAGAAGCGCACCAAGGTCAAGAGCCGGGTCATGGCCTCCGCCCTGGGCGAGCTGGTGGCGGACGCCTCCTGTGTGTTCGTCATGGGCCACGCCGCCGCCGACATGGACGCCGTGGGTGCTGCTGTGGGCGTGTGCGCCATTGCCCGCAAGAAGGGCGTGCCCCACTACATCGTCCGGGAGAGCGGACCCACCCCCGCCGACCAGCTGTACCGCAAGCTGGAGGGGATGGAAGAGTACAAGGACCTGTTTTTGGACAGCCAGGAGACCCTTTTGAAGGCAGACTCCCGGTCCCTGCTGGTGGTGGTGGACACCAACCGCCCCGAGCAGGTGGCCAGCCGAGAGGTGCTCCAGTCCTGCAACAAGGTGGCGGTCATCGACCACCACCGCCGGGCCGCCACCTACATCGAGGGCGGCGCCCTCTACTTCCACGAGCCCTACGCCTCTTCCACCTGTGAGCTGGTCAGCGAGCTGCTGGGCTACCTCATGGAGCCCGGGGAGCTGCTGCGGGGCGAGGCAGAGGCCATGATGGCGGGCCTGATGCTGGACACCAAGAACTTCACCATGCGCACCGGAGGCCGCACCTTTGAGGCCGCCGCCTTCCTGCGCCGGGCCGGAGGGGACACCGGCGAGGTGAAGAAGATGTTCCAGACCGGCCTGGCCGATACCGTGGCCAAGTACGGCATCATTCAAAATGCCAAGATGTACCGGCAGGATATTGCCATTGCGCCGGTAGACCATACCGTCAATCGGGTCACAGCCGCCCAGGCGGCCGATGAGCTGTTGAATATTGCAGGCATCAACACCTCCTTCGTCCTCTATCCCGACGGAGACCGGGTGGTGGTGTCGGCCAGAAGCATCAACGACACCAATGTCCAGGTGATTTTGGAGGCCCTGGGCGGCGGCGGAAACGCCGGAGCCGCCGGAGCCCAGATCACCGGGCAGACGTTGAAGCAGGTGACGGAATCCCTCATGGCCACTCTGGAGCGGTACTTCAAGACCGACGACCCGGAGGAGATGGGGGAAGAGGAGGAGTAAACACTTCCCTCCAAGCAAACCATATTTTTAGGAGGAACACATCATGAAAGTGATTTTACAGCAGGACGTGAAGGGCCACGGCAAGAAGGGCCAGATGGTGGACGTGTCCGACGGGTACGCCCGCAACTTCCTTCTGCCCCGCAAGCTGGCCGTGGAGGCCAGCGCCGAGAACATCAACACCATGAAGATGCAGGATAAGGCCCGCCGCGCCCGTGAGGCCGAGGAGCGTCAGGCCGCCATGGACCTGGTGAGCCGTTTGAAGGAGTGCCCGGTGAAGATCGTGGCCAAGGCTGGCCAGGGTGGCCGCCTGTTCGGCTCGGTGACCACCAAGGAGATCTCCGAGGGCCTCAAGCAGCAGTACAACATCGACATCAACAAGTCCAAGCTGGTGCTGGCTGACCCCATCAAGGCCTTTGGCGGCTACGAGGTCAAGTGCAAGCTGGGCTATGAGATCACCGGCACCGTCCGTGTGATGGTCACCGAGGAGGCGTAAGATTACGCCCACAGTATACAACTGGGAGGGATGACAGTGGACGAATTCAATGGCCTGCGCCTGCCCCACTCGGTGGAGGCGGAACAGGCAGTGCTGGGCTCCATGCTCATCGACGACCGGTGTATTCCCGACGTGGTGGCCCGCCTGACCCCCGACGACTTCTATCTGCGGCAAAACCGGGAGCTGTATCAGGTGCTGTTCACCATGTTCAACCGCTTCGAGACCATCGACCCGGTGACGGTGCTGGACCGCATGAAACAGGCGGGGGTGTACGACGAGAACACCTCGGTGGCCTACCTGCGCCAGCTCATGGAGATCACCCCCACGGCGGCCAACGTCATGGAGTACGTCAGCATTGTGGCCGACAAGGCCCTGCTGAGAAGAGTGGGGGAGACCGCCGGGGAGCTGGAGGAGATGGTGCGCAGCGAGAGCGGCACCGCCCAGCAGATTCTGGAGGCCGCCGAACAGCGCATTTACGCCATCCGCCAGGGCCGCTCCGCCCAGGGCATGACCCACATCGCCACGGTGATGAGCCAGGTGTGGGAGACCATCAAGGAGCGGCAGGAGAACGGGGCGGAGTTCCCCGGCATCTCCACCGGCCTCATTGACCTGGACCGGAGAATTTCCGGTCTGAACAACTCCGACCTTTTGATTCTCGCCGCCCGACCCGGTATGGGTAAGACATCTCTGGCTCTGAACATCGGCCTGGAGGCGGGCAAGCACTCGGGCAAGAGCGTGGCCATCTTCTCCTTGGAAATGAGCCGGGAGCAGCTGGGTTTGCGCCTTATTTCCACCGAGTGCCTCATTGACAACAAAAAACTGCTCACCGGCCGCATTGTGGGGGAGGAGGAGTGGTCCCGGCTGGCCATGGCGGTGGCCACCCTCAGCCAGGCCAAGATCTACATGGACGACGACTCCTCCCTGTCCGTGGCGGACATGAACGCCAAGTGCCGCCGCATCAAGGATTTGGGGCTGGTGATCGTGGACTACCTCCAGCTGATGACCTCCGCCGGAGGGCCCACCCGGGCCAGCGACAACCGCCAGCAGATCGTCTCCGACATCTCCCGTTCCATGAAGCTCATGGCCAAGGAGCTCAACGTCCCCGTCATCTGCCTGTCCCAGCTCTCCCGTGCCAACGAGAGCCGGGCGGCGGGCCAGCGGCGGCCCATGCTCTCCGACCTGCGGGAATCCGGCTCCATCGAGCAGGACGCCGACATCGTCATGTTCATCTACCGGGAGAGCTACTACGAGGACGACACCGAGAACCCCAACGTGGCCGAGTGCATTGTGGCCAAAAACCGCCACGGCGAGACGGGCACCGTCATGCTGGAGTGGCGGCCCGAGTTCACCACCTTCCGCAATCTGGCCTACAACTACGACGAAGAGGACTACTGATGGCAGAGCTGTTTTCCTACCACCTGATTGCCCCCGGGGACCGGGTGCTGTGCGCGGTGTCCGGGGGAGCGGACTCCATGTATCTGCTCTGCCGCCTCTTGGACGGGGCCAGCCGGGGCGGCTACCAGGTGGGGGCCGCCCACTTCCACCACGGCATCCGGGAGGCCTCCGACGGGGAGGAGGACTTTGTCCGTGCCTGGTGTGAACGCCACCAGGTCCCCCTCCATGTGGGACACGGAGACGTGCCCGCCGCTGCCGCCCAGCGGGGGCAGGGGGTGGAGGAGACCGCCCGGGCGTTGCGCTATGCCTTTCTCTACGACACCGCCCGGCGGGAGGGGTACACCCTCATTGCCACCGGACACCACGCCGGAGACCAGGCGGAGACGGTGCTCATGCACCTCATCCGAGGCTCTGGACTCCAGGGCCTGCGGGGCATTCAGCCCCGGCAGGGGATGCTCATCCGCCCCATGCTGGAGGTGACCCGGGATCAGGTGGAGGACTACCTCCGCCGCCGCCACGTCCCCCACGTGGAGGACGAGAGCAACGCCGACCCCGCCTACACCCGCAACCGGATGCGCCACCAGGTGCTGCCCCTGCTGGGGGAACTCAACCCCCAGGCGGTACACCACATCGCCCAGGCGGCGGCCAAGCTGCGGGAGGACGCCCAGCTGTTGGACACCCTGGCCCAAGCTGTGCCCGGGGTGACGGAAGGGCCGGAGGGGGTGGCGGTGGACATTTCCCAGCTTCTCTCTCAGCCCAGACCGCTGGTGATGCGGCGGCTGGCCCAGGCCCTCACCGGGCTGCACATCCACCCCTCCCAGGTGTACCTGGATGGGCTGTATGGACTCATGGCCCAGGCCCAGAGCGGGGCCCGGCTGGATTTGCCCGGCTATGTGGCCCGGAAAAGCTGGAATCAGATGAAAATCACCCCCGTGGGGGAGGCCCCCCCCCTCTGCTCGGTGCCCCTCTGGGACGGAGATACCCTGTGGGGGGAATGGCGGGTGGAGTGCCGCACGGCGGTATGTCCCCAAGAGAACAGGGAGGGGCTGTGGCTCGTCCCCGGGGACTATGTGCTCCGCCCCAGAGAGGTGGGGGACACCCTGCAATTGCCCAAGCGACCCACCAAGACGGTGAAAAAACTTATGATCGAGAAGAAAATCCCCTCCCACCTCCGCCCCCGCCTTCCGGTGGTGGCCCAGGGGGAGCGGGTGGCAGCGGTGGCGCTGCTGGGGGTGGACCAGGCCTTTTTGGCCCAGCCCGGACAGCCCGCCCGATCTATCAATGTGACAAAGGAGAACGAAGACCATGCATGAACACGTGGAATCCATTCTGTATAGTGAAGAGCAGCTCCGTCAGCGCGTGAAGGAGCTGGGCGCCCAGATCACCGCCGACTACGCCGGGAAGGAGCCGGTGCTGGCCTCGGTGCTGCGAGGCTCCTATATCTTCATGGCGGACCTGACCCGGGCCATTGACCTGCCGGTGACGGTGGACTTTATGGCGGTGTCCTCCTACGGAGCGGGCACCAAGAGCTCCGGCCAGGTGGAAATTAAGAAGGACCTGTCCGACTCCATCGAGGGCCGGGACCTCATCATCGTGGAGGACATTCTGGACTCCGGCAACACCCTCTTTTACCTCATGGAGATTCTCAAGGCCCGCAAGCCCGCCTCCATCCGCATCTGTACCCTGATGGATAAGCCCGACCGCCGCACCCAGCCCATCGTGGCCGACTATGTGGGCTTTACCATCCCCGACGCCTTTGTGGTGGGCTATGGCCTGGACTACGACGAAAAGTACCGCAATCTGCCCTATGTGGGCATTTTGAAGCCCTCCGTCTACGGCGGCGAGTGAGCCCCTTCGGGGAGAAAAGGAGCTGTATTCAATTTTGAATCGTGGAAAACATGTGCGCAGCGCCGTGGTGTATGTGGTGCTCATTCTGCTGCTGGTGTGGAGCTTTACCGCCTTCCGCTCCGCCCAACAGGAGAACTTCATCTCATACAGCCAGGTGCGAAGCTATTTCTTAAACGAACAGGTCACTGCCTTCCAGGTGGAGGACAACCAGACCCTGGTGCTCCAGATGGAGGACGGAAAGGTGTGGTACCACCGCCTGGCGGATGTGGAGCTGTTCTACAACGACCTGGGGGACGTCATCGACCAGCAGCAGGCCGACGGCACCTTAAAGGAGTTTGACATCCAGCCCGCCTATGAGATGCCCCTGTGGCTGCAAATCACCATTCCCATTGTGGGTACCGTGGTGGTGGTCATGGTGATCTGGGGCGTGATGGCCATGCGCCAGCAAAACGCCCAGGGCGGACAGGGGGGCATGAGCCGCTTCGGCAAGGCCCGCACCGTCCAGGGGGATGGTACCGTGAAGGTCACCTTTGCCGACGTGGCGGGGGCCGACGAGGAGAAGGCCGAGCTGCAAGAGCTGGTGGACTTTTTGCGCAACCCCCAAAAATACATCGATTTGGGCGCCCGCATCCCCAAGGGCGTGCTGCTGGTGGGCCCTCCGGGCACCGGTAAGACCCTGCTGGCCAAGGCCGTGGCAGGGGAGGCGGGGGTGAAGTTCCTGTCCATCTCCGGCTCCGACTTTGTGGAGCTGTACGTGGGCGTGGGCGCCTCCCGTGTCCGTGACCTGTTCGACCAGGCCAAGAAAGAGGCCCCCGCCATTGTCTTCATTGACGAGATCGACGCCGTGGGCCGCCAGCGTGGCGCTGGCCTGGGCGGTGGCCACGACGAGCGAGAGCAGACCCTCAACCAGCTGCTGGTGGAGATGGACGGCTTTGCCGCCAACGAGGGGGTCATCGTGCTGGCCGCCACCAACCGCCAGGACATTCTGGACCCCGCCCTGCTGCGCCCCGGCCGCTTTGACCGCCAGGTGTATGTGGGCCGCCCTGACATGAAGGGCCGGGAGGAGATTCTGAAGGTCCATGCCCGGCGCAAGCCCCTGGCCGAGGACGTGGACCTCAAAGAGGTGTCCCGGGAGACCACCGGCTTCACCGGGGCCGACCTGGAGAACCTGATGAACGAGGCCGCCCTGCTGGCCGCCCGGAAAAACCAGCCCTTTATCACCCTCAAGGACATTCAGGAGTCGGTGATTAAGGTGATCGCTGGCCCCGAGAAGAAGAGCCGGGCCCAGCTGGAGGAGGACCGCCGCATCACCGCCTACCATGAGGCGGGCCACGCCGTGGTCAGCCACGCCCTGGCCACCCAGGACCCGGTGCACCAGATCACCATCGTCCCCCGAGGCCAGGCCGCTGGTATGACCATCAACCGGCCCCAGGAGGACAAGGGCCATGTGAGCCGCCAGGAGCTGTGCGAGACCCTGTGCACCCTGCTGGGCGGCCGGGCCGCCGAGGCCCACGCCCTGGGCTTTGTGTGCACCGGGGCCATCAGCGACTTGCAGCGGGCCTCCGCCATCGCCCGGGACATGGTGACCAAGTACGGCATGAGCGAGAAGCTGGGACTGGTCACCTTCTCCTCCGAGCACGACGAGGTGTTCCTGGGCCGCTCCATGGCCCAGGCCAAGCCCTACTCGGAAGAGACCGCTGCCCTCATTGACAGCGAGGTCAAGCACCTGCTGGACCAGGCCTATGAGGCCTGTCAGGCGATTTTGAAGCGGGACAGCGACAAGCTGGAGCTGGTGGCCCGCTATCTGCTGGCCTTTGAGACCATGGACGCCGACACCTTCCAGATGGTGTACGACGACCCCCAGGCTCTGGCCCAACAAATCCCCACAGAGGAAGTGGAAAATAATGGATGAACTATGGCAGGACAGCCAGCCCACCACCCCGTCTGAGCCGGAGGGCACCGACGGCCTGGGAAATCTGAATCTCGGTGATCTGTCGGACCTCACCGACCTGACCGAGACCACCACCCCGCCGCCTACCCCCACCCGCACCAAGAAGGACACCTCCCTGGGCTACGAGCTGTACTTGAATGTCCGCACCCTGGTGTTTGTGCTGGCCGCCCTCATTTTGATCTTCACCTTCGTGGTGCGCATCATCGTGGTCAGCGGCAGCTCCATGGAGAACACCCTGCAAAACGGGGACTCCATGCTGGTGTGGTGCCTGGGCTATGAGCCCAAGCAGGGGGACATTGTGGTGCTCACCCAGCGCTCCTACCAGGAGGACTCTCTGGTCAAGCGGGTCATCGCCACCGAGGGCCAGCGGGTGGACATTGACTATGACACCGGGACCGTCTATGTGGACGGCACCCCATTGGAAGAGGATTATATCAAGGAGGCCATGAAGGTGCCCAATTACGGCGAGGGCGTCAACCATGTGACGGTGCCGGAAGGGTGTATCTTCGTCATGGGCGACAACCGCAACGACTCCGCCGACAGCCGTTACCCCAGCATCGGCATCATCGACACCCGCAGCGTCATTGGGCGGGCGGTGATGGTGCTCTTCCCCTTCCAGGATTTCACCCTGTTGTAACGGAAGGAGGAGAATTCCATGCGTGGAAAGAAACCCTATCAGATTTTGTGGCTGATATGCACTCTGGCTCTGGCCGGGCTTGCCACCGGAGTGCGGCTGTGGCAGGAGTCCACCGTCTTTGAGGGGGACTTCGGTCTGCCCGTCCGGGGCGCCACCGCCAGCGTGGCCATGGTGTGTGTGCTGGTGATGGCGGCGGCGGTGCTGTGCATTCTGGCCGCCCGTCAGCCGATCGTTCGGCCCCCGCGCGCTCAGGTCCGGGGCCGGAGATGGGCCATGAGCTTTTTTGCCACCGGAGACCTGGTCTTTCTGGCCCTGATGTGGTTCAGTGCCTTCAGCGCTCTGGCCGCTGTACCCATGCTCTTTGGACAGGGCCGGGCCCTGTGGAAGGCCTATCAGGTGGCTTTGGCCATGAAGACCTGGCAGGGGGGCGACAACGGTGTGCTGAGTATGGTCACCGCCGTGCTGGCCCTGCTGGCCTTCTTCGGACTGCTGCAAATTGGCCGGGACGGCTACCATCCCGGGCGGAGAAGCCGGGGCGGCTTCTGGGCGGCCCTGCCCGCCTGTGCCGGGTGCGGCTGGCTGCTGAACACCTACCGCAACTGTGCCGCTGACCCGGTGCTGTGGGACTATGTGCCCCTGCTGCTGGCGGTGATCGCCGGAATGCTGATGTACACCGACTGGGCGGGCATGTCCTGTGCCGCCGCCCGGCCCCGCCGCACCCTGTGGCTGGCGGGCATGACGGTGGTGTGCTCCTGGGTGGCCCTGGCCTCCAGTCCGGACACTGGCACCGCCATGCTGCTCATCTCCCAGTCTGCCGCCGCCCTGGCGGCCCTGTGGCGGCTGCCCATCAACCTGCAAAATCCGCCCAAGGTGGGCTGGGAGGGAAATCTGGACACCTGCTCCATTCAGGATTCAGAGCCCCAGGTTGAGCCCCAGGAGCCGCAGCCGCCTTTGACCCAGCCGGAGCCCCAGCCCCGGGTGGAGGAGGACTGGACCTGGAGCCGGGAAGAATCCCAAGCCATGAATTGTACCGGAGAGAACAAGGAGGAGGATACCCATGTCTGACAATCGTTTTTATATCACAACCCCCATTTACTACCCCAGCGATAAGCTGCACATCGGCCACACCTACTGCACCGTGGCCACCGACGCCATCGCCCGCTATCAGCGTCTGCGGGGCCGTGAGGTGATGTTCCTCACCGGCACCGACGAGCACGGCCAGAAGATCGAGGACAAGGCCGCCGAGGCCGGCGTGTCCCCCAAGGAGTTCGTGGACAAGATCGTGTGCGGCGACCGGGGCGTGCTGGATTTGTGGAAGCTGATGAACATCTCCAACGACCGCTTCATCCGCACCACCGACGACTACCATGTCTCCGCCATCCAGAAAATCTTCAAGAAGATGTACGAGAATGGGGACATCTACAAGGGCAAGTATGTGGGCAAGTACTGCAAGCCCTGCGAGTCCTTCTGGACCGAGTCCCAGCTGGTGGACGGCAAGTGTCCCGACTGTGGCCGGGAGGTGCAGGACGCTGAGGAGGAGGCCTACTTCTTCCGCCTGTCCAAGTACGCCGACCGCATCCAGGACCTGCTGGAGAACACCGACTTCCTGGAGCCCCGCAGCCGGGTCAACGAGATGGTGAACAACTTCATCAAGCCCGGCCTGGAGGACCTGTGCGTGTCCCGTACCTCCTTCACCTGGGGTGTGCCCGTGGACTTTGACCCCGGCCACGTGGTGTATGTGTGGGTGGACGCCCTGTCCAACTACATCACCGCTCTGGGCTATGACAACGACAAGTACGACGACTTCGATAAGTTCTGGCCCGCCGACGTGCACATCGTGGGCAAGGAGATCGTCCGCTTCCACTCCATCATCTGGCCCGCCATGCTCATGAGCCTGGGACTGCCTTTGCCCCGCAAGGTGTTCGGCCACGGCTGGCTGCTGCTGGACGGCGGCAAGATGTCCAAGTCCAAGGGCAACGTGGTGGACCCTTATATCCTGGCTGAGATGTTCGGGGTGGACGCTCTGCGCTTCTTCCTCATGCGCACCTTCCCCTTTGGCTCCGACGGCAACTTCTCCAACGAACTGCTCATCCAGACCATCAACACCGATCTGGCCAACGACCTGGGCAACCTGGTCAGCCGCACCACCGCCATGGTGGGCAAGTACTTCGGCGGCCAGCTGCCCGCCGGGTGCAAGACCTGGGCCGAGCCCCAGGAGGTGGACACTCAGCTCATCGGCATGGCCTCCGCCCTGCGGGACGCCTACCAGAAGGACATGGACACCTACGCCCCCCACAAGGCTCTGGAAGAGGTGTTCAAGGTCATCCAGCGGGCCAACAAGTATATCGATGAGAACGCCCCCTGGGCCCTGGCCAAGGACATGGAGCAAAGCGGCGCCCGCCTGGCCCACGTGCTGTACAACCTGCTGGAGACCACCCGTATCTGCGGCGTGCTCCTCACCCCCTTCATGCCCGAGAGCATGGACAAGCTGTTTGCCCAGATCGGCGCCTGCGAGGGCTGCCGCACTTGGGACAGCGCCGGTGTATGGGGCAGCTTGAGCGACCATGCCACCGTGTCCAAGGGTGAGAACCTGTTCCCCCGTGTGGACGCCGAGAAGGCCCTGGAGGAGCTGGAGCGGGTGGCCGAGGAGGCCAAGAAGGCCGCTCTCCCCGCTTTGGAGGTGGAGCCTCTCAGTGAGGAGCAGGTGGACTTTGACACCTTCTGCAAGAACGACCTCCGTGCTGTGAAGGTTGTAAACTGCGAGAACGTGAAGAAGAGCAACAAGCTTCTCAAGTTCACTCTGGACGACGGCACCGGAACGCCCCGACAGATTCTCTCCGGCATCGCTCAGTACTACAAGCCCGAGGAGCTCATTGGTAAGACCCTGGTGGCCATTGTCAACCTGCCCCCCCGCAAGATGATGGGCCAGGAGAGCCAGGGTATGCTCATCTCCGCCGTGCACACCGAGCGTGGCGAGGAGAAGCTGAACCTGCTGATGGTCAGCGACGCCATCCCCGCCGGGGCCAAGCTGTGCTAACGAGGGTGTCTACCATGCTCTTTGACACCCACGCCCACTACGATTCCAACCAGTTC
Source organism: Pseudoflavonifractor sp. An44 (assembly GCF_002161675.1). GTDB lineage: Bacteria > Bacillota > Clostridia > Oscillospirales > Oscillospiraceae > Enterenecus > Enterenecus faecium. Next base: position 52,799 of record NZ_NFIH01000003.1, read on the forward strand.
AAGGACGACCGCATGGAAGTTCTCGCCGCCCTGCCCCAGGCCGGGGTGGGGCTGGTGGTGAACCCCGGCTGTGACCTGGCCACCTCCCGCACCGCCGTGGAGCTCTCTGAGACCTTCCCCTACGTGTACGCCGCCGTGGGTGTCCACCCTGGGGACTGCGCCGATTGGCAGGACAGCTGGCTTTCTGAATTGGAACAGCTGGCCCGGGAACATAAAAAAGTGCGGGCCATCGGCGAGATCGGCCTGGACTACTACTGGAAGGACAACCCGCCCCGGGAGCTTCAAAAGCATGTGTTCCACGCCCAGATGGACCTGGCGGAGAAGCTGAATCTTCCCATCATCGTCCACGACCGGGAGGCCCACGGGGACTGCCTGGAGGCGGTGCAGGCCCACCCCAACATCACGGGCGTGTACCACTGCTACTCCGGCAGCCTGGAGGACGCCAAAACCCTGGTGAAAATGGGGTGGATGCTCTCCTTTACCGGAGTGGTCACCTACAAAAACGCCCGCAAGGCGTTGGAGGTGCTGGAGTGGCTGCCTCTGGACCGGATCATGATTGAGACGGATTCTCCCTATCTCTCTCCTGAGCCCTTTAGGGGCCGCCGCAACGACTCCCGCCACGTCTACCGGGTGGCGGAGACCATCGCCCTGGTGAAAAACCTCACCGTGGCAGAGGTGGTGGAGGCCACCACCCAAAACGGATGCCGCTTCTTCGGCATCCAGAAACCAGAATGATGAAACATCACCCAATCTCTGGAAGAAATCCCGGGGATTGGGTGTTTTTGCAAATACTCACCCATATAGGGGCGTAGGGGAGGGGCTTGCTCCTCCCCGTTTTCCTGGTTTTGCCCTGCCACCCTGGCAGGGGAGACGCGCTCCGCTGGGCCCCATTTCTTAGCGATAAGAAATGGGGGAACGCCCTAAGTGGCTTTTCGTCCATTTTGGCCAGTCAAAATGGACCCCAGCGGAGCGTCCCCCGCCAGGCTGGCAAGCCGGCACCTGAGACATTGGAGGAGGATGATCCCTCCCGGAGGGAGCCGATACGGTGCACCCTACCCTTGACAATTCCCCCCACAGGTGATATAGTGTCCCCATCAAAATGGCGTGGACGGAGAAGAGCCGAAATCAGCAGCTGCCCAGAGAGGGATGTGTTTGGTGCAAGCATCCTGCAATTGCCTTCGGCGGTACCACTCCCGAGCTGCCCGGGACATGACCGGGACGGGACCCTCCCGTTACAGAGGACACAAGCGACGGCGCTTTGCGCCGTAAGCAGGGTGGAACCGTGGGACCATCAGTTTGAACTGTATGCCTCACCCCTGAACCAATCTCAGGGGTGAGGCTTTTTGCATACCTTCGCCCCGAACCAATCTGATAGGAGGGCAATACCATGAGCGAAGAAAAGAATCTGTATACCTTTGAAAATCCTGAGTACCGCAAGACCTATTGGCACACCTGTTCCCATGTGCTGGCCCAGGCCATGAAGCGGCTGCACCCCGAGGTGAAGCTGGCCATCGGCCCCGCCATTGAGAACGGCTTCTACTACGACTTTGACACCCCCGAGCCCTTCTCCGAGACCCAGCTGGCTGAGCTGGAGGCGGAGATGCGCAAGATCTGCAAGGAGAAGCTGAAGCTGGAGCGGTTTGAGCTGCCCCGGGCCGAGGCCGTGAAGTTCATGGAGGAGAAGGGCGAGCCCTACAAGGTGGAGCTCATCAACGACCTGCCCGAGGACGCCGTCATCTCCTTCTACCGTCAGGGCGAGTTTACCGACCTGTGCGCCGGTCCCCACCTGGACTCCACCGGCCGCATCAAGGGCAACGCCATCAAGCTTACCGCCTGCAATGCCGCCTACTGGCGTGGCGACTCCAACCGCCAGACCCTCCAGCGTATCTACGGCGTGGCCTTCCCCAAGAAGGACGAACTGGATGAGTACCTGGCCAAGATCGAGGAGGCCAAGAAGCGGGACCACCGGAAGCTGGGCCGTGAGCTGGGCCTGTTTATGCTCCGGGACGAGGGCCCCGGCTTCCCCTTCTTCCTGCCCCGTGGCATGGTGCTGCGCAACACCCTGATTGACTACTGGCGTCAGGTGCACAAGCGCTACGGCTATGTGGAGATCTCCACCCCCATGATGCTCAACCGTCAGCTGTGGGAGCGGTCCGGCCACTGGGACCACTACAAGGACAACATGTACACCACCGTCATCGACGGCACCGACTTTGCCATCAAGCCCATGAACTGCCCCGGCGGCATGCTGGTGTACTCCAGCCAGCCCCACTCCTACCGGGACCTGCCCCTGCGTGTGGGTGAGCTGGGCCTGGTGCACCGCCACGAGCTGTCCGGCGCCCTCCACGGCCTGTTCCGGGTGCGCTGCTTCACCCAGGACGACGCCCACATCTTTATGACCTGGGACCAGATGAAGGACGAGATCAAAAACGTGGTGCGCCTGTTCGATGAGGTGTACTCCGTGTTCGGCCTGAGCTATCAGATCGAGGTGTCCACCATGCCCGAGGACCACATGGGCGACGAGAAGGACTGGGACTTCGCCACCGAGACCCTGAAGGCCGCTGTGGAGGAGCTGGGCAAGGACTACGTCATCAACGAGGGCGACGGCGCCTTCTACGGCCCCAAGCTGGACTTCCATCTGGCCGACTCCCTGGGCCGTACCTGGCAGTGCGGCACCATCCAGCTGGACATGCAGCTGCCTGAGCGCTTCGAGCTGGAGTACGTGGGCGAGGACGGCGAGAAGCACCGCCCCGTCATGATCCACCGGGTGGTGCTGGGCTCCATCGAGCGGTTCATCGGCGTCATCACCGAGCACTTTGCCGGTGCTTTCCCCACCTGGCTGTCCCCGGTGCAGGTGAAGGTGCTGCCCGTCACCGACCGGGCCGCCGAGTACGCCGACCAGGTGGCTTCCAAGCTGGACAACATGGGCTTCCGGGTGGAAGTGGACCACCGCAACGAGAAGATCGGCAAGAAGATCCGGGAGGCCCAGCTGGAGAAGGTCCCCTATATGCTGGTGGTGGGCGACCGGGATATGGAGAACGGCACCGTCTCCCCCCGTCACCGCGCCGACGGCGACCTGGGTGCCATGTCCTTCGACGAGTTCGCCGCCCTGCTCACCGACGTGGTGAATACCAAGGCCAAGAAGTAAGAAATGAATTTCAAACTGACGATACAGTACGACGGCACACGCTACGACGGCTGGCAGCGTCAGGGCAACACCGACAACACCCTCCAGGGCCGCCTGGAGGGTGTGTTGTCCCGTATGGTGGGGAAGCCTGTGGAAATCCAGGGGGCGGGCCGCACCGATGCCGGGGTCCACGCCCGTGGCCAGGTGGCCAGCGTTCATCTGCCAGAGGGCTACACCCCCCAGGAGGTACAGAACTACCTCAACCGCTATCTTCCCGAGGATGTGGCGGTGGTGGACGTGGTGGAAGTGGGGGAGCGGTTCCATGCCCGCCTGTCTGCCACCGGCAAGGAGTACCGCTACCACATCCGCATGGGCAGCGTCCCCGACGTGTTCGCCCGGAAGTACCAGTACCGGGTGGAGGAGTCTTTGGACCTGGCCGCCATGGAGCGGGCCGCCGGGTACCTCACCGGGAAGCACGACTTCCGCTCCTTTTGTGGAAATCGCCGCTTCAAAAAGTCCACGGTGCGGGAAGTGTTCCACATCGGGGTCGAGGTGTGTGGAAGTGATTTGACCCTGGTGTACCGGGGGGACGGCTTCCTGTACAACATGGTGCGGATTTTGACCGGTACCCTGCTGGAGGTGGGGCTGGGCCAGCGCACCCCCGAGAGTATGGTGGATATTTTGGAGGCCCGTGAGCGCACCGCAGCGGGGAAAACTGCCCCCGCCCAGGGCCTGGTGCTGCAAGAGGTGTACTACCCTTGAGATTTTATAAATATTTGTGAAAGTCCATTTACACCGGGGGGAATTTTTGGTAAAATGAGGGTAACTGTACATCCGGCCTCCATGGGAGGCGGAGAGAAAGCGAGGAACGGCCATGAGAGACAAGCGTTTGGTGGCTCTGGCAGCTTGGGCGGCAGCCCTGGCTCTGTTGGCCGCAGGGTGTGGAGACACCGCCAACCAGGTAGGGACCCAGGCCCCCGCTACCCAAGGGGTGGAGCACACCCAGCCGGGGACAGCGGAGTCGGAACTGCCCCAGGTGAGTCCCTCGCTCTCCCCCAGCCCGGAGGTGACCCAGAAGCCCCAGGAGACGGCCACTCCCACCACGCCGCCCACCCCCAAGCCCACCCAGTCCGGGCAGGGGGGCAGCTCTCTAGGGGGAGGAGGCAGCCAGGGAGGCGGCTCCTCCACCGGGGGTTCGTCCACCTCCAAGCCCCAGACCCTCAGCCCCAGCGGCAAGGCGTACCGCTACTATGACACGGTGCAGCCCACCTACCTCAAGGGGGTGCTGCTGGTGAACAAGACCTATGCATTGCCCCGCAGCTATGGAGGGTATAACGCCACCGCCAGCGCCGCCCTCAGCCGCCTCCAGGCGGGGGCGAGAAACGCCGGGTTCTCCATGCCACTGCTCAGCGGTTATCGCTCCTTTGACTATCAGGACAAGCTGTACCGCAAGTATGCCGCCGCAGACGGGGTGGCGGCGGCCAACACCTATTCCGCCTGGCCGGGGCACTCGGAGCACCAGACGGGATTGGCCTTTGACATTGGTAGCATCAACAACAACTACGGCAACACCCCGGCGGGGAAGTGGCTGGCCGCCCACGCCCACGAGTACGGATTCATCATCCGCTACCCCAAGGGGAAGGAGGGGGTCACCGGGTACCAGTACGAGCCCTGGCACGTGCGCTACCTGGGGGTAGAGCTGGCCACGAAGGTGTATGAGAGTGGGCTGTGCCTGGAGGAGTATCTGACCCAGCCCACCCCGGAGACAACTCCGGCCCCCACTGCTACCCCGGAGCCGACACCCACCCCGGCACCCACGCCTGCGCCCACACCCACTCCCACCCCGGAGCCGGAGACCACCCCCACGCCGGAGGTGAGTCCTCAGCCCAGCGAGCCGGGAGTAGAGTGAGGGAGATACAGTTCAAGAGAAAAGTAAAAGCAACCAGGCAGGAGAACGTTTTGGGTTCTCCTGCCTGGTTGTGGTTATGCATGCGGTCACAGGTTTCGTAAGTCTAGACACTTCTGGGCTAGGAAGACCAGAAATTCTCGAAACAAGTAAATTATTTGATTTCTGGAACCGTGATTTCGCTACATTCGATACCTAGAATTTCGTCGATCATCCGGTCTGGAGAGAGAAGTGCTTCCAGCGGCATTTCCTCCAGCTGGGATACGGAGTACACCCGCTGTACCTTAGTCCGGGCCGTTTCCAGCAGTGTCTGACGTTGCCGGGGGCGCAGCCGAGCCAAATCCAGATAGGGAGTCACGGTGTCTGGGCAGAGGGAAATGGACCGCTCCAAAAGGGCAGTCGCCTGGGCAGTCTCTCCGGTGGACCACATTTGGATTTGTTTGGCCAGCAGGTATGCCCCACAGGCTTGGAGCTTGGGGGAGGCCTGGGATAGCCCGTCCTGCAATACAGCAGAAAAGGACGCTCCAATGCCAGAGCCCTCCATCAGGCCCATGTAGGCCCCTAGGAGGATGGCCCTGGCATCTTGGAATTGAAGCCAAGTCTGCCACAGAAGTTCTATGGCGGATTCATAGTCTGCAATGGGTGGGAAATCCAACAGCAACGCCAGACGGAGCAGGGGCTCGGGACCGGGTTGGGCCTCAGCCTGTGCCAGCAGTTTTTGCTGTTCCAGATAGAGGTTATGGTCCCCTTGGGGAGTGATGAAACGAATCAAAGGGAACACCTCACAAATAGGTTAGGGCTGTTCTGTGATCTCATACCGGAACAATCTGGTCCAAGTCCCGACCAAAAATTCCGTATCAGACAAGAAGAGACAGTCGGAGAGCCAGGTGATTTTACTGGTGTGGTGCAACTCCTCCGTGGAAATATAAAACCGGGTGCTCACATCTTTGCGGTCCAGAATGGTGAGATCATGGTGAAAGTCGTTGGGAATGGCCAGATAGCGGCTGGAGCCCACCACAGAGATACAGGGGGAACAGCGGAAATGTTTCGGTAAGTCAATCTCCGTGGTATGACCATCCGGGGAAATGAGATACAGGACACTTCCCCCTAAGATGGGGTGTTTACCGAAGAAGGTCATGGCAAGATATCCCCCGTCTACAATTCCTGGCCGTGAGGTGTTCCGACAGTCAATTTTGCGGTCTACCAGCGAACAGCTGTGTATCGTACCCTGTGGGTCCATCACCACATAGGAGGGAAAGTCCCAGTTTTTTCCCCTATCATGGATCAGGAAGTGGAGCAGACCATCTGACACCCCGGCGAAATACAGGAATTTGTCTGGGCAGGTATAGATGGGGGTAAACTGTCCCGTGGAAAGGCAGTACCGACACACGCCCTCATCGTACCCCAAGACGACGCTGTCCGGCCCACAGCGGAAGATGGGCCGTTCCCTCCACAGGTGATCCGGCCAATGGCCCAGCGAGTGGAGGGTGTTGTCCCGCCAGTGGAACAAGCCCCCGGTGGTATTGAGGATCAGCAGGGAGCCGTCGTGTAGATAGGCCATGGAGCTGGGGTCGCGCACATAAATGGTTTTCTCCAGAGCCAGGGCGGGAAGAGAGAAGATGCGAATACACCGATCCCCTGACACGGCTAGAAATTTGCCATCGGGGGAGGGCACCAGATCGTATGCCGGATACTTGTAGATATGTTTCAACTGTAATTGCTGCATATCATCGTCCTCCCGAAATTCAGGTGTGCATGGGATGAATGGCGGCGGCAATGGCGTGGAAGTCTGCGGCGTCTCGACAATACTGGACCTGGAGCAGGTCACCGTCCGGCTCTACCACAAATGCCAATCGCCGTTTGGGTAAGACATATGCCTCCAAAGTTTCCTGGGGAAGGGTGGAGATATCCACCTCGTCTCCAGAGTCCAGCACGTCCACATGGATATAGCCTTCATTCAAAGCGCCAAAATAGGTGGCCAGAGTGACCATGTCCTCCTTGTGGCGGGTCCAGAGACGAAGAGTTGCCAGCTTTTTGGTGAAGAAGCGGCCTGTTTCTTCCCGGTCATAGTGGTAGTTTTGGGTGGGGATGTCTTTTAGAACATCATCCAAGGTTCCTTCTAGTCCGCTCATCCAAATGAGAAATTGCAGATGGTCAGAGTCGGACAGAGCGGCAAGAATGCGGTCCATCAGGGCCGCTTTTTCCTGCTGAGAGGCGCGGCCCAAAGGGATTTGAAGGCCGTCTTTGTCCCGTTGGAGTTGTAGCAATGGTGCACCTCCTATCCGGTAACCTTGTCCAATTCGGGAATGGGAAAATGAAATCCATCCATACACACCTCTTGGGCGTGGAGCAGCAGCGCAGACTCCCAAATTTCCACCGCAATGTTGTATTCCAGGGGATATTGCTGGAGCCATGGGTCTGTGGAGGTGGCGGTGGTGGTACGGACCAGGACCGAGGTCAATTCGTAGTAGTTGCAGGCCTGAAAATCAAAGGTGCTGTCGTCTTTCCTCTTTTCCACCCACAGACATGAGATACAGCCTATAAAGGTGAGTTTGTGGGTGGTGGTAGTGCCGTAGTCGGTGGATTCCAAATCAAATTCTACCTTTTTATTGGGTAAATCCACATGAAAGCGGCGAATCACGGAAGCATAGACATCCTGTAGAGCGGTGTTGAGATCAGTCATGTCAGACCTCCTTATGTGTTTGCGTGTTTCCCGCCAATTTTCCCCAAACGCTCCAGATCTTGGCGGAGCACCTTTCGGCTATCCATGCCGATGTACCCGCACACCAGCACCAGGGCCAGAGCTACCACGGCGCAGATGGCTGCGGCCCCATAAATCTGATGCGTTACGGCAACATACAAGAGTGCACCAAACAGGACCAGGGCCCACAGGAGCATCCCAAACACACGGCACATATGGATGAAAAATGCCTGATGGAGCACTTGGGGAACCGGCTCACAGGTGGACTTTTCCAGGGCCACCCCATCCCCCGTGATCTCCAGCTTGGGGGGATGCAGGGCTTTGTTCGACTTGGTGACTTGGACGGTGCAAGAGCCGTCTTTGGTGGGGCGGAGCACAGCCCCCAGGCGGTAGGGCATCACGTCATCCCATTTGGTGTCGCCGAAATGCAGGGCAGCCTGTAATGGTGCGGTGATCACAATGCCCAGGGCGGCCAAGACCTTCCATTTGCTGGTTAAGGGCGGGTCTTGGACCAGGGTGAGGGTCTCACCCTCCGCCACGTCTACTTCCACCGGAGTGTCCGGGGACAAATCCATCCGGTTTCCATGGTGCATAAAGTGCATCCCCAGTCCTTCGGGGAGAATTCCGTGTAAGCGTACATTCATAGATTATCTCCTCCTGTTTGTGTGCCTTTAAGGGTCCGGCGGTATTCCTCCAGCTGCGCCTGGGAGAAGGGACAGTCCGGGTTTCTGTCATAGACCGAGAGAATCCAGCGCAGTACCTCCCGGTTTCCCGGGTCAAGTTCCAGCGCACGGGTGAGGTGCCAGTGGATGAGGGCATCTGCCCCCAGGATCGTGGGCTCCATGAAGGTCAGGTAGTTGCAGATGGTCAGGTGTTTGTCCGGGCTCTCCTCCTGGGAGATGACGTACATGAGGAACGCGTACATGGTCAGGCTGTTGACCTTGGGAAAGTCGTGGGACAGGTGGTCAAAGGAGAACTCATAGGACACCATGGACAGGTCCCGGTATACGCTGTCAAAATGCAGGTGCATGATCTCCTTTTGCAGGGGCTTCCGGTAGATATCTGGAATGTCCCGGGGGCCGGTGTTTCTCTGGATGGAGACGGCGTACACATAGCAGGGGGCCCAGTCCTTCTCGTCATCGTCGCAGTCCAGCAGCGGGAGAATCTGTGCCACATCCTCGGTGCGGGGGCACAGGCCGTGCTCGTTGAGAAACTCCTCCGCTTCGTTGGGCACTTCACCATACAGCAGAGACTCCTCCAGATTGTGGGCCACGTCCACCCCCAGAAACTCCAGCCCATAGCCGTAAGCCCGCTCCAAGGGGGTGGAGTCGTACACGATCACCTCACAGGGGAAATGGAATTGCCGCAGCAGGGAGCAAAGCTCCATCATTTTGGCCAGCCCCTGTTGGGAAGGGGGATTCTGCCACTGGTCCAGGGATTGCGCGTACTGGTCCAGCAGCTGGGAAAACTCTTTCTTGGACTCGTTGGGGTAAAAATCGGCACCGTCCAGACACCGCCCAATGCCTCGATAACGGGTCTGAATGGGGACAACGTCATACAACATTCCGTGTCACCTTCCTCTATACATGTATTGAAAATGGGGTTTTGTGACGGCAACGTCAAAATAAAATGGATAACGACAAATCGCAGCGACAAAAAGCCCTCGGCAGAGTTTTCCTGCCTGCTGGCGGGAAAATAAATTAAAATCCGTTTTTTCCGGGGACATGTGCATCGGAAAAAACACTTCTCAGCCCGCCAGTGTGGAATCGGGTCGTCCTTTGACCCGATTATGCATGCAGCGGGCTGTAACTCTTCGAAAAAATGCTGGCATTTTTGAGAATCGTGTCGAACTGGTTCGACACGATAAACGCTCCTGGAATCCCAGCGATTCCAGGAGCGTTGCTGTGGGTGTTGTCTTATGGGGAAGTCCTGGCCTTCCTCAGGGCTTGGGGGTAGGAGCCTTCTGGGTGGGAGCCGGGGCGGCGGGATTGGGGGTGACGGAGTCAAACACCGTCTTGGCAGAGGCGCACAGGCCAGCCAGTCCCTGAATCTCGCTGGGAATGATGATCTTGGTGGCCCGGCCGTCGGCGGCCTTCTGGAAGGCCTCCAGAGCCTTGAGCTGGAGCACTTCGGAGTTGGGGGCGGCCTCGTTCAACAGCTTCAAAGCGTCGGCGGTGGCCTGCTGCACCTTCAAAATGGCCTCGCTCTCCGCCTCGGCGGCCAGGATACGGGCGGTCTTTTCGGCCTCGGCCTGCATGATCTTGGCCTGCTTGGCGGCGTCAGCCCGGAGAATGGCGGACTGCTTCTCGCCCTCAGCCACCAGAATCTGAGACTGCTTCTGGCCCTCGGCCTGGAGGATGGCTTCCCGGCGCTCGCGCTCGGCACGCATCTGTTTCTCCATGGACTCCTGAATGTCCCGGGGAGGCATGATGTTCTTCAGCTCCACGCGGTTGACCTTGATGCCCCAGGGGTCGGTGGCTTCGTCCAGAATGGAGCGCATCTGGGTGTTGATGTGGTCACGGCTGGTGAGGGACTGGTCCAGCTCCAGGTCGCCGATGATGTTACGCAGGGTGGTGGCGGTGAGGTTCTCAATGGCGCTCAGGGGCTGCTCCACGCCGTAGGTATACAGCTTGGGGTCGGTGATCTGGAAATACAGGACGGTGTCGATCTGCATGGTGACGTTGTCCTTGGTGATGACGGGCTGGGGCGCAAAGTCCACAACCTGCTCTTTCAGGGAGACCATTTTGGCCACGCGCTCAATAAAGGGAATCTTGAAGTGGAGACCCACGCTCCACACGGCACGGAACGCGCCCAAACGCTCCACAACCATGGCCTTGGACTGGGGGACTACCTTGACGTTGGCGGCAATGACCAGCAGAATGATGATGATCACGGCCACCGGGATGGCAATAGCCAACAAATCGTTCATTTAACTTCCTCCTTACTCTTTTCAACCATAACTTTGACACCTTCTATGCGCAGCACCCGTACCATGGCCCCGGCGGGGATGGGGGTGTCGTGCTCACTGCGAGCGGTCCAGGTGACACCGCCGATGGTGACGGCGCCGGTGCCCTGGATGTTGTCAATGTCCTGGGTGACCCGGGCCTCTTGCCCAATGACCCGGTCAGCGTTGGTGGGCTCCACCCGGTTATTCAGATATTTTTTTGCCAGGGGGCGCAGGGCCACCAGACACACCAGGGAGAGCACAATGAAAATGCCCAGTTGCAGCCAGATGTTTCCTCCGGCCAGGGCACACACCAGCGCACCCAGAGAACCGATGGCAAACCACACGGAAGTCAGGCCCACGGTGGCGGCTTCGGCGACCGCGAAGATAATCAGCAGCGCCAGCCAGACAATTTGATAAACAGTGTCCATACTGGTCACCTCCTTTGGGGGTAGTATAGCACATGCCTTTCAGCGATACCACTACAATTTGTAACCATTAAGCAAAATATCAAAAAATTATTATCCTTGTCATGGGGTGTCAAATTGGGTATAATAAAAAAGATTATGACCATTTGAAGACGACAGGGGAAACCCCCGGAGAGGATGGAATATGGACGGGAAACTGCAATTTGTCATTCCCACCCTGCTGGGGGTGGAGAGCCTGGTGAGCTATGAGGTGAAGAAGCTGGGCCTTGCCGACGTGCGGGCGGAAAACGGCCGGGTGCTGTGCACCGGCACCAAGAAGGACATTCCCCGGCTGAATCTGAACCTGCGCACCGGCGCAAGAGTGCTCATTCTCCTGGGGGAGTTTATGGCCCCCAACTTTGAGGCCCTCTTTGAGGGCACCTACGCTCTGCCCTGGGAGGAGTTCATCCCCCGGGAGGGCAAGTTCCCGGTGAAGGGCTACGCCATCAACTCCGCCCTCCACGCCGTGCCCACCTGCCAGGCCATGGTGAAAAAGGCCATTGCCAAGCGGCTGGGCAAGGTGTACGGGCTGGAGACCCTGCCGGAGACGGGGGTGCTGTACCAGGTCCAGTTTGCCATCTTCAAGGACCGGGCCTCCCTGATGCTGGACACCTCCGGCGAGGGCCTGTACAAGCGGGGTTACCGGGCCCAGGGCGTGGCCGCTCCCTTGAAGGAGACTTTGGCGGCGGCCATGGTGGCCCTGTCCCGCTATAAGGGAAAGGACCCCTTCTGCGACCCCTTCTGCGGCTCCGGTACCATCGCCATTGAGGCCGCCCTCATCGCCAAGAACCGGGCCCCTGGCCTGGGCCGCTCCTTCTCCTCCCAGAAGTGGACCCAGCTGCCCTCCGGGCTGTGGCTGGACGCCGCCGACGAGGCCATGGACGGGGAGTTTGACGGAAACTACGAGATCTGGGGCGGCGACATCGACCCCCAGGCGGTGGAGCTGGCCCAGCACAACGCCCAGCTGGCCGAGGTGGACGACGTGGTGTCCTTTGAAGTGGCGGACGCCACCCGGTTCCACTGGGGCGGCCTGCGGGGACGAGTGGTCACCAATCCCCCCTACGGCGAGCGGCTGATGGAGAAGCGGGAGGCCGAGGAGCTGTACCGGGCCTTTGGCCGGGCCATGGACAAGTTCCCCGACGGCTGGCAGGTGTCCATTCTGTCCTCTCACACCGAGTTTGAGCGCACCTACGGGAAAAAGGCGGACAAGAAGCGGAAGCTGTACAACGGCATGCTCAAGTGCGACCTGTTCCAGTACGGCGTGAAGTGATGGAGAGAGAATGGGATGAAACATTTATTTATCGTCAACCCCGCAGCCGGAAAAGCGGGGAACGAAAATGAGTTACTGGACCAGATTCAGGAGCTGGACCTGGACTGTGAAGTGGTGCACACCCAGCGCCAGGAGGAGGCCTGTGAGATCGCCCGGGCCGCCGCCCAGCGGGGCGAGCCCCTGCGCATTTACGCCTGCGGCGGGGATGGCACCTTAAACGAGGTCATCAACGGGGCAGCGGGCTTTGACCATGTGGCGGTGACCAACGTGCCCCTGGGCACCGGCAATGACTTTTTGAAAATCTTCGGCCCGGAGAACAAGGAGAAGTTTTCCCAGCTGGAGGAGCTCAGCCGAGGCCCTCAGGTGGCCCTTGACCTGATGGAGTGCAACGGCAAGCTGGGGGTGGATATCTTCTGTGCGGGAGTGGATGCCCGCATTGCCGCCGACGTGCACAAGTACCGCCGTCTGCCCCTGGTGCGGGGCATTGGGGCCTACATCCTCTCGCTGGTGGCCAATGTCTTATTTAAAGGTATTAGCCGCCAGACCCAGGTGGAGGCGGGGGAGTACGCCTACCAGGGTCAGACTGCCATTGTATGCGTGTGCAATGGCCGCTATTACGGCGGCGGCTTTATGCCCGTGGGGGACAACCTCCCCGACGACGGCAGGCTGGAGATGCTGGTGGTGCCCAAGGTCAGCCGCAGAACCTTCTTCCGCCTGGTGGGGGAGTACGCCAAGGGCCGCTATCGTCAGCACCCGGATTTGATTACGGCGGTGGAGGGCACCGAGTTCACCATCACCGCTCCCCAGCCCCTGGTGGCGGTGGTGGACGGAGAGGTGCTGCGAGAGCAGCGCTACCACATCCGCCTATCCGACAAGAAGGTGAATTTCTTCTACCCCCAGGGCCTCAGTTATCAGCCCCGGATGGAAGAGGCAAATTAGCACTCTCCCTGTCGCCTTGTGAACAAAAGATGAATTTTTTTCACTCAACCTCTATTTCTCAAAAATAGGGGTTGATTTTTTGGAGTGAAACAGTTATTATCTTATCTAGAGTTAGCACTCGGGTAAAATGAGTGCTAACCCATGAAACCGTAAACCATTGGATTGATATAAGGAGGAACCAATTATGACTCTGAAACCTCTGGCAGATCGCGTGATCTTGAAGGCCATGGAGGCCCAGGAAACCACCAAGGGCGGCATCATTCTCACCGCCAGCGCCAAGGAGAAGCCCGAGATGGCCGAAGTTGTGGCCGTTGGTCCCGGCGGCGTGGTGGACGGCAAGGAAGTCGTCATGACCGTGAAGGTGGGCGACAAGGTGCTCACCAGCAAGTACTCCGGCACCGAAGTCAAAGTGGACGGCGAGGAGTATAATATTGTTCGTCAGAATGACATTCTGGCCATTGTCGAGGACTAATTGAGTTTTTCTTACGGAGGTAATTGAATTATGGCTAAGATTATTTGCTACGGCGAGGAAGCCCGTCACGCTCTGGAGCGTGGCGTCAACCAGCTGGCTGATACCGTGAAGATCACCATGGGTCCCAAGGGCCGCAACGTGGTGCTGGATAAGAAGTTTGGCACTCCCCTCATCACCAACGACGGTGTGAGCATTGCCAAGGAGATTGAGCTGGACGACCCCTTCGAGAACATGGGCGCTCAGATCGTCAAGGAAGTTTCCACCAAGACCAACGACGTGGCCGGCGACGGTACCACCACCGCCACCCTGCTGGCTCAGGCCATCATCCGTGAGGGTCTGAAGAACCTGGCCGCCGGTGCCAACCCCATGGTCATGAAGAAGGGCATTGCCAAGGCCACCACCGCCGCCATCGAGGAGATCAAGAAGAATTCCAAGCCCGTCTCCGGCACCTCTGACATCGCCCGTGTTGGCGCCATCTCTTCCGGCGACGACACCATCGGCGCTCTGATCGCCGAGGCCATGGAGAAGGTCTCCCACGACGGCGTCATCACCGTGGAGGAGTCCAAGACCGCCGAGACCTACTCTGAGGTTGTGGAGGGCATGCAGCTGGACCGTGGCTACATCACCCCCTACATGGTCACCGACACCGAGAAGATGGAGGCCGTTCTGGACGACCCCTATATCCTCATCACCGATAAGAAGATCTCCTCCATCCAGGAGCTGCTGCCCCTGCTGGAGCAGGTGGTGCAGAGCGGTAAGAAGCTGCTGATCATCGCCGAGGACGTGGAGGGCGACGCCCTGTCCACCCTGCTGGTCAACAAGCTGCGCGGCACCCTGAATGTGTGCTGCATCAAGGCCCCCGGCTTCGGCGATCGCCGCAAGGAGATGCTGGAGGATATCGCCATCCTCACCGGCGGCACCGTGGTGTCCACCGACATGGGCATGGACCTGAAGGAAGCCAACCTGACCATGCTGGGCACTGCCCGTCAGGTGAAGGTGTCCAAGGAGAACACCATCATCGTGGACGGCGCTGGCGCCACCGAGAACATCGCCGCCCGTGTGTCTCAGATCCGTCACATGATCGAGAACACCACCTCCGAGTACGACAAGGAGAAGCTCCAGGAGCGTCTGGCCAAGCTGGCTGGCGGCGTGGCCATCATCCGCGTGGGTGCTGCCACCGAGACCGAGATGAAGGAGAAGAAGCTGCGCATTGAGGACGCCCTCAACGCCACCCGTGCCGCCGTGGAGGAAGGCATTGTGGCTGGCGGCGGCACTGCCTACGTCAACGCCATCGGCGCCGTGGAGGCCCTGCTGGACACCGTGGAGGGTGACGAGAAGACCGGCGTGAAGATCATCGCCAAGGCTCTGGCTGAGCCCATGAAGCAGATTGCCACCAACGCTGGCATCGACGGCTCCGTGGTGCTGGAGAAGGTGAAGACCGCTGGCCAGGTGGGCTACGGCTTCGACGCCTACAAGGAGGAGTACTGCGACATGATCTCCTGCGGTATCGTGGACCCCACCAAGGTGACCCGTTCCGCTCTGGAGAACGCCGCCTCTGTGTCCGCCACCCTGCTGACCACCGAGGCCCTGGTGGCCGACAAGCCCGAGCCTCCCGCTCCCGCTGCTCCCGCTCCCGATATGGGCGGCATGTACTAAGAAATAGCCCCAATAAGGTTTCAAAAGGCCGGTGTCTTCGGACACCGGCCTTTTTGAACTTTAAAAGCAACCGTTTTTAGCTGCATTTTGGATTCGCAGCCGAAAATGGTTGCTTTTCGTTTGAAGAGGAAGGGGGAGAACTAAGACACGGGGCGGATGAAGGACTTTTGCTTCTCCGATTTCTCGTGTGCGGACCAGCGCCCCCGCCGGGGACGCTCCGCTGGGCCCGATTTCTCCCCGATGAGAAATCGGGGAAAGAATCGCTTAGGGCGTTCCCCCCTAAGGACCTCCCTGGGGTACGGGGCTGGGCCTGCGTCAAGTCTAGGTTCGGCCCGTCACCCTTGCTGTGGCTCCTAGTACTGCCACCACACCAGGCCACCCTGGGCGGCTGGCCCTATGGCTGGGTGGTTTCCATATCCGGGCCTACCTTGGAGAAGCGGCGTTCCCGCCGCCGGAAGCCAGGCCACCGACCGCTGGGAACAGCGGCTTACCAAGGTAAGGCCCTGGGGGTAGAAGGAAGCACAAGCAGAGGAGTAGGTGGAAACCATAGAACGGAAAGCCATCTATGTGGCATGAACTAGTCCAGGGCCGAGAAGAGAAGGGCGCACCCTCCACCCAGTACCGCGGGATGGATTCCACAAGGCGGGGGAAGGCCCCGCCTTTGGTGGTCTTTGGTTCCTTTCTGGCAGCAGAAAGGAACCCCCAGCGGGGAGCGTCCCCACCAGGCTGGCAAGCCTGAGACTGTGAGGTTAGACGGTCAATCTCTCCGGCCCGGGGGCAGGGAAGAGAAAAAGGAGGAAGCACCTGCTTCCTCCTTTATGCGTTCTGTGGATGAAAATTAACCTCTGTCCCGCAGACCATCCATATAAGCCTCCACCCGCTCTTGTTGGCGGCTATTCAACTGGCGGTAAGCATACAGGTGTGCCAGCTCCTCCGGGGTCAAATCGCTCTGTGCCATGAGACGCTTTTGCTCAGTGAGTCCGGCCAAATAGTCCAGAGATACGCCGAAAAATTGAGCAATCGCCACGAGGGTTTCCAAATCTGGGGTTCGATCCCCCACTTCGTAGGCGCTGACGGTAGATTGAGACAGATTGAGTTTTAGAGCCAGCCCTGCTTGGCTGAGATGACGTTCCTCACGCAGTTGTTTTAATCGTAGCACACGACCACCCGCCTAAGTGTAGATTTCGTTTCATTTGTATTGTATAACACGGTTTGTGTGTTGTAAATAACACGGAAACGGTTTTGGAAAAGTTGCCTTCCCTTTGCTAGAATGGAGAGGAAGGGGGCGAGAACGATGGAACATCATTTTTATCAGGACGACATTCCATACAGCACCTTACAGGAGGACAAAACAGGCTATCAGATTTTGCTGCTCCGGGAGCAGCAAAACCAGAGTTTTACCGCCATTGCCAGCCAATTGGGTGTCTCTCCCGCCCGTGTTCGGCAGCAGTACACCAAAATGAAGGTGCGACAGGTGCGCTTGTACCTTCGCCACATAGCCATTGCCCTGGGCCACGAGAACACCGCACAGGTGCGGAATGTGTTTTCCACCGCCATGGAATGCTATCAAAATTATCCCTATGCCTGTGGGTATCTGGACAAGACCTATGGGGAGATTTTGGAGGCATATCGGGCGGGGGAGCCGGGGACACCCCAGGAGATGTTAGAGAAACTGCCGCCCTGTCCGGTGAAGCTGGGAGAAGAGGAGATTTCCCGCATGGTCACCATGCGGGAGGAGGAGAACGCCAGCTTTCGGGCCATCGGCAGGGCGTTCCACATCACACCGGAAAAGGCCCGGCACACCTATGAGATGGTGTATCACCGCAAGGTGTTGGAGTATGTGGAGGGACTGCAACAGCAGGTGAGAACCTGGGAGGAGCGCCGGGAACTCTGGCGGCGGTATTTTGGCGGGCATCAGTCGGCAAAAACACGGTATGAGAACATCATGAGGGTGAAATAAAGAAAGAGGTGTGGGCCAAGCTCACACCTCTTTTTGATGGGTTTGGGAAATTAGGCCTCATTTTCGATGGCCATGATCTTACCCACACGGCGCGCATGGCGGCCGCCCTCAAACTCGGTGCCCAAAAACACGTCCACAATGCGGTCGGCCATGTTGGGGCCGATGAGAGCGCCGCCCATGGCCAGCATGTTGGCGTCGTTGTGGCGGCGGGTCATCTCGGCGGAATAGGGCTCGCTGCACAGCGCGCACCGGATGCCCCGGACCTTGTTGGCGGCGATGGAGATGCCAATGCCAGTGGTGCACATGACAATGCCCCGGTCACAGTCGCCGCTGGCCACCAGCTGGGCGGCAGCCTTGGCAAAATCGGCGTAGTCGCAGCTGTCGGTGGAGTAGGTGCCGCAGTCCACCACCTGGTGGCCCTGTTCGGTCAGGTACTGCTTGAGGTGCTCTTTCATGGCGAAGGCGCCGTGATCGCTGCCAATGGAAATTTTCATGTTCAGGACTCCTTTTCCTTAAAGTTTGTGACAGACAGGGCGGCGGCCCTGATAGGTGGTGACGTGGGAGAACCCGGCCTCCCGCAGCAGCTCCAGGGCCTCGGGAATCCCCAGGGCCATGTGCTCGGGCTGGTGGGCGTCCGACCCCACGGTGACATACTCGCCCCCGCAGTCCTTGAACCAGCGCAGCAGAGGCAGCCACTCCTCCAGGGACATGCCCCGGCAGGTGTTTACCTCCAGGGCGTGGCCGCTGGCGGCTACTTGGCGGAAGATCTCCTCCACTTGGTCCCGGAAGGGCTCCAGGGTCAGGTGCTGTCCGTCCCGGGCCATATAGCGCAGAGGATAGTTGATGTGGGCCAGGGAGTCGTAGCAATCCGGGTACTCCTTCACCAGCGCCCAGGTGTGGCTGAGGGCGTTTTCCACCGCCTGGCGGCACAGGCCGGGGTCAGCGGTGAAGTTGGTGAAGTAGAAATCCTGGTTGTTCTGCGCCCCAATCCAGTTGTGGAGGGAGCCCAGCACAAAGTCCAGCTCCTCCCCGGCCTGGGCCAGAATGGCCCGGGCAGCCTGGGGATTGTAGGGGGCGGAGCCCAGCTCCAGCCCCAGGCGCACGGTGAGGGGAGCGTCCCCCCGGGTGTGGTACTGGTCCAGAGCCTCCTGCCAGGGGAAGGTGAGGGTGGGCTTGCCGTCTCCGTCCAGCAGGTCGCAGTGGTCGGTGATGCACAGCTCCTGGACCCCCGCCTGTACGGCGGCGGCCATCATGTCAGACAGGGAAGCGGTGCTGTCAAAGGAAATACGGGTGTGGGTATGGGAATCACAGAGATACACAGGGAATCAGCCTCGCAGAGTTTTCCCGCCCGCAGGCGGGAAAAGAATCGGAATCACGTTATTTTCACGGACATGTGCCGGGAAAATAACACTTCTCATGGCGGATGGGGTGACTTTTTCGTAAGAAATCGAGCCACATCCGCCATGCAAAACCTTCTCCAAAGAAGTCCTTGGACTTCTTTGGATTATAGAGGCCAGCTGGGGAACCAACGCAGGAACACCTCGCTGTACCACAGCGGGATATACAGTCCGGTGAGGGCGGGGTAGAAGATGGCGTACACCGCCACGGTGCACCCGGTGAAGCCGTAGACGGCCAGGGTGGCCCCCTTCTTGTGCCGGTCCAGCATGTCGTTCATCAGATAGGCGATGGCGAAGACCAGGAACAGGATGGTGGGGAAGTAGTGATAGGCAAACAGGGTGCGGCCAATGGGCAGCCAAGGCAGGAACTGAGAGAGAATGGCGATGAGGATGAACAGTCCCCGTCCACACTTGCGGCGGATGGTCTGGATGAGCACGGCGAAGAAGGCCAGCAGGCCTGCCCAGGACACCAGGGGATTGTTAAAGGAGGCAAACAGACTCTTGACTCCCTCGGTGTTGGCCAAATCCAGGTCCCGATAGTACAGGATGGGCCGGGCGTCAAAAATCCACTGATACCAGCTGGACTGGTAGGGGTGGGTGGAGTGGACGCCCTGGTGGTAGGAGAGCATGAACTCCTGGTTGCTCCACATCACATTCAGCAGGTTGTCCAGGGTGAGATTGCCCTGGGCAGTGGCGTAGGGGATGTAGGAGGCGGTGTAGATCACCGAGGGCAGGAGCACAAAGAAGATGATGGACAGGGACGTGGTGCTCAGCACGAAGCTGATGAAGTCGAAGCCCTGGGGGTCCAGCTTCCACTCCCGGTATCGGAACACCAGGCCCAGCAGCCACATCACTGCCAGACCGGCCCCGGCGTAGATCACCGTCCACTTGCAGGCGCAGCCGATGCCCCAGAACAGTCCGCACAGGAACAGGGGCACAGCGGTTTTCCGCAGGGAAGAGCCCACGGGGCAGCACAGCCAGCGGTACATAAAGTAGTAGGACACCAGGATGAAGAACACCCCGTAGGTGTCTATGGTGCCGATGCGCGTCTGTACCAGGTGCATGAAGTCAAAGGCGAAGAGACAGGTGCCGCAGAAGGCCACCGGGGTCTTGCCAAAGAAGTTTTTCAGGAACACATAGAGGATGGGCAGCATGAGCACCCCGAACAGGGTCCCCATAAATCGCCAGCCAAAGGGCACCATGCCGAAGAGGGCGATGCCAAGGGACATGATGAGCTTGCCCAGGGGCGGGTGGGAGACCTCATAGGGGTAGATGTTGTTCCGATGCTCCAGAGCGGTGCGGGGGTGGTAGATTTCGTCGAAGTAGGAGGAGTTCATATAGGTCTGCTTGGTGGTCCACTCCTCCGGCTCGTCAAACAGGGCCTCAGCCCCCACGTCCACGTGATCGGGGGTGAGAGGC
This sequence comes from Pseudoflavonifractor sp. An44, assembly GCF_002161675.1. Classification (GTDB taxonomy): domain Bacteria; phylum Bacillota; class Clostridia; order Oscillospirales; family Oscillospiraceae; genus Enterenecus; species Enterenecus faecium. The sequence goes on from NZ_NFIH01000003.1 coordinate 73,057, forward strand.
TCGCCGTCACTCCACAGGGCCAGCTCGGCCAGCCACACACCTTCTGTCCGGTCAGCGGTGGTGGCGGTGATGCGGAAGGTGGTGGCCTCCAGAGTGATGGGGGCCACGTCCATGCCCTCGGGAATCTGGTTTAAGTCCACGGTCTCCCATTTAAATAAGGTGGCGTAGTTCTGGTCCAGGTCCACCCACTTCCAGTCCGAGCCGTTGTTGGTGTACTCCAGACGGTAGGTGCCAGTGCCCAGAGAGGTGTAGAAGGAGATCTCGTCCACCTTTACCGGCTGGGAGAAGGAGAAGGTGTAGGAGTCCCCCTGTTGGAACTTCACGTAGGACTCCGGGGCGGACATACTGCCCAGCTGGAAGAAGGCGGTGATGGCGTAGATCACCGTCACCAACACCAGGGGAATCCAGTCGCACCGCTCCATGGGGGTGTAGGGCAGAGTGAGGCTCATGGACTTGCGCCGGGACTGGGCCTCGGACATGGCAATCCACTCCAGGGAGTTGGCCCGGGGCTTGAGGCAGTACCAGTAATACACGAAAAAGGCCACCACAATGGCCATCCCCATCAGTGCAAACACAAAGGCGGGGGAGAGATTGGTGAAGAACCAGCCAACCCCGGTGACCGCGCTGTCCCAACCCTGCTGTATTCGCTCAAACAGGTTGGGAGAGGCGGAGGGCGTGGCGGTGGCAGCGGTGAAAAGCTCCATAGCGGTTGACCTCCTAGGTGAACATAGACATAGATATACATATTTTACTACGAATGGCCGCTGATGAAAAGACTCAAATGTGAAATTACCCCGCTCTTCCGGGAATTGTTAGCAATCGGCCTGGAATACTGCAAAAAACCCTGTGTGTTTTATCCCCCATTTCCATTCACATTTAATTTACAACTGAACTATTGACAATTCACGGGGGTGGTGGTACAGTATCTTTAGCACTCGGGGATAGTGAGTGCTAATACGAGAGAACAGGAGGATGCCGCTTGGACCTGACAGAACGAAAAAAGAAAATTTTGCGGGCTGTGGTGGAAAGCTATATCCGCACCGCCGAGCCGGTGGGCTCCAAGGCGATTTTGGAACTGGCGGATTTAAAGGTATCCTCCGCCACCATTCGAAATGAACTCTCCGACCTCACCGAGATGGGGTATCTGGAGCAGCCCCACACCTCCGCCGGACGGGTGCCGTCCCCCAAGGGGTATCGGCTGTACGTCAACGAGCTGATGGAGGAACAGCGGCTGAGTCTGGAGGAGACGAAGCAGATCAACGACGCCCTGCATTTGAAAATGCAGGAGCTGGACAAGGTCATCGACCAGGCCGGGCGCATGGTGTCCCAGCTGACCAACTATCCCGCCTTTGCCTTGGCGGGGGAGCGGCGGCGCACCACCATCCGACGCTATGACCTCATCATGGTGGACACCAACTCGTTCATCGTGGTGGTGATGACGGACAGCAACGTGGTGAAAAACAAGCTCATCCGCCTGCCCACCGACCTGTCCCAGCCCCAGCTGCAAATGCTCACCACCCTGCTCAACGCCTCCTTTGTGGGCAAGAGCCTGGAGGAGCTGACCCCCGAACTGATGCGGGTGGCGGAACACGCGGCTGGCAGTGCCTATGGCCTCATCTCCCTGGTGGTGTCCTTTGCCATGGAGGTGCTGGACGCCCTGGAGCACGGCCCGGTGTACACCGCCGGAACCAGCCACATTTTAGACCACCCGGAGTACCGGGACGTGGACAAAGCCCAGAAGCTCATGAGCTACCTCAATGAGGAGCAGGCCCTGGCCAACGTGCTGGACCTGCCCGCCCTCAGTGAAGACAACACCAAAATCCTCATTGGGCCCGAGAACGTGGCCGATGAATTAAAGGATACCAGCGTGGTGCTGGCCAGCTACGACATCGGAGACGGCATGAAAGGCGTCATCGGTGTGGTGGGGCCCACCCGCATGGATTACGCCAAGGTGGCCGCCAAGCTGTCCTACGTGGCAGACGGCCTGTCCAAGCTCTTTGGACAGGGAGAACTGCCCCCAGCCATTGGCGAAAAGGAGGAATAGTACCCCATGGATGAGAAAAACGTGAACAAGGAAAACCTGGAGCCCCAGGTGGAGAAAGAGGAGCTGGTGGAAGAGCCGCAGCCCGACACCCAGCCCGAGGCCCCAAAGGCCGACCAGCCGGAGACCGGAGCGCCCAAGGCGGATGATCAGTTGGCCCAGGCCCAGGAGAAATACCTGCGCCTGGCCGCCGAGTACGACAACTACCGCAAGCGCACCGCCAAGGAGAAGGAGAGCGCCTGGACCAATGCCAAGGCCCAGACCGTGGCCGCCTTCCTTCCGGTGTACGACAACCTGGAGCGGGCTTTGAAGCAGCAGACCACCGACGAGGCCTACGCCAAGGGCGTGGAGATGACCATGAAGGGTCTTCAGGATGCCCTCAGCGGCCTGGGTGTGGAGCTGATTCCCGCTTTGGGCGAGACCTTCGACCCCAACCGCCACAATGCCGTGATGCATGTGGAGGACGACGCCGCCGAGGAGAACACGGTGGTGGAAGTGTTCCAGCAGGGCTTTACCTGCGGGGATAAGGTCATTCGGTTTGCCATGGTAAAAGTGGCCAACTGATTCATATATTACCCTTTGTAAAAACATATTTGCCATATATTTAGGAGGAATTATTATGTCTAAGATTATTGGTATCGACCTTGGTACGACTAACTCTTGTGTGTCCGTCATGGAGGGCGGCGAGGCCGTCGTCATCCCCAACGCCGAAGGCAACCGCACCACTCCTTCCGTGGTGGCCTTCTCCAAGGACGGCGAGCGCATGGTGGGCCAGGTGGCTAAGCGCCAGGCCATCACCAACCCCGACCGCACCGTGATCTCCATCAAGCGTGAGATGGGTTCCGACTACAAGGTGAACATTGACGGCAAGAAGTACACCCCCCAGGAGATCAGCGCCATGATCCTGCAAAAGCTGAAGGCGGACGCAGAGGCCTACCTGGGCCAGACCGTCACCGAGGCCGTCATCACCGTCCCCGCCTACTTCACCGACGCTCAGCGTCAGGCCACCAAGGACGCCGGTAAGATCGCCGGCCTGGAGGTCAAGCGTATCATCAACGAGCCCACCGCTGCCGCTCTGGCCTACGGTGTGGATAAGGAGAGCGACCAGAAGATCATGGTCTACGACCTGGGCGGCGGCACCTTCGACGTGTCCGTGCTGGAGGTCGGTGACGGCGTCATCGAGGTGCTGGCCACCGCCGGTAACAACCGTCTGGGCGGCGACGACTTCGATAAGTGCATCATGGACTGGATGGCCGCTGAGTTCAAGAAGGCCGAGGGCATCGACCTCACCGGTGACAAGGTCGCCATGCAGCGCCTGAAGGAGGCCGCCGAGAAGGCCAAGATCGAGCTGTCCGGCGTCACTTCCACTTCCATCAACCTGCCCTATATCACCGCTGACGCCACCGGCCCCAAGCACCTGGAGCTGACTCTGACCCGTGCCAAGTTCAATGAGCTGACCGCTCACCTGGTGGAGGCCACCACCGGCCCCGTGCGCCAGGCCATGAACGACGCCGGCCTGAAGTCCAGCGACCTGCACAAGGTGCTGCTGGTGGGCGGCTCCAGCCGTATCCCCGCTGTCCAGGAGGCCGTGAAGAAGATCACTGGCCTGGAGGGCTTCAAGGGCATCAACCCCGACGAGTGCGTGGCCATGGGCGCTGCCATCCAGGGCGGCGTGCTGGTGGGCGACGTCAAGGGCCTGCTGCTGCTGGACGTCACTCCCCTGTCCCTGGGCATTGAGACCATGGGCGGCGTGATGACCAAGCTCATCGAGCGCAACACCACCATCCCCGCCAAGAAGAGCCAGATTTTCACCACCGCCGCCGACAACCAGACCTCCGTGGAGGTCCACGTGCTCCAGGGCGAGCGTGAGATGGCGCAGTACAACAAGACTCTGGGCCGCTTCCACCTGGACGGCATCGCTCCCGCCCGCCGCGGTGTGCCTCAGATCGAGGTGACCTTCGACATCGATGCCAACGGCATCGTCAACGTCACCGCCAAGGATATGGGCACCGGCAAGGAGCAGAACATCACCATCACCTCCTCCACCAACATGTCCAAGGAGGACGTGGAGAAGGCCGTGCGGGAGGCCGAGCAGTTCGCTGCTGAGGACGCCCGCCGCAAGGAGGAAGTGGACACCCGTAACCAGGCCGACCAGATGGTCTACCAGACCGAGAAGACCCTGGAGGAGATGGGCGACAAGCTGGATGCTGGCGACAAGGCCAACATCGAGGGCGAGCTCAACCGTGTCAAGGAGGCCCTGAAGGGCACCGACACCCAGGCCATCAAGGACGCCACCGAGGGTCTGACTAAGGCGTTCTACGCCGTCAGCGAGAAGCTGTATAGCCAGGCTGGCGCTCAGCCCGGCCCCGACATGGGCGGCGCTGCCGGCGGTGCCACTGGCGCCACCAACAACGGCGGCGACGACAATGTGGTGGATGCCGACTACGAGGTCGTGGACGACGACAACAACAAGTAAGTAATTGACCGGGTTTCACAAGCGGGGTGCATCAAACCACCCCGCTTGTGGCAGGTTTATTTATCCTGCCCAGTGAGGTGACGACATACAATGGCAGAACAAAAACGTGACTATTATGAGGTCCTGGGCGTGTCCAAGACCGCCTCGGACGATGAATTGAAAAAGGCCTACCGCAAGCTGGCCAAGCAGTATCACCCTGACCTGAACCCGGGCAATGCAGAGGCAGAGCAGAAGTTCAAGGAGGTCAACGAGGCCTATGAGGTGCTGTCCGACAAGGACAAGCGAGCCAAGTATGACCAGTTCGGTCACGCCGGAGTGGACCCCAACTTCGGAGCCGGTGGCTTTGGAGGCGGCGGCTTCGGGGGGTTCGACATGGGCGACGTGGATTTGGGCGACATCTTCGGCTCCTTCTTCGGCGGCGGCTTTGGCGGGTTTGGCGGCGGTCAGCGCCAGGCCAACCCCAACGCCCCCAAGCGGGGGGCTTCTCTGCGTGTCAACATGACCATCACCTTTGAGGAGGCCATGCGAGGCGTGGAGAAGGAGATCAGCCTCAACCGCACCGAAAACTGCACCACCTGCCACGGCTCGGGCTGTGCCAGCGGCACCACCGCTGAGATCTGCCCCGACTGCCACGGCACCGGCCAGGTGCGCATCCAGCGGGGTGCAGGCGGCTTCGCCTTTACCACCACCGCCCCCTGTTCCAAGTGCCGGGGCACCGGTAAGATCATCCACCAGCCCTGTCCCGACTGTCACGGAGACGGCCAGGTGCGCCGCCCCCGCAAGATCAAGGTGAAGATCCCCGCCGGCATCGACGATGGACAGTCCATCTCCATGCGCGGCCAGGGCAACGAGGGCCAAAACGGCGGCCCCGCCGGAGACCTGCTGGTGAACATCTCGGTGATTCCCGACCCCCGCTTCCAGCGGGACGGGTACGATTTGTACCTGGAGCAGAAGGTGAGCTTCACCCAGGCCGCTCTGGGCGCCGAGTTGCAGATCGACACCATTGACGGCAAGGTCAAGTACAACTTGCCCGCCGGGACCCAACCCGGCACCACCATCCGCCTGCGGGGCAAGGGTGTGCCCAATGTCCACGGACGGGGCCGGGGCGACCAGTACCTGCTCATCAAAGTACAGGTGCCCACCAACCTCACCAATGAGCAGCGGGACGCTCTGAAGGAGTACGCCCGCACCATGGGGGAAGGGTCCCCCGCTCCGGCAACCCCGGTGCGGGACTTCTTTGAGAAGAAGCGGAAGAAGAAATAAAAAATCAAAAAATGAAATGCGGAAGGTCTTCTGTAGGACCTTCCGCATTCTTTTTTGTCAAACCTTGCGTGTGGGATGGCCATGGTGTAAAATGGATAAAATAGACGGTACAGACAGGAGGAAATCGAGCCATGGCAGCCATCACTTTTATGGAAATTATGAACTGCTATCCCGATAATAAAATGGTTTATGACCATATCAAACGGGACTGTGGCAAACTGATTCCCTTTGTGGGGGCAGGCCTGTCCGTGCCTGGCTATCCTCTGTGGCCCAAGGCCCTGAAAGGACTGGCGGAACAGGTGGCAGTACCGGAGACAAAAAGCGATATTTTAGATATGGTAGAGGGGGAAAGGCCCCAGCTGCTGGAGGCGGCACAGGCCCTGGAAGATTACTGGGGAGAAGGAGGGATGGCAGATCATCTGCTGGAGCTGTTCTCCGCCGCCAAAATCCCGGAGCACAAGGAGAAGTTGCACCATCAGAGCGTCTGGTTGCTGCCCCTGCTGTTTCCAGGAAAGCCTGCGGTGACCACCAACTTTGACCGGGTGCTGGAGACGGTGTACCACATGCAAGGGTGTCAGTTTGACACGAAGATTTTGCCCAACCGCCAGGAATTGCAAGACCAATTGCGGCAGGGAGAGCGCCACGGCCTGCTGAAGCTCCACGGGGACATCGGAAGCGAAACCCTGGAGTATTCCTCCATCATCTTTGGAAAGCGGCAGTATGAGGAGGCCTACCAGCCGGGGACTCCCATGGTAACCAATCTACAGGCGTGGTTTTCGGGGAAAATGCTGCTGTTTTTGGGATGCAGCCTGAAAGCAGATGAATATTTGAACTTGTTGCAGGAAGTGGTACAGCTGCATCCCGGGGTGACCCATTATGCCATTTTGGAGCGCACAAATAAGAAGGATGCCGCCGCACGGGCCAGGCAGCTGAGGGACCAGTGGGGAATCCGTGCCCTGTTTTATCCAAAGGGGCGGCACGAGGCGGTTCGGGTTATCCTGGAAAAGCTGCTGGAGGACCGGAACCCCACTGCCTATCAGGCCCTGTCCACCCACGTGGGGGCGTTACCCGACCAGAGCCCCAGCAGCCGCTTTCACTACAAAAGTGGGTCGGTCTCCTTCCATGGCAGACGGAAGGAACTGGAGCAGCTGCGGGAATTTTGCGGACAGGAGCATGTGGCCTTTCGCTGGTGGGCAGTGACCGGAGCGGGCGGCGCAGGGAAAAGCCGCCTGGTGTATGAGTTCGGGCGGGAGATGGAGGCCTCGGGGTGGAACGTGCTGTGGCTCAACTCCGCCCATATGGACCACTTGGACACCCTGCCCATCCCCACCAAGACCCTGGTGGTGGTGGACTATGCCCAGGCCTATTTGGGGCCCCTGGGACACTGGATGGAACAACTGGCCCAGAAGCCCCACCTGGTCCCGGTGCGGCTTCTCCTGTTGGAGCGGGACGGTGCAAATCTGGATAGCAGCTCCTGGGGGAGTGGATTAAGAGCCGAGGTGGGTCGGGTTACCCTTGTCCGCCAATCCTGTTGGAGGGAGCCTTTTTTACAGCTGGAGCCTTTGCAGGAGGAGGAACTTCTCTGCATCATGACAGATTTTGCGGCCACGGTGGGAAAGAACCTGCCAGAAGCCAAGGGCCAGCAGCTTCTGGACACCTTGAAAACCACGGACCCAGAATTGCGCCGCCCCCTGTATGCTATGTTTCTCACCGATGCATGGGCCAATGGAGAAAAGCCAGAGAAGTGGGGACAGAAGGCGGTTCTGGACTATGTGCTGCAACGGGAAAATGAGTATTTTGAGGAGAAACTAGGACCAAAATTGTACGACTTGTCCGAAGTATTTTGTCAATTGCGTCTGGTGGCTACCATTTGGGATGGGATTACCCCGGAGCAAGTGGCCCAGGAATATCCCCATCTGTGGAGTGAGGTTCAGGTCCAGGCAAATGCATTCAATTGTGCGAAATTGGAGAAAAAAATGCTTCGACAGGCGGGATTGCTCCAAGGAACAGAACTGGCTGGACTAAAACCGGACCTGTTGGGGGAGTATTTTGTGCTCCAGCACCTGGAGGAGCCAGAAGTGTTGCAGTTGCTCTTCCCGGATGGGTGGCAGGCAAAGGGGAGAATTGTGGCGTTTGTGTTTCATATGTATTTGGATTATCATGATAAACTGGAGGATATGGAGGCATTTTGGAAGAATATGCTCTGCCCTTTCACGGGGACGATAAGGATATATGGGATGATGTGGGTGAATGTGGCAGGGCTTTCAAATACACATAATGTACTCGCAGTTGATAGGCTAAAGAGATTGTGGGAAGTAGGTGGAAAGCTACCAGTGGATGCACTATTGTATGCCCAGGGGCTGTACAACCTATCCTGTGATCAAGAGATAGAGGGGAGAGAAGTCACCGTAGAGCGGTTAAAGGAACTACAGGAACGGTATTATGGGAATGAGGATATTGCCCTTGCATATGCCCAGGGTCTGGTGAACCTGACCGCCAAGCAAGCATTAGAGCAGGTGGAAGTCAGCGTAGAGGGGTTAAGGGAGCTACAGGAGCGGTATTATGGGAATGAGGATATTGCCCTTGCATATGCCCAGGGGCTGGCAAACCTGACCGCCAAGCAAGAGTTAGAGGAAGTAAAAACCACCATGGGGCGATTAAGGGAACTACAGGAACGGTATTCTGGGAATGAAGAGATTGCCGTTACATATGCCAAAGGTTTGGTGAACCTGTCCTGTGATCAAGATGTAGCGGAAGCGGAAGCCAGCGTAGAGCGGTTAAGGGAAGTACAGGAACGGTATTATGGGAATGAGGAAATTGCTCTCCGGTATGCCCGGGGGCTGTTCAATCTAACCAATAAGCAGGAATTGGAGGGAAGAGAAGTCACTGTAGAGCGGTTAAAGGAGCTACAGGAACGGTATTTTGGGAGTGAGGAGATTGCCTTAGAGTATGCCAAGGGGCTGTTCAACCTGTCCTGTGATCAGAAGGTAGAGGAAGCGCAAGTCACTGTAGAGCGGCTAAGGGCACTACAGGAACGGTATTGTGGGAATGAGGAAATTGCTCTCCAGTATGCCTGGGGGCTATTCAACCTGTCCTGTGATCAAGATGTAGCGGAAGCGGAAGCCACGATAGAGCGGTTAGCGGAGTTACATGAGCAGTATTCAGGGAACCAGAAGATAGCCCTTGAGTATGCTAAGGGGCTGGTGAACCTTTCTGATAGACAGGCGGTTGGGGAAGTCCTAGAAACGATACGACATTTAGAAAAGTTATACCGTATGTACTCTGACAACGAGGAGATGAATGTTCAATACGCCATGGGGCTGTATAACCTGGCTGAAAAGCAAGCTGCTCAGGAGGTGCAAATTACGATACCTAAAATAGAAAGATTGCGTCTAAAATATCCTGAAAATGAGGACGTAAAAGAAATTTTAAACGCATTGGAAAAATTGCAAGATAGATAATATGGCAGATACAAACTGTAAGGTATGACACAAAATAAGAGTGCGGGAGGAAGTTCGACTTTCTCCCGCACTCTTGCTATTTATTCACTCGTCTAAGTAATATTGAATCTCACCCACCTGGGCTTCAATCAGCTCCTCCATGGCCTGGTCCACCGCCTCCGTCAGCTCCTTGGGGGGATTGACCGTAGTGTACTCCAGGCCGTGCTCCTGGCAGGATTCCTCCCATTCGCTGGTTGGCCGGGCGTAGGGGAGGGGCTTGCCCCTCCCGAATTTTCTAGGGCAACATCGAGGCACCCACGGGCCGGGCAAGCCACGGCCCCTACCCCAGCGCAACAAGGAGTGCAGCGGTGGCCTTTGGCGACAGGAACGCCGCCCCCGCCGGAGTAGCCCCAGAGGGGGAGCCCAGGAGGGGGTAGCCTTCCTCCAGAAGCTAAAAAACTTCCACAGCCCATCCCTGGACTGTGGAAGTTTTTCAATGTTCAATGGTGATGTTTTCGGTGCCGTGGGCCTCAAATTCGTCGATATAGGCGTCCATGCGCTCCATGAGCTCCTGCTGGTTGCTCTCGTCGATGGGCACATAGTTCATATCCCGCCGGGCCAGGTCCTCGGCCAGAATGTCGAAGAACACGTTGTTCTCATATTCCATGATGGCCTCGTGAATCCCGCCCTCGGCAAAGGCCCTGGAGGGTACGATCTCGCCGTGGTACACCTCCGCCAAGGGCTCCATGCCCTCTCGGGCGGCCTGGGCAAAGAGCAGGCTTTCCACCTGGTCGTAGTCCTCAAAACGGTCGTCGCCCCGGGTGGAGTTGAGCACCCAGTTGCCGATATACACCATGTCCAGCAAGCGTCGGAACTGCTTGCGTGTCAGTTGTACCTCCATATGCAGCCCTCCTTTATAGGGGTATGCCATATATTATACTGACGTGTCTGGGAATGTCAACGGTCATACTCTGGCCCCCGGACGCATACACTCCAACAGATTTTACCCATGGAGTGTGATGTCATGAGCCAAGTAAAAGGAGAAAATCAGGGGATGCTGCGGGGAGAAGTTCTGGCCGTTCCCAAGCTGTCCCACCACAACCACGGGGTGGACTACTACCTGGTGCCCTTCCGGGTGCCCCGCCTGTCGGGAGCCGAGGACGTGGTGAATCTGGTGGTGTCCCAGCCCCAAGAGGAGCTGTGGCAGCCGGGAAACTGGCTGGAGGTGGGGGGCGAGGTGCGCTCCTACAACAACCGCTCGGGGCAGGGCAGCCGCCTGGTCATCACCATGCTGGTGCGGGAGGTGCTCCAGGCCCACTGCCGGGAAGGGGAGAACCACCTGCTGCTGGCGGGCGCCCTGTGCAAGCCCCCGGTGGCCCGCCGTACCCCCTTGGGCCGGGAGATCTGCGATTTGTTGCTGGCGGTGAACCGCCCCTATGGGCGGGCGGACTACTTACCCTGCATCGCCTGGGGGTCGGTGGCAAACCGCTGCGCCCAGATGGAGGTGGGGGACCGGCTGCGCCTGGAGGGACGGCTCCAGAGCCGTCAATACCACAAGATGGTGGAGGGGGAGCGCCAGACCCGCACCGCCTATGAGATCTCCATTATGAATCTGCTGCCTCAGAGCGAGGAGGAGTCGTAGACCTGGGGGCACAGCTGCCGGGCCTTGGAGCGGATGGCCCGCAGGTCCCCGAAGGTGTCCGGCTTCTTGGAGGGGTCCCGGAGCAGAGCAGCGGGGTGGTAGATGGCGGTCATGGCCACCCCGGCCTTCTCCACCCACTGGCCGTGCTGCTGGGTGATCTTGTAGCCGGGGTCAATGAGCCGCTGGGCGGCGATGCGGCCCAGACAGACGATGATCTTGGGGCGCAGCAGGGCTACCTGGTTGCGCAGGTAGCCGATGCAGGCGTCCTGCTCGGTGTGCAGCGGGTCCCGGTTGTGGGGCGGGCGGCACTTGACGATGTTGGCGATGTACACGTTTTTCTCCCGGCTCAGGCCGATGAGGGAGAGCATGTCGTCCAGCAGCTGACCCGCCGGGCCCACAAAGGGGATGCCCTGCAAGTCCTCCTGTTCCCCCGGGCCCTCGCCCACCAGCATAATGGGGGCGTTTTGGGGTCCCACCCCGAACACCACGTGGTGGCGGGTCTCCGCCAGGGGACACTGGCGGCAGGCTTGACAGGTCTCGTTGAGCTGCTCCCAAGATAACATACAGTCGGCTCCTCTCCGGTGATCTTCTTGCCTCTAGTGTACCATAAACTTACGCCCCTGACTAGAGTGTGGCCGCGCATTGACAAAGCCCACAGGTCGGGTGTAAAATATCCAAAACAAGCCCCAGCTGTGGTTGTTTCACGGCTTGGGGCGTCTTTTTTGGAGGGACACCCATGGAAGAGACAAGCAAGCAGGTGCGCAAGCTCTCCCGCCTGGCCCGGCTCTCTCTCACCCCGGAGGAGGAGGGGAAGCTGGCCGGACGGCTGGAGCAGATGGTGGGCTATCTACAGGCCCTTTCCCAGGTGGAGGATGGAGAAGCAGCGGAGGCTCCCCCCGCCGTCCCCTTCCGCCCGGACGGGGTGGCGCCCTCCCTGGACCGGGACAAGCTGCTGGAAAACGCCCCACAGGTGCGGGACGGGTATGTGGTGACCCCCAGAAGCGTGGGAGAGGGGGACGGAGCATGAATCTCACTCATCTCACCGCCCTGGAGCTGGGCCGGGCCATCGCAGCGGGAGACGTGACCATCCCCCAGGCCACAAAGGCGGCTCTGGAGGAGATCGCCCAGAGGGACAAGTCCCTGAACAGCTGCATCACGGTTTTGGAAGAGCAGGCCATGGAGTGGGCGGAAACCCTCCAAAAGGGCCTGAAACCGGGGCTTTCGCCCCTGTACGGGGTGCCTCTCCTGTTAAAAGACAACCTGTGCACCCAGGGGATAAAAACCACCTGCGGCTCCAAGCTGTTGGCGGGCTATATGCCCCCCTATGATGCCACCGTGGTGGAGAAGGTACAAAATGCCGGGGGCGTATGCCTGGGCAAGGGGAACTTGGACGAGTTCGCCATGGGCTCCACCACCGAGACCTCCTATTTTGGCCCCACCCGTAACCCCTGGGACGAGAGCCGGGTGCCCGGCGGGTCCTCGGGCGGCTGCGCCGCCGGGGTGGCGGCGGGCTTTGCCTGGTACGCCCTGGGGAGCGACACCGGGGGCTCCATCCGCCAGCCTGCGGGGTACTGCGGTCTCACAGGGTTAAAACCCACCTACGGCACCGTGTCCCGGTATGGACTGGTGGCCTACGCCTCCTCCTTGGACCAGGTGGGGCCCCTGTGCCGGGACGCTGCCGACTGCGCCGCTGTGCTGGACCTCATCCAGGGGAAGGACCGCCGGGACAGCACCACCGTGGACGGCAACTATGGAGGGCTGCTGGCCTCCCTCAACGGGGATATTCGGGGCCTGCGGGTGGGCCTGCCTATGGAGTGCTTCGGGGAGGGGCTGGACCCTCAAGTGGCCCAGCGGGTGCAGGAGGTGGCAAAGGTGCTCCAGCACCGGGGGGCTGTCCTCACAGAGGTGTCCATTCCGGAGCTGAAACAGGTCATTGGCGCCTATTACGTGCTGGCCTCGGCGGAGGCCTCTTCCAATCTGGCCCGGTATGACGGAGTAAAGTACGGATTCCGGGCGGAGGAGTACAAAACCCTCACCCAGATGTATGAGAACACCCGCAGCCAGGGCTTTGGCAAAGAGGCCAAGCTGCGCATTTTGCTGGGCACCTTTGTGCTCAGTGCCGGGTACTACGAGGCCTACTACAAAAAGGCGTTGGCGGTGAAGGAGCAGGTGAAGGTCGGCCTGGAGCGGGCCTTTGCCGCCTGTGATGTGCTCCTCACCCCGGTCACCCCCAACACCGCACCCAAGCTGGGGGAGAGCCTCAGAGACCCCATGAAGATGTATCTGTCCGACCTGTACACCGTCCCCGCCAATCTGGCGGGGGTGCCCGCCCTGTCCATGCCCTGCGGGGTGGACGGGCAGGGGCTGCCCGTGGGAGCCCAGCTCATGGGGCCCCGGTTTGGGGAGCCGATGCTGCTCAACACCGCCTATGCCTACCAGCAGGAGACGGACCATCATAAAAGCGTACCGAGAGGGGGCGAAGGGCGATGAATTGGGAAATCATCATGGGTCTGGAGACCCATGTGGAGCTGTCCACCGAGAGTAAGATTTTCTGCGGCTGTTCCACCGCCTTTGGCGCTGCCCCCAATAGCCAGTGCTGCCCCGTGTGCATGGGCCTGCCCGGGGCGCTGCCGGTGCTCAACGAGAAGGTGGTGGAGTACGGGGTGAAGGTGGGGCTGGCCCTGGGCTGCTCCATCACCCCGGTGAGCCGCTTTGACCGGAAAAACTACTTTTACCCGGATTTGCCCAAGGGGTACCAGATCAGCCAGCTGTACGCCCCCCTGTGCACTTGTGGACGGGTGGAGGTGGCGGGGACCACCATCGGCATACACGAAATCCACATGGAGGAGGACGCCGGGAAGCTATACCACGACCCTGAGACCGGGGAGACCCTGTGCGACTTCAACCGCTGCGGGGTGCCCCTGTTGGAGATCGTCACCGAGCCGGACTTTCGCACCCCGGAGCAGGTGGTGGCCTATCTGGAGCTGCTGCGGGAGCGGCTGCAATACCTGGGTGTGTCCGACGGCAAGATGGAGGAGGGCTCCTTGCGGTGCGATGTAAACCTGTCCGTGCGCCCGGTGGGGCGGGACACCCTGGGCACCCGCACCGAGATGAAGAACCTGGGCTCCTTTAAGGCCATTGCCCGGGCCATTCAATATGAGAGCCAGCGGCAGATGGCCCTTTTGGAGCGGGGGGAGCGGGTGGTGCAGGAGACCCGCCGCTTTGACGAGGAGCGGGGGGAGACCTTCTCCATGCGCTCCAAGGAGGAGGCCCGGGACTATCGCTACTTTCCCGAGCCGGACCTGCCACCGGTGGTGCTGTCCCAGGAGTACATCCAGGACATCCGAGACCACCTGCCCGAGCTGGGGGAGGAGAAGCGGAGACGCTACGCCCAGCAGTACCAGCTGCCGGACTACGATTGCCAGATGGTCACCAGCCACCCGGCCCTGGCCCGGTTCTTTGAGGAACTCATTGCCCTGGGTACGCCTCCCAAGCAGGGGGCCAATTGGATTATGGGAGAGGTGCTGGGGGCCTTGTCTGCCCGGGGACTCAGCCCGGAGGGGCTGACCATCACTCCCAAGACCCTGGCCCGGCTCATACAGTTGGTAGGTGAGGGAAAACTGAACCGGAACACGGCGGTGAAGGTATTTGAAGCGGTGTTTGACACCGACGGAGATGTGGACGAATACGTGTCTGCCCACGGCTTGGAGCAGGTGCAGGATGTGGAACTGGTGGAGAACACTGTGGCCCAGGTTCTGGAGGAGAACCCCCAGTCGGTGGCGGACTGGCGGGGCGGGAAAGAAAAGGCCTTCGGCTATTTGGTGGGCCAGACCATGCGGAAATTGCAGGGGAAGGCAGACCCCCAGACCGTGCGGCGAGTGCTGCTGGAACGGTTGGGTCAAGACTGAGAAACGAGGAGAGAACCATGTCCATTTGTTATATTTTTGCCTCAGGAGAGTACGGAACTCAGTGGCCGGACGTCCAGCCCGGGGATTTGTGCATTGCCGCTGACGGAGGCTTTCGCCAGATGCAGGCCCATGGGGTGGACCCGGACCTGGTGGTGGGGGACTTTGACTCCCTGGGCTATGTGCCCCCCCACCCCCACATCGTCCGCCACCCGGCGGAGAAGGACGACACGGACACCGCCCTGGCCCTCAGCGAAGGATGGAGCCGGGGATACCGCAACTTCCACATTTACGGCTCCTTAGGTGGAAGGTTGGACCACACCCTGGCCAACGTGCAGCTGCTGTGCGGCCTCGTGGAGCAGGGAGGCCAGGGAAAGCTGGTGGGCCCCGGCATGACGGTGACGGCGGTGCACAACGGCACCCTGGAGCTGGAGGGAGAGACCGGGCGTACCCTGTCCATCTTCTGTCTGGGCGAGCCCGCCCATGGAGTGACCCTGGAGGGATTGAAGTACCCCTTGCACGGGGCCACCATGACCGTCCAGGTGCCCCTGGGGGTGAGCAACGAATTTTTGGGCGGCCCTGCCCGGATTACTGTGGAGCGGGGAACGCTGGTGGTGATGATCGTGAGCGACTAAAAACAGCTGCGGGGCAGAGACTTACAGTCTTCTGCCCCGCAGCTGTTTATTTCATCAAATCCGCCAGGGTGACGCTGTCCAGGTACTCATTGACCCGCCGCCCCAACTCGCACCACATCGAGCGGGTGGGACAGGTGTCCCGCTGCTGGCAGGGGGCCGCCCCCGCCTCCAGGCAGGCCACCGGGGCCAAGTCCCCCTCGGTGAGCCGAAGGATATCCCCCACCCGGTATTCATCAGGGGCCCGGGTGAGCTGATAGCCGCCCCCCTTGCCGTGGGTGCCCACAATATAACCATTTTTGGACAGCACCGGGAGGATTTTCTCCAGGTACTTGAGGGAAATCTGCTGCCGCTGCGCCACATCCTTCATGGGGATGGGGCCCTGGCTCTGGTGCTGGGCCAAGTCCACCATCACCCGCAGGGCGTAGCGGCCTCGGGTGGATACCAACATGGGGCCTTAGTGGGCGTGGCAGTGGCCGCAGCTGTCGCAGCAGGGGAACTGGCTGTGGTCGTACTCGATGCCGTTCTTGTCGTAGTAGTCCTTCAAGGCCAGCTTGATGGCCTCCTCGGCCAGCACGGAGCAGTGCACCTTCTGGGCGGGCAGTCCGTCCAGAGCCTCCACCACCGCCTGGTTGGTGAGGGTGAGGGCCTCGGACACGGGCTTGCCCTTGATGAGTTCGGTGGCCATGGAGGAGGAGGCGATGGCGCTGCCGCAGCCGAAGGTCTCGAACTTCACGTCCACAATGATGTCATTCTCAATTTTCAGGTAGATGCGCATGATGTCGCCGCACTTAGCGTTGCCCACCTCGCCCACGCCGCTGGGGTTTTCCATGGACCCCACATTGCGGGGGTTGCGGAAGTGGTCCATTACCTTTTCACTGTATAAAGCCATAGTAAATACCTCACTGGATGATAAATTCTTGAATGCCTGCTTCCAGGTTGCGCCACACCGGGGAGATGGAGCGCAGATAGGCCACCACATCGGTGACGGCCTCCACCATATAGTCCACCTCTTCCTGGGTGGTGTCCGGGGAGAGGGAGAGCCGCAGAGAGCCGTGGGCGATCTCATGGGGGCGCCCAATGGCCAGCAACACGTGGCTGGGGTCCAGGGAGCCGGAGGTGCAGGCGGACCCGGAGGAGGCATATACCCCCTTGTCGTCCAGCAGCAGCAGGAGAGATTCGCCCTCGATGCCCTCAAAGCAGAAGTTCACGGTGCCGGGCAGTCGGTGCTCCCGGTGGCCGTTGAGCACGGAGTGGGGAATGTTGGACAGCCCCGCAATCAGTCGCTCCCGCAGGGCGCAGAGCTGTGCGGTGTCCTCCTCCAGGTGGTCGCAGGCCTCATCCAGAGCGGCAGCCATACCCACGATGGCGGGGATGTTCTCGGTGCCGCCCCGGCGGCCCCGCTCCTGGGCGCCGCCGTGGATGAGGGGGAAGATGGGCACACCACGGCGGGCGTACAGCACCCCGATGCCCTTGGGGCCGTGGAACTTGTGGGCGGACAGAGACAGAAGGTCAATGTTCTGCTCGGCCACGTTCACCGGCAGGTGGCCCACGGCCTGGACGGCATCGGTGTGGAAGAGCACCCCGTGGCGGCGGCACACTTCCCCAATCTCGGCGATGGGCTGCACCGTGCCGATCTCGTTGTTGGCGTACATGATGGTCACCAGACAGGTCTCCGGGGTCATGGCCTCCTCCACCTGCTGGGCGGACACCATGCCGTCCTCGTGGACGTCCAGGAGGGTGACGGTAAAGCCCTCCTTCTCCAGGGCCTCCAAGGTGTGGAGGACGGCGTGGTGCTCAAAGGCGGTGGAGATGATGTGGGTCTTGCCCTTGAGCTTGCCAAAGGCGGCGGCAGAGCGGATGGCCTGGTTGTCCGCCTCGCTGCCCCCGGAGGTGAAAATCACCTCGGTGGGCTGGCAGCCCAGCCGGGCGGCAATGCGAGCGCGGGCCTCGGTGAGGGCCTCCTGGGCCCGCTGGCCCACGGAGTGGAGGCTGGAGGGGTTGCCGTACTCGCCCTGGAGGTAGGGGAGCATGGCGTTGAGCGCCGTGTCACTCAGGCGAGTGGTGGCGGCGTTATCAGCGTAAATCTGCATGGTAGGATTCCTTTCCTATCTCTTTATTCGGTAAACATGGGGGTGGACAGGTACCGGTCCCCGGTGTCAGGCAGGAGGACCACAATGGTTTTGCCCTCGTTTTCCGGGCGCTTGGCCACCTCGATGGCGGCGTGGAGCGCGGCACCGGAGGAGATGCCCACCAGCACGCCCTCGCTGCGGCCCATGAGTCGCCCGCCGGCGTAGGCCTCCTCACTGGTGACAGGGAACACCTCGTCATAAACCTGAGTGTTGAGCACCTCAGGCACAAAGCCTGCCCCGATGCCCTGGAGCTTGTGGGGGCCAGCCTGGCCGCCGGAGAGGACGGGGGAGTCAGAGGGCTCCACTGCCACCACCTGCACCTTGGGGTTGCGGGACTTCAGATACTCGCCCACCCCGGTGATGGTGCCGCCGGTGCCCACACCAGCCACGAAAATGTCCACATTTCCGTCGGTGTCGTCGTAAATCTCCGGCCCAGTGGTCTC
This sequence comes from Pseudoflavonifractor sp. An44, assembly GCF_002161675.1. Taxonomy (GTDB): domain Bacteria; phylum Bacillota; class Clostridia; order Oscillospirales; family Oscillospiraceae; genus Enterenecus; species Enterenecus faecium. The sequence continues at coordinate 91,031 of NZ_NFIH01000003.1, forward strand.
CCGGTGGGCCTTGGGGTTGGAGGGGTTGACAAACTGGCCGGGGATGAAGCTGTTGGGGATCTCGGCGGCCAGTTCGTCGGCCTTGGCAATGGCTCCGGCCATGCCCTTGGCCCCGGGGGTGAGCACCAGCTCGGCCCCGTAGGCGGTCATGAGCAGGCGGCGCTCCATGGACATGGAGTCGGGCATCACCACGATCATGCGATAGCCCCGGGCGGCGGCCACAGCGGCCAGTCCAATGCCGGTGTTGCCCGAGGTGGGCTCGATGATCACCGAGTCGGGCTTCAAAGCCCCGCTGGCCTCGGCGTCCTCAATCATGGTCAGGGCCACCCGGTCCTTCACCGACCCGGCGGGGTTGAATAGCTCCAGTTTGGCCAGAATCTTGGCCTTTAGGCCCAGTTTCTCCTCAATGTGGGTCAACTCCAACAGCGGGGTGTGACCGATGAGCTGATGGGCAGATGTATAGATATGTGCCATAACGGATTCCTCCTGATGCATCGAATTAAAACCTACTGAATTGGTTGGTTATATGATACGCCTTTTTACCTACCTTGTCAATCGGTAATTGAGAAAAAGAAAAAACTTCCCCGACCCACAGGAGTGGGCCGGGGAAGGAATCAATCTCCGGTGGGGAAATAATCTTGCAGGAAGGTGTCCACCGCCGTCCAGTACAGCCGGGGGTTGGTGCCCACGGCGTTGGCGTGTCCGGCGTCGGGCATCCACAAAAAGCTCTTGGGGCACTTGGCGGCCTGGTACAGCTTTCCCATCATGGAGGAGGGGACAAAGTCGTCCTCCACGCCGTGGATGAACAGGGTGGGGGTTTTGGACTGGGCCACCGCCTGGATGGGGGCGGCGTCCCGCAGGTCATATCCAGCCCGGCGCAGGGCGGTTTTCCGCAGCATGGAGAAGAGGGCGGAGGTGGGCATAGGCACCGGGGCGTGGATGTATTCCTCCCGGAAGTTCTGGAGCACGTGGTGCATCTGGGCCTCGATGGTGGTATAGGCGCAGTCGGACACCGCCGCCTTCACCTGTTCCGGCAAGGCCCCGCCGGTGGCCAGAAGGACGGTGGCGGCCCCCATGGATACACCGTGGAGGAGAATCTCTGCGTCAGGGTCCCGGCGGAGAATGTAGTTGATCCAGCCCACCAGGTCCAGCCGCTCGTCGTAGCCCCAACCCACGTAGTCGCCTTCGCTCTCGCCGTGGCCCCGCTGGTCGGGCATCAGGACGTTCCAGCCCTCCTGGTGGTAGTGCAGGCCGATGGCACCCATGGCCTCGTGGGTGTCGTGGTAGCCGTGGACGCAGATGGCCCAGCGGTGGGTCTGGGTGTCAGCGGGCACCACAGCGGCCCAGAGGATGAGCCCGTCAATGGCCTGGATGGTGGCCGAGCGGAAGCCCTCGGCTTTTCTGGCCCAGGCCCGGCCCTCACGCTGGGGCTCGTTGGGGTCCTGGTAGTCCGGCTCCCGGGTCTGAGGGGTCATGGCTTTGGCATAGAGGCGGTTGCCCACGGCAGCCATGCCTCCGGCGGCTCCGGCCCCGGCTGCGGCGAGGCCCAACAGGTAAAAAGCGGGTTTTTTCTTCATGGCGCACCCTCCTGGCATCGTTTTCTCCATGATACTCCAATGGAAAGCCAATCGTCAAGAGAAGTTTGCCCCTTTTCAGGTGGGGGCATACCGATTCTCACCGCCCTTCCAAAGACGCTCCGCTGGGGGAAAACTTCCTTTTATTAAGAATAGATGGAACGCACCCCCGGTAGCACTCTTGAAATCCTACCAAACATATGGTATTATAGGACAAAGGACTATGGGGGTATGGATATGAAGATTTCCACAAAAGGGCGGTACGCCCTGCGGCTGATGGTGGACCTGGCTGCCCACGGCGGGGAGGACAACCCGGTTTCCCTGCGGGATGTGGCGGGGCGGCAAAACCTCAGCGATAAATACCTGGAGCAGATCGTCACACCTTTGTCCCGGGCTGGGCTGGTGCGCTCGGTGCGGGGTGCCGGAGGGGGCTATCTTCTCACCCGTCACCCGGAGGAGTACACCGTGGGCGACATTCTCCGGCCTCTGGAGGGGGATTTGGCCCCCGTGGAGTGCGCCACCGATGACGGCTTCTGTGACCGCTGCGGGGACTGTGTGACCATCGAGCTGTGGCAGGAGATTCACCGGGCGGTGTCCGCCGTGGTGGACGGTACCACCCTGGGCGACTTGGTGGTGCGCTACCACGCCAAGCACTGCGGAAGCTGCAACCAATGAGCATACGACTGGAAAAAGGGGCACAGCGGACTTGGCTGCTGCCCCTGCTTCTCGTTTTGATTGGGGTGGCGGTGCGGCTGTGGCAGCTGGGCGGGGTGCCATGCGGGCTCAACCAGGACGAGGCCTACGCCGGATATGAGGCCTACTCCATGCTCACCTACGGGGTGGACTCCTGGGGGTACACCAATCCCTGCTACTTCATCTCCTGGGGCAGCGGCATGAATGTGCTGGAGAGCTATCTGGCCATGCCCTTTGTGGCCCTGCTGGGCCTCACGGAGTTGGCCATCCGCCTGCCCCAGGCCATTCTGGCCTGTGTGAGCCTCCCAGTGGTGTACCTGCTGCTCACCCGGCTCTTCTCCCGGCGGGTGGGCCTCATCGGGCTGTTTCTCACCGCCATCTGCCCCTGGCATATCATGCTCAGCCGCTGGGGACTGGAGTCCAATCTGGCCCCGGGGCTGCTGCTGTTGGGGCTGTATTTTCTGGTGCGGGGGCTGGATTCCCCGCCCTGGCTGCTGCTGGCTGCCTTGTTCTATGGCCTGTCCCTGTACGCCTACGCCACCCTCTGGGTGGTGCTGCCCCTGACTTTGGCGGCGTTTCTCCTTTACCTGCTCTACACGAAGAGATTAACATTTACCCCCTATCTGGCGGGGGCGGTGGGCCTGCTGTTTGTGATGGCCTTGCCTCTTCTCCTCTTTGTGCTGGTGAATTTGGGGGTGCTGGAGGAGATTCGCACCCCGTTTTTGTCCGTGCCCCGGCTGGTGTCCATGCGGACCTCCGAGGTGGATTGGCGCAACCTCTTCTCCCTGGAGGCCTACCAGACCCTGGGGGAGATGGTGTTCGGGGAGGGGGACGGACTTATTTGGAACAGCCTGCCCCAATATGGCATGTTCTATCGGTTCAGTTGGCCCTTTATGATCCTGGGCGGCGTGCGCATGGCCATTCGGGCGGTACGGGGCGCCAAGGAGCGCCGATTTACCGGAGAGGGCCTGCTGCTGTTGGGGTTTGCCTGCGCCGCCTTGGTGAGCCTGTCCCTGGACTATCGGAACATCAACAAAGCCAATTCCCTCCACCTCTACCTGCTGGTCCTGCTGGCTTTTGGGGTGGACTGGGTGTTTGGTTTTGGTAAGGCCCACCCGGTGCTGCCCTGGGGGGTGGTGGCGGTGTATGCCGTGGCCTTCGGGCTGTTTGTGAACACCTATTTCACCACCTATAACGACGACATCGACGTCCAGTTCCGCTACGGGGTGGGGGATGCGGTGGCGTATGTCAAGGAGCAGGGGTTTGAGTCGGTGGCGGTGGACTCCACGGTGGTCTACTCCCACATCCTCTTTTATGACCAGACCCCACAGCCGGAGTTTGCCCAGACCGTGGAGTATGCAAACTACCCCTCTCCCTACCTCAGCGTCTCCTCCTTTGGCCGCTACACCTTCGGAGTGGATGGGAACGATTTGGACCCAAATACCGCCTATATCATCCATGTCAGCAGCTATGACGCCTTCCGAGACGCGGGATATACCGTGGAGGAGTTTGGCCTGTATGGGGTGGCCTATCTGGAATAGAAAGAAAATTAGCACTCTCGAAAAGAGAGTGCTAATTGTTTACACTCTGTTCATGATTTTTCCTAGCGAAGAGGTATACTAAGGTCAAACAACAGATTGGGGCGGGAGTCGAGGGGCTCCCAAGCACCCCATGCAAAGGAGTGTAGCCTTATGAATATGAATCAGTTTACCCAGAAGTCCCTGGAGGCGGTGCAGGCCGCCCAGACCCTGGCCACGGAATATGGAAATCAACAGATTGAGCAGGTGCATCTGCTCTGCGCCCTGGTGGAGCAGGAGGGAGGCTTTGTGCCTCAGCTGCTGACCCACATGGGGGTGACGGTGGAGTCTCTGGACGCCGCCCTGCGCCACGAGGTGGAGAAGCTGCCCAAGGTGTCCGGCTCTGGCCGGAGAGCCGACCAGGTGTATATCTCTTCCGGTGTGGACCAGGCCATGAACGCCGCTCTGGAAGTGGCCACCAGCATGAAGGACGAGTATGTGTCGGTGGAGCACCTGCTGCTGGCCCTGATGGACAAGGCCGACAGCACCATCAAGCCCACCCTCACCACCTACCGCCTGGAGCGGGAGAAGGTGATGCAGGCCCTGGCCGCCCTGCGGGGCAACCAGCGGGTCACCAGCGACAACCCCGAGGAGACCTATGAGGCTCTAAAAAAGTACGGCACTGACCTGGTGGAGCGGGCCCGGCAGAACAAGCTGGACCCCGTCATTGGCCGAGACGACGAGATCCGCAACGTCATCCGCATTTTGTCCCGCAAGAGCAAGAACAACCCCGTGCTCATCGGCGAGCCTGGCGTGGGTAAGACCGCCATTGCCGAGGGCCTGGCCCAGCGTATCGTGAAAGGCGATGTGCCCGCAGGCCTGAAAGACAAGACCATTTTTGCCCTGGATATGGGCGCTCTGATTGCAGGCGCCAAGTACCGGGGCGAGTTTGAGGAGCGGTTAAAGGCCGTTTTGAACGAGGTGAAGAAGTCCGAGGGACGCATCATCCTGTTCATCGACGAGCTGCACACCATTGTGGGCGCCGGGAAAACCGAGGGCGCTATGGACGCTGGCAACCTGTTGAAGCCTCTGCTGGCCCGGGGCGAGCTGCACTGCATCGGCGCCACCACCCTCAACGAGTACCGCCAGTATATTGAGAAGGACGCCGCTCTGGAGCGCCGGTTCCAGCCTGTCATGGTCAACGAGCCTACGGTGGAGGACGCTGTGGCCATTCTCCGTGGCCTGAAGGAGCGCTATGAGGTGTTCCACGGCGTGAAGATCACCGACGGCGCCATCGTGGCCGCCGCCACCCTGTCCGACCGGTATATCACCGACCGATTCCTCCCCGATAAGGCCATCGACCTCATCGACGAGGCCTGCGCCCTCATCCGCACCGAGATGGACTCCATGCCCACCGAGCTGGACGTGATCTCCCGTAAAATCATCCAGCACGAGATTGAGGAGGCCGCCCTGAAGAAGGAGGAGGACGAGCTGTCCCGTGCCCGTCTGGCGGACATCCAGAAGGAACTGGCCGAGATGCGGGACGAGTTCAACGCCGGAAAGGCCAAGTGGGAGAACGAGAAGAACGCCATTGGCAAGGTGCAGAAGCTGCGGGAGGACCTGGAGCAGGCCAACGCCCAGTTGGAGAAGGCCCAGCGGGAGTACGACCTGGAGAAGGCTGCCCAGCTGCAATATGGCACCATCCCCGCCCTGCAAAAGCAGCTCCAAGAGGAGGAGGCCATTGCCGCCAACCAGAAGGAGAATCATCTGCTCCGGGATAAGGTCACCGAAGAGGAGATCGCCCGCATTGTGGAGCGCTGGACCGGCATCCCCGTGGCCAAGCTCATGGAGGGCGAGCGGGAGAAGCTGCTGCATCTGGAGGACATTCTCCACCAGCGTGTGGTGGGTCAGGACGAGGCTGTGCGGCTGGTGAGCGAGGCCATCCTCCGCTCCCGGGCCGGCATCGCCGACCCCAACAAGCCCATCGGCTCCTTCCTGTTCCTGGGCCCCACGGGCGTGGGTAAAACCGAGCTGGCCAAGACCCTCAGCGAGGCCCTCTTTGACAGCGAGAAGAACCTGGTGCGCATTGACATGAGCGAGTACATGGAGAAGTTCTCCGTGTCCCGCCTCATCGGAGCCCCTCCCGGATACGTGGGCTATGAGGAGGGCGGCCAGCTCACCGAGGCGGTGCGCCGTCATCCCTACTCCGTCATTCTGTTCGACGAGGTGGAGAAGGCCCATCCCGACGTGTTCAACGTGCTGCTCCAGGTGCTGGACGACGGCCGCATCACCGACAGCCAGGGCCGCACCGTGGACTTCAAGAACACCGTCATCATTTTGACCTCCAACCTGGGCAGCCAGTTCCTGCTGGACGGCATCCAGCCCGACGGGGAGATCAGCGAGGAGGCCCGGAATCAGGTGCAGGAGCTGCTGCGCCGCTCCTTCCGGCCTGAGTTCCTCAACCGTCTGGACGAGATCGTGTTCTACAAGCCTCTGACGAAGGACAACATTTTCCACATCATCGACTTGCAGCTGGACAGCCTCAACCGCCGTCTGGAGGACAAGCGGCTGCGTGTGGTCCTCACCGACGCCGCCAAGGACCTGGTGCTGGAGTCCGCCTACGACCCCATGTATGGCGCTCGGCCTCTGCGCCGTTACTTGCAGCACACCGTGGAGAATCTGGTGGGCCGCAAGATCATCGCCGGAGAGGTCACCCCCGACAGCACCATCACCGTGGACCGCCAGGGAGACGAACTGGTTATCCGATAAACAGCATACGAAAGAGCCCGGAAGGGAGCGAAACCGCTCCCTTCCGGGCTCTTTGTCTATTCGTGGTTTCCATTTCCGTGTTTGTGCCCATTTCCGTTGCCGCAGCCGCTGCCCGTCTCGTCCACCGAGGGCGGGGTAATGTCCGGGTATTCCGCCTGGAGGCTGGCCAACAGGTCCCGCAGCTCCCGCATGGTCATCTCATACGATTCACGAAGGGAAATCCATTCACTACAGGAAAAAATTTTTTTAACCCTGGTACAGCACTTCTCCCTGCTTCCAGGTGGACACCACAGAGACCTCCCGCAGAGCCTCAGGCCGTACCTCCAGGGGATTGGCGGACAGCCGCACCAGGTTGGCCTGCTTGCCCACCGCCAGAGAGCCCTTTTCCTTCTCCTCGCTGTACTGCCAGGCGGCGTGAACGGTCACCGCCTTCAACGCCTCGTACACAGGAATCCGCTGCTCGGGGCCCAACTGCACCCCGTTTTTGGTCACCCGGTTGACGGCACACCAGATAGTCTCCAACATGTCGCAGGGGATGACGGGGGTGTCCTGGTGGAAGGTGAAGGGCATCCCCAAATCCAGGGCGGCCTTGGCGGGGGAGAGGGCGGCGGCCCGCTTGGCCCCCAGGTTTTGCAGGTGGATGTCCCCCCAGTGGTACACGTGGGCCACAAAGAAGGAGGGGGTGAACCCCAACGCCTTGGCCTGGGGCAGCTGGTCCACCCCAATGAGCTGGGCGTGGATAATCACCGGGCGTACATCCCGGAGGTTGGGGTGGCTCTGCATGACTTTGGCCCCCATGTCCAGGTACTGCTGGGCGGCGGCGTCGCCGTTGCAGTGGGCCAGAATCTGCACCCCTTCCTGAGCCGCCAGGGTGAGGGCCTGCTCCACTTGTTCGTCCGTCATGGTGGGGTAGCCCCGGTACTCGCTCTCCCCCTGGTAGGGGGTGCGCAGCCAGGCGGTGCGCCCCTGGGGGGAGCCGTCCAAGAAGATTTTCACACCACCCAGCCGCAGGCCATGGTGGTAGCCGTTCCTGCTGTCCCGGAAGGCCACCCGGGCGGCGTGGAGGTCGGCCACGCCGGGATAGCCCACCACGTCCAGGGTCAGGGCGTTTTGGGCTAACAATCCTTGATAGAGGGGGAAGAGTTCCGCGGCAATCATGCCCTCTTGGGCGGTGGTGATGCCGTGGGCGGCGTAGGTGTGCTGGGCTCGGGCAAAGGCCTCTTTCAACTGGTCAAACCCGGGCATGGGGGCCTTACGGAGGTTGCTGACAAAGGCGTTTTCCTCCGCGTACCCCGTGAGTTCCCCACCGTTTCGGCCAAAGGTGCCCCCTTCCGGGTCGGGGGTACTCCCGGTAAGGAACAGCTGGTGGAGAGCGGCGGAGTTGAACACCCCCATATGTCCCGAGGCGTGCTGGATGACCACCGGGTTATTGGGGGCGGCCTTGTCCAGCAGTTCACGGGTGGGGTGGGCGTGCTCGGTGAGGTGGTTGTGGTCGTAGCCCTGGCCGAACACCCATTGTCCGGCGGGGATGTGGTTGTCCCGGATGAATCCGGCCACCGCCTCCTCCAGCTGGGCAAAGTCGCACACTTCCCCCAGGGGCACTTGCAGCAGGCTGTTGGCGGCGGCGGACAGGTGGCTGTGGGGGTCCACAAAAGCGGGCAGCAGGGCGTCCCCCTGCAAGTCCACCTTGGTGGCTCCGGTGGTGTTGAGGGCGTCGGTGCCCAGGGCGACAATACGCCCATCTTCTACTAACAGGGCATCGGTGGGCACGGGGGACTCCATGGTGAGAATGGGGCCGTTGACAAATAACGTGCGGTTCATGGCAGCAACCTCCTTTTTCTCTATTATGCCCCTGTTGGATGCGGTTATCAAGGTGGAGTTCTTGCCCAGTCTCCGGGTGTTTGGTATAATGAGACAAATCGACAAGCTATGAATTTGGGAGGATACCTGCCATGGCAGAACAACACACCGCCGGCATTGGATTTGAAAAGCAGATTTGGGACGCCGCCTGCGTCCTGCGGGGCAACTTGGACGCTTCCGAGTACAAATCCGTGGTGCTGGGTTTGATTTTCTTAAAATATATTTCCGACCGCTTCCAGGCCAAATATCAGGAGCTGGTGGAGGAGGGCGAGGGCTTTGAAGAGGACCGGGACGAGTATACCTCCGAGAACATCTTCTATGTGCCCCAGGAGGCCCGGTGGAATGTGGTGGCCGCCGCGGCCCATACCCCCGAGATCGGCGCTGTCATTGACGACGCCATGCGTGCCATCGAGCGGGAAAACAAGCGATTGAAGGACATTCTGCCCAAGAACTTCGCCCGCCCGGAGCTGGACAAGCGGCGGCTGGGGGATGTGGTGGACCTGTTCACCAACATTCAGATGGTGGAGCACGGCTCCAGCAAGGATTTGCTGGGCCGCACCTATGAATATTGCCTGTCCAAGTTTGCCGAGCAGGAGGGCAAGCTGGCCGGGGAGTTCTACACCCCCGCCTGCGTGGTGAAAACCCTGGTGGAGATTTTGCAGCCCTACAACGGCCGGGTGTATGACCCCTGTTGTGGCTCCGGGGGCATGTTCGTCCAGTCCGCCAAGTTCATTGAGAACCACGGGGGCAACATCGACCGCATTTCTGTCTACGGCCAGGATTCCAACCCCACCACCTGGAAGCTGGCCCAGATGAATCTGGCCATCCGGGGCATCGAGGCGGACTTGGGCAAGTACAACGCCGACACCTTCTTTGACGACTGCCACCCCCAGCTGAAAGCGGACTTCATCATGGCCAATCCCCCCTTCAACCTGTCCAACTGGGGGCAGGACAAGCTGCTGGACGATGTGCGCTGGCAGTACGGCACGCCCCCGGCGGGCAACGCCAACTTCGCCTGGCTCCAGCACATGATCTGGCACCTGGCCCCCAACGGGCGCATGGGTATGGTGCTGGCCAACGGCTCCCTGTCCTCCCAGAGCGGGGGAGAGGGGGACATCCGCAAACATATTATTGAGGCGGACTTGGTGGAGTGCATTGTGGCCATGCCGTCCCAGCTGTTCTATACCACCCAGATTCCCGTCTCCCTGTGGTTTTTGGCCCGGAACAAGAAGCAGAAGGGAAAGACCCTCTTTTTGGACGCCCGCAAGCTGGGTACCATGGTGACCCGGAAGCTGCGGGAGCTCACCGACGAGGATATTAAAAAGCTATCGGATGCCTACAACGCCTACGCAGACGGCACCCTGGAGGAGGTCAAGGGCTTTTCCGCCGTGGCCACCATCCAGGAGATTGCCCAGCAGGACTACATTCTCACCCCCGGGCGGTATGTGGGGATTGAGGAGCAGGAGGAGGACGGCGAGCCCTTCCAGGAGAAAATGGAGCGGCTGACACGTGAGCTGTCCCAGCTGTTTGAGCAGTCCCACCAGTTGGAGCAGGAAATCCGGGAGAAACTTGGGGGGATTGGGTTTGAAGTGTGAGTTACAAATTAAAAAGTTAAAAGATTTATGTATAGATGGAAAAGGTAAATATGGAATTCCTGCATCGGCAGTACCATTTGATGAATCACTGTATACATATCTGAGAATCACGGATATTACAGACGACGGTAGATTAAATAAGAGTGGCTTGGTTTCGGTCGATGATGCAAAGGCCCAGCAGTATATTCTACAACCGAATGACATAGTTTTTGCAAGAACTGGTGGAAGTACAGGAAGAAATTATTTTTATGATGGTTCTGATGGGGAATTGGTTTACGCTGGATTTCTTATCAAGTTTAGTATTGACCCTCAAATGGTAAACCCCAGGTATATTAAGTATTATTGCCAGAGCCAACTATACAAAGATTGGGTTAATTCATTTAATACAGGTAGCACTCGTGGAAACATCAATGCTCAAACGTTTGCCAACATGGAAATTCCAGTGCCACAGAGAGATCAACAAGACTTGTTGGTACAGATGCTATCTGTATTAGACCATAAAATTGACCTAAACAACAAAATCAACGCCAATCTCCAACAGCAGGCCCAAGCGATCTTCAAAAGCTGGTTTGTGGACTTTGAGCTGTTCCAGGATGGGGAGTTTGTGGAAAGCGAGTTGGGGCTGATTCCAAAAGGATGGACCGTCAAAAGAGCTGATTCGATATTTGATATTTCGATAGGGAAAACACCACCAAGGAAGGAAAAAGAGTGGTTTAGTTTAGAAAAAACAGATATTAAATGGGTATCTATATCCGATATGGGTAAGTGCGGGGTATACATATCTGATACATCTGAACGTTTAACCCATTCAGCGATTGAAAAACATAATATTAAAATTGTTCCCGACAATACAGTGATACTTAGTTTTAAATTGACGGTGGGAAGAGTAGCCATTACTCACGGAACAATGGCTACCAATGAAGCGATTGCACACTTTAAGACGAGCGATGATATATTAGTTCCTTACCTGTATTGTTTCCTGAAAAACTTCAACTTCCAAACTTTGGGGAGTACGTCGTCAATAGCTACGGCAGTTAACTCAAAACTTATTAAACAGATGCAGATATTGTATCCTAATGACTTGGTTATAGAATCATTTGCTTCTACGGTATCTCCACTGTTTAATCAAATAAAGGTATTGGAAGAGGAAAATAAAAAATTAAGTGCAATTCGTGATTCGTTACTTCCAAAACTGATGTCCGGCGAACTGTCAGCAAATGAGGTGCAGTAAAATGGAGGAAGAAAAAGACAAATTAAAAAAGGAGAGAGAAAAGAACGGTTTCGCCTGGAGTAACTGTGTCAGTCGTATAAAACGAAACTGGTGGAACTGGATTAAAGGAATACTAGTTTTTCTGTGTATTGGGGGATGTATTGTTGTTATATCGATGGCTTGTGCAGGATGGAGAATCGTATATGCACCAGAATTGGAACCGGATTGGGACTCTATCTCGGCTGTTTCATCGTTGATAAGCGCAGTGGGAACAGTTGCGGCTGTGTGGTCTGCGGTTCAGGTGCCTCAAAAAATAGCAAATAGACAAGATAAAATAGCACTATATGAGAAAAGAATAAATGCATTCCATGCGATGGAAGGACTCAAAGAATTCTCAGAATATATTTCAGTACCAGAAAATCAAAATATTTTGAATTGGCAGACGAAGTATTGGGGGATTCACAACCTGTTTGAAAGTAAAGAAGTAGGTAATCTGAGATTTTCATGTATGGAGAGAAGTCTATTGACGCATAAATGCTTAGAACAGGATGTACAGGCAATAAATGGTCTATGTTTTTTATTCCCTGATGTGACAATGGATGAGACAGATATGATTTCCAAGGAACTATCTCAGTTTATTTTATTTATCTATGGTGAAAATGGACAAGAATGGACTAGCGATCTTGTGCGGGAAAATAGACAACACTTTGTAACCATGTTTGATAATTTTTATAATAGAAATACGAAGAAAATGTTAGCTTTGTTAATGCTGACAAAGTGAGGTGACCCACCATGCCCTACACCGAAGCCAACTATGAAAACGCCGTGGTTCGTCTGTTCGTGGACGAGCTGGGCTATACCCACCTCTACGGCCCCGACGTGGAGCGGGACTACCACAGCCCCCTCTACGAGGACGGGCTGTGGTCTGCTCTGGCCCGCCTCAACCCCAGACTGCCCCAGGCGGCCATCCAGGAGGCGGTGGACAAGCTGCGCACCTTCGACACGGGCACCCTGTTACAGAAAAATATCACCTTCACCGACTACCTGCAAAACGGCGTCCCGGTGAAGTTCTGGGAGGGGGGCGAGGAGCGCTCGGCCCTGGTGTATCTGGTGGACTACCAAGACCCCGAAAATAACGACTTTGTGGTGGCCAACCAGTGGACGGTGGTGGAGAACTCGGAGAAGCGCCCGGATGTGGTGCTGTTCGTCAACGGCTTGCCCCTGGTGGTGATGGAGCTGAAATCCCCCTCAAGGGAGGAGACGGACGCCTCGGCAGCCTTCCGCCAACTGCGCAACTACATGCACGAGATCCCCTCCCTGTTTATCTACAACCAGGTGTGCGTCATCAGCGACCTATTCACCACCAAGGCGGGCACCATTACCTCCGGTGAGGACCGCTTCATGGCGTGGAAAACCAAGGACGGCAGCTATGAGAACACCAAGGCGGCCCAGTTTGACACCTTCTTTGAGGGTATCTTTCAAAAAGAGCGGCTTCTGGACATCCTGAAAAACTTCATCTGCTTTAATCTGGACGGGGAAAAGACCTTTAAAATCCTGGCGGGGTATCACCAGTATTTCGCCGTGCGCAAGGCCATTGCCTCCACCCAGCACGCCACCCAGACCGACGGCAAGGGCGGCGTATTCTGGCACACCCAGGGCAGCGGAAAGTCCCTGTCCATGGTCTTTTATGCCCATCTGCTCCAGCAGGCCCTGGAGAGCCCCACGGTGGTGGTCATCACCGACCGCAACGACCTGGACGACCAGCTCTATGGGCAGTTTTGCCGCTGCCGGGAGTTCCTGCGCCAGACGCCCCAGCAGGCCGAGAGCCGGGAGCATTTGCGGGAGCTGTTGGAGAACCGCCAGGCCAACGGCATCATCTTCACCACCATGCAGAAGTTTGAGGCGTACGACCGCCCCCTGTCCCAGCGGCGCAACATTGTGGTCATGGCCGACGAGGCCCACCGGGGCCAATACGGCCTGACGGACAAGGTGGTGACCCACAAGCGGGAGGACGGAACCCTGGAGGCCCGCACGGTGGTGGGCACTGCCCGCCTCATCCGGGACAGTCTGCCCGGGGCCACCTACATCGGCTTTACGGGCACCCCCATCTCCTCCAAGGACCGGAGCACCCGGGAGGTGTTCGGGGAGTACATCGACATTTACGACATGACCCAGGCGGTGGAGGACGGGGCCACCCGCCCGGTGTTCTATGAGAGCCGGGTCATCCACTTGAAGCTGGACGAGAACACCCTGCGGCTCATCGACGCCGAGTATGACCTGTTGGCCCAGAACGCCGACCCGGCGGTGATTGAAAAGAGCAAAAAGGAGCTGGGCAAGCTGGAGGCCATTCTGGGAGCGGACGAGACGGTGAACTCTCTGGTGGACGACATTCTGGACCATTATGAGAATTACCGGGCGGATTTGCTCACAGGCAAGGCCATGATCGTGGCCTACTCCCGCCCCATCGCTATGAAAATCTACCAGCGAATCCTGGATTTGCGCCCCGGCTGGACGGAAAAGGTGGGGGTGGTGATGACCCAGGGCAACGGAGACGATGAGGAGTGGCGGAAGGTCATCGGCAACAAGGCCCACAAGGAGGAGCTGGCCCGGAAGTTCAAGGACAACAACTCCCCCATGAAGATTGCCATTGTGGTGGACATGTGGCTGACCGGGTTTGACGTGCCATCTCTGGCCACCATGTACGTGTATAAGTTTATGGCAGGCCACAACCTGATGCAGGCCATCGCACGGGTCAACCGGGTGTTTGGAGACAAGGAAGGCGGCCTGGTGGTGGACTATGTGGGCATTGCCGGGGCCTTGAAACAGGCCATGAACGACTACACCGCCCGAGATCGGAAGAACTACGGGGACCCCGACATCAAACAGACTGCCTACCCCAAGTTCCTGGAGAAGCTGGAGGTGTGCCGGGACCTGTTCCATGGCTACGACTATTCCGCCTTCTTTACTGGGGACGATTTGGCCCGTGGGCGGGTCATTGCCGGGGGCACAGACTTTTTGCTGGGCAAGGTGCGAGACGAGCAGAACCTGCCCGAGAAGGAGCGCACCCCCAACGTGTACATCAAGCAGGCGCTGCTGCTGCGTCAGGCCCTGTCCCTGTGCTCCAGTTTGGTGGAGCGCCACGACAGCGCCGAAGCCTCCTATTTTGAGGCGGTGCGCACCATGTTGGTGCGCCTGACCATGGGGGGCGAGGGCAAGAAATACTCCTTGAAGGAGGTCAACGCCCGCATCAACGAGCTGTTGAAGCACTCCATCCAGAGTGAGGGGGTCATCAACCTGTTTTCCGATGCGGACACGGAGTTCTCCCTCTTTGACCCCAAATTCCTGGAGGAAGTGGCCCGGATGAAGGAGAAAAACCTGGCCGTGGAGCTGCTGAAAAAGCTGCTGGCGGAGCAGGTGACCCTGTACCGCCGTACCAACGTGGTCAAATCCGAGCAGTTCTCCCAGCGGATGAAAGAGCTGATGAAGCGCTACATCAACGGCCTCATCACCAATGAAGAGGTCATCGCCGAGCTGATGAAGATGGCCCAGGACATCCGGCAGGCCCACCAGCTGGGCGAGCAGCTGGGCCTGAGCCAGGAGGAGTTGGCCTTCTACGACGCCCTCACCAAGCCCCAGGCGGTGAAAGATTTCTATTCCAATGAGGAGCTGGTGACCCTGACCCGGGAACTCACCGAGGTGCTGCGCAAAAGCCGCACCATTGACTGGCAGAAGAAGGAAGCGGCCCGGGCCGGGATGCGAAAGATGGTAAAACGCCTGTTGAGACGGTACAAATACCCCCCGGAAGGGGTGGAGGATGCCATTCAGACGGTGATGAGCCAGTGCGAGATGTGGACGGACAATGTGGCGTAATCAAATAGCAAAGGGCGGGGAAATCCCGCCCCTTGCCTTGACATCTGGCAAGAATGTGATAAAATGTAACAGCTAAAGACAATGGCGGAGCCAAAGAGCCACCAGCGGCCCAAAGCGAGGGGGGAGAGTGAGAGCCCCCGGCAAGTGCGGTTTCTCTGCGCCACTCCGTTTCGTCTCCTGCGAGGAGCAGGGCGGCCCATCCCCGTTATCGGATGACTGGAGATGTCCTTGCCGAGGATAAACAGGGTGGTACCGTGAAGCGTAGGCTTTGCCCCTGTGGTTTGGCAAGGGCTTTTATTTTGTTAATTTTTAAAATGGAGGTATAGACCCATGAGCAACCCCAAGCCCTTCGGGGTCAACGAGCTGCGTGAGATGTTCCTGTCCTTCTTTGAGAGCAAAGGACACCTGCGTCTGCCCAGCTTTTCCCTGATTCCCCAGAACGACGCCTCTCTGCTGCTCATCAACAGCGGCATGGCGCCCATGAAGCCCTGGTTCACCGGCGAGCAGGAGCCCCCCCGCCGCCGTGTTACCACCTGCCAGAAGTGCATCCGCACCGGTGACATTGAGAACATCGGCAAGACCGCCCGCCACGGCACCTACTTTGAGATGCTGGGCAACTTCTCCTTCGGCGACTACTTCAAGCGGGAGGCCATTACCTGGTGCTGGGAGTTTCTGACCAGCCCCGAGTGGGTGGGCCTGGACCCCAACCGCCTGTACCCCTCCATCTACCAGGATGACGACGAGGCCTTCGAGATCTGGAACAAGGAGATCGGCATCCCCGCCGAGCGCATCTTCCGCTTCGGCAAGGCTGACAACTTCTGGGAGCACGGCTCCGGCCCCTGCGGCCCCTGCTCCGAGGTGTACTACGACCGTGGCGAGGAGTACGGCTGCGGCAAGCCCGGGTGCACCGTGGGCTGTGACTGCGACCGCTATATGGAGGTGTGGAACAACGTCTTCTCCCAGTTCAACAACGACGGCGAGGGCCACTACACCGAGCTCATTCAGAAGAACATCGACACCGGCATGGGCCTGGAGCGTCTGGCCTGTGTGTGCCAGAACGTCAACTCTCTGTTTGACACCGACACCGTGATGAACATCACCAACAAGGTCTCCGAGATCACCGGGGCCCACTACGGCCAGAGCGAGAGCCGTGACGTGTCTCTGCGTATCATCACCGACCACATCCGCTCCGCCACCATGATGATCTGCGACGGCGTGCTGCCCTCCAACGAGGGCCGTGGCTATGTGCTGCGCCGTCTGCTGCGCCGGGCCGCCCGCCACGGCAAGCTGCTGGGCGTCAACGACCCCTTCCTGTACCGGGTGTGTGACACCGTCATCGAGGTCAACGCCACCGCCTACCCCGACCTGGTGGAGAAGCAGAGCTATATCACCAAGGTCATCCGGGTGGAGGAGGAGAACTTCGCCAAGACCATCGACAGCGGTTTGAAGATTTTCTCCGACATGCTGGCCCAGCACAAGGCCAAGGGCGAGACCGTGTTCTCCGGCGAGGACACCTTCAAGCTCTACGACACCTATGGATTCCCCATCGACCTGACCAGCGAGATGGCCCAGGACGAGGGCCTGACCGTGGACGAGGCCGGCTTCCGCGCCTTCATGGAGGAGCAGAAGGTCCGCGCCCGTAAGGCCCGTGAGGCCCTGGGCGATCTGGGCTGGGCTGGCATCGAGTTCGGCAAGGAACTGCCCGAGACCGAATTCGTGGGCTACGACCACAACACCATCGACGACGCCAAGGTGCTGGCCATGGTGGTGGAGAACGTCCAGGCCGAGGAGATGATGAGCGGCGTGGAGGGCATCGTGGTGCTGGATCGCACCCCCTTCTATGCTGAGATGGGCGGCCAGGTGGGCGACCACGGCACCATCACCCTGGGCGAGGCCGTGTTCACCGTCCACGACGTGCAGAAGAACAAGGGCGGCAAGTATATGCACTACGGCAAGCTCACCGGGGGCGTGCTGAAAGTGGGCGACACTGTCACCGCCGCCATTGACGTGGAGCGCCGCCAGGCCATCCGCCGTGCCCACTCCGCCACCCACCTGCTGGATGCCGCCCTGAAAAAGGTGCTGGGCGACCACGTGCATCAGGCTGGCTCTTTGGTGGAGCCCGACCGTATCCGCTTCGACTTCACCCACTTCGAGGGCATCTCCGCCGAGGAGCTGGCCCAGGTGGACAAGCTGGTCAACGACGCCATCTTGAACGGCTACCCCGTCATCACCGAGGTGCTCCCCATTGAGGAGGCCAAGCAGAAGGGCGCTGTGGCCATGTTCGGCGAGAAGTACGGCGACGTGGTGCGCGTGGTGGAGATGGGCGACTTCTCCATGGAGTTCTGCGGCGGCACCCACCTGGACAACACTGCCAAGGTGGGCACCTTCCGCATCAAGTCCGAGGGCTCCGTGGCCAGCGGCGTGCGCCGTATCGAGGCCACCGTGGGCAAGCTGACCCTGGAGGCCATGAACCGCAATCAGGAGCTCATTTTCCAGGCTGCCCAGATTCTCAAGACCAACCCCGCCGACCTGGCTGCCAAGCTGGAGCAGCAGGTGGCCGACCTGAAGGCCGCCCGTCAGGCCATTGAGCAGTACAAGAGCAAGGAAGCCGCTGGCGAGGCCGACCGCATCCTCTTCGGCGCCCACGACGTGGGCCCCCTGAAGGTTATCACCGCCACCGTGCCCGACGCCGACGGCAACCGCCTGCGCCAGATGGGCGATGCCATCAAGGACAAGGCCGCCAACGTGGTGGCCGTGCTGGCAGCCGTCAACGGCGGCAAGATCACCTTTGTGGCCGCCTGCGGTAAGGAGGCCGTGGGCCTGGGCATCAAGGCCGGCGACATCATCAAGCAGGTGTCCGCCATCGCTGGCGGCTCCGGCGGCGGCAAGCCTGACTCCGCCATGGGCGGCGGCAAGGATCCTCTCATGGTGGACAACGCCCTGGCTATGGTGGATAACGTTGTCTCTATGAAATTGGGGCTGTAAGCCGCCGCCCAGCGAGCGCAAGCGAGCCACGCCCTCGGCGTGTCAATTGCGGCCCTGTGGCCGCAATTGGCGCAGGGCGAATTCACTTCGCCCAAGCAAAATAAAATCAAGGGCCCCATTCCGGCCTGACGGAATGGGAACGGCGGCAAAGACCCCCTGATGGGGGACAATGCCCTGGCTATGGTGGATAACGTTGTCTCTATGAAATTGGGCCTGTAAGCAATCCCGTAAAATGCAATCGAAAAGGAGTTGATACCATGTCTGATTGCCTCTTTTGTAAGATCGCAGCGGGGGAGATTCCCTCCAAGCGGGTGTATGAGGACGAGGTGTGCGTGGCCTTCTACGACATCGACCCCCAGGCACCCACCCACTTCCTGGTGATTCCCCGCCAGCACATCGCCTCTGTGGCAGAGGTTAGCGAGGACAACGCCGCCCTGGCAGGCCACATGCTGGCCGTCATCGCCAAGGTGGCAAAGGACCTGGGCCTGGACAGCTACCGTGTGGTGTCCAACTGCGGCGAGCAGGCGGGCCAGAGCGTGCATCACCTGCACTTCCACGTCCTGTCCGGCCGGGATATGACCTGGCCTCCGGGCTGAGCCCATTTTGAAAGGCCCGGATGGGCCTTCCAAAATGAACGGGGATTGCATGGGAAATGGGGCTCGATTTCTTACGAAAAAGTCACCCCATTTCCCATGAGAAGTGTTATTTTCCCGGCACATGTGGCGTGAAAATAACAGGATTTCAATTTATTTTCCCGCCTGCGGGCGGGAAAACTCTGCGAGGCTTTGGCAGAGCACGAGAAAGCTGCTCCCAGTGAAACCTGGGGGCGGCTTTTTTATGCAACGGTTCCTTTCTCTCGGCATACACTGGGATGCTGCCCGAAAACCATGGGTGCTTTGTACAAAAAAGACAGGGAGAGATCGTCAATTCGAGGGGAGTTTGCCAAAAAGACCACAGATGTGTTTTTGACGTTGACAGATGTCCTTCCTGGAACTATAATGTCATATAACACACTAAAGCGATAACATGATAGTGTGAAAAATCTCAGAGAGGAGAAACTGCTCATGGGCAATCAACGTGTATACAACTTTTCCGCAGGCCCTTCCATGCTCCCGCTGGAAGTCCTCACCCGAGCCGGGTCAGAGATCACCAATTATCAGGGCTCCGGCATGTCAGTGATGGAGATGAGCCACCGATCTAAGGTTTTTGACAAGATTTTTCAGGACACCAAGGAGCGGTTCATTCGCCTGTTCCATGTGCCTGACAACTATAAGGTGCTGTTTTTGCAGGGGGGTGCTTCGGGCCAGTTCTCCATGGTGCCCCTGAACCTCATTGGCAGGACGGGGAAGGCGGACTATGCCGTTACCGGAAACTTCTCCAACATTGCCTATAAGGAGGCCAAAAAGTACGGCCAGATCAATCTGGCCGCCTCCAGCGAGGACCAAAACCACACCTATATTCCCACCCAGGACCAGCTGAAGCTGGACCCGGAGGCCAGCTACTTCCACTACTGCGCCAACAACACCATCTACGGCACCGAGTGGCAGTATGTGCCCGACACCGGGAACGTGCCTCTGGTGTGCGACATGTCCTCCGACTTCATGAGCCGGGTGGTGGATGTGTCCAAGTATGGCATCATCTACGGCGGCGCTCAGAAGAATCTGGCCCCGGCGGGTCTCACCATCGCCATTGTCCGGGAGGACCTGGCGGGCCACGAGCTGCCCTACACCCCCCTCATCATGAACTATAAGACCATGATCGACAAGGACTCCATGTACAACACGCCCCCCTGCTGGTGCATCTACATGCTGGGGCTGGTGCTGGAGTGGCTGGAAGAGCGGGGCGGTGTGGAAGGCATGGAAAAGATCAAGCACGCCAAGGCCCAGCTGCTCTATGACGTGCTGGACGACTCCAAGCTGTTCACCTGCCCGGCCCAGAAGGGGAGCCGTTCCGACATGAACGTCACCTTCCGTACCGGAAACGCCGATCTGGACGCCAAGTTTGTCTCCGAGGCCACGGCGGCGGGCTTTGTCAACCTCAAGGGCCACCGCAATGTGGGAGGCATGCGGGCCTCCATCTACAACGCCATGCCCACCGAAGGGGTGGAGAAGCTGGCGGACTTCATCCGGGCCTTTGACCAGGTCAACGGCTGAGACAGGGGGA
This sequence comes from Pseudoflavonifractor sp. An44, assembly GCF_002161675.1. Classification (GTDB taxonomy): domain Bacteria; phylum Bacillota; class Clostridia; order Oscillospirales; family Oscillospiraceae; genus Enterenecus; species Enterenecus faecium. The sequence goes on from NZ_NFIH01000003.1 coordinate 111,267, forward strand.
ACCATCATGTTTCGTATCAAAACCATGAATAAAATTGCCCAAGTTGGGCTCAACCAGTTCCCCGCCGACTACCAGGTGGGGGACAGCGTGGAGGGGGAGGAGGGCATTCTGGTCCGCTCCGCCAAACTCCACGACTACCCCTTCCCCGACACCCTGTGGGGCATCGCCCGGGCGGGGGCAGGCACCAACAACATCCCGGTGGCCGAGTGTGCCCAGAAGGGCATTGTGGTGTTCAACACCCCCGGGGCCAACGCCAACGGCGTGAAGGAGCTGGTGCTTGCCGCCCTGCTCATGGCCTCCCGGGACCTGGTGGGGGGCGTGGAATGGGTGAAGGCCCAGGCCGCCACCCCCGACACCGATGTGGCCGCTGCCGTGGAGAAGGGCAAGTCCGCCTTTGTGGGCCCCGAGCTGTACCGCAAGACCCTGGGTGTCATCGGCCTGGGCGCCATCGGCGCTCTGGTGGCCAATGCGGCCCTGTCCCTGGGAATGGAAGTGTACGGCTATGACCCCTTCCTGTCGGTGGACACCGCCCTGCGCCTGGACCGCCACGTGCATGTGGTCAAGGATGTGGCCGAGCTGTACCGGGTCAGCGACTATGTGACCATCCACGTGCCCTATACCCCCGACACCCGCCACACCATCAACGCCGACACCATTGCCCAGATGAAGGACGGGGTGCGCATGGTCAATCTGGCCCGTGGCGAGCTGGTGGATGACGAGGCCATGATGGCCGCTTTGGAGCGCGGCAAGGTGGCCCGCTACGTCACCGACTTCCCCAACAATACCATTACCCTGGCCCCCAACGTGGTGCCCATTCCCCACCTGGGCGCCTCCACTCCCGAGAGCGAGGACAACTGCGCCATCATGGCCGCCCAGCAGCTGCGGGACTTCCTGGAAAACGGCAACATCAAAAACTCCGTGAACTTCCCCAACGTGGAGATGGAGCGGTCCGGGGTGCAGCGTCTGTGCATCATCCACCGCAACATCCCTGCCATGCTGGCCAACATCACCGCCCAGCTCTCCGGCGACGGGGTGAACGTGGAGAACATGACCAACAAGTCCCGGGGGGACTTCGCCTACACCCTGGTGGATGTGGGGTCTGCCGTAGAAGAGAGCGTCATTGACGACATCCGTGCCATTGACGGCATCATCCGGGTGAGAGTCATCTCTTGACAAGCGCCCAATCCCCGGATAGTATGAAACCAAGACACAGCCTGCGAATCGGTGTGGTTCGCAGGCTGTTTTTATGGAGAGAGGTGTGGATATGTCCACGAAAATTTATGGCGTGAAAGGGGAGGACGGGCGTAAGCTCAGCCGCCCGCTGCTGCGTTTAGCCGCCCGCAAGTACGGCTGGGGAGAGCTGCCGGAGCTGGAGTACAGTGATCGGGGCAAGCCCCTCATCCCCGGGGAGGGTCGCTGGCTGTCTCTGTCCCACTCGGGGGGCTACGCCCTGTGCGCCCTGTCGGAGTGTCCTGTGGGGGTGGACATTGAGCTGGTGAAGTCCCATCGGCCCGGCTTGCCCGCCTTTTGTTTTGCAGAGGAGGAAATGCCCCTCTTTGACGGCACCGACGGGAGTTTTACCCGCCTGTGGACCCTGAAAGAGAGCTTTTGCAAGCTGGGAGACACCCCCCTGTACCCGCCCCGGAAGGTGCCTGTGCCCCCTCCCTGTCCCCACAAGAGCTACGAGGGGGAGGGGTGGTGGGCCTCCGTGTGCTGCCAGGATACTCCGCCGGAGACCATCGAATGGGTGAACTTGGAGGATCTTGTAGAAGTTTTTACCACTCCTTAAGGAAACCTTAACCGGGTCTGAGGGAAAATCTAAGATGCCTTTGGTACACTAGGAGAGAACTAGGATGAAGGAGAACAAAGGCATGAACGTCCTGATTTTGACTGGAAAATTTGGTATGGGGCACTGGTCTGCCTCCCAAGCGTTGCAGCAGCAGCTGGAGCGGGAGGGGCACCAGGTGCACACCGTGGATTTTTTTGACTACGCCATGCCCGAGCTGGCCCCCACCATCTACCGGATGTTTGGGTGGCTGGTGAAGTACGGCGGCGGTCTCTATAACCTGTTCCACCGCCTGACCCGCAACGTGGAGGGGGACATGCCCCTGGCCGGGGCGTGGGTGGAGTATCTGGAAGAGCTGCTCTTTGAGACGGGGGCGGATGTGGTGGTGTCCACCCATCCCGTGTGCTCCTCGGTGGTGGCCCGGTACAAGCGGGAGGGGGGCGTGATGCCCCTGGTGACCTGCATCACCGACGTGACCAGCCACAGCGAGTGGATCCACCCCGGCACCGACTGCTATCTGGTGGCCTCGCACCAGGTGCGCCAGGGGCTGGTGGAGAAGGGGGTGGAGGCAGAGCGGATTCTGGTCTCCGGCATTCCCGTGGGCCAGCAGTTCACCGGAGGGAAACCCAACCGGGGCCAGCGGGAACTGCTCATCATGGGGGGCGGCCTGGGGCTGATGCCCCGGCGGGACCGCTTCTATGAGCAGCTCAACGACCTGCCCGGGGTCCACGTGACCATTCTCACCGGGCGCAATGAGAAGCTGTATCAGCGCCTCCACGGGAAATATGAGAACATTGAGGTGGTGGGTTTCACCACCCAGGTGGACCAGTACATGGCCCGGGCCCACCTGATGCTGTCCAAGCCCGGAGGCATCACCGTCTTTGAGGCCATTGCCAGCCGCCTGCCCATGCTGGTGTGGGCCCCCTTCCTGGACCAGGAGCGGGAGAACGCCCGGTTCCTGCTGGAGGCGGGGATGGCCCGCCTGGCGGACAAGGAGGAGGAGGCCTGCCTGTGGGCCATTGAGAGCACTTTGTACGACGAGGCAGGGCTGGCCAGTATGCGCCGAGCCATGGAGAAGGCCTCCAACACCATGTGCCGGGCGGCGGTATGCGCCGTGGTGGAGCAGCTGGCCGGAGAGAAGGTGTACGCATGAAGCTGGGGAGCAAAAAACAGCTGGTGTGGTTTGGAGTCATGGGCCTGCTGCTGTGTGCCACCGCCTACACCATTTTGAGCCAGCAGTCCCCCCGGGAGCTGGCGGCGGCCATGGCCCGGGCGGATGTGCGGATGCTCCTGCTGGCCCTTCCGGTGATGGCCCTGTTCATCGCCTGTGAGGCCGGGGCCACCCGGCTGGTGCTGGGGGCCCTGGGCTGTGCCCAGCCCTTCCGCCGGTGCTATTTTTACTCGTGCACCGGGTTCTTTTTCAGCAACGTCACCCCCTCCGCCACCGGAGGCCAGCCCGCCCAGGTGTACTACATGAACCGGGACGGGGTACCGGTGGTGTCCGGCACCATCGACATGATGCTGGTGAGCATTGGCTACCACACGGCGGTGGTGTGCTATGCTCTGGCGGCCCTCTACTTTGGCCGAGACCTGCTGGAGCAGCTGGGCGGCCAGGTGGGGGTGCTCGTCGGGGTGGGCCTTGCCATCTTTGTGGTGCTGAATGTGGCCATGATTTTGCTGCTCTTCCTCCCCGGACCTGCCCGCCGCCTGGGCCGCTTCGGGATTGCCCTGGCCTGCCGCCTAGTGAAGCGGTTGGACCGTGCAGCATTGGAGGAGAAGCTGGAGGGGGTGCTGGCTCAGTACCGCCAGGGGGCCCGGGTCATTGCCCGCAATCCCCTGGTGCTGGTGGGGGTGGTGGCCCTCAGCGGGGCCCAGCTGGGGTGCTCCTATCTGGTGCCCTACCTGGTGTATCGGGCCTTCGGCCTGTCCGGCATGAGCCTGTTGCAGGTGGCCGCCCTCCAGGTGCTGTGCACCGTGGCGGTGGGCTTTCTCCCGCTGCCTGGTTCCGCAGGAGCGGCGGAAGGGGTGTTTCTGCGCACCTTCCTAGCGGTGTTTGGCACGGGGCTGGTGGCTCCCGCGATGATTCTCTCCCGGACCATGAGCTGCTATCTGGTGCTGCTGGTCACCGGGGGCGTGACCCTGGTGGGGCACCTGCGGCGGAACATGGCCGGAAGAAATATGAAAACCTCTTGCAATCCCCTGAGGGGTGTGGTATCATAGAAAATACTTGTAAGGGCTGTTGCGCCCATTTTTAGACTGTGACTGAAAGGATTGAATTCCATGACCACTCCTCAGCTGATTCTGTCTATCGTTTACTTCGTGGTGTCTCTGGCCCTGATCGCCATCGTGATGCTCCAGTCCGGCAAGAGCGCTGGTCTGTCCGGTGCCATCTCCGGTGCTGCTGACACCTTCCTGTCCAAGAACAAGGCCAAGACCGCCGACGCCCGCATGGCCAAGATGACCAAGTGGGTTGCCATTGTGTTCCTGGTTCTGACCATGGTTCTGACTCTGATCTAAACAATAGTAAGAGCGAGAAAAACCCTCGACCGCATTGGTCGAGGGTTTTTATTTTGCTTTCTGCTCCAAACCATGAAATAGATTCTCAATGTCTCAGGCGGAAACCAGCGCCCCGGCCAGGGACGCTCCGCTTATGCCCGATTTCTCCCCGATGAGAAATCGGGGAAAGAATCGCTTAGGGCGTTCCCCCCTAAGGACCTCCCTGAGGTACGAGGCTAGAACTGCGTCAAGGCTATGTTCGGCCCGTCACTCTTGCTGTGGCTCCTGTTACTGCCACCATATCAGGCTATCCTGGCAGCTGGCCCTATGGCTGGGCGGTTTCCACATCCGGGCCTACCATGGAGAAGCGGCGTCCTCGCCGCCGGGAGCCAGGCCTCCGTTAGCTGGGCACAGCGGCGCACCAGGGTAAGGCCCTGGTCATAGAAGGATACCCACACAGAGAAGCGGGTATGTTTGGTAGAATCTCCACGCCATCCATGTGACACGAATCAGGCCAAGGGCCGAAAAGAGAAAGACGCATCCTCCACCCAGTACCGCGGGGTGGATTCCACAAGGCGGGGGAAGGCCCCGCCTTTGGCGATTCTTTGGTGACTTTCTCATCGGGGAGAAAGTCACCCTGCGGAGCAAACCCCGGCTGGCAAGCCTGAGCCTAGGTCATTTAGAAGAACAATCTTCCAGTCAGCCTTGCACAGGGCGGTATTGACGCAAAAAATCATCGGGCAGGAGAACGTGAACGCCTTCTCCTGCCCGATGTGTCTTATTTTTTGGTCAGCAACCCTGCAATGCTTCGCACCGGGGCGTACAGCACCGCCGCCACCGGCCACACAATCCAGGTGCGGTCCCAGGCCATGGTCCAGAAGCTCCAGCCCAGGTAGATGGCCAGCACCAGACCCCAGTAGATGGTGGTCAGAGGGCTGTTTTCCTCCCGCTTGTGCTCCCGGGTGTAGTCCCCAGTCTCCAATAGCCGCTGGAAGCTTCCGGCGATGATGCAGGTGCGCACCAGCAGGAACACCCCCACCGCCACCAACACAAACATGAGGATGAGGCCGATGATGGGAGCCATGCCGTTCTCGTCAATAGCTACCGCCACCATCAGCGGGGCCAGACTGAGAATGCACAGGGTGATGCCCACCACCAGCAGCATCAGGTGGGTGGTCCGGTATTCAGCTTGACGCTTTTTCACCACGCCGTCCACCCCATAGGCCAATTCCACAGGCTGGTTGTCCAGGTGCTCGTAGGGGGTCAGGCGGCTGCCAAAGAAGAGAAACAGGGCCACCGCGGCGGATACCAGGGCCAGCATCACCAGGATGCCCACCCCGCCCGCCAGAGGCTCGGACAGGGTGAAGCGGCCCTCTTCGCTGGACAGGCCGCCCAGGTATATGAGGGCGGTGGGGGAGAGGATGCACAGGAACACGCCCAGGGCGATTTTACTGGCCACTCCCCGCACCGTGTCCAGATAGGTGTTGGCCTGCTCCAGGGTGATGTGGTGGACCGGGACTTGGGGCCCATCCAGAATGGGGGCAGGTTCCGGCTCTGCCTGGGGCAGCTCCGGCTCCATCTCGTCCCGTAGTAGGTAGTCGGTGCTCACCTCAAACAGCTGGCTGAGCCGGAGAATTTTGTCCAGGTCTGGGATGGAGCTGCCGCTCTCCCACTTGGACACCGCCTGCCGGGACACCCCCAGCTGGTGGGCCAGCTCCTCCTGGGACCACCCGGCCTTTTTTCTCAAATTTGTGATCTTATCTCCTAAAATCATAGGTGTGCCTCCCGTCGCTTTGGATGGTCTCATGGTAGCACCTCCCACGGTTGCAGGCCACCAAACAGGGCTGGAAATCTGTCAACTGCCGGTTGCGGCGGGGATATGACACCGTATTTTTGGGGGATTGGGGGCCATTTGGCCTCTTACCACTGGGTCAGCTCCAGATACAGGTCCTTGTACTGACGGGCGGAATTCTCCCAGGACACGTCCTTGGCCATGTCCCGCTGGACCACCTCGTCCCAGTGATAGCGGTTGGTGAAATAGAGGGTCTTGGCCCGGTTGATGGCGTCCAGCAGCAGCCCGGCGTCGTAGCGGTCGAAGGTGAAGCCGTTGCCCTCGCCGTTGAAGGTGTTGTAGGGCTCCACGGTGTCCTTCAAGCCGCCGGTCTCCCGGACGATGGGCAGGGTGCCGTAGTGCATGGCGTTGAGCTGGGTCAGGCCGCAGGGCTCAAAGCGGGAGGGCACCAGCAGGGCGTCGGCGCCGGCGTAGATGCGGTGGGCCCGGGCCTCGTCGTACTGGATGCAGGCGCAGAAGGTGCCGCGGTGGATGCTCTCATAGTAGCGGAAGGTGTCCTCGTACTCCCGGTCACCGGTGCCCAGCACCACCACCTGGGTGTTGCCGTCCAGCACCTGGGGAATGATGGAGCTGACCAGGTCCAGACCCTTCTGGTTGGTCAGGCGGGAGATGAGGCCGATGACGAACTTGCCCTCGTTCTGCTCCAGGCCCAGCTCCTTTTGCAGGGCCAGCTTGTTGGCCATCTTGTGGTCCAGCACGTTGCCCAGGTCGTAGTGCTCCGCCAGAGCGGGGTCGGTGGCGGGGTTCCACATGTCGTAGTCAATGCCGTTGACGATGCCACGCAGCTTGCCGCTGTGGTAGCGCAGGTGGCCCTCCAGGTGCTCGCCGTACTCGGCGGTCTGAATCTCCCCGGCATAGGTGCCAGAGACGGTGGTAACCCGGTCGGCGTAGGCGATGCCGCCCTTGAGCATGTTGGCGTCCTGATAGCCGTCCTTCAAAGCGCCCATCTGGAACACCTCATTGGGCAGGCCGGACCAATACTTGATGGTGGGGATGTTGTAGATGCCCTGGAAGCGCAGGTTGTGAATGGTGAGGATGGACCGGGCGTGGCCCACGGGGGAGTCCTTGAACAGGGTGCGCAGATAGACAGGCACCAGACCTGCCTGCCAGTCGTGGCAGTGGACAATGTCGGGAATCCAGTTTAAGTAGTTCAGAGCAGCCAGAGCGGCCTTGCTGAAGAAGCAGTACTTGGGGATGTCGTCCACCAGGTTGGTGTAGGGGTTGCCGGTGGAGAAGAACTCCTGGTTGTCGATGAAGTCGTACACCACGCCGTCACAGACATACTCCATAATTCCCACATAGTAGTTGCGCCCGGTGTTGCCCAGGTCCATGTAGAACGCGCCCCGATACTCCATTTTCTCCTGGAACTTCTGGGGGATGCAGGCGTAGCGGGGCAAAATCACCCGCACGTCACAGTTGAGCTTCACCAGCTGACGGGGCAGGGCGTACATCACGTCGCCCAGACCGCCAGTCTTGACAAAGGGGTGACATTCCGAGCCGATGAAGGCAATGCTTCTCCGGGGCAGGTTGGACATCTCATACATAGGTTTGACCTCCTCCACAACAGGTGATACATCTTCTTCCACACTGGGAGCGGTTTCCTCTTCCACAGGGGCGGGTTCTTCTTCCGCAGGAGCGGCTTCCTCCACCATGGGAGTGGTTTCTTCGACGACGGGAGCGGGCTCTTCCGCCACAGGGGCAGCCTCCTCCACGACAGGGGCGGTTTCTTCCACCACGGGAGCAGCCTCTTCCACGACGGGAGCGGGTTCCTCCGCCACAGGGGCGGTCTCTTCGACCACGGGAGCGACTTCCTCCACGACAGGGGCGGTCTCTTCCACCACGGGAGTGGCCTCTTCCACCACAGGGGCGGTCTCTTCCACCACGGGAGTGGCTTCCTCCACCACGGGGGTGGCTTCCTCCACCACGGGAGTGGGCTCCTCAGCGACAGGAGCGGGCTTCTTGGCGGCAGAGGCGGGCTTCTTCCGGGCGGTGGTGGTCTTGCGGGTGCTGGTTCGGGTCTTGGGTGCGGCAGGTGCGGCGGGCTTGGCAGCGGTGGGAGTTTCCACCACTGCGGGCTCCGTGGGCTGCACGGCGGTCACAGGCTCTGCCACCGGGGCAACGGTACGGGCCGGGGTGGGGGCTTTCTTGACCACTTTCTTGGCCGTGGTTTTCTTTTTGGAGGAACGTGCCTTCTTGTGTACCATTATGGATCTTCCTTTCCTGTATGTATCGCCACGCATGGGGGGCGGAAATGGTGGATTGCTCACACCTGTAAGTGTTCCGGGGGCCGATATTGGAGGGCCTCCGCCAGGTGGTGGGGCTGGATGTGCTGGGACTGGTCCAGGTCTGCCACGGTGCGGGCCACCCGGAGGATGCGGTCATAGCTGCGGGCGGTGAGGCCCAGCTTTTCATAGGCGCTTTGAATCATGGCCTGGCAGGCGTCGTCCAGCTGGCAGTACGCTTTGAGCTCCTGGGGCCCCATATGGGCGTTGCAGGTGGGGCCGTGGGGGCCGAAGCGGGCGTGCTGGATGGCGCGGGCGGCGTTGACCCGGGCCCGAATGTCCGCCGAGGACTCGGCGGGGGTGGACTGTCCCGCCAGCTCGTGGTATTCCAGGGCGGGCACGTCCACACAGATATCAATGCGGTCCAGCATGGGACCGGAGATGCGGCTTTGGTAGCGCCGAACCGCCTGCTCGGAGCAGGTACACCGCCCCGAGGGGTGGCCGTACCAGCCGCACTTGCAGGGATTCATGGCACACACCAGCATAAATCGGCTGGGGTAGGTCACCGTCCCGGACACCCGGGTGATCTGGGTGCTCCCGTCCTCCAGGGGCTGGCGCAGCACCTCCAGCACGTCGGAGTGAAACTCGGGCAGCTCGTCTAAGAACAGCACCCCGTTGTGGGCCAGGGAGATCTCCCCGGGGCGCAGGGTGGTGCCTCCGCCTGCCATGCCGGCGGCTGAGATGGTGTGGTGGGGGGCACGGAAGGGGCGGCGGAGCACCATGGGGTGCTCCCGGCTGGTCAGGCCCACCACGGAGTAGATCTCCGTACAGGCCAAGGCCTCCTCCCGGGTCAGATCGGGGAGAATGGAGGGCAGGCGCTTGGCCATCATGGACTTGCCCGCCCCGGGGCTGCCCGTCATTAAAATATGGTGTCCGCCGGCGGCGGCCACTTCCAGGGCCCGCTTGGCGCCCTCCTGGCCCTTCACGTCGGCAAAGTCCGGCCCGGTGGGCACCGCCTCCGGCGGGGTCCAGGGGGGCGTGGGGGAGAGGGGGGCCTCTCCGGTGAGGTGGGCGCACAGCTGCGCCACCGTCTCCACCCCGTAGACCTCCAACCCCTGGGCCAGGGAGGCCTCGGGGGCGTTGTCGGCGGGGACAAACAACTGGCGGACCCCGCAGCGCACCGCTGCCAGGGCCATGGGAAGGATTCCAGACACCGGGCGCAGCGCCCCGGACAGGGACAGCTCCCCCAAAAAGGCGGCGTCGGCGTACCCCTTCATGGACAGCTGGCCGCTGGCGGAGAGGATGCCCAGCAAAATGGGCAGATCGTACACCGTGCCCACCTTTTTCCGGTCGGCAGGGGCCAGGTTGATGGTAATGCGGGAGACGGGGAAGTCAAAGCCACTGGAGCGAATGGCCGAGCGCACCCGTTCCCGGGACTCCTTCACGGCGGCATCGGGCAAACCCACCACATCAAAGGCGGGCAATCCCCCGGAAAGGGCACATTCTGCCGTGACCGGATATCCATGGATGCCATTGAGGCCCAGGGAGAGCAGATTGCACACCATGGGGTCCCACTCCTCTCGAGAAAAAAGTAACCGAAATCCTTTGATACCTATCATACCACGGGGGGTTGTTGAACGCAAGGAAACTTGTTGGCATCAGGCAAATTTAGGAAAAGTTCTCCATCCGGTCCGAAACGTGAACTTTGGGCGAGACGGCCGGTCACGGCGCTTGTGGGGTTGGAGAATTTGGTCATTTCATAGTTGTACGGTATGACCACCCAAGGTTGGGTAAGTTTGGCGGCTGCGTGGGCTCCAAGCACACCCTATGTCCGTGAGAGGGCGACAGAGCATTTGATAAAAAAGTAACAAAAAATCTTGTTTTATGGGATAGTGCCGGGGTTTGTCCGGTGCAAGGTATCTGATTTGAAACGGAAGGGGAGAGGGCGGATGGTGTGTGAGAATTTACAAGAAAAAATGGAATTATTCATTGAATTTATAGGAGAAATGTGGTAGACTGAGGTGTATTCGGAATTTGGATGTCTCAGCGCTCTTTGCTGAGAAGCAAAAGGAGGAAACGAAAATGGCACGTAAGTTCAAAACTATGGACGGCAACACCGCTGCCGCTCACGTGTCCTACGCATTCACAGAGGTTGCGGGTATTTACCCCATCACTCCGTCCAGCCCCATGGCTGACAATGTGGATCAGTGGGCCGCTGCTGGCCGGAAGAATATCTTCGGCCAGACCGTGAAGGTTGTGGAGATGCAGTCCGAGGCCGGCGCTGCCGGTACCGTCCACGGCTCTCTGGCCGCTGGCGCCCTGACCACCACCTACACCGCGTCTCAGGGTCTGCTGCTGATGATCCCCAACATGTACAAGATTGCCGGTGAGCTGCTGCCCACCGTGTTCCATGTCTCCGCCCGTACTGTGGCCAGCCATGCTCTGAACATCTTTGGTGATCACTCCGACGTTATGGCCTGCCGTCAGACCGGCTTTGCCATGCTGTGTGAGTCCAACCCCCAGGAGGTTATGGACCTGGCTGCTGTGGCTCACCTGGCCACCCTGAAGAGCCGCGTCCCCTTCATCAACTTCTTCGATGGCTTCCGTACCTCTCACGAGATCCAGAAGGTCGCCGTTTGGGACTACGAGGATCTGGCCGAGATGTGCGACATGGACGCTGTGGCCGCGTTCCGCGCCCGCGCTCTCAACCCCGATCACCCCGTGATGCGCGGTTCTCACGAGAACGGCGACATCTTCTTCCAGCACCGTGAGGCCTCCAACCCCTACTACGATGCCGTTCCCGAGATCGTGGAGGAGTACATGGGCAAGGTCAACGAGAAGCTGGGCACCAACTACCAGCTGTTCAACTACTACGGCGCTGCCGACGCTGACCGCGTCATCATCGCCATGGGCTCCATCTGCGACGTGGCCGAGGAAGTCATCGACTACCTCAACGCTCACGGCGAGAAGGTGGGTCTGGTGAAGGTCCGTCTGTATCGTCCTTTCCGTGCCGACAAGCTGCTGGCTGCCATCCCCGCCACCTGCAAGCAGATCGCTGTGCTGGACCGCACCAAGGAGCCCGGCGCTCAGGGCGAGCCTCTGTACCTGGACGTTGTCACCGCTCTGGCCAACGCTGGCCGCAACGACATCCGTGTCATCGGTGGCCGTTATGGTCTGGGCTCCAAGGACACTCCCCCCGCCAGCGTGTTCGCTGTGTATGAGGAGATGACCAAGGCTGATGCCAAGCGTCTGTTCACTCTGGGCATCAAGGACGACGTGACCCACCTGTCCCTGGAGGAGAAGCCCTCTCCCAACACTGCTGCCGAGGGCACCATCGAGTGCAAGTTCTGGGGTCTGGGCGGCGACGGTACCGTGGGCGCCAACAAGAACTCCATCAAGATCATCGGCGACCACACCGACAAGAACGTGCAGGCTTACTTCCAGTACGACTCCAAGAAGACTGGCGGCGTGACCATTTCCCACCTGCGCTTCGGCGACAAGGCCATCCGCAGCCCCTACTACATCAACAAGGCTGACTTCGTGGCCTGCCACGTGCCCAGCTACATCACCAAGGGCTTCCCCATCGTCCGTGACGTGAAGCCCGGCGGCGTGTTCCTGGTCAACTGCCAGTGGAACTTCGACGAGCTCAACCACCACCTGGATGCTGCTTCCAAGCGCTACATCGCTCAGAACAACATCCAGCTGTACATGATCAACGCCATCGACCTGGCCATCGAGATCGGTATGGGCAAGCGCACCAACACCATTCTCCAGTCCGCCTTCTTCGCTCTGGCCAACGTCATGCCCCAGGAGGACGGCATCCGCTACATGAAGGAAGCTGCCACCAAGTCCTACCTGAAGAAGGGCCAGGACGTGGTTGACATGAACCACAAGGCCATCGACCTGGGCGCCACCGCCTTCGTCAAGGTGGACGTGCCCGCCGACTGGGCTACCGCTGAGGATGCTCCCGCTGCCCACAACTACGAGGGCAAGGCTGAGCTGGTGGCTCAGGTGGAGAACATCATGGAGCCCGTCAACAAGATGGACGGCGACTCCCTGCCCGTCTCCAAGTTTGTCGACTGCGTGGACGGCACCTTCCAGCAGGGCGCTTCCGCTTACGAGAAGCGCGGCGTGGCCGTCACCGTGCCCGCCTGGAACGAGAGCACCTGTGTCCAGTGTAACCAGTGCTCCTACGTCTGCCCCCACGCCACCATCCGTCCCTTCGCTCTGACCGAGGAAGAGGCTGCTGCCGCTCCCGCCGGTTCCCAGATCGTGGACATCAAGGCTGGCGCTGGCAAGGGCAAGTATAAGTACTCCCTGGCCGTGTCCGCTCTGGATTGTATGGGCTGCGCCGTGTGCGTGGGCGTGTGTCCCACCAAGAGCCTGACCATGGTGCCCATGGAGCAGATGCTGTCCAAGCAGCCTGCCTTCGACTACATGGTCGCCAAGGTTGCCCCCAAGAAGGACATGGAGTCCGTGGCCAACGTCAAGGACAGCCAGTTCAAGCAGCCCCTGCTGGAGTTCTCTGGCTCCTGCGCCGGCTGTGCCGAGACCTCCTATGCCCGTCTGGTCACCCAGGTCTGCGGCGATCGTATGTATGTCTCCAACGCCACCGGTTGTTCCTCCATCTGGGGCGGCCCCGCTGCTACCTCTCCCTACTGCACCAACGCCGAGGGCAAGGGTCCCGCTTGGGCCAACTCCCTGTTCGAGGACAACGCCGAGCACGGCCTGGGTATGCTGGTTGGTGTCAAGCAGCGTCGTGAGAAGCTGGTTGAGGTCGTCACCGGTCTGACCACCGCCGACTGCGCCAGCGACGAGCTGAAGGCTGCCGCCGCTGAGTGGCTGGCCAAGCGCGACGAGGGCGAGGGTTCCAAGGAGCCTTCCGCCAAGCTGCTGGAGCTGGCTAAGACCTGCGACTGCGACGCTTGCCGTCAGGTCGTGGAGATGTCCGATCTGCTGGTGAAGAAGTCCGTGTGGATCTTCGGCGGCGACGGCTGGGCTTACGACATCGGTTACGGCGGTCTGGACCACGTCCTGGCTTCCGGCGAGGATGTCAACGTCTTCGTCTTCGACACCGAGGTGTACTCCAACACCGGCGGACAGGCTTCCAAGTCCACCAACATCGGCCAGGTGGCTCAGTTCGCCGCTGCCGGTAAGACCGTGGGCAAGAAGAGCCTGTCTGAGATCGCCATGCAGTACGGCTACGTCTACGTGGCTCAGGTTGCCATGGGTGCCAACCCCAACCAGACCCTGGCTGCCATCCGTGAGGCTGAGGCCTATCATGGTCCCTCCCTCATCATCGGCTACGCTCCCTGCGAGATGCACTCCATCAAGGGCGGCATGACCAACTGCCAGACCGAGATGAAGCGCGCTGTGGAGTGCGGCTACTGGAACCTGTTCCGCTACAATCCCACTCTGAAGGAGCAGGGCAAGAACCCCTTCACTCTGGATTCCAAGGCCCCCGCTGGCGGCTATCAGGAGTTCCTGATGAACGAGGCTCGCTACTCCTCCCTCACCCGCTCCTTCCCCGAGCGCGCCAAGGATCTGTTCGAGAAGAACGAGAAGGCCGCTATGGAGCGCTGGGAGCACCTGCAGAAGCTCATCGAGCTGTACGCTCAGTAAGTTTCTCCCAAGCATTCAAAAGGACGCAGCCACCGGCTGCGTCCTTTTTTATACCAAACCATTCGACGTAATTCGACGCATAGCGGGGTGGCATAGAGATGAATCTGGTGAAGCTGGTGTTGGATTTGATCTATCCGCCCCGCTGTCCCTTCTGTGGCCGTGTGCTGGAGGTGTGGGAGGAGGAAGGGCTGTGCCACCAGTGCCAAAAGACCCTTCCCTGGCAGCTGGAGGTCGGGAAACAGGTGGACTTCTGTGCCCGGTGCTTTTCCCCGCTGTGGTATCGGGGGAGTGTGCGCCGGGGAATGGAGCAGTTTAAGTTCCGGGGCGGGCAAATCCACGCCCGGCTGTTTGGCACCCTCATGGCCCAGTGCCTCCACGACCAGTGGGGTGAGGCGGTGGACTGTATCACCTGGGTGCCTGCGACCCGTCGGCGTCGGGGAGAACGGGGCTTTGACCAGTGTGAGCTGCTGGCCCGGGAGGTGGGGAATAACCTGGGCGTGGAAGTGGTGTCCGCCTTGGAGAAGGTGCGGGATACCAAGCAGCAGGCCCGCATTACCTCCTCATCCGCCCGACAGGCCAACGTGACGGGAGCTTACGCGGCGCGGGAGGGAATCGACCTCACGGGGAAACAGGTGGTCCTGGTGGACGACGTGGTCACCAGCGGGGCCACTATGGCCGAGTGCGCCGCCTGCCTGCGCATCGCCGGGGCGGAGAAGGTCATCGGGCTGACGGTGGCAAGGGCAAAATAATGAATAATGATGAATGAATAACGAATAATGCAGGCCCTGAACATTGTGCATTTCTTGGGGGGTGGCGTAGGGGAGGGGCTTGCCCCTCCCGAATTTCTTGGGGAAATGCCAGGGGGCTGGCGGGCCGGGCAAGCCCGGCCCCTACCCACGCATAGCGGCGGGACTGGCTGCCAGACAAAAAATACTGTACTTTGACGGTGATCTGTGATATACTTGCTTGAACAAGCTCCTCCCCATCGAGGGAGTTGAGCGGTTTTGATACGGCGTAAAGCGTGGCTCGTGGGCGCGCTTCGGATAGAGACAACCACACAGCGGTGCATAGCGCAGGGTGAGGCGGCCGCCCCCTCATCTGTCTGGCGAAACAGGGCCAGAGAGATGGGGTGGACGACGGCGCTTTTCTCCTGCGCCCAAAAGGGGGACAATTTGCCCTTTTGGCGGTAACACAGCGTGCATTCCGGGCACACTCATCTCAAGGGGAGGTGGGCGGTCCGGACCCCCAGGGGGGAGTGTGCCCACAGGCCCATAAATACGCATGCAACAAGATAAATATAGGTTATTACTGGTAAAGGAGTATTTATGGCAGAAAAATTGAAAATTATCTCTCTGGGCGGTCTCAACGAGATCGGAAAGAACATCACCGCCTATGAGTACGGCAACGACATTATCATCGTGGATGTGGGCATGGGATTTCCTGATGACGAGATGTACGGGGTGGACGTGGTCATTCCCGACTTCAGCTACCTCATTCAGAATCGGGACCGCATTCGGGCCATCTTTATCACCCACGGCCACGAGGACCACATCGGCGGCATTCCCTATCTGATGCGGGATGTGAACGTGCCCATCTACGCCACCCGCATGTCCGCCGGGCTCATCCGCCTCAAGCTGGAGGAGCACCGCCTGGACAAGAAGGTGAAGCTCATCACCTGCGAGGCCGGGGAGACCGTGCGGGCCGGCAAGTTCACCGTGGAGTTTATCCACATCAATCACTCCATCGCCGACGCAGTGGCCTTCGCCATCCGCTGCCCTCTGGGCGTGTGTATTCACACCGGCGACTTCAAGATCGACCCCACCCCCATCCAGGGCGGCATGGCTGACCTGACCCGCCTGGGCGAGCTGGGCCGGGAGGGTGTGCTGGCGCTGCTGGCCGACTCCACCAACGTGGAGCGTCCCGGCTTCACCAAGAGCGAGTCCAGCGTTGGGGCCTCCTTTGAGGCCTTGTTCCGGGGCTGTGACCAGCGCATCATCGTCACCACCTTCGCCTCCAACGTGGACCGTATCCAGCAGATCATCAATGTGGCCGCCAAGTATGGCCGCAAGGTGGCGGTGACAGGCCGCAGCATGGAGAATGTGATGCGGGTGTCCACCGAGCTGGGCTATATGCAGGTGCCCGCTGGCACTGTGGTGGACGTCAACCAGATCAAGGGCCTGCCCAAGAACAAGGTGTGTATCATCACCACTGGAAGCCAGGGCGAGACCATGTCTGCCCTCACCCGCATGGCCTTTAACACCCACCGCCAGGTGGAGATTCAGGCTGGGGATCGGGTGATTCTCTCCGCCTCCGCCATTCCTGGCAACGAGAACGCCATTGGCAACGTCATCAACGAGCTGTACCGCCGGGATGCCGAGGTGGTCAATGAGCGGGAGCTGCCCCTCCACGTCTCCGGACACGCCTGCCAGGATGAGCTGAAAATCGTTCACGCCCTGGTGCGGCCCAAGTATTTCATCCCCGTCCACGGCGAGCAGCGCATGCTGAAGACCCATGCCAAGCTGGCCCGGAGCATGGGCATGGACCCCCGGAACATCATCATCAGCGACGTGGGCAAGGTCATCGAGATCACCCAGAAGAACGCCCGCATCAACGGCACCGTTCCCTCCGGAAAGGTGTTTGTGGACGGCTACGGCGTGGGCGACGTGGGCGCTGTGGTGCTCCGGGACCGCCAGCACCTGGCCCAGGACGGCATGATTGTGGTGGTGGTGTCGATGTCCGCCGAGGACGGACAGGTCATCTCTGGACCCGACATCATTACCCGTGGATTTGTGTATGTCAAGGAGTCTGAGGCCCTGATGGACGAGCTGCGCCAGGTGGCGGTGGACGCCCTGGACAGCTGCCAGGATCGGCACATTCGGGACTGGTCTACCATCAAATCTGAGATCAAGGGGAACCTGTCTGGCTACCTCTACAAGAAGACCAAGCGCAATCCCATGATCCTCCCTGTGATCATGGAAGTGTAACAATTGGGACTGCCCTGCATGGAAAATGCAGGGCAGTCCCTGTATATTTTTTGCATAGGCGTTGAATCGGGCCATAGGCCTGGTTCAGCGCCTTTTTAACCAGAAATTGCAGAGATACGACTGAATTTTTACCGTACCTTTGAGCAGAACTATACTACAATGCTTGAAAGACGGGAGAGAGTTCAATGAGCCACATCTATGGATATATACGAGTCAGCAGCCGAGACCAAAATGAAGACCGGCAGCTTCTGGCCATTCAGCAGCTGTCCATTGCCCAGGAGAATATCTTCATTGACAAGCAATCCGGGAAGGATTTTCAGCGTCCACAGTACAAAAAGCTGGTACGAAAGCTAAAAAAAGACGATGTGCTCTACATTAAGAGCATTGATCGCCTGGGGCGCAATTATGCGGAGATTCTGGAGCAATGGCGGATTCTCACCAAGAGCAAAGGAATTGATATTGTGGTGCTGGACATGCCTCTGCTGGACACCCGCCGGGGCAAGGACTTGATGGGGACGTTCCTCAGTGACATCGTCCTGCAAGTGCTGTCCTTTGTGGCGGAAAATGAGCGGGAAAATATCCGCCAGAGGCAGGCGGAGGGGATTGCTGCAGCCAAGGCCCGAGGGGTACGATTTGGCAGGCCGGAGAAGGAGTTGCCGGACAATTTTGAGGCGCTGGTACAGGCCTGGGAGCGAGAACAGCTGTCCTTGTCCGATGTACTGGATTTGTGCCAGATCAGCCAGTCTACGTTCTATCGCAGGCGACGAGATTGCCACCGACAGGAATAAAATTTAGCTTACCAAAAAGTACACCTTTTGATTGACTAGATTGTATCGGAAAAATCTGGTAGATTTTATGTAATTTTCATGAAATATGCTTGCAGAGATTGAATTTTTACCCATTGTATGCAATAATTATTAATACCTGCCTATTCCAAAAGGTGTACTTTTAGAGAGTAAAATTTTTTTGTAGTTAATGAAAGTTTTTATATATTGACAAAATGTTTTATATAGAAACTAATAGTTGATATTATATAATTTTAAGAAAAACGGTGAGTAGGAAACAGCAAATTAACAAGAAAATATTTCCTTGGATTTTGCAAGAAATAGAATGCTGACTTTCAGCACTTTGTCCATGAGAAACGGACATATAAAAGATGGAATGTGACAAAAGTGTTATTGTTTTCAAATTTTAAGAAAAAATTACCTTCGATGCGTTGATAATTCTTGCATAGTATGGTATAGTATTCACGCCGTTTGGTGAAAAGAGCATGTCGAAAGACATACTCTACGTGCTGTCTGCAGTTTGTCGAAAAGGTCAGCGACAGATTAGACTGGGGACGCATATGAAACTGGAATGATTATAGGGCAAGATGGTATGAATGGCATGAAAAATTTTCTGAAAAATACACAAATAAATGTACTAACCAAATATACTGCGTCTGTGAAATCCTAAGAGAAAGGGGTTGGTTGAGGATGATGCAGCGCATACGACAGCGTATACGGAAGAGACCGTGGATGGTACCGGCTTTGCTGCTGGTCCTGGTGTTTGCCATGGGACTGTTGGTGGAGGCGATCAAACCCATGGGAGGCAGTGCCGCCAAAGCAGGCGAACGCTTTTCGGACCCACCCACCAATGCATCAAAGGATTATGAGGATGCTCTGGGTAGCCCCAGTTCTACTCGGTTTAACGGCCGAGTGTGGGCGGATAAAACAGTGTATACTGGTGATGCGACGGTTGAATCTTCCTCCTCATCTGAAGGAGAGGACACTGAAACGATTGAGATAGGAGGCGATGATTTTCTCATATCTTATTCCCTGCTAGCATCGACTACGGTAGTAGAGGGCCAGTCCCAAGTACCGCTGGACGTGGTATTCGTCATTGACTTGTCGGACTCTATGAAGGGAGATAAGATCAAAGAGACGGTGGTGGCTCTCAATCAGTCTGTTCACACTCTGATGACAGGGAATCCAGACAACCGAATCGGTGTAGTAACCTATAGTGATGAAGCTCAGGTTTTGCTGCTTTTGGACCACTATACAATGGTAAAAAACGCAGAGAATTATTTTACCTTGAGTGAAGCAGGCGACTGCTTGGATGTAGCGGTTATGAACAGCAGTGGACAACAAATAGAAGCGTCTGCAAAAATGGGACAGTGGACCAACATTCATATGGGCATTGATGCAGGAATGGATTTGTTGTTGAGCGTTCCTGATGATGATATTACTACAATTTCTGGACAGACTCGATATCCAGTTCTGATGCTGATGTCTGATGGTGCCCCTACTGCATCTGGTGACGATGCTACAGATTGGTGGAATCCTAGTGGGGTAAGCGGCGATGGCGATATAAATTTTAGTGGATTGGATGCTTTCAAGGCTGTTATGAATGCAGCCTATCAAAAACAGCGTGTGTCACAGCACTATAGGCAGGACATGAAAGTTTACACTGTAGGTGTAGGTGAGGAGTCTTGGACGAATACCATAGACAGGGAAATGGCGAAAGTTACACTGAATCCTAAAGAATGGGATAAGGTAGTGACCTCTGGACTGAAAGAAGTATGGGATCAATGGAAGCTCTACCAAACTGGCGCAGATATTACCGTTGGTTATGGGGAAAGAAAATACACATTCACTCATCCGCCCACGGGAGATGTAAATTCATTGTTTTACAATGATGCCTATTTTTCGGCTAAGAATTCCGAGAATATTGCTGAAGCTTTTCAGCAGGTATTAAATCAGATAGTAGTTTCTGGTGCTGTTCCCACCCAGGTAGAAGGGGATCCTGCACATAGCGGTTATGTTACTTATGTAGATCACATTGGTCAATATATGCAGATAACCGCTATGCGTGAGCTAGTATACAAAGGGAGCGTTTTTACCATAAAAGATACTCAAAACAGCGGGAATAAAACTACGTATACATATTATGGAGGTCTAGATAGTCCCGTATATGATTATCAAGAATTCATTGATATAGTTATTACGGTTACCACAAATACGGAGTACCCCTATGACCAGACTCTGGAAGTAAAAGTCCCTGCTACGCTTATTCCTTTGCGAACAAATTATGTGACCCTGAACGAGGATGGCACAGTAAAGGAGAATGTCTGTAAAAATAACACACCTTTACGGTTGTTTTACACCGTCAGTCTACGGGATGAGGTCGTTACGACGATTAACAATCAAAGATATGCAAACATCAGTCGTCTGAGCAGTGAATATATCAAAAATCACACCAATGAAGATGGTAGTATTCGGTTCAACCCCAATCTATACACTGGCTACGCGGAAGATCAGGCAGGGGTGGGAAAAACCGTAGGTAATGCCTATGTCTATTTCCAAGCTGCAGATACCAATCCCTTCTACTATGTCCAAAAGGATACCCCGGTGTATGCGGATAAAGAATGTACGATTCCGGCCAAAGACAAGAACGGGGATCTCTATGTGCAGATAACCTATTATGACGGGACGGAAATCGTGACAAAGGCTGTTCCGGTGACCAGCATTTATGATTTGGAGGATGTCCAGCCTAATCCAGAAGATGGACCCCTGTATTTGGAAGCAGAATCCAGGTACCAATTCCGTGATTGCACGGTGGATGAGAAAGATGACCCTGAACACCACCATAATAGCGATTGTGACGATGTTATGGATAAAGGCGATGAAAACAATCTCAGTGAAACTGCTGAAACCTATCGGTATCCGATCTACATTGAAACAGAGAATGCCGAACAGAGGGAAGCACCACCTCCGTATGGCAGCGATGGTGAACCGGGCAATGCCCTAGGATACTTGGGTAACAACGGCGTAGTGAGCCTTCCTGTGCTTACAGGTGATTTGTCTATCTCTAAGACTGTAACGGGTAATATGTTGGAGAAAGTGGAGAACCAAGAGTTTGTTTTCGACATCAACGTATTCTATGAAAATTCTGGTACAAGAGCGAACCTCAACGGCACCTATGAAACATCCGCAAATGGTGGAAGTGTGGTGCAACCCAGTACAGAGCCCAGTTTGAAGCCGGGAGAAGAGAAGATAACATTTGTGGACGGAAAAGCCCAGGTGGTTCTCAAGCATGGACAGAGCATTACCGTTCATGACCTGCCAGCTGGCTATACCTATGTGGTGACTGAGCAAGACCCCAATCCCGATTCAGAGTTGAACATTTATAATGGCGAGGACTATAAAGTGAGTGTCACCCAGTCCACCTCGGCTGGAGGAGAGACTGCGACTAACAATGGTGAAGGAACCGCTGAGGCGGAAACAAGCGTCTATACTTGCACAGGAACTATTCAAGCTGATCGGGTGGAGACGGTAGCTTATACCAATAAACTCTATGTACCTATGGTTCCATATTCCTTTACAAAAGTGGATGGATTGAGTTTTAGCTCAGAAGATTTGTCCAAGGCTATCGCATTGCCGGGAGCACAGTTTGTGCTATACCACTATGATGGAAAAGAGGAAAACTGGGCTGAGGATTCCAAGGAGTTGATCGACCTGAACAATCTTTCCGATGTGTGGGAAGACCCCGTCACTGCTATCTCGGATGCTCAGGGTGAGACTCGGTTTGAGAACTTGCAGGAAGGGCATTACCGGCTGGTAGAGACAGAGGCCCCAGAAGGGTACCAGTTGCCAACAGGTCAATGGAATTTGACGGTGGATATTTCTGGAGATGAAGGCAGCGAAGTGGGAACCTTTGTGATCCAGTCCACGGAGGACGCTACGATGGATACCCCGGCCATGGCGATTGCAAAAGAAGCTAGTGGTGAAAATACCTACTATCTTATGAACTACAAGCCCATCAATCCTCCCATTACCGGTGGTGACGGAGGCGAGGACTTCCGCATTGGCGGCGGTCTGCTGATGTTTACAGGCCTAGTTTTGGCCTGCTGGTGGATGTGGAGTTCTCCCCGCAGGCGAAGCGAATTCCTCTAATTTCTTTATGTTGTGTGACACAGGCAGTGTAAAACCTGTACACAAATATATACCCAGCAGTTGAGAAAGGAGAAACCTATGAAAACGATGAAATCAACGATGGCACGGCTCTTTGCGCTGTGTCTGACCGTGGCGATGGTGCTGTCCATGGCCACTATGGGGGCCTTTGCAGCTCCTATCACCAGCACCACCCAGACTGGTAGTATCACCATTACCGGTTCGGCCAACGATGTAGGTGCCGAGGTTAGCCTCTACAAAATCATCAATGTGAACATGGTGAATGCCAATGGTTCCATTCAGCCCAAGGACCCTGTGTATACCTGGGAGGAAGCAGTGGGAAAGTGGGTAGCCATGCTGTATCCTCAATATGCGAAGGTTATCGAACATAAAACAGAGGCTGAGGAAGGAACGACTACTACTTATACGTATGAGGTGACTAAGGCGTTTTCCGAAGCGGATGCTGCTATTCTGGGCGCATTCTACCATGATCTGGAAGGCAGCGGCAAGCTCGGTACGGCTGCTAAGACTGTCAAGCTGGAAAGCACTTCTGCCACCATCTCCGACGTGGCCATGGGGCAGTACCTGGTGACTGCTTCCAAGGCTGGAAACACCTACAATCCTGCTGTCGCCACCTTATATCCTCAGTGGGGTGACCACGATGCTGGTGCTCCTGATAGTGAATTTACCCGTGAGACTTGGTATGTAGAAGATGCTACCGTGGTGCTCAAGAGCAAGGGCGGCATTGATAAGAACGTGGAGGGCGAGAAAGGCGACAACAGCGACCTGGGCTATGCTGTGGGCGACACCGTGACCTACCGTCTGGACGTGGCGATTCCTGTATATCCTGAGGCTGGCCCCAATGAGGTCATTTACAAGACTTTCAAGATTGGCGATACTATGGGCGCAGGCTTGGACTTTGACGGCGTGTCCACCGTGAAGGTTTATGCTAACACCAATGCCGATACCTATGTCGATGACGATCTGCTACCTGCTACGGATATTATTTATACTGTTGTTAAAAATGGTAACGGCTTTGATTTGATCTTCGACTATGATGCCCTGCAGAAAGCTCTGAAGGATGGGGATAAAGAAGCCACCTATGTCCATGTTGTGTACACCGGTACCTTAAATGAGGGTGCTTTTACCGTTGATGAAGTGGGCAATACCGCTTATGTGGGTGTCAACACCAACCCCTATGACGAGGATTCCTACGAGAAGACGACTGTAGATAAGAAAGTGTATACCTACGGTATTAATGTCACCAAGGTGGATGCCGCTGACCCGGATTCTACGCTGGCTGGAGCAGAGTTCACTCTGAAAGATGCTGATGGAGAGGAAATTCAGTTTGTAAAGACTGGTGAGGGCATCTATGTGAAGTACGGTGAGAAGGGGTTCGTCGAGCCCGTGACTCCCGTCACTACTTTGGTGGTGGCCGATGACGGTACCCTTCAGCTCTGGGGTGTGGATGTGGGTGAGTATACCCTCACGGAAACCAAGGCCCCCGATGGTTACCAGTTGCCCAAGGATGATGCTATCACCAAAATTACCATGACCGATGCCACCGGCGGCGATCCTGATGGTGCAGATGGTGTGCTGGATCAGGGTACTTCCAAGGTTGATGGTACTATGATTGTTACCGATGCCACCACGGTCAATGGAAAAGTCATCAGCTTCAAGCTGGGAAATGCCAAGCCCGGCTTTGAGCTGCCCACCACCGGCGGCATGGGCACCGTGCTGTTCACCGCTGGCGGCCTGGTCATCATGGCCTGCGGCGCTGCTCTGGTGCTGGTGACCCTGAAGAAGAAGAAGGCAGAGGACTAATTCCTCTTCGAAGCAAAAATCGCAAGCAAGGAGCCGGGGCGTCCCACGCCCCGGCCCTTCCCATATCACGGAGGAAGCCAATTTATGAGTGTACAACCCCAGGAGAACCGACAGAGAGAGAGAAAGGGAGCCAAGGTGCCCCTCATTCTGGCGTTAGTGCTGTTGGTGCTGGGGGCGGGGATTTTTTTCTACCCCGCCATCAGCAACTTCATTGCCGACCTCAGCCATCGGGAAATGATCACGTCCCACGCCAATCTGGTCAACAGCTTGGACGAGGCGACGTTGGAAGAGGAGTGGCAGAAGGCCATAGAGTACAATGAAAACCTGATGGGCGACCCGGTGCATGACCCCTTTATCCCTGGCAGTGGCTACGCCATCCCGGACAATTATCAGGACGTGTTGGCTCTGGACGACGTGATGTGCACCCTGGAAATCCCAAAAATTGGCCTATCTCTGCCGGTGTACCACGGTACCAGCGAGGAGGTGCTGGCCAAGGGAATCGGGCATATGGAGGTCACCGCTCTGCCCATTGGCGGACTCAACCGCCACACCGTTCTTACCGGACACCGGGGACTGCCCAGCGCGGAACTGTTCACCCGGCTGGACGAGATGGAGATAGGGGACCACTTCTATATCCATGTGCTGGACGAGGTCCACGCCTATCAGGTGGACCAGATCACCACGGTGGAGCCGGATGAGCTGGAAAATCTGGTGGCAGAGGCAGACAAAGACTTGGTGACCTTGGTGACCTGTACCCCCTATGCGGTCAATACCCACCGACTGTTGGTGCGAGGTACCCGGGTGGAGTATGACCCGGAGATGGAGCAGCAGGAGGATGAAGTAACCCTGCGGACCCTGGACTTCACCTACCTGTGGTACTACATTCCCGGCGCTGTGGTAGGCGTGGGCTTGATTGTAGGTATCGTCGTGTGGAGAAGGAGGAAAAAACGCCGTGAGGGATAAGGCGAGACGGATTGTCTTCATATTGGGCCTGGTACTGGTTCTGGTGGGGGCTGGTGTTCTGCTCTATCCCCGCTTTACCGCCTTCCGCTATGCCCAAGAGGTTTCCAGACAAAAGGAGAGCTTCTTGGAACAGGTGGCCCCAGAAGAAGCCCAGGAGCCAGACCCTAGATTGGAAGAGCTGTATGAGAAGCTGGCGGAGGAAAATCAGCGGCTCTATGAAGAGCACCAGCCCCAGCTGGTGGACCCCTTCTCCTATGAACAGCCCGCCATTGACCTGTCTGAGTATGGACTGGAAGATGGTGTGATCGGCTATCTCACCATAGATAAAATGGGGATTGAGCTGCCCATCTATCTGGGGGCCAACCCCAGAAATATGACCCTGGGTGCTGCCCACATGACCAATACCTCCTATCCCATCGGAGGGGAGAACACCAACTGTGTGTTGGCAGGGCACCGGGGGTATTTCCAGGCTCCCATGTTCCGCAACATTCAGAAGCTGGAGCTGGGGGACGTGGTGCAGGTCCAGAATTTCCGGGAGACTCTGCAGTATGAAGTATCAGAAATCCAGGTGGTGAATCCCGACGAGGTGGAGTGCCTATCTATTCGCTCAGGCGAAGATTTACTCACTCTCATCACCTGCCACCCCTATCCCACCAACACCTACCGCTATGTAGTGATTTGTACCCGAATCGTATGATAAAAAGATTTCCCTGGGCATTTTGGCCCAGGGAAATCTTTTTATCATAGAAGTGGATCATTGTATAAAATGTCAAAAACAGGCGAAAAACGCCTGGAAATACTTGGAGCAAAATGTCGGCAAAAGGGCTCTATTTCCATTTAAATCGTGATATTGTGGAACATTGACAGAAAAAACGTGTTAAAAATGTAAAAAACACAAAAAACAGCTCTTTCCTCTGTTAATTCGGAGGAAAGAGCTGCTTTTTGTGCGGTTGTTGACGCCCGGCTGCTGGATGAATGATCTTTGCTTTTGCATAGTATGAGAATGCGAGGTAGCACGGTGAACAGATTCTGCATCCAATGGTATTGGGAAGGCTGCTGAGAAAAACAGCTTGCTTTTTAGCAGCACTGTGCTATAATAGCGGGCAGAGACAAGTGAATACCATGTCTTCAGGGCGGGGTGAAATTCCCCACTGGCGGTATAGTCCGCGACCCGCAGAGCCTTGGTTCTGCGGCTGACCCGGTGAAACTCCGGGACCAACGGTTAGAGTCCGGATGGAAGAGGATGTGCAAGAGCTCCAAGTGGGTTGTTGCGCCTGAACGGCATTGGCGTTTGGGCGTCTCAATATCATTTGGAGGTTTTTTTATTATGTGGAACAACCTGACGGACCTGTGGGCGAGCGCACAGGACAATGTGGTGTATCTTCTGGTATGCCTGGGGGTATTTGTGGCCCTGTTTGTAGTGGCCATGCTGGTGGAACGGGTTTGGCTGAAGGTGCCCCGTCAGCAGGGCGCCCGGCGGGCGGCGTACATCGGTATCTTTGCCGCCATGGCCGCCATCCTGATGTACCTGGAGTTTCCCCTGCCCTTTGCTCCCAGCTTTTATGAAATTGACCTGAGCGAGGTGCCCGTGCTCATCTGCTCCTTCTCCCTGGGCCCTGTGGCGGGCGTGGTGTGCGAGCTGGTGAAGATCATCCTCAAGCTGCTGCTCAAGGGCACCACCACCGCCTTCGTGGGCGACTTTGCCAACTTTGTGGTGGGCTGCTCCTTCATTCTCCCCGCCACCACCCTCTATCACCGCTTTAAGACCAAGAAGGGGGCCATCGCTGGCATGGTCACCGGTACGGTGGTGATGGCTGCCTTCGGCAGCTTCTTCAACGCGGTGTATCTGCTCCCCGCCTTCTCCGCCCTCTACGGCCTGCCCCTGGACCAGCTGGTGGCCATGGGCACGGCGGTCAATGGCATGATCAACAGCGTGTCCACCCTGGTGTTCTTTGCCGTGGTGCCCTTTAACCTGCTCAAGGGCCTGATTGTGTCGGTGCTCACCACCCTGCTCTACAAGCGCATCGAGCGGCTGCTGCGGATGCGCTGACATCGATATGGAGAGCAACGAGACGAAAGTTTCGCTGCTCTCCTTTTTTCGCACCGAATAGAGAGATGGGAGCGGCTTTTTGAGCCGCTCCCAAGTTTTTATGTGTCTTTTCCAGTCCCCGTGCTCCGATTAGGAACACACTTCTTTGCTCTTCGCTGGAGTAGCCTTGCCAGTCTGGCGGGGACGCTACCCGCTGGGGGTTCCTTTTGTTCGGGCAAAAGGAACCAAAACCCGCTTAGGGCGTTCCCCCCTAAGTACCCCCCTTGGGGTACGGGACCGGATGTGCGTCAAGCCCGTTTTCGGCCCGTCACCTTTACGGTGGCGCCTATAGTGCCACTACACCAGGCCACCATGGCAGCTAGCCCTATGGCTGGGCGGTTCCCCCGTCCGGGCCTACTCTGGTGGTGCGGTGTAGCCACCGCCGGGAGCCAGTCCACCGGCAGCTGGGAACAGCTGCTCGCCAGAGGAAGGCCCTGGCGGTAGAAGTCACATCTACCAGAGAAGAAAGCAGTTCCTTTAGAGTTGCCAGGCCATCTATGTGACCCCACCGGTCCAAGGGCCAGAAAGAGAAGGACGCAGGAGCAGCCAGTACCAGCAGGGTGGATTCCACAAGGCGGGGGAAGGACCCGCCTTTGGCGATTCTTTCCCCCATTTCTCATCGTGGAGAAATGGGGCCCAGCGGAGCGCGTCTCCCCTGCCAGTGAAGAGGGAAGAGGCATGGGTTAGTCCCTGTGGAATATCTGTTTCAGGGTAATCTTGTGCTCCCGGGCGATGCGGGCCATGTCCTCATACTCCGGCTTGGAGCGGCGCACGCCGTAGCCCTGGGCCTTCTTCACCCGCACCGGGCCGTAGGGGGTTTCCCGGGTGGTGATGCTGTAGTCCAGCACGTGCTTTTCACAGGTGCGCACCCGCAGCCCTGTGGTGGAGGTAAGGGCGAACACCTGGTGGATGAGCGGGTCTTTGTGGGCGGGGTCACACAGGGCCACCAGCTGCCAGCCGGGGCGGCCCTTCTTCATGCACCCGGGCAGGGTGTACACGTCCAGAGCACCCTCCTCTAAAAGCCGCTGGCAGGCAAAGGACAGGGCCTCGGGGGTCATGTCGTCCAGGTTGCACACCAGCTCCAAAATCTCCCCTTTGGCCTCCTGGGTGTGCCCCAGCATGGCCCGGACACAGTTGGCGGCGGGGAACTCCTTTTTGCCCATGCCGTACCCGGTTTTCTCCAGTACCATGGGGGGCATGGGGCCGAAACGGGTGGCAAAGGTGGTCAGCAGCGCCGCCCCCGTGGGGGTGCACAGCTCCCCCTGGATGTCGCCGCCGTAGCAGGGCACCCCTTCCAGCAGGAGGGCGGTGGCGGGAGCGGGGACGGGCACCAGCCCATGGGCGCAGTGGACCATACCGCTGCCCACGTGGACGGGGGAGACCACCACTTCGTCGGGGTGGAGCAGGTACAGGGCATAGCAGGCCGCCGCCACGTCCGCCACGGCGTCCAGGGCACCCACCTCGTGGAAGTGCACCAGGTCCACCTCCACCCCGTGGGCCTTGGACTCCGCCTGAGCCAGGCGGTGATACACCGCCCGGGCCTGTTCCAGCACCGGGGCGGGGAGGTTCAGGTGGCCGATGAGGTGCTCCACATCGTGGAGGGTGGTGTGGTGGTGATGATGATGATGCTCGTGGCCGTGCTCATGTTCATGATCATGGTGATGATGGTGGTCGTGGTCATGGTGATGATCCACGCTTTCCTCCCGCTCTCCGTGGACCACCACGTCCATGTGGGTGCCGGAGATGCCGCAGGACTGGGCGGGGACGGCGTGGAACTCCACCCCAGGCAGACCCATGTGGTTGAGGGTGTGCAAGAATTCCTCCCGGTTGGGGAGCAGCTCATACAGGGCGGCGGTGAGCATGTCCCCCGCCGCTCCCATGTTACATTGTAGATATAAGGTGTTCATTGAGGCAGACCCTCCATTTGATTGATGCGGCTGGCCAAAAATCCGGCCCCAAAGCCGTTGTCGATGTTCACCACGCTGCACCCGGAGGCGCAGGAGTTGAGCATGGCCAGCAGGGCGGACAGGCCGCCGAAGCTGGCCCCATAGCCCACGCTGGTGGGCACGGCGATGACAGGGCAGTCCACCAGACCGCCCACCACCGAGGCCAGCGCCCCCTCCATGCCCGCCACGGCGATGACCACCCGGGCTTGCATCAGCTCGTCCAGAGAGGCCAGCAGGCGGTGAAGTCCCGCCACTCCCACGTCGTAGAGGCGGGTGACCCGGTTGCCCAGCACCTCGGCGGTGAGGGCGGCCTCCTCCGCCACCGGCATGTCGCTGGTGCCCCCGGTGGCCACCACGATGGAGCCCACCTGGGGGTGGGGCTGGGGGTTGATGACCCCGATGCGGGGGACGGGGTGGTAGTCCATGGGCAGCTCCTGGGCCACCAGGTCCGCCTTGTCCTGGTCCAGGCGGGTGACCAGGATGTTGCGGCTGCCGTTTTTCATCATGGAGGCGGCAATGCCCGCAATTTGCCGGGGGGTCTTGCCCGCCCCGTAGATGACCTCCGAGGCCCCCTGGCGCACGGTGCGGTGGGTGTCCACCCGGGCATAGCCCAGGTTGTCAAAGGGAGAGCGTTTCAGCTCCAGCACGGCCTGCTCCGGTGTGACGGACCCGTCCGCCACACCTCGCAGCAGGGCCAGCACATCTTGTTTACTGTCCATGGAATTCCTCCTTTTTCCGGGGGTTCAAGTCCAGAAAGACCTGGGAAAAGTGGGGGGAGAGGGCCTCCAAAATGGCCTGATACTGGGCCACCGCCCGGTCCATCTGGTCCTGGGGCAGCTGAATAAGGGCGGCGTCTCCCCGCAGTCGAATGCGAAAATCGGTGAAGCCCAGGGCAAAGAGGGCGTCCTCGCCCCCCTCCACCCGTGCTAAATCCCGGGCGGTGATGGGGGTGCCCGTGGGAATGCGGGTGGCCAGACAGGCGTAGGCGGGCTTGTCCCAGGTAAACAGCCCCGCTTCTCGGCTCAGGGCCCGCAGATGGGCCTTGGTGACCCCGCACTCCCGGAGGGGGGAGCGCACCTCCAGCTCGGAGAGGGCCCTCATGCCCGGGCGGTCCTGGGCGTCGTCCGAGGCGTTGGTGCCGTCCAGCAGCAGGGAAAAGCCATCCGCCCGGACCTGCTGCCACAGGGCGGAAAAAAGGGCTTTTTTGCAGAAATAGCAGCGGTTTGCTGGGTTGGCGGCCACCTCGGGGCAGGCCAGCACGTCCAGCTCCACCACCGTCAGGGGTACTCCCAGCTCACGGGCCAGACGCTGGGCGTCCTCACGCTCCCAGGCGGGCTGGAAGGGGGTGGAGACGTAGTAGGGCCGTACGTCCTGGCCAAAGGTGCGCCCCGCCCAGAGAAGGTAGGCGGAGTCGGAGCCCCCGGAGAAGGCCAGGGCGGCCTTGGGGTGCTGGGTAAAAAATTGCTGTAATGTCATGGGATTCTCCTAAAAAGAAAAGGTACGCCTTGGGGGCGTACCTTTTGACTGTCAAAAAAGCAAAAGTCCCTGCAAGAAGTTTGAGGTACTTGGTTAGGAACACAAGCCCTCGGCAGAGTTTTCCCGCCCGCAGGCGGGAAAATAAATGAAAATTCGTTTTTTCCGGGGACATGCGCATCGGAAAAAACACTTCTCAGCCCGCCAGTGTGGCCTTGGGTCGTCCTTGGACCCAAGGATGCATGCAGCGGGCTGTATCTCCTCGAAAAAATGCTTGCATTTTTGAGAAAAACCCGCTATGTGAATGGTACACAAACCGGGGGGAGAAGTCAAGCCCCCATCAGTCCAAAATCCGCCCGTCGGTGGAGATGGTCACCACCTGCCAGGGGATGAACTTGCCGCTGGCACGCAAAGCCTGGGTGGCGGCGTGCTGGATGCCGCCGCAGCAGGGCACCTCCATGCGCACAATGGTGAGGGCGGTGATGTCGTTATCCTGGAGAATGGCGGTGAGCTTTTCGGTGTAGTCCACCATGTCCAGCTTGGGGCAGCCGATGAGGGTCACCTTGCCCCGGATGAAGTCCTGGTGGAAATTGGCGTAGGCGTAGGCGGTGCAGTCGGCGGCGATGAGCAGGTGGGCGCCCTGGAAGTAGGGGGCATTCACCGGGGCCAGCTTGATTTGCACCGGCCACTGGAGCAGCTGGGAGGCACAAGGGGCAGGGGCGGCGGTATCTGCCTGGGGGTTGAGGGCCCGGGCCATGCTGCCGGGGCAGGCGCAGGGGGCAGCTTTGGCGGCCATATTGGCCTTCACTGCCGCCTCGTCATAGGGGGCGGCCTCTCGCTCCACGAAGGTGATGGCCCCGGTGGGGCAGGTGGGCAGGCAGTCCCCCAGGCCGTCGCAGTAGTCGTCCCGGATGAGTTGGGCCTTGCCGTCTACCATGGCGATGGCCCCCTCGTGGCAGGCCTGAGCACAGGCCCCGCAGCCGTTGCACTTGTCCTGGTCAATGTGGATGATGCGTCGAATCATAGATGTGTCCTCCTGGTGTGGTGATTTTGATGGTAGGATACCACAATGGGCCGGGAATGTCTGTTGTAGTTCCAACAAAACCGCAGGTTTTCTCCCCAATGGCTTGCCAAGGGGAACTGGGAGGTATATACTAATCAGACACGAAATGAGAGATAGAGAAAGGAAATGAAAATGGCACACACCACAGAACCCATGACACAAGGGCCCATTTGGAAGCGAATCACCTACTTTGCCCTTCCCATTTTTCTGGGCAACCTGTTCCAGCAGATGTACAACACCGCCGACTCCCTGATCGTAGGAAACTTCCTGGGAAAGAATGCCCTGGCTGCGGTGAGCTCCACCGGCAGCCTCATTTTTATGCTCATCGGCTTTTTGAGCGGCATCGCCATCGGCGCCGGTGTGGTCATCTCCCGTTACTTCGGCGGCAACAAGCTGGAGGAGATGAGCAAGGCAGTGCACACCACCGTGGCCTTCGGTCTGGTGGCCGGCGTGGTGATGACAGCGGTGGGCGTGGGCCTGTCTCCCCAGATTCTCCGGTGGATGGACACCCCGGAAAACGTCATGTACAACTCCCAGCTGTATCTGAGCATCTACCTCATGGGCTCTCTGGGCTCAGTGATGTACAACGTGTGCGTGGGTATCATGCAGGCGGTGGGCGATAGCCGCCACCCCCTGTACTACCTCATTGTCTCCTCGGTGGTCAACGTGGTGCTGGACCTGTTCTTCATCGCCGTGCTGGGCATGGGGGTGGACGGAGCGGCCTGGGCCACCATCATTGCCCAGTACGTCAGTGCCATCATGTGTTTGTGGCGGCTGCTGCGGGTCAAGGACAACTACCGGGTGGAGCTGCGGAAGATTCGCTTCCACTGGGATATGCTCAAGCGGGTGGTGCGTTTCGGCCTGCCCTCCGGCGTTCAGAACTCCATCATCGCCATTGCCAACGTGGTGGTCCAGTCCAACATCAACCACTTTGGCGACGCCGCCATGGCCGGCGTGGGCGCCTACTCCAAGATTGAGGGCTTCGGCTTCCTCCCCATCACCAGCTTTACCATGGCCATGACCACTTTCGTGGGCCAGAACCTGGGTGCGGGCCAGATCGAGCGCACCAAACGGGGCGCCCGGTTCGGCACCATCACCTCGGTGATTTTGGCCGAACTCATCGGTGTGGCGGTCTTTATCTTCGCCCCCCAACTCATCGCCGCCTTTGACACCTCCCCCGACGTCATCGCCTACGGCGTGGACAAGGCCCGCACCTCCGTGCTCTTCTACTGCCTTCTGGCCTTCTCCCACGCCATGGCCTCCATCCTCAGAGGTGCAGGCAAGGCCGTGGTGCCCATGTTCGTGATGATGATCTGCTGGTGCATCATCCGGGTGTCCTTCCTGGCCATCGCCGTGCCCCTCACCGGCAGCATTCAGATGGTCTACTGGGTCTACCCCCTCACCTGGTTCTTGAGCTCCGTGACCTTCCTGTGGTACTATCGGCGCATGGATTGGAACCGAAATCTGGCATAAACACTGTATTTTTGAAAGGACGGGAAAATTTCCCGTCCTTTCGACTTTTTTCGGCCTTATTCGACATTTTTTTATGTTATCATACAAAAGTCCCATAGAACGGACAATTTTAGACAAATTGTGGGAGTCAGATGCTTGAAATGGTACATATGTTCGATTATAATGGGGGCAGGACATCGTGGACCAATGGGATGGCACCCCCATCCCCAGCGCAGGGAGGAAGAGAAATGGAGCGTAACTGGATCAAAGCGGCAATCATCGACTTACTGGACCGAGCGGATGAGGCCCAGCTACGAGCCATTTTTCAGTTCATTTCCCATTATTTAAACCGATAGACAGTCGGAAACCTCATATCAATGCAAAAAGGATATATTCTCTTGCAGCATGAAAAAGCTCTCGGCAGAGTTTTCCCGCCCGGGGGCGGGAAAATAAATTAAAATCCGTTTTTTTCGGGGACATGTGCATCGAAAAAAACA
The DNA here is from genome assembly GCF_002161675.1 of Pseudoflavonifractor sp. An44. Classification (GTDB taxonomy): domain Bacteria; phylum Bacillota; class Clostridia; order Oscillospirales; family Oscillospiraceae; genus Enterenecus; species Enterenecus faecium. The sequence goes on from NZ_NFIH01000003.1 coordinate 144,467, forward strand.
CTTCTCAGTCCGTCAGTGTGGCCTTGGGTCGCCCTTTGACCCAAGGCTGCATGCAGCGGACTGCAACGCCTCTCAAACATGCTGGCATTTTTGAGAAGCGTGTCGAACGTTTTCGACACGCTAAAAAAACCCGGGCATCCAAACCGTTGGATGCCCGGGTTTTTTTATGCCTTGGGGTCGCTGAGATCCCGGGCCAGCCGCTCCAGAACCGCCCAGTCTTCCTCGCTGAGCCGGGAGAGAACGGAAATGAGGCGAGAGCGGAAGTCATTCCGGCCTGCCACATCCCCCAAAAAGCCCATCAGCTCCTCGTCTGGGGTGTGGCCGCTGGGGGGCGTCAGGAGCATGTCTCCCTGGCCAGAACGCAGCCAGTCCTCGTTGACATGGAACACCCGGCAGATATCCAAAAGGGTGCGCTCGCTGGGGGTGGTCTTTTCGATCTCATAGGTGGCAATGGTATTTTGCTTCAAACCCAGTTGGTCGGCAAAGGCCTGTTGGGTCAGCCCATAGGCCTTGCGCACCTGGCGGATACGCAGTCCAACACTCATAGTCAATCCTCCAGTTCTCGAAACGATACGGGGGTTACCTCCGTATTTTACCACGCCACAGCGGGAAGCACAAGAAAGAAGATTGACCAAATCAATAAAATGGCCTTGACAAATATCGGCGACTGATATAATATTATCGAGAAATCAATAAAAGGAGGGAGACTATGACATGGAGCGCATGGTCACTGTGCGTCAGCCTGCCCCGGCTGGGGCGGCGTGAGCGGGCCTTTTGGCTGGGCGTGGCCCAGGGGCTGGCGTGGAGACATCAAGAGGAGAAAAAGGAGGAACGAGCCGGGATGCAGCGAGAAGAGATGGTCTATCACGGAGGGAAGCGCACCCAGGGGGAGCGGGTGAAGCTGGAAGTGCGCAAAGAGGAGGGCAGCGACGGGTTCTGTCAGGTCATTGAGGCCTCCAGCACCGCCGCCGCCATGGATGCCCTGGAGGCCCTCATCCGGGGATATGAGCAGTTTCTGGGGGTGCCCGCCCACCATGTGCTGGCGGTGCTGGCCACGGTGATGACGGTGCCCGGCGGGGGCCACATGGAGGGAACGGGGAGGTGACGGGGGCGTGACAGGGTTTACACCCCAGGAGCTGGAGGAGATGGCCCAGGCGGACGCCGAGATTGACCGGGAGTTTGAGGCGGATTGGGACCTGGAGCTGCCGCCCCCCGTCCCCCAGCTGGTGTGGGTGTCCCGGCTGGCCCGGCAGCACCACACCACCTATGGAAGATTCGTCTCCACCCACACCGAAGAGGAAATTCGGGAGCTGGTGGAGCAGTTGAAAGGAGAAACACGATGAAATTTCGCTATAAGCGGGGCATTCCGGTGCCCTATGCCCGACAAGGGTACATCTACTTTAAGTCTCTGCGCTTTTCTGGCCTGCCCGTGAAGGAGCAGGAGCGGATTCGCCGCCTGTGCGACTGCGTGGGGGGCAACAATGGCCAGGCGCTGCTGGAGCACGTCACCACCGGGGAGGCGGTAAAGTCCGTGTGTCAGAGACACTACATCGCCTCCCCCACCACTCTGTACCGGGCGCTGAAACGCTATTATGTACGCTTTCCCCAGGATTTATAAGGGGAAGTGTGGAGATTGAACACGGAATGTGTAATCACGAGGGAAGTCTGGTTGCTACAATGGGACAAGAAGAACACAAGGGAGGGAAATCTGTGGCTGCCAGACAGCGACAAACCAGCACATCCAAGGCCCTGATGCGTCAGGTACGCCAATACCTGGACTCCATCAGCCGCACCGTGGATGTCACCGAGCTGCAACCCACCGGAGAGGTGGACAAGAAGGGAAATCCCATCTGTGAGAAAAAGCCGGTGTACAACGACCGGGGGGAGATCATCCGCACCCGGGAATATGTGATTCCGCCCACCCTCACCGGCATCTGCCTCCACCTGGGCATCACCCCGGGGAAGTGGAAGCAGTGGTGTGATCACCAGGCCTACCCGGAGTTGGAGGAGGCCACCGAGTGGGTCACCGGGATGTTACAGGCGTGGAGCGAGGAGCAGCTGCTCACCCGCAAGGATGTGAAGGGGGTGGTGTTCCACCTGCAGAATAACTACGGCTATGCCCAGAAGGTGGAGGTGGAGGCGGGGCCCCAGACCCGGGCCGTCCAGTCCCTCACCACCCAGGAGAAGCTGGCCCTGCTCCAAGAGTTGTGGGAGGAGGGGCAGGGGGAGCTGCCGGAACACCATGAACCATGACCGACAGGAGGAGGCTCTGCTGTGGTACAAGGGCCTGAAGGAGACCAATAACGACACCTTTCTCCCCCTCTTCTTTGACAAGCACCGGTTTCTGGTGCTGAAAGGGGGCGGCGGCAGCGGCAAGAGCATTTTCGCCGGGCGCAAGGTGTTGGAGCGGGTGACCAGCGAGCCGGGGCACCGGTGGCTGGTGTGCCGCAAGGTGGCCCGCACCCTGCGGGAGAGCTGCTGGGCCCAGCTGGTGGGCCAGATTTCGGACTTCTACCCCGATGCCGGGGCCAAGACCAACAAGTCCGCCATGACCATCACCTTCGCCAATGGAAGCGTCATCCTCTTTGCCGGGCTGGACGATGTGGAGAAGCTGAAATCCATCTTCAACATCACCGGCATCTGGATTGAGGAGGCCTCCGAGCTGGAGGAGGGGGACTTCAACCAGCTGGACATCCGTCTGAGAACGGATTTCAACCAGTATCTCCAGATGATCCTCACCTTCAACCCCATCAGCATCACCCACTGGCTGAAAAAGCGGTTTTTCGACCGGAAGGACCCCCGGGCCACGGTGCACGAGAGCACCTATAAAGATAACCGCTTTCTCACCCCCGAGGCGGTGGCCACCCTGGAGAGCTTCAAAGAGACCGACGAGTACTACTATATGGTCTACTGCCTGGGCCAGTGGGGCGTGACGGGCAAGACCGTGTTCAACGGCAAGGCGGTGGGGGAGCGGCTGCAACACCTGGAGCCCCCGGCCAGCGAGGGCCTGTTCGAGTACGACCTGGCCGACGACGGCATCCACCTTGCCAACATCCACTGGGTGGAGGAGAAGGGGGGTCCCATTCGCATCTACACGCCCCCTCAGCAGGGGCGGCCCTACGTCATCGGCGGGGACACCGCCGGGGATGGCTCGGACTGGTTTGTGGCCCAGGTGCTGGACAACGTCACTGGGGTGCAGGTGTGCACCCTCCGCCACCAGTACGACGAGGACACCTACACCCGGCAGCTGTACTGCCTGGGGCTGCACTACAATCGTGCCCTGCTGGCCCCCGAGTGCAACTTCTCCACCTATCCGGTGAAGCTGCTGGGGCTCATGGGCTACCCGAAAATTTACGTCCGGGAGGTGGAGGACTCCTTCGATGGACAAATCCACCACGCCTACGGCTTCCGCACCGACCGCCTCACCCGCCCGGTGATTTTGGCGGAGCTGGTGCGGGTGATGCGGGACCACCTGGGGGGCGTGAACGACCGGGCCACCCTGGAGGAGATGCTCACCTTTGTGCGCAATGAGCAGATGCGCCCCGAGGCGGAGCCGGGGGCCCACGACGACTGTGTCATGGCTCTGGCCATCGCCCACTACGTGCGCCCCCAGCAGTCCATGCGCCTGACCACCCCCCAGCCTGGAGGCACCGCCCGGTGGACCTCGGACATGTGGGAGGACTGGAACCGAGCCAGCTCCGGGGACCGGGAGATGCTGCTGCGGCTGTGGGGTAGGCCCGGTGACAACAAAGGAGGAGAAAGATGAAGGCCAAACACCAGAAACAAGCGGGGGAGAAGCTGAAGCTGTGGCAGCAGCGGCTGGCCCTGAGCAACGCCGCCTACTCCGCCGAGTACGCCCGCATGGACCAGCGGGAGCGCATCTACAACGGAGACCATCAGCTGAGGCCCCTGGTGCCCGGAGATACGAGAAGGGACGGGGGCGTGCGCAACACCAGCCATGTGCGCAACATCGTCTTTGAAAACGTGGAGACCCAGGTGTCCAGCTCCATTCCCCAGCCCAAGGTCACCCCACGCCGGAAAGAGGACGAGGGGCTGGCCCAGCTGTTGGAGCACTTTTTGCGCAACGAGTTGGAGCGGCTGCCCTTTACCCAGCTCAACGACCTGGCCGAGCGCACCGTCCCCATCCAGGGGGGCGTGGCCTACCTGGTGGAGTGGGACAACCGGGAGCGCACCCATGACACCGTGGGTACCCAGGTGGTGCGCATGCTCCACCCCAAGCAGCTGGCCCCCCAGCCCGGGGTGTTCACCTCCATCCAGGACATGGACTGGGTGATTGTGAAAATCCCCACCACCCGGGACGCCATCTTCCGGGAGTACGGCATCTGGGTGGAGGAGGACGGAGAGTCCGAGCCCGCCGTGCGGGGCGTGGACGGCGTGAGCGCTGTGGAAGACGCCCTCACCCGATACGTGGGCTATGAGAAGAACGCCCAGGGGGGCGTGAATCGGTACTGCTGGGTCAACGACACCCCGCTGGAGGACCTGGAGGACTACCAGGCCCGGCGGCAGCCCGTGTGTAAGCAGTGCGGCCGGGTGCGGCCCCTGCCCGGACAGCTCATCCAACAGCCCGCTACGGCACCCAACCAAGACCAGGGGGAGCTGCTGCGCCAGGAGGCGGGGCAGATGCTGGCCCAGACCTTGGCCCAGGAGGCCATGGCCGGGGGCGGCGGCCTGGACAGCCTGCCCGTGGAGCCGGACCAGAGCCAGGCCCCCCGGGAGTACCAGGGGGGCGGTTGCCCCTGGTGCGGCTGTGAGGAGTTTGAAGACCAGGTGCAGGAGTATGAGCAGGTGCTGCTGCCCATCACCACCGGGAAGGGGCTGTCCATCCCCGGTGCCACCCCCGATCTGGATGAGGAGGGCAACCCGGTGATGCGCCCCACCCTCATCCCCTTCTACAAGCCTGGGGTGTTTCCCATCGTCTTGCAGCGCAGCGTGTCCGTGTACGGCCAGCTGCTGGGTAACTCGGATGTGGACATGATCGCCGACCAGCAAAACACCATCAACCGCCTGGAGCAGAAGATCATTGACCGACTGGTGAAGGCGGGCACCCGCATTACCCTGCCCGACAACGCCTCGCTGCGGGTGGACAGCCAGGACGGGGAGCGGTGGTACATCGGCTCGGCGGCGGACAAGGCCATGATTGGGGTATACGACTTCAAGGGGGACTTGGAGTACGAGCTGCTGTACCTGGCCAACGTCTACGAGGAGGCTCGTCAAATTCTGGGCATCACCGACTCCTTCCAGGGCCGGGCGGACTCCACCGCCACCAGCGGCAAGGCCAAGGAGTTTTCCGCCGCCCAGGCCGCCGGACGGCTGGAGAGCAAGCGGGTGATGAAAAACAAGGCCTACGCCGACCTGTTCCGCATGATGTTCGAGTTCTGGCTGGCCTACGGTGACGAGCCCCGGCCCGTCACCTACCAGGACGCCCAAGGCCACACCCAGTACGAGCAGTTCAACCGCTACGACTTCCTGGAACAGGACTCCGACGGCCAGTACTACTGGAACGACCAGTTTCTCTTCTCGGTGGACACCACCGACACCCTGGCCAGCAACCGGGAGGCCATGTGGCAGGAGACGAGGCAGAACCTGCAAAACGGGGCCTTCGGCGACCCGGCGGCCACCGAGACCCTCATCCTGTTCTGGACCAAGATGGAGCAGCTGCACTACCCCGGGGCGGGGGACACCAAGCAGGCCCTGGAACAGCGGGCCCAGCGGGAGGCCCAGATGGGACAAGCACAACAACCACTGACGCAAGGCGACAGCGGGAACATGCCAGACCAGATGAGAAAGGAGGAAATGAGATGAAGGAGCAGAAGGGCTACATCGGCCGGATTCAGAACACCGGCACCCAGGTGGTAAAGGCGCCCTGCCAGACCACCGCCACCAAGACCGGCACCGTGCACACCGGCAAGGACCTGAGACAGGGCAAGGAGTAACACCACAAAACCAAACCAATACGCAGGGATAGCGGGAACATCCCACGGCCCCACGGGGGCAGGAAGGAACGAGATATGGAAGTCAACGAGCAGCAAGTGTATGAGGCTCTGGGGGTGGAGCAGCCCACCCAGGAGCAGGCACCCCAGGAGACCCAGCAGCCCCAGGCCCAGCCCCCTCAGGGAGAGATGAGCCTGGAGCAGCGGCGGGAGAACGCCGCCCGGAGACGGCGGGCGGAGACCCGGGCCGCCATCCAGGAGGCGGTGGAGGCCGAGCGCACCCACACCCGCCGGGATGTGGAGCAGGTGCTCCGAGATGCGGCCCTGAGAAGCCCCGTCGACGGCACCCCCATCACCAACCTGGAGCAGTACCGGGCCTTCAAGCAGGCCCAGCAGGCCAAGCCCGCCCCTCGGCCCCAGGCCAACCCGGCCATGGAGGCCCAGGTGGCCGCCGAGCTGGCCCAGATTCGCCAGCTCAACCCCAACATCCGCTCGGTGGGCGATCTGCTCACCATGCCCCGGGCGAAGGAGTTTTACCAGCTGGTGAAGCGGGGCAACTCCTTTGTGGACGCCTACAAGCTGGCCCACTACGACCAGCTCACCCAGCAGGCAGCCGCCGCCGCCCGCCAGCAGGCCCAGAACCTGGCACGCAGCAAGGGCCACCTCATCGCCGCCGCCCAGCGGGGCAAAGGGGCCGCCACCGTGCCCGCCCCGGAGATGGACCTGTTCCGGGCCTTCAACCCCCAGGCCAGTGAAGCGGCCATTCAGGCCTACTACAACAAATATCAGGGAGGAAAGTAAATGTTTGTACCCGTGAAAAGCAACACCGGGGCCATGCTGCCCTGGGAATACCTGGGCGCAGCCGCCGACACCTATCAGGCGGGCCAGATGCTCACCGTTACCGGCGGCAAGCTGACCAAGCTCAGCGCAGCCTCCACCACCACGCCCCCCTATCTGTGCATGGCGGACGTCACCGCCGCCGATGGCCAGGTCATCCCCGTCACCCGGGTGGAGGGGACCTTCCTCTACGAGACCACCCTGTCTGCCGTCACCGCCGAGGCAAAGCCCGGCGCAAAGGTACAGGTGGCCGAGGACGGCCTCACCGTGGCCCAGGGCGCTGGCAACTTCGAGCTGGTGGACGTGGAGGGCACCCAGAAGGGTGACACCGTCCGGGGCAGATTTGTGTAAAGGAGGACAACCAATCCCATGAAAATCATTTTCTCTGAAGGCTCCGGCCTCAACGACAGCATTTACGGCAAGTGTCAGGCCCCCATCCGTATGTTCCTGGAGCAGCGGGGGGAGCAGTTTGAGCGTCAGTCTGTGCTCAAGGACCTGTTCCTCATGGGCAAGAGCGAGAACTACGGCGACCTGATGACCACCATGACCGCCATGAGCGGCTTTGAGCCCGTGGGCGAAAACGGCGCCTATCCCCTGGACGGCATGCAGGAGGGCTACCAGAAGCTGCTGGTGTACGACACCTGGAAGGACTCCTTCTCCATCTCCGCCGAGATGATGGAGGACTCCAAGGTCATGGACATGAAGAAGCAGCCCGCCGCCTTCATCACCAGCTACAACCGCACCCGGGAGCTGTTCGGCGCGGCCCTGTACGGCGGCGCCATCTCCGGCAAGGACAAGATCACCTATAAGGGCCGGGAGTTTGACATCAAGAGCGCCGACGGCGTGTCCATGTTCCACACCGCCCACCCCGCCAAGGTCTCCGGCGACACCCAGGCCAACAAGTTCAGCGACGCCTTCTCCGCCGACGCCCTGGGCAAGATGGAGACCGCCATGCACCTGTTCCGGGGTGACAACGACGAGATTCTGGACGTGGCCCCCGACACCATCCTCATCCCCGAGGTGGGCAGCCTGAAAAAGGAGGTCTTTGCCGCCATTGGCGCCGACAAGGAGCCCACCACCTCCAACAACGCCTTCAACTACCAATATGGCCGCTGGAACGTCATCGTCTGGAGCTACCTCAACCAGTTTGTGGACCTGTCTGAGGGGAACGCCCCCTGGATTCTGCTGGACAGCAAGTACAACCAGACCTACGGCGGCGCCGTGTGGAATGACCGGGTGCAGCTGGCGGTGCGCTCCACCGTGGACGAGAACACCGATGCCAACGTCTGGCGTGGCCGCAGCCGCTTCAACGCCACCTTCAACGACTGGCGCTTTGCCGCTGTGGGCGGCATCACTGGCGGCACCGAGCTGCCCGACTAAGGCATGACCCCGCCCCGGCCCTAGCACCGGGGCGGGGGGAGGAGAGAGGAGGTTTGACCATGGCAGACGCCAACCGGTTTCCCACCGCCCAGGAGGTGGTGGACCAGGCGGACCTGCTCAGCCCCAACCAGTACAGCCAGGAGCAGAAGCTCCAGTGGCTGGGCGAGCTGGAGGGGCGCATCTATCTGGACGTGAAGCTGGCCTCGGAGCAGGAGCTGGAACAGGTGTGGCAGAGCTGGCCGGGGACCCTCACCGTGGGCTGGCCCCACAGCGACGTGTACCTGCACTGGCTGCTGGCCAAGCTCCATCAGGCCAACGGAGAGCTGGAGCTGTACCAAAACCGCATGGAGAGCTTTAACACCAGCTATCAAAACTACGTCAACTGGTACATCCGCACCTACGACCCTGCCCACACCTCGGATGCAGCGGGTGCATGAGGGGCAGGACCGACCGATGTACAGGAGTGACAGGACATGAGCGGGGAGGAAGTGCTGGGAGCTGTGATGGCTGCCCTGGTGGGGGGCAGCGGCATCACTGGGCTGGCGGTGGGCTACCTCAAGCGGTACCTGGACCGACGGCTGGAACAGGGGGAGCAGGAGGCCCAGCAGCGCCAGGAGCATCGCCAGCGGCGGCAGGAGGTGGAGGACCAGCTGCACCACGCCTATGGCCGGTGCATATTCTGGCTTAACCACGCTGTGACCAAACCGCCCCCCAACGGAGAGTTGGCCCAGGCCATGGAGGAGCTGACCCAGGCGGAAGAGGCCAAGAAAAAGCTGGATCGGGAGATCCTGGCTGCGTACGAGAAGGAGTGAAGCAGTGAACACTGTGTTGCAAAAGCTGTCCAGCCGCAAGCTGTGGACTGCTCTGGCGGGCATTGCCGCCGGACTGGCCCTGGCCTTCGGGCTGGACCAGGAGGCGGTGGCCAGCACAGCGGGGGCTGTGGTGTCGGTGGTATCGGTGGTGACGTACATCGTCACCGAGGGCCGCATTGACGCCGCAGCAGTCAAAACAGCCATTGAAGATGTGCAGGAAGCTGTGGAGGAGGTAACCACCATTGAGACTGATTAAGTGTATGTTGACCGCCAACGACTGCTACAAGGCCGGGCGGACCATTACCCCCAAGGGGGTCATGGTCCATTCCACCGGGGCCAACAACCCCCTGGTGGCCCGGTACGTGCAGCCGGTGGAGGGACAGAGCAATGAGGCCCAGTTGAAGGCGGAGATCGGCGGAAACCGCAACGCCAACGACTGGAATAATCCGGGGCTGGATGTGTGCACCCACGCCTTTATCGGCAAGCTGGCCGACGGCTCCGTGGGCACCGTCCAGACCCTGCCCTGGAACCACCGGGGCTGGCACGCCGGCACCGGCACCTCCGGGGGCAGCGCCAACAACACCCACATTGCCTTTGAGATCTGTGAGGACGACCTCACCGACGAGGGCTATTTCCGCAAGGTCTACCAGGAGGCGGTGGAGCTCACTGCCATGCTGTGCAAGACCTACAACCTCAACCCCCTGGCCGACGGAGTGGTCATCTGCCACTCCGAGGGCTACCAGCGAGGGGTGGCCAGCAACCACGCCGACGTGATGCACTGGTTCCCCAAGTTTGGCAAGTCCATGGACACCTTCCGGGCCGATGTGTCCAAGGCTATGACCCCTGCCCAGGTCAAGCCCCAGCCCCCGGTGTCCGGCAAGACCTACACGGTGGTGAAGGGGGACACCCTCAGCGAGATTGCCCAGAAGTATGGAACCACCGTGGACACGCTGGTGCAGCTCAACGGCATCAAGGATCCCAACCTCATTGTGGTGGGGCAGGTGCTCAAGCTGCCCGGTTCCACCACCGGGTTCACCCCCTACACCGTGAAGGTGACGGTGACCGAGCTACGCATTCGCAGCGGCCCCGGCACCGACACCCAGGCTCAGGGATTCATCGAGCCCGGGGTGTACACCATTGTGGAGGAGGCGGATGGCCCCGGGGCCAAGCGCTGGGGCAAGCTGAAGTCCGGCGCAGGCTGGATTAGCCTGGACTACGCCGAGAAGGTGTAACCGCCCCGGCAGGAGCACAACACAGGGCACCACCGTTTCCCCGGTGGTGCCCTGTTTGAGAAAGGAGGCGTGGAAAGCATGCCAGCCAACTGGCTGTACATGGACGCCAAATTCCCCGACTTTGACGGGGACATATCCACAGAGGACAAGCTGGCCCAGGTGCAAAACTACCTCTATCTGCTGGTGGAACAGATGCGCTACACCATGCAGAACCTGGACACCACCAACCTCAACCAGACCGCCCTCAACGTCTGGGAGGAGGCCATCACCAAGCCCCTGTATCTGCTGCTGGAGGGGGAGGGGGAGCGGCTGACCCAGCTGTCCGTCACCGCCGACGGCCTCACCGCCCTGGTGCAGTCCCAGCAGCAGCAGGTCCAGGAGGTGAAGGACGCCCAAGTGGGCACCCAAGAGACCGTGGAGGGCCTGGAGGAGTCCCTGGCCCAGGTCTCCAGTCGGGTGGAGTTGGCCCTGACCTCGGACCAGGTGGAGATCGCCATTGAGAAAAAGCTGGCCCAGGGGGTGGACAGCGTCACCACCAAAACTGGGTTCACCTTTGACGATGAGGGGCTGACGGTGAGCAAGACGGGCAGCGAGATGACCACCCAGGTCACCGAGGACGGCATGACGGTCAGCCGCAGCGGCACCCAGGTGCTGGTGGTGGACAACCAGGGGGTGGAGGCCACCAATCTCCATGCCAAGACCTTCCTGATTTTGGCGGGGAAGGCCCGACTGGAACCCTACGGAGCGGACCGCATGGGCTGCTTCTGGATTGGAGGATAGCACACATGGCACTACAGACGAGAACTTACACCCAGAGCTCCAACACCTTCACCCTGGAGCTCACCCTGGTGGAGCAGTCCACCAGCACCGCTGGGAACTCCTCCACCCTCTCCTACACCCTCAAGCTCAAGTCCACCACCAAAAACTTCGCCCAGTACGGGGTGGGGGCGGCAGTGAAGCTGGACAACCAGACGGTGGCGGTGCGGGACCGGGGGTCTGCCCCCAAAATCACCCTGGGGACCTACTCGGAGGTGACCTTGCTGTCCGGGACCCGGACTGTGGCCCACCAGAGCGACGGCTCCAAAGCCATGTCCCTGGCCTACTCCCTGGATATGGCCTCGGCCAGCTACACACCCGGGGCCATGAGCGGGTCGGGCACCATGACCCTGACCAAAATCCCCCGGGGGGCCACCATCACCAGCGCCCCCAACTTCACCGACGAGGACGACCCGGTGGTGAAGGTGAGCAATCCCGCCGGGGTGTCGGTGCAGCTGGGCATTTTCAAGGACGGCTATACCCCCCTGGCCGACTACCGCACCATCTCCGGCACCTCCTACACCTTCCGCCTGACCCAGGCGGAGCGGGAGGCCATGCGGAAGGTGGACACCACGAAAAACACCGCCCAGGTGCGCTTTTACGTCAAGAGCACCGTGGGAGGTCAGACCTTTATCACCTACCTCACCCGCACCCTCACCATCCAAAATCCCGCCCCCACCCTGAACCCCACGGTGGAGGACGTCAACCCCACCACCTTGGCCCTCACGGGAGAGAGCGGGAACCTGGTGAAGTACCACTCCCAGGTGGCGGTGAAAACCGGGGCCCAGGCGGTGAAGGGGGCCTCTCTGGTCCGGCAGTCCGTCACCTGCGGCAGCCATACCCTCACCGGGGACGGCACCCTGGAGGGGGTGGAGTCGGGGACCATCGTGGTCTCCGCCACCGACAGTCGAGGCAACTCCACCACCAAGACGGTGGAGCGCAAGCTGGTGGGATATGTGCGCCTGTCCTGTACCCTGGGCCAGGGGACCCCGGATGCGTCGGGGCGCTACGACCTGGAGGTGGTCGGGGCCTGCTACTACGGCTCCTTCGGCGGGGCAGAAAACACCCTGACGGTGGAGTACCGCTACCGAGCCCAGGGGACGGAAGCCTGGGGGGCTTGGACGGCAGTGGACCGGACCACGCCCATGGGCTTTACCTATGTGGCCCACGCCACGGTGGAGGGGCTGGACTACCAGACCGCCTACGAGTTCCAGGCCCGGGCCGCCGACGCCCTGGAACAGGTGGAGAGTGAGGTGCAGGTGGTGAAGGCCAGCCCCGGCTTCGACTGGGGCAAGGATGACTTCGCCTTCCACATTCCGGTGTACATCCAGGGGGTAAAGGTCACCCCAGACGTGGGGCAGAATCTGCTCATCAACCCCTTGTTCACCGTCAACCAGCGGGGCAGCACCACCTACGCCATCACCAAGCCTGCCTACACCCTGGACGGCTGGAAGACCAGCGGGGACACCAAAGCCGGGGAGGTGGTGGTGGGCCAGCGCTACGCCAAGCTCACCAATACTTCGGGCACCTTAGGGCTGGGCCAGTTTGTGGAGGACTATGGGGCCCTGGCCGGGGAGACGGTGACTCTGTCCATGGCGGTGGATATCCTTTCGGGCAGCTACCACCTGGGCCTCAACGACGGCACAGGACAGGCGGGGGAAGTGCTCTCCCAGAAGGGCTTGCAGGTGTATGCCCTCACCGCCACCCTGTCGGACAGCCCCTCCCAGCTGTGGTGCCAGCTCATCAGCGAGGGGGCGGCCTCCTGCCGCATCTTCGGGGCCAAGCTGGAGGTGGGGGACCACCAGACCCTGGCCATCCAGGGGGGAGACGGCACTTGGCAGTTGACCCAGCAGCCCAACCCGGAGGAGATTCTCCGCTGCTACCGCTACCAGTACGTGCCGGTGGAGGGGGACACCAGCTACCCCCTGGGGTATGGCTTTGCCTTCAGCACCAGTTCCGCCCGTATGGTGTTCCCCTGCGGGGTGAAGATGCGTCTGGCCCCCAGCGTGACCTTCTTAAACGGCTCCAACTTGTCGGGCATCGGTATCTTCAACAACGGAGCCTCCCATACCCCCACGGCTGTGGCCGGGACCCGAAACCTGCCCGGCGGGGTGGGGGTCATCTTCACCACCAGCGGGCTGGTGACCAATGACGTGTGTACCCTGCGCAGCATCAGTGGAAAACTGTTATTTGACGCCAATTTGTGAGGTGAATTATGGAAGAATATACTGTATATGTACAAGTCAATCCGGGCAGCTGCGTGGTGGCGCTGACCTCCTCCGCCCTGCTCGCCCACACCGAGGGGTGGGTGGAAGTGGAGCGGGGGCCCGGGGACCGCTGCCACCACCCCCAGAGCAACTATCTGCCGCTCCCCCTGTACACCGATGAGGGTGTGCCCCGCTACAAGCTGGTGGAAGGAGTCATTGTGGAGCGCACCATCGAGGAGCTGGAGGCGGATCTGGCAGGGATGGTGGAACCCGTGACCCCGCTGGAGCAGCTGCGGGCAGACGTGGACTTTCTTGCCGCCTTGCAGGGGGTGGTGTTATGACCATTCTGGATTTGGCCAAGCGCTACTACCCCCGGCTGTGGGATGACCGCCGCCTGGATATGCTGGTGGCAGCGGGGCAGCTGACCCAGGAGGAGGTGGAGGAAGTGAAGGAGGGAGCCCATGAGACTGCCGGCGATGGCCTATGACATCGGCATGACCGCCACCAGCCAGACCGCCTTTGGTGGCCTGGACCACACCCCGGGAGCGGGAGACGGGGCGGTGTATCAGATGAAAAACCTCACCGGGGCGGACTATCCCCTCCTGGCCAGCCGCCCACCCCGGTGGAAGGTGGCCACACTGACACAGCCCGGGGGCCTCTTTGCCCGGGGGGCGCTGTGTTGGGTGGCTCAGGGTGGATTTTGGTACCAGGGGGAGCGGAAGGGGGATGTGAGTGAGGGAGAGAAGACCTTTGCCGCTCTGGGCTCCTACCTGCTCATTTTCCCCGACAAGGTCTACTACAACACCCAGACCGGGGTGTTCGGCTCTCTGGAGTCTAAATGGACGGGGGCCGGGCTGTCCTTCCAAAACGGCACCCTCTATGGGCAGGAGGCCCAGGCCAACACCATCCAGGCCCAGGGGGTCACCTGGACGGACTACTTCCAAAAGGGGGACGCCGTGACCATCTCCGGCTGTACCACCCACGCCGAGAACAACAAAAGCCTCATCATCCGGGACATTCAGGACGACAAGCTGGTGTTTTATGAGTACTCCTTCACCCTGGACGGGGAGAAGGGGGACGAGGCCTACACGGAGGAGGGAGAGGTGACCCTCACCCGTACCGTCCCCGACCTGGACTATGTGTGTGAAAACGAGAACCGGGTGTGGGGGTGCAAGGACAACACCATCTACTGCTCCAAGCTGGGGGACCCCTTCAACTGGAACGTGTTTGACGGCCTGGCCACCGATGCCTACGCCGTGGACACCGGCTCGGCGGGGAACTTCACCGGGTGCATCTCCTATTTGGGCTACCCCGTCTTCTTCAAGGAAGACCACATCTACAAGGTCTACGGCACCATGCCCTCCAACTTCCAGGTCATGGGCACCGAGACCCTGGGGGTGATGGAGGGGTGCGGCAAGAGCCTGGCTGCGGCGGGGGAAGTGCTGTTTTACCTGTCCCGGGGCGGGGTAATGGCCTACTCCGGCAGCGTGCCCCAGTGCATCAGCCGCACCCTGGGAGACCTGGCGGTGGGCAACGCCGTGGCAGGGGCCGACGGGCTGCGCTACTACCTCTCCGCCCAGGGAGCGGGGGAGGGGTGGAGTCTGCTGGTGTACGACACCCAGACCAAGCTGTGGCACCGGGAGGATGACACCCACGCCACCCACTTTGCCGCCAGCGGCGGGGCGCTGTACCTGCTCAACGAAGCCGGGGAAATTTGGACGGTGGGAGAGACCGCCCAGCCCTCGGAAGGAGCCCAGCAGGAGGAAGCGGTGGAGTGGGAGGCGGAATTTGCCGACTTCACCGACGGAAGCCCGGACAAAAAGGGGCTGTTTCGTCTGAGCCTCCGCCTGGAGGTGGAGGAAGGGGGGAAGGTCCAGGCCTGGGTGCAGGTGGACAGCGACGGGACCTGGCTGCCCATGGGCCAGCCCATCGGCCCCACCCCCAAGCGCAGCTTCCAGCTGCCCATGGTGCCCCGACGGGGGGACCACTACCGACTCCGCCTCACCGGCACCGGGAGGTGCCGCATTTACAGCATCACTAGAGAGCGGTACGGCAGCGGAGGGTACAACGCCACCCTGGGCCGTACCTAATGGAGGGAGAGAACATGGCATACACCTATAGCGACTTTTTGAAAAAGGCCCAGGCCACCAACACCTTAAAGGACTTTGACCCCGACGAGCTGCGGCTGGCCGAGCCCTACCCGGAGTACGGCATTGCGGCGGCCAGTTTGAAGGCGGAGGCCAACTCCGCCACCACCAGCGCCCAGCGGGCCATTGCCAACGAGGCGGCGGCCCAGCTCAAGGCAAGCTACAACGGCTTTACGGGAAGTTATCAGGATGAAATCGACGACATTCTGGACCAGCTGGACAAGTACCCCGACTTCTCCTATGACCAGGAGGCTCCGGAGTACGACAACAAGTACGAGGAGGAGCAGGACGCCATTCTGGACCAGATCGGCAAGTACCCGGACTTCTCCTGGGACCAGGAGGCCCCCACTTACACCAACCCCTATGAGCAGCTGCAAAAGGAGCTGCTGGACAAGCTGCTCAACCGGGAGGACTTCACCTGGAGCGCCGACACCGACCCGGTGTTCGGAGAGTACCAGAAGCAGTACCTGCGGGAGGGGGAGCGGGCCACAGCCAATGCCCTGGCCCAGGCGGCGGCCGCCTCGGGGGGCCAGACCTCCAGCTACGCCGCCACCGCGGCGTCCCAGGCGGGAAACTACTACGCCTCCCAGCTCAGCGACATGATTCCTGAGCTGTACAACCAGGCCTACCAGCGGTATTTGAGCGAATATGAGCAGCTGGCCAATGACCTGGGGGTGGTGAACACCCAGCAACAGCTGGACTACAAGGAGTATCTGGACCGGCTGGGACAGTACAACACAGACAAAAACTTTGCCTATCAGCAGTATCTGGACGACTACAACAAGCTCTTGAGCTACCTGGACGCCGTCAACGGCCAGGAGCAGATGGACTACCAGGAGTACAAGGACAAGCTGGGTCAGTTCAATGTGGACAAGGAGTTTGCCTACCAGCAGTATCTGGACAACTACAACCAGCTGCAAAGCTACCTGGAGGGGCTGCAAAAGGCCAACGACTCCGAGTACCAGCAATATGTGGACCAGCTGGATTGGGAGCGAGAACAGCAGCAGCAGGCCCAGAAGTCGGCCCAGACCCAGGTGGACGGCATTTTGCAGGCGGGTGTGATGCCCTCCTCCGACCTGATTGCCAAGTCCGGGTACACCCAGGAGTATGTCAACGCCATGCTCCAGTACTACCGCCAGAAGGCCGCTGCGGCCTACCGCAGCAGCGGCAGCGGTGGCAGCAGCAAGAGCTCCAGTTCCACCGTCACAAAGGTCAACGGTTCCAAGCCGGGGCCCAACTCCAATACGTCTAACCTGGTGTCGGTGCCCCAGTACGGCGAGATGGCCGTGGCAGACGCCGAGCGGCTGGTGCAGGCGGGACTGCTCCGCCGCACCGGGTTCGACAAGAACGGAAAGCCCACCTACATTGCCACCGCCAAAAAGCCCGACCAGTACATCCCCATGACTCGATAACCGTGACAACAAAGACCTCTTCCAGGCGAATTTACCTGGAAGAGGTCTTTGTCATGCCATCAGGCGCGGCGCTGTACCTTGGCGCACAGGGCAAGCAGGGCTTTTGGTTGTCAGTGTTGTCCGAATGGTGACAAACCGTCTGTATTTCAATGTAAATTTATCCAGTTGCTTGTATCAGGAACGGATATGCGGATGGCGTTGGAGCAGTCGGTGGGTTCCTACGTGGAGGGGGCCAAGTGCCAGTACGGCGTGTTGGAGATCCGCCAGATGCCGGAGGAATACCTGATTGCCTCCCCCACCCGGTACACCAAGATGCCGGACGAGGAGACCTTTTTGCGCACCTTTCGCAACCATTTGAAGTACTGTGAGCAGAAGGAGCTGAGCACCCGGTTGCAGGCGGGGGAGATCATCCCCCCGGAGCGGGCCAGACGCCGCTGCTTTGTGGAGAGCCATTATTTCAATCCGGTGCAGGGACGGGTGGAGGACGAGCGGCTGTACATCAAGCCCGCGGGAGAGTATGCGGTGTACGATTACCAGGGAGAGCTGGAGGACCTGGTGGTGGCCTTCCACCACTTTGTGGACGAGGTGGAGCGTCAGGGGTATCAATTGTGTGGCGATGTGTACGAAGACGACCTGGTGGAAGAGCTGCTTTTGTCCCAAACTGGGCTCAGTGTGGCCCGTTTGACCGCCCGGGTGGAGAAGATGGAGCGGTGACAGGAGTGGGCGGTTTTATTTGACCTGTGCCCGGCAGGCGGGTATAATAACAGGGTAAGAATACCTGCTGCCAAGGCAGAGAACAGGGAGGACGACCATATGTGGTTTGACCAATCAGTCATCTATCAGATCTACCCGCTGGGGCTGTGTGGCGCGCCGGAGGACAACGACGGCGTGCGGGAAAGCCGAATTTTGCGCCTGCTGGACTGGGTGGAGCACATCAAAAAGCTGGGGGCGGACACCGTACTCTTCAACCCGCTGTTTGAAAGCGACCGCCACGGCTATGATACCCGGGATTATTTCCAGTTGGACTGCCGCCTGGGCACCAACGAGGACTTCGCCCAGGTGTGTGACGCGTTCCATCAGGCCGGTATCCGGGTGATGCTGGACGGGGTGTTCAACCACGTGGGCCGTGGGTTCTGGGCCTTCCGGGACGTGCAGGAAAAACGGTGGGACAGCCCCTATAAGGACTGGTTCCGCATCGACTTCAACGGCAACTCCCACTACAACGACGGCTTCTGGTACGCTGACTGGGAGGGCCACGGGGAACTGGTGAAGCTGAATCTGGACAACCCGGCGGTGGTGGAGCACCAGTTTGAGGCTATCCGCGCCTGGGTGGACCAGTTTGACATTGACGGGCTGCGCCTGGACGTGGCCTACTGCCTGCCCCAGCACTACCTGCGCCGCCTGCGGGAGTTTACCTCCTCCCTGAAGCCGGACTTCGCCCTCATGGGTGAGACCCTCCACGGGGACTACAAGCAGTGGATGGCCCCGGACATGTGCCACTCGGTGACCAATTACGAGTGTTACAAGGGGCTGTGGTCCAGCTTCAACTCCATGAATCTCTTTGAAATCGGCCACTCTCTGGCCCGCCAGTTTGGACCCGAGCCCTGGACCATGTACAAGGGGGCCCATCTGCTCTCCTTCCTGGACAACCACGACGTCACCCGCATTGCCAGCCAGCTCACCAACAAGGAGCACCTGGCCCCCGCCTATGCCCTGATGTTCGGCATGCCCGGGGTGCCTGCGGTGTACTACGGCAGCGAGTGGGGCCTGGAGGGCAAGAAGGAGTCCTGGGGCGACGCTCCCCTGCGCCCCGCCCTGGAACAGCCCGAGTGGAACCACCTCACCGACTGGATTTCCAAGCTGGCCCGTGCCAAGCGGGAGAGTCAGGCACTGTGCTACGGCGGCTACCGCAATGTGGTGCTCACCAACCGCCAGCTCATCTTTGAGCGGGCCGTGGAGGGAGAGCGGGTGCTGGTGGCCATCAACGCCGACGACCAGCCCTACACCGCCCACTTTGACGCCGGGTGTGGCCAGGCCGTGGACCTCATCACAGGCCAGCTCCACGACTTCGGCGGCGGCAGCCAGCTGCCCCCCTACTGCGCCTACTTCTGGAAGATGGAGCGATAAAGGCAAAGCCTTTCTCGAAAATGCAAGCATTGGGCTTTATATTTGTGTAAAATCATTCATTTTCGTTTTTGACAGTATGACCGCCCGGGCTACCCTGGAAAGGGAGACCGGGCGGTTCTGTTTTTCCACAGCGGACCATACACTGGGGTGAAACAGCCGTGGAAAGGGGAGCGCCTTATGAGAATCTTGGTGTTACGCCGCCGCATTCTGGCGGGGGTGGGTCTGGTGCTGGCGGCAGTGTCCATCCTGCGCCTGGTCAGCCACCCCAAGGTGGTGGGAGCCTCTGCCACCACCCGACAGCTGCCGGTGTACTGTGTCCAGGCGGACTATCCGGTGGTGTCCCTGTCCTTTGATGCGGCCTGGGGCAACGAGGATACCCAGACCCTCATTGACATTCTGGACAAATACCAGGTGAAGGCCACCTTCTTTGTGGTGGGGGAGTGGGTGGACAAATACCCGGAGTCGGTGAAGGCCCTCCACGAGGCGGGGCACGAGATCATGAGCCATTCCGACGACCACGCCCACTTCAACAGCCTCACCCCAGAGCAGATCAAGGAGAATCTCACCACCTGCGGGGAGAAAATTGAGGCCATCACCGGGGAATTTCCCACTCTGTTCCGCTGTCCCTACGGGGAGTACGACGACCATGTGATTACCACGGTGCGTAGCATGGGCATCCAGCCTATACAGTGGGATGTGGACAGCCTGGATTGGAAGGATATCTCCGCCTCGGAGATCACCCAGCGGGTCACCAGCCGGGTGGGGCCGGGGAGCATTGTCCTCTTCCACAATGCCGCCCTCCACACCCCCGAGGCTTTGCCCACCATCATTGAGACCCTGCTCCAGGAGGGGTATACCTTCCTGCCCATCTCCCAGCTGGTCCTCCCAGGGGAGTACGGGGAGGACTATACCATCGACCACGCCGGGCGGCAGTGTCCTGTCTCCTGACTGCGGTTGTGCCACTCCCGCCCTTTGTGGTAGAATGGTAGGCAAACGAGAGAGAAAGCCGGGAGAGAATGAGACAAGATTTGACCACGGGCCCGGTGACCCGGACCATGCTGCTCTTTGCCCTGCCTATGATTTTGGGCAACATCCTACAGCAGTGCTACAACTTGGCGGATACGTGGATTGTGGGGCGGTTTATCAGCACCGACGCTTTGGGGGCTGTGGGCAGCGCCTACACCCTGATGACCTTTTTGACCTCCCTGATTTTGGGTATGTGTATGGGGGCCGGGGCGCTGTTCTCCATCAGCTATGGCGGCAAAGACCTGCGTCGGCTGGGGGAGTACATCGCCTCCGCCTTTGTGCTCATTGTGGGGCTGACGGTGGTGCTCACCGGGGTGTCCTACGGTCTGTTGCCCTCCATTTTGTGGTGGATGCGCACGCCGGAGGACGTGTACCCCATGATGTATTCCTACGTCCAGGTGATTCTGGTGGGGCTGCCCTTCATCTTCCTCTACAACTATTTTGCCTTCCTCCTGCGGGCGGTGGGAAACTCCCTGGTGCCCCTGGTGTTTTTGGGGGTGAGCACGGTGCTGAACATCGGCCTGGATGTGCTGCTGGTGGCGGTCATCCCCTACGGCGTGGCGGGAGCTGCGGCGGCCACCGTGATCGCCCAGGGGGTGGCGGGGGTGGGCATCGCCATCTATACCCTGCTGCGGGAGCCGCTGCTGCGCCAGGGGCTGCGGATGCGAGGGCGTGCCGTGGCGGAGATTTTCGCCTATGCCTCCACCACAGGGGCCCAGCAGTCGGTGATGAACTTTGGAATCCTTATGGTGCAGGGGCTGGTCAACAGCTTCGGCACCGCCGTCATGGCCGCCTTTGCCGCTGGGGTGAAAATTGATACCCTGGCCTATATGCCTGCCCAGGAGTTTGGAAATGCCTATTCCATTTTCATCTCCCAGAATTATGGGGCGGGCCGAGGGGAGCGCATCCGGGCGGGCACCAAAAGCGCTGTGGCCCTGGTGCTGGGCTTTTGTGCCCTGGTCTCCGCCCTGGTGTGGGTGCTGGCCCCGCAGCTCATGGGTATCTTCATTCCGCCCCAGGAGGCCCAGTCTCTGGCGGTGGGGGTGGGATACCTGCGCATTGAGGGGGCCTGTTATGTGGGCATCGGGGTGCTGTTTTTGCTCTACGGCTATTTCCGGGCCGTGGCTCAGCCCCGTATCTCCCTGCTGCTGACGGTGATCTCCCTGGGCACCCGGGTGCTTCTGGCCTACTCCTGTGCCCCCTGGTTTGGGGTGGAGGCCATCTGGTGGGCCATCCCCATTGGCTGGGTGCTGGCCGACCTGGTGGGGGGCGGGTTGGTCCAGCGGGTTCAGATTTTACGACCGTTGAGTGGTGGTACCACAGGCGTTTGAGAGCCAGTCACAGGGCTCCCTCCGGGAGGGAGCTGTCTGCGTGAGCAGACTGAGGGAGCATGCGGGCGGCTGTACCGCCAAATTTTCACACGGCATAGACCTTTGCCAGGATTTTCGACCACATCGGTACGCACCGCCCATTGCGTCAAAGCCCTTTGGCTGTTTCTACAGGCTCCCTCCGTCATGGCTACGCCATGCCACCTCCCTCCCTGAGGGAGGCTTTTTGGTCTGGAAAAGCCATGTAAATCGCCAATTCCCTTGGGTTGCTGGCGTAGGGGAGGGGCTTGCCCCTCCCGAATCTCCCAGGGCAATGCCAGGGAGACAGCGGGCCGGGCAAGCCACGGCCCCTACCACAGCGTAACAAGGAAGTGCGGCAATGGATCCCGGCGGCGGGAACGCCGCCTTTCCGGGGTAGGCCCGGACGTGGAAACCACAGAGGTTTAGGGTTAGCTGCCCAGTGTGGCCTGGTGTGGTGGAAAAAACAGGGGCCACAGCAAGGGTGACAGGCCGAATTTAGACTTGACGCAAGCCCAGCCTGTTCATACTGCGTTTGCAGCACCTGCCTCATCTCATCGTCGGCGTCACGTACCCGCTTACACGCCTGGTCCGGGGTCTTGAGCCACACCACATCCCCCTCCCAGCCATACATGGGCGATCTCATAGGTCGCGCCATACTGACTGTAGTAGTATGTATTCCTCTGCCCTGTCTCCACTTCTGTAAAAAGTCAAATATCTATCCTCTCATATGAGCATGATACTGGTTGGTTAAAACTAATTTTTGTGAATCAACAGTTATTAGCATTGACGTGTTGTGTAGTTTATGTTAGAATATACTTTTATATTTTGTGCAATATGGATAAGCACAAGCAGAGGAGAGGGTTCCAATGGGCCAGGAGATTAATATTGATTTGAAATACATAAGGAGGGTTTACTGTGGCTAGAAAAAGGTTTTTATCATCCATTCTTCTCATTGGAATGCTTTTCGCAATGTCAACTGTTGCTTTTGCCACTAATGATGCCCCAGATATGCCAGCCGAACCTGCGGCATACTCCGTAACAACAAATGAGTACGATATTTACACTCATTCAAGAAGGCTCTCCAACAAAGAACTTAGTAATCAAGGAATGTCAGAAACTCATATAAATTTAATTAAATCGGATGCAATTGAGAATGAACTCCTGGAACGAGCTTCTTTGCCAGCCTCTGAACTCTCAGATATGGGATATAGTAGTAGCCAAATTACAATTCTAAAGAATTACAATGGAGAACCCATTGAAAATAAACCTGAACTGCGTGGGGTTTTTGCTGATATGACAGCAAAATTTTATAAAGAAGTTGCAAGTTCAGTAACTCTTAAAGTGCGAGTGTACTGGGAGTGGTCAAATGTCCCTCTTCTTGCCGGAGAACCAATTATTGATTTAATGGCTATTCGTTGGCAAGGCACTAATACCAATGGTCAATCAATCAATCTAGCCTTCTACTCTGCGACTTCTTATGCAAACGCAAATTATTATAGCCGCTCAGGAGAATATAAATACAGTAACCGGCTCACTATTGTTTGCGATTCTCCCTATGACCATGCATACGCCAAAGTTCCCGTTGGCTCTGGAGACTCGGACCAATATGGAGCGTATTATGCCAAGACCGGCAATTTTTATGTTCAAGTAATGCGCACTGGAACCGATTACATCAAAGAAGCTGCCTTTGTATTTGCATATGGTCATACAGTTGTCGGCGTATCACCATCCCTTTCACTCCCTGTTTCGTTTGGTATCGGATTTAGTGTTGGAACAGAAAAAATGGTGGAAATGGCTATTAGAATGAGTAATACAGGACATATAACCGAATACTAAACAGCATAAAATAACAAGAGGGGGATACCCCTCTTGTTATTTGTGCTTATGCCGAATTGTGTACAAAAGAACTGCGCCAATAAAAGCGATTCCCACAATACCCCCTATTCCTGGAAGATTAAATCTAATTCCAACTGTCACCTCAGCTGAAATAGAGAATATAATCGTCAAAATAAAAATTAACACTTCCATACTCTTCCTCTTTTCTATATCAAACTCTATCTTTAATGAACTTTATTCGCATCAAATGTATTAAAAATCTTCTTTTACCCAATATGACAGCAAAAATATGAAAAACTTCTTCTCTCTTATCCGCTTTCCATTCTAACACTGTTTCCACATAGGCTCTGCCAAGAGAGTAGACTAGGGTGCATATTATCATCAACTAGGTGAAAAAACATGATTCACACATCCGCTGGAAACCTACTGCGTTCCCCGTTATCGCACCCTATGTTATGTTTACTGTAACATTATACTTTTATGATGTCAACACAATATAAGTGATATTGATTTTGCAACAGACCCTTTGATGCAGGGGTTTCACTTGTTGAGAATGTACCGCTCAATGGCAATGGCGGCCCCGTCCTGGTCATAGGGCAGGGTGACGGCGTCCGCCGCTGCCTGGATGTGCGGGGCAGCGTTGCCCATGGCCACGGAGAACCCGGCGGCCTGGAGCATGGACAGGTCGTTGCCGCTGTCCCCGATGGCCATGACGTGGGCGGGGTCGATATCCAGCAGCCCGCACACCTCCCGCAGGGCGTTGCCCTTGGTGCTCTGGGTGTGGGCGATCTCAATGGTGTGGGGCCCGGACCAGAAGTGATTGAGGGGCAGGGTGTCCAGTCGGGCGCAGACCTGGTCCCGGAGGGGATCGGGGATGTGGGGGAGGTTGATCTTGTCGATATTCAGCTCTGGCGTGTGGGCGGTGCGGATGAGGTCGTCCACCACCACGCCCCGCTTGCCCAGCACCACATCCAAGTGGTAGCCGATGAACTCCCGGTAGGGCTGCTCCATGTCCCAGCTCTCCTGGGTCAGGTACATGTGGCCCTGAGCGGACAGCTCCACGGGGAAGTGGTATTCTCCCGCCAGCTCCACCACCGCCTGAGCTACTTCGGGGGGGATGTAGTGGCCACGCAGCAGCTCTCCGGTGGCAATGCGGCGAATCTCGCCGCCGTTGCACAAAATGCACAGGTTTTCCCATGCCGCTCCCGTCTGCACCGGAGGCGGGAGGAGAAAGTGCTGCCGTCCGGTGGTGGGCACGATGGCCACCCCTTTGGCGTGGGCCTCCGCCAGAGCCTGGTGGAGACGGGGGGTAAAGCTCAGGTGGTCGGCTTGCAGGGACGTGCCGTCCAAATCCATGGCGAGAAGTTGAATATCCATTGGTTGAACCTCCTTACAACGGGGAAAGGGCGATGGTGAAACCGGGCAAAATAGCCTGTATCTTCCACCAGAATAGCCCCCATGTTTCCGGTTGTCAACGGGGCGGCGGCCAACTCTTGGTTTCGCACAGTTCCACAAACCCCTGCCCTGGTGGAGATGTCAAAAAAATTCCCTTTGGCCTGAGCCAAAGGGAATTTTTTATCTTGATAGTTTGGGCTTACAGGGACAGCAGGTGCTGGCCGTACTCGGTCATGGACAGCTCCTGGCCCAGCTTTTGCAGCTGGTCGTGGGAGATCCAGCCCTCCCGGTAGGCGATTTCTTCAATGACGCCCACATAGTGATCCTGGCCCTGCAGGTCGTGGATGGTCTGGGCGGCCTGGAGCATGCTGCCGGCGTTGCCGGCGTCCAGCCACACGTAGTTGTCCTCCATGGGCACCACCTGGAGCTGGCCCTGGTGCAGATAGGCCAGATTCACGTCGGTGATCTCCAGCTCGCCCCGGGCGGAGGGGGTGAGGTTGGCGGCGATGTCCATGGCCTGTCCGTCGTAGAAGTACAGGCCGGGCACGATATAGTTGGACTTGGGGTTCTGGGGCTTCTCCTCAATGGAGATGGCCTTGCCGTCCTGGTCGAACTCCACCACGCCGAAGGGGCGGGGGTCGTCCACATAGCAGCCGAAGACGGTGGCGCCCTGGTTGTTGTCAGCGGCCTGCTTCAAAAGCTGCTGGAAGTTGGGGGACCAGAAGATGTTGTCGCCCAGCACCAGGCACACGTCGTCCCCGTCCACGAAGTCACGGCCAATGAGCAGGGCGTCGGCAATGCCACGGGCCACGGGTTGCACGGTGTACTGGATGTTCATGCCCAGCTGGGAGCCGTCGCCCAGCAGAGCGGCAAAGGTGTCCACCTCTCCGGGGGGCACAATCACCAGCACGTCACGGATGCCGGCCTGCATCAGCACGGCCAGGGGATAATAGATCAGCGGCTTGTCGTAGACAGGCAGCAGGGGTTTGCAGACGGGTCGGGTCATCGGATAGAGACGGGTGCCCCGTCCGGCAGCCAAGATAATACCCTTCATAATTCCTACCTCCATGCCCTATGGGCGTATTTAGTAAAATTCTAGTCGCAAGAGTCGGATATAGTATACCGAATACCGGGCAAAAAGTCAATGAAGGGGGAGAAACGTCGCAGGGCAAAGATTTCCCAGTATGTGTTAACCATATCTTAATACTTTGAGTGGTTGCAACTTAAGGGGAAGATTGGTAGTATAGAAGCAGATCAGAAACAGCGGGAGGGCATGGAAGGATGTACAAGATTCTAATCTGTGATGATGACCATGACATTGTATCTGCGTTAAAAATTTACCTCACCAGTGAGGGATATCAGACCGTGGAGGCATACAACGGACAGGAGGCCCTGGAGGCCGTAGAAGCCGGCGGCATTGACCTGGTGCTCATGGACGTGATGATGCCCAAAATGGACGGCATTCGCGCCACCGCCCGGATGCGGGAGGAGGGGAATATCCCCATCATTCTCCTCACCGCCAAGGGCGAGGACAGCGACAAGGTGCTGGGGCTGAACATCGGGGCGGATGACTACATCACCAAACCCTTCAACCCCATCGAGGTGCTGGCCCGGGTCAAGAGCCAACTGCGCCGCTACACCACCCTGGGTGGCAAGCAGAGCGGCGACGAGCAGGGCGTGCTGCGCAACGGGGCCCTGGTGCTGGACGACGCGGCCAAGATGGTGCGGGTGGACGGCGAGGTCATCAACCTCACCCCCATTGAGTACAACATTCTCCACCTGCTGATGAAGAACCCCGGGCGGGTGTACTCCACCGCCCAGATCTATCAGCTGGTGTGGAACGACCCGGTTTTGGGGTCGGAGAACACCGTAGCGGTGCACATTCGCCACCTGCGGGAGAAAATCGAAATCGACCCGGCCAACCCCCACTATCTGAAAGTGGTGTGGGGCCTGGGTTATAAAATGGAGAAGATGGTATGAGAGCACGGGAAAACCCGGTGCTGAAAGCGGGGGCGTTCCTGCTGGCAGTGGTGACCTTTGCCATTGCGGCCGTGATGGGCTGCTACCAGATGGTAAATCTCAATGTGATCTGGGGCCAGACCTCGGCAGCGGGGGGCTACACCATTCGCTACCTGGAAAACCAGGACCTGCAACAGATCAGCTACCTGCTGGACCTCATCTACACCGAGCAGGAGCTGGGGTCTCTGAGCAGCTATGAGCAGCAGATGAAGTCGGATTTGGAGCAGCAGTACCAGTGGAACAACACCAACCTGCGCTGGCAGCTGCTGGACCCGGAGGGCGGTGTCCTCCAGGGGAATACCACCCAGGCCCGTCCCTCCCAGCCGGAGGGCATCTACTGGGGGGAGTACTACGTCTCCAACCTGGAGATGGACGTGCGCAATGACGTGGGCACCAAGTGGGCGGATGTGGTGGATACCATCCGCAACCCGCCTGCCAGTCCTCAGCGCGTGGAGAGCGATACCTGGGCCTATGAACTGAGTGCGGCGGTGCAGCAGTACCGGGAGGACCCCAGCAGCGTGGATTTGACAGCGGTGTACTTAGACGGGGAAGGTAAGGGCGACATGCTGCGCATCTCCACCCAGTTCGGGGTGTTTGCCTATGCCCCATCGGTGCAAAACGTCATCAGGTCCAACGTCTTCGGCTATCATTACGACCTGGATGCCGGGGGCTGGACCACCAATGCAGAGGAGGGCTGGACCGAGGGTGCCGTGGCTTTGGACCTGGTACTGTGGGTGAACACCTCCCTGGCCGTGGAGGGGGACTCCTACGCCAAGGCCTATCTGGGTCTGGACTGGTGGAAAAACCACAACGTGGCCATGCTGGTGCTGAACCTGGTGTGTGTGGCGGTGGGCATTGCCATGCTGGTGTTCCTGTGCGTGGGCGCCGGATGCCGCAAGGGTACCGAGGGCGTCTATTTGAATTGGTTCCATCGGTTGCCCGGGGAGTTGATTCTGGTGGCTCTGTTTCTCCTGGCCAGTTACCCGGTGAGCTGGCTGGTGGAAGAAGCCATTATGGATATCACATATACGATAATGCCCATGAAGCTCCAGCTACTGCTGGTGGGAGGAGGAATGGCGGCCATGACCGCGATGACTGCGGGGCTGCTGACCACCGTAAGCGCCCGCCTTAAGAGCCATACCCTGGTCCGCAGCACCCTGCTGTGGTGGGCCTGGGGATGGATAAAAAAGATTCTGGGGATGGCCCGCCGTACCATTCCCCTGGTTTGGCGTGTGGGAATGGGCGGTTGTCTCTATATGCTGGTGTCTCTGGTGTTGCTGATGAGCAATGCCGTGTTTCTCTGGGTGGTCATCAGCGTGGTGCTGGTGGTGTACCTGTGCAGCTGGGCCCACTGCTGGAAGCAGATTCGCCGCTGTACCGGGGAACTGCTCAAGGGCAATCTGAACGTGCAGATCTCCTGCCACCACATGCCCCACGACCTGCGGGAGCACGCCCAGCAGCTGAACAACCTGGGCCAGTCCATCTCCCAGGCGGTGGCGGAGCGGATGCGCAGCGAGCACTTCAAAGCCGAGCTCATCACCAACGTCTCCCACGACTTGAAAACCCCCCTCACCTCCATCATCAACTATGTGGACCTGCTGAAAAAGGAGCCCATGGCCAACGAGCGGGTGGAGGAGTATATCAACGTGCTGGAGCGCAAGAGTAACCGCCTGAAAAAGCTTACCGAGGACCTGGTGGAGGCCTCCAAGGCGTCCACCGGCGTGTTGTCGGTGGAGTTGGCCCGGCTGGACCTGGGAGAAATCGCAGATCAGGCCCTGGGCGAGTACGAGGAACGGCTCCAGGCCGCAGGGCTGGCAGTGGTGCGCACCCTGCCCGACCACCCGGTGTGGGTGATGGCGGACGGCCGGAGACTGTGGCGGGTGCTGGACAATCTGCTGGGCAACTGCGCCAAGTACGCCCTGGAGGGCTCCCGGGTGTATGTGGAGCTGCACTACGACGACAAGAGCGCCACCCTGTCCATGAAGAACATCTCCCGGGAGGCCCTGAACGTGCCGGTGGAGCGGCTCATGGAGCGGTTTGTCCGGGGCGACGAGTCCCGGTCCACCGACGGCAGCGGCTTAGGCCTGTCCATTGCCCAGTCCATGACCGAGCTGCAAAAGGGTACCTTCCAGATTGAGATCGACGGAGACCTGTTCAAGGCCATGGTCACGCTGCCTCTGGCCCCCAGCGAAGAGCTGGCGGAAATGAAAGGCTAAAAAAATGAAGAATGATAAATGAATAATGGAAAATGCAGGCCCTAGACATTGCCGTATTTCTTGGGTTGCTGGGCGTAGGGGAGGGGCTTGCTCCTCCCGAATCTCCCAGGACAAGGCCAGGGCACCAATGGGCCGGGTAAGCCACGGCCCCTACCGGGGAACGCCAAAGAAGTACATATAAAGCAGAAAAAACGGAGAAAGCCACGGCTTTCTCCGTTTTTTGCTAGATTATTCAGCTACCACGTCGCGGGATGTGGGGACAATGCACACAAAGCTCTTGCCCACCCCCAGAGACAGGGGCTTACCATCTTGGGTGTAGTAGCGCAGCTGGTTGTAGTGGTCTCCCTTCTCCCAGTTGATGGGAATCATCTTGCCGCCGCAGGCGAAATAGCCTGTGCCGGAGGTGAGGGAGACGTCGCTGTAGTAGCCGTCATCCATGGTGGAATACTCCGTCTGGAGCACCAGCACGTTGGTGGTGGAGATTTGGGAGCCGTCGTTGCCGTCAATGAAGGGGCTGTCGTACTGCTCTACCAGGTAGACTTGTTTGTCCTGGTTGTACTGGAAGACGGTGTTTTTGTAGTTGGAGTAGGTGACGGTGATGGTGTTGGCCGTCTGTCCATCCTGGGGAGTGCCGTCTTCGGTGAAGCTCATCTCGTACTTGTATCCTTCCGAGTGGGGGCCCAGCAGGCCGTTGGCGGTGAGCGTTTCCACCATGGCTTTCCCGTCGGCCATGAGGGTGTGCTCCCAGGCGTAGGACACTCCGGGGGTACGGTCCGGGTCCCGGAAGAAGATGCCCGAGGCGTTGGTGCCCTTCACGCCGTCCACATCATTGACCCCCAGCTGGGCGATGGTGTCGTAGACGTAGTGGCTGCCTCCGGCGTGGACGAACACCCCGTCATGGCCCAGGGCCAAGTCCAAGAAGCAGTCCCGGGCCGAGCGCACCGAGCCGATGGTGGTGAGGTCGGCGGGGTCCTGATACACGGCCAGCATCCGGGTGATGCCGCCCTCGGCAATGGCCTCATAGATGATGTCGGCGGTGGAGTTGCCCTGCTGGGGCATGGCCACCTTGATGTTGTTCATCACCACGGTGACGGGCTTTTGCCCGCTGAGATCGGTATCGGTGGCCTCTCCGGTGAGAGGATTGGTGTACAGGGGCGGGGTGGGGG